>JANYDS010000030.1 GCA_025363475.1 Terriglobia bacterium
GTCCGCAAACGCACCAACCGCACGGGCCAGATGGTCTGGTATTACCAATTCGACGGGCCGGGCTCGACCCGCGAAAAACGGGACCGGATTTCTGAATCCGGTTTTGGCACGAAGCGTAAGGCCGAGGACGCCGAAGCGGCGAGAAGGATCGAGGAACAGCAGAAACGAGAACTATCGAAGAAAGGCGTCGAAATCGAAGTTCCGAAGACGCTGGCCATGCTGCTGGATGAGTTTTTCTCCCAGCACGTGGATGAGCACCTGGCACCCAAGACGATCGAACGCTATCACGAACAGGCCGCTTACCTCGACCCCGACCTCTTGAAGATGCCGCTACCGGAGATTACGCCACTTCACCTCGGGCGCGAATGGAAGCGGCTAGTGAAGAGCGGTGGTCACCACAGGCGCACAAAAGCGGCGCGCCCGCTGTCCGCGAAGACCGTCCGCAATATCGCAGGAATTGTATCGAGCGCTTTCGCCCGCGCGATCAAGTGGGGGCTGGTTACCGTAAACCCGGTCTCGGCAAGCGAGCCTCCAGTCCCGAAGAAGCGGCGGGGGATCGCTCTGAGTCCCGAGCAGCAGAGAACGCTCATCGCGGCCGCGACCGAGCCGTGGTGTCTCGGCACCTTTCTGGAAGTGCTCGCCGGTACGGGTGCTCGTCGCGGCGAGATCTTGGCGCTCAGGTGATCCGAATTTGAAGATGGCCGGGTTTTGATCACCCGGTCCCTGACCCAGACCAGGCAAAAGCTGGAGTTCAAGTGTACGAAGACCGAGGATAGCGAACGCCGGGTTAGCTTGCCAGCGTCGACGGTGACGGCCTTAGAAAGGCATCGCAACCGCCAGAACGAGTTTCGCCACCAGTTCGGTCCCGACTACCGCGCTGATCTGGACTTGATATTCGCGAACCCCAACGGGTCGCCGCTGAAGCCAGATTCCGTGTCGGCATCTGTGTCCGCCCTGTGCCGTCGCCTGAAGCTTCCAAAGGACGTCAGCCTTCACACGCTGCGCCACAGTCACGGGTCGCACCTCTTGGCAGCCGGGATGTCGCTGCCCGTAGTATCCGAACGGCTCGGGCACTCTTCCGTCCGCGTAACGGCGGAGGTCTACTCACACGCGATACGTGGGCAGGACGACGAGGCAGCGCGGCGGTGGGAGGCGTTTCAGGGGAAGAATACGCTGGACAGTCACGAGGGATTGGTCCAGTGAATTCCTGTGGCGCGTCGCGCGTGGCAACTCATGGCAACTCGGTGTCCGTAAGTCTATGAAAACATGGTAGCGCTAACGGGAATCGAACCCGTATTTAAGCCTTGAGAGGGCTCTGTCCTAACCGTTAGACGATAGCGCCAAATATACCTTCAACATACCACCACCGCCGCACTTCTTCAGAAAGGCCAGAATTTGTCTCTTCCCGGAGACCAGGTAATCCCCGAACTCACCTGAATCTGGTCACGAGCCGCCTGCGCCGCCGTCAAATCGAAGTAGCGAAAGCCTACTTGAACGTTGGACGCGAACCCGCCCCGAAAGCTCCTGCCAGCCGAAATCTGCGCGTTGTAGCCACCATAACTCCCGGTTGACTGAGAGGCAGACGTCAATTGCTCGCGTCCCACCGAAAACTGAACCGTATATTTCCGCCTGACCCGCGATGCAGCACTAAGCGCCAATGATTCCTGCGTAGATGCCTGAAATACCCCGTTTCCAGGCGACACGCCGCGAGCATAGGCTAGTGACACCGTACGTCCACCCTGAAAATCTTTAACAATCTGCCCGGACAGATCCGATGACTTAAAAGGTCGCCAGCCGTCAACAATCAGCGTAGGTCGCCTCAGCAGCGCAGCCACCAGAGGGCTCAGTACCACGCTCTGCAATCCCAGTGACTCAGCTGACGAAAATCCTGCCCGCAACCTCAATTGCAGTGTGCGGGTAAATGCATAGGAGTAAATTAGCCCCTCCGTGCCGGTATCTGTAACCCCAAATCCCTTTGGATACAGGTAGTGACTATACGAATAGTAAACGCCAACAGTTGTCTTCCGGCTCCACCGGTAATTCACGTCACCGCGCGCCTGTTCACCGGTGACTCCAATCAACGCCGCAGAACTCCTGATGATCGCGAAATAGCTGATCCCTGCGCTGTAGGAAAGCCGGGTACTCTTCTGAAAAATAAGATCCACCTGGGATGAAAACTGCTTCGTCCCTGTGTCAAAAGTCTGAACATTAGGGCTGCTCGTGATGTTGATGTTGGCAATCGACGTTCCAGTATTGCTTGCCGGGTTCTGAAGCGAGTAATTCTGGGAAGACATCGTGCCGCTTTCGGTAAGCCTGAGCGAAAGCCGCCGCGTAATAATATGCGAATAATCAATGGCAAGCACCGTATTCGGGCCGTTATAAGCACCGTTAGAAGGGTAGTTACGCTGGTATTGCCCGCTGATCGAGCCGGATATCTGATCCCGCTTCCAGTGTTTGCGGCCACTCAGGTTCCAGGAGAACGAAGTGCCGTACAAGTTGCCGGTCTTTGCCACAGTACCAGCCGGACCCGGGGCCGCCGCATTGGTTCCACTATTGAAAGTTGTATTGATACCCACACTCCTGCTCCAGTTCACGTCCTGCGCGATCGTTGGCTTGTTCAATGTGTAAGCCCGGCTCAATACCGCCGGTCCCGTATATTCTTCCTCGGGAGCCGCTTCATCCTCACCCACAACCCGCGGCCCCCGAATCGGTTTCGCGGCATTCCGGGCCTCTTCCGCGATTGACCCCGGCAGCGCCGGTGTCTTGCGATCCTCCGGTTCTGCCACCGTGGCATCTCTCTCCGTGCTGTCCCGCTTGCTCACCGACGTGTTGCTCGGGTCCAGCGGATCGAACCGCCGGATTTCTTCCTGCAAAAGTTCTTCCGCGCTGAGGGGACGCTCACGTTCGTCGTGGCGCACAACGCGCGGGTCGGGTGTAGCGCTGGTTGGCTGTGACGGCTGTTGCCCCGCCGCCATCCCTGGGAAGGATGCGAGCAGGAAAAGCGCCATTCGGTATATCCGCATCCTCAGATCGAAGTCTGACGCTATGCGCCGCAGCCTGTCAAGCCGCGCCTTGTTTTGTGGTTGGCCCGCGCGCAGTTAAGATGAGGGGAGCCGGAACTCAATTCTTAAGTTGTCCGTCTACCTGCTTATATGAAGATCAAACGCATCGCTGCAATTTCGGTTTGCGCCACTGTCCTGTCGGCAGCTGAATTGCCGGTGCGCACCGTTGTGCTCTACAAGCACGGCGTCGGGTATTTTTCGCGGCATGGCACCTTACAGCCCGGAGACACCGCCCGGCTGGATTTCAAGACCGGCGAAATGAACGACGTTCTGAAATCGCTGACCATCACCGATTCGGGCGGCAAAGTGACTGGCGTTCGCTACGATTCCAGCATTCCGCTCGAGCAAAAACTGGGCGATCTGCCCTTCTTGATTGAGAAAGGCCAGCCCCTCAGCGCCGTGCTCGATCAGGTCAAAGGTGCCCGCATCGAAATGGAATTCGGCCCCCAAAAAATCGCGGGAGCAATTGTCTCCGCCCGGCTCATTCCAGCGGATCATGACCACTCCGAACGCGAGCAGGCAACTCTGTTTCTGGATTCCGGCGAGCTGCGCAATGTGGATTTGAGCGCCGCTTCATCCATCCGCTTTACCGACGCGAAGCTCCAGTCTCAGTTCAGGGATTATCTCGCCGCCGTTACAGGCGCAAGGTCGAAAGACAAGCGCAGTGTCTACATCGATTCCACGCAGACAACAGCCCGCGACGTCCGCGCCGAATACATTATTCCCATGCCCGCGTGGAAATCCAGCTACCGTCTCATGTTCGATCCCACCGGCACCGGGGCCACCCTCGAAGGCTGGGCGATTGTCGACAATACGACCGGCGAAGACTGGACCAGCGTTCGCATGTCCTTGATTTCCGGAAAACCGATTTCGTTTATCAGCCAGCTCTATGCCCCAAAGTACATTGCGCGTCAAGGTGCCGAGTTACAGGAAGACAAAGCACTGGCTCCGGAAGTCTACAACGGCGCTATTTCAGTGGAGTCGCAGCAACGGGCAGCAAAAATGTCGATGGCAGCACCCATGTCGCAGGCTATATCCGGGGCGGTTGGTGGCTTCGTCCCGGGCCAGTCGCGCTCGCAGCCAACTACCATTGCGGCTCCAGCCATGGCTCAGGAACTAGCCGACCTCTTCGAGTACGATATCGCCAGGCCAGTCACAGTGCGGAAGGATGAATCCGCCATGCTCCCCTTCCTTCAACAGAAGCTGACGGCCCGCAAGCTGCTGATTTATTCGAACACCGGCACTTCAAATCCCCTGAGTGCCGCCGAACTCTCCAACACTACAGGCAAGACGCTCGATGGCGGCCCCATCACGGTTTACGATGCCGGTGCTTATGCGGGCGAAGCCCTTGTGGAAACCGTCAAAGCCGGGGACAAGCGCTTCATCAGCTACGGCCTCGATTTAGGGACACGCATTTCGACGACGCAGAATTCGCACACCGATGACGTCCGCGAAATCCATGTTCACAACGGCCTCCTGATCAGCAAATCCGCCGTAATTCAGACGACGTCATATTCCATTCGCAATGTAGACCCGCGCCCGAAAACCCTGATCATCGAGTATCCGGTCCGGCTGAACTTCCACCTGATCGATACAGCAAAACCCCTCGAAACGTCCAGTACCGTATATCGCTTTGAGGTCAAAGTGCCTGCCAGCGGTTCGGTGGAATTCCAGGTGACAGACGAAAACGTTTATGATCGCCAGCTTTCTCTGTCGTCCATCAATCCCGACGGTTTGCTCGCCTACATTCGCAACCGCACGATCAGCGATACCGCGCGCAAACAACTCCAGCAGATTGCCGATCTCAAAACGCAAATCGTGAAAGCCGATACAGACAGGAACGCGCTGAGCAGCCAGATCCTGGCGGCCACACAGGATGAAGAGCGCACGCGCCAGAACATTGCGAGCCTTTCCTCTGTGAGCGGCCAGCAGCAGGCCGTGCAGGATTACGCCCGAAAATTAAGCGAGCAGGAAGCGGGGATTGTCAGGCTGCGGGAAAGACAGTCCGCCCTCGACCAGCAGAAAACAGCCCTGCAATTCCAACTAAATGATTTGATGGGACAGCTCGATTTCTAGAAATAAGGGAGGGCGGGTCCCCAGACCCGCGCAGGACGCCCCCGTCCTGCGTCTGGGCTTAACGGATCGGGTTCGGTAACTTTTCCGGCCACCCTTCTTTTTTCATGATTTTATGGGAACCAGCGGTGCGGTTGTGCTGCCATCCGATTTTCTTAAGTGAGGCGAAAACGCGCCGCGACCTGGCCGCTGGCCATGAACTCATGCGGCGATATCGAAGGTGGCACTCACCGCGTCAGAGGGAAGTTCGCCGTGAGCCACCCGGTCGAGGTCAATTTCCTGCGCTGCGGTTTGAACTCGCAGGATGGCCTCCTCCCTCGAATCACCATACAGGAGGACATTCAATTCCGGAACCTCGGCAATTCAGCGACCGTCCGCTTCCCGGTCCAACTCAATCGTGAGCTTCATGCCCAAAGTTTACCAGCTAACGAACCGGATTAGGCAACTTTTCCGTCCCCCGAATCTCTTTCATCGACATCTTATTCGTCTCATCAATAACCTTCAAAAACGCCCGCTCACTATAGCCCAAACCCACAGCCGGCACCAGTTCCGGCGTATCCAGAGACGTGTGATAAATCACGTGATCAATAATATGGAACGAAGGCGCGAAAACACTCACCGCCCCCAGTGACCCGCCAGCCCGCGTCTCCGGCACCTGGTACACCGAAACATTGAAATCCTGAAACGTCCGCTTCACCAGTTGCTGAAACGCCGGGCTCCCGCTCGCAAACCAGCGTCGCGCACTAATCGCATTCGACGTCATCAAATCCGCGTTATACATATACAGCAGCGTCTGCGACGTATGCTCCGCATTCAAAATCACAGACACCTTACTCCAGTCATGTGTCTTAATCATCAGGTCCCGGCCGGTCTCGCCATGGTGATGATCAGGCGTCGCCACAAACACCATCGTTCGCGGTCGCTGAGCCTGAGGAATCGCGGCATAGTGCCGGGCAATATCAATCGCCGTCGCCATCCCGCTCGCATTGTCCATCGCGCCCTGAAAGAAGCCGTCGGTATGCGCCATAACCATCACTTCTTCGTCAGAAACACCCGGCAACACAGCATATACATTCTGACTCGGCAGGTTCTCGCGCATCGCAATATCAAGCTTCAAACGGATCTGCACCTTCTGGCCGGTAGCGAGAAGATCGCGCAGCATGAAGCCCTCATCCTGGCTGATGGTCAGCGTCGGCACTGCGTCCACACCCGCAGGCGCGCCTTCCGGATTAAACTGCCCGTTGCCCGGCACTGCAATCACATTAATGATCATGGCCGCGCCCGCCTTCGTCACCAGCGTGTCTGAATTAAACAGACCAGCCCGCTCACTCGCGGAGTGGCTTCGTCCGCCCGGCACGAAGGTGCTGTAAACCAGAACTGCTTTGCCCTTGAGGTCACGGCCCAGCAGATCCGGTGCCGCGCCCACGCCCACCCACACCACCTCGGCCGTAATCCCCTCCGCAGCCGTCGGACGCGTTTCATTGATAGGAAAAAGGGTCTGCAACGGACCGCTCCGGACACCCGCTGCATAGCTGCCTTCCCAATGCGTGGGATACCAGAGTTCCTTCACCGTGAACGGTTGCCGCGTAACTTTCAAGCCCAGTTTCGTAAATTCATCGGCCATCAGTTCCGTGGTCATCCGGTCATACTTCGTGCCGGTGATTCGTCCCCAATACTGCTCGCCGTCATCCAGACTCTTCAGCGAAATCGCCGTGATTTTTTTAATCAGGTCTTTGATGCGGTAGCCATCCACATCCTTATATGCTTCCTGACCCGGCTTGAGCGGATACTCCGGATATTCGTGGTCATCAATCAGCAGCTTAGCCATGTCTCGCGGCAGGCCCATGCCGTACGTCTTCTCAACCTTCGCGCCGGGCCGCATCTGCCCGGATAGCATCGCTGCGGAAAACAGGAGTGCCACTAAGAGCCACTTCATTTTGACGGCGGCGCCAGCTTCAGCCGCGCACCCTCCGCGCATTCTCGTGTAACCGTGAAATAGCGCGCAATGGCCTCTTTCCCCACCTCAAACGGATTCGGTTCGCCCGCCTTGCGCAACGGCAGCACTTTGATCTTTGGCAGCGCCGCATCAAACTCGGTATGGTTCGAAAGCAGCACCGTGGCACCCGTCGCCGCCGCAGCCGCAGCCATCTTTTGCTGTGACCGGATATAACCGTCGAAGTTCGCCGTAGTACTGGGAAAATTGAACGCGGTACCGCCGGAATAAGCCACTGCGAGCGGTTTGCCGTTGTCCTTCACCGTGAAAGTCATCGACAGCGTACCCGGAGTATGGCCCGGCGTCGTAACGATGGAAACTGAAGTATCGCCCAGCGTGACCTTCTGCCCGTCGTCCGCCACGATATCGCGTTTCGGCTTGCCTTCCGGATAGCCGTTAGCGGATCGTTCAATGGAATCCCAGTCCGGGCCACCCATCACGATCCGCGCACCAAAACGGTCCTGCAACAGCTTCGCCCCGCCCACATGGTCGCCATGCGCATGGCTGATGATGACGTATTTGATTTTCGCCGGATCCAGCCCCAGCTTCTTCAAACCCCCTACAATTTCTTCCTCCGAATTGTAGGTAAAGATCGTATCCAGGATAATGATGCCGTCGCTCGTCGTCAATGCCCACGCATTGTGAATCTTCGAGCCGACAAAATAGAGGTTGTCGAAAACTTTAGCCGGTTCCGCGTACCAGGTGTCGCGCTTGGGGGCCGGGCCAGGTGCACCATCACGGATACGGTCCGGCACAAATGCCGGGGCCACGCACAACCGCGCCAGCACGTCAGTAAAGTCAAAACCCGCAGCGTTTCGGGCAGCAGTCAGATGTTTGTCGATGGCGTCCTGACTGCTCTGCGCAAAAGCGCTCGAACAACAGGCAAAACAAAAGACAGCCAAAACAGCGCGACTCAAATGGATCTTCATGGATAAACCTCTTCTGCAAGATCATATAGCAAAGGAGGGCGCCGCCCCCGTCGGCCTCCGCAGACTAACGAACCTGTTCCAGCCGCAGCCCAGGAACGATGTCCTTCTGAAGCGGAGGTTCAGAAACAACCGGAACGGGTGCCGGCGAAGGCGCGACAAAAGATACGGAAATGCGTCGCGGTGGCTCAGCATGCACCGCAACCATCCCATAGCGCACAACAAACTCCGCAATACTGAGATAAATCAAAATGCGAAGCGCAGCCGGAGGCGGTGCGGGAATCCGAAATCGCGGCAGCAAACCTAACACCACCAGCACAACACACAAAGGCACGTACATCCCCGAATAACCATTAGCCCAAACATGCAGCGGCCCAAACCAAAACACCGCGAGCAAGCCGGCAACCAGCCCCGGATACGCTCCCAGCCACCGCCGCACCGTCCAACAGCAGAGCGCACAGAAAGCAGCCATTTCTGCCAGAGCCAGAGTCCACTCAGCCGGCAATATACCTGGTGCCGGATGTTGACGCAACAATGCCAGTCGCAGCACCACCGGTAACAGCGCCATCAGCATCAAAGACCAAACGCCATGCTCCGCCAGTCGCCGCAACACCGGCTCCACATACCGTGGCCATAAAATGGCTAACAGGAACAGCAAAGCCGCAAGCGCCAGTTCAATGAAGTCGCCGGTACCGAACCCAATTGGATTATCAATCTGCAATGCCTCAATTATCTTCCCCGCAACTGTCCTGGACGCTGGAAGACCAGCAACTCATGACCGCCGCGAAGAACTATTTCGCATGGCAGAGCCGCCTGGCTCTGCCCGAACTCGGTCAGCGTGTCCTCGAAGTCGGCTGCGGCATCGGTAACTTCACCGGCCGGTTACTTGACCGCGAGGCGGTCATAGCAATCGACACGGAACCGCACTTTATCGAACACCTCAAAGCCCGCTATCCCAACCAGCCAAACCTCACAGCCCTAACCCACGACGCAGCCACTGGATTCTCAAACCTCAAGCAGTACCGCCCCGATTCCTGCGTCTGCCTCAATGTCCTCGAACACATCGAAGACGACACCCGCACACTACGGGATATAGCCGGGGTCGTCACTCCCGGCGGAGCAATCGTCCTCATCTTGCCCGCCTTCCCCGCGCTCACAGGCCCGATTGACCGCAACTTAAAACACTGCCGCCGCTACACGCGCAAGACGTTGACGAGCACCGCAAAAGCCGCCGGCCTCAAAATCCGCAAACTCCACTACATGAACCTCCCCGGCTTCTTCGGCTGGTGGCTCAACGCGCGAATCCTTCACCGCACCGCTCAATCCACCACACAAATCGCAGTCTTTGACCGCCTGATCGTGCCGCTGGCGTCCCGCCTCGAATCCCTGATCGACCCGCCCTTCGGCCAATCTCTTTTCTGCGTGCTTGTACAATAGATCACATCGCTCAACCACTCCAGCCTGCGGACCAGCCGCGCGCGCAATATTTGCCGGCCCTCACAGGCCTGCGATTCTTTCTCGCGCTCTGGGTAATTCTGCACCACCTCACCGGCAACAAAATGATGCTGGAGCAGTGGGAGCAGTCCTTGCCCGTGCTCGCCCAAAGCTTGCTCCGCCACGGCTATCTGGCAGTCCAGACCTTTTTCATACTCTCGGGTTTCGTCCTCGCGCAAAGTTATTCACGCACGCAATGGACTCGCACCAGCCTCATTCGTTTCGGCATGGCCCGGTTCGCCCGCATCTATCCTGTCTACCTTCTCAGCCTCCTCGTGGTCTCCCGCTTCATTCTGGAAACACTGGCGAAGCCAGACCACACCCCCGCGCAGAAGGCCGCCCTGCTGGGCGATTACGGCTTCGTTTTGATGGGCTGGCTGGGACCTCTCAATGTGGGCTGGAACACACCCGCATGGTCGCTTTCCTGCGAATTGTTTTTCTATCTGTGCTTCCCGCTGCTGTTCCTCTGGCTGCGAAAACCGGGGTTCCTAAAACTAACGGCAGCCTTCGCGCTCACGCTGGCAGTACCCGTCTTCCTCGCCCGGGCCGGCGTACCTGATTACTGGAAACCCATCCACCACCTTTCAGATTTTGTCGCCGGAATTGCAGCCTGTGGACTCTACGAAATCATCTGCCGTAAAACACCGGCAATGAAGAAGCAGGGCTTCTGGCTCGTTCTGGCTGCATTCCTTGCCGGAGCCGTTCTCGTCGCCAATGAGCACCTGCTTGATGGCCTGCCATTTGACCTCAACACCGCGCTGCGTCCCCTCAACGTCGCCGCGCTGATCGGCCTCGCACTCGGGGGCGGCCTCATCGCCAAAGCCCTCTCCATCCGCCTCATTGAATACCTCGGCAAAGCCAGTTATTCCATGTACATCATGCATGTACCGCTGCTCTGGTGGTACAGCCGTTATGCGTTTCACAAGCTGGGTCCGGCCCCACACGGCATCACCGCGCTGGTGTTCCTGGCAGGTGTTGTGGGAATTTCCAGTCTCGTTTTCACCTGGGTCGAAACGCCCGCCAGCGAATGGCTTAGAAGCGTCGCCGCAACCCGCTTAAATATCCCCGGCCAGCCGCTCCCGGTGTTTATGCCCGCGCCGCAGCTGATCTCGCAGCGCTAAAATTCCGGTCCGCTTCTTCCGCAGTTGCGAACGCAGGCAAAATCGTATTCACCTTCGTAATCTCCAGCAGCATCGCGATACGCGGAGTTACCCCGACCACCGCAAAGAGCTTGCCACTCTTGCTGGAATCGCTCCACTGACGCAGTATCGTTCCAAGCCCTGCGGAATCCACATAAGGCGCACCCGCGACATCAATCACCAGATCCCACCCGGCGGCAGCCTTAAGCGCATCCTCCAGCAAATGCAGCGTGGCAAGCGTCAGCGGCCCGTGCAACTGCAGAATCGCCGTATTCCCCGACGCCGCCTTGCCAATCCGGACTTCCATCTGTTCCATCCTTCGGATTCTATTACGGCAGACAAGCCAGACGCACTCGCTACAATTGAACGAATGTCCATGGTTATCGTTGGCTCCGTCGCCTATGACGGCGTCGAAACTCCTCACGGGAAAGTCGACCGCATGCTCGGAGGAGCGTGCACTTACATTGCGCTGGCCGCAAGCTACTTCACAAATCCGAAAATCGTAGCCGTTGTCGGTGATGATTTCGAAGAAAAAGATTACGATCTGCTCGCCTCCCGCGGCATCGATCTGGCCGGTCTCGAACGCGTCGCCGGCAAGACTTTTTTCTGGTCCGGCGTCTATTCGAAAGATATGAATGACCGCGAGACCACAGCCACAGACCTCAACGTCTTCGCCGGTTTCCAGCCCAAACTGCCGGAATCTTACAAAGCCTCGCCCTATCTTTTCCTCGGCAATATCCAGCCGGGCCTGCAGCGCGCAGTGAAAGAACAGATGAACACGGCCTCGCTCGCCCTCACCGGCGGCGACACCATGAATTACTGGATTGCCGACTTCCGGGAGGAACTGCTCAAGACCATCGCAGGCTGGGATTTCTTGCTCATCAACGATTCCGAAGCCCGCATGCTCTCAGGTGAATACAACCTGCGTAAGGCCGCTTATAAAATTCAGGAAATGGGTCCGAAGACTCTCGTCATCAAGCGCGGCGAACATGGCGCAATCCTCTGGCATGGCGAACAGCATTTCATCGTCCCCGGCTACCTTCTTGATGACGTTTTCGACCCCACAGGCGCGGGCGATTGTTTCGCCGGCGGTTTCATGGGCTACCTTGCCGGTGCGGGCGTAACCGCCAACGGCAGCGCAGACCACAACACTCTCCGCCGAGCCGTCATCTACGGTTCGGTTATGGGTAGTTTCTGCTGTGAGCGCTTCGGCGTGGAACGCTTCCGCACACTGACGCGCAAAGAGATTGATGGCCGCTTCGAAGAGTTCAAAGACTTCACGTCTTTCTAACTGGCCCGTCCCCGTCTGCCTGCTGGTAACCGCCGCCGTCATGGCAGCGGCGGTTGCGTATTTCTACCGCGACGGCAGCACGCTGTATTTCGGCGATGCTGAAGCCCACCTCAACATCTCCCGCCGCATTCTCGATTCGCGCACGCCCGGCTGGCTCCAGTTCGGCACCACCTGGCTGCCCTTGCCGCATCTGCTCATGATTCCGCTCGTGCGCGACCCGCACCTGTGGCAAACAGGCCTCGCCGGTGCCATCACCGCCGGTATCTGCATGGCACTGGCCGCCACCTTCCTGTTCGCAGCCATCTATCGCCTGTTCCGCAACGTCATCGCCGCCACCACCGCCACCGCCATCTTCCTGCTGAACCCCAACACGCTCTACCTGGGTGCCATCCCCATGACTGAGCCAATATTTTTCGCCGCCCTCTTCGCCCTCCTGTACTTCACCGTCCGCTATGCCGAAACCACCGGCTGGGGCGCACTGCTGGGCGCGTCAATCGCCGCCTGGGCCGGTACCCTCACACGTTATGAAGCGTGGATCCTGCTGCCATTCACCGCGCTGTTTATTCTCACCTGGGGCCCGCGTAAAACGTTGCCAAAACGTGCCACCGCCGCCGTAGTGTTTTGCGTCCTCGCGGGTTCAGGCCCCCTCATCTGGCTGTTCCACAACTACTGGCAGTTCGGCGACCCGCTCTACTTCTACCGGGGGCCCTGGTCCGCCCTCGCCATTCAGGGCAACACCTCGTATCCAGGCAAGGGAAAATGGCTGCAGGCAATCCAATATTACTTCGCCGCCGGACAACTCATTGCCGGGTTGCCAGCAATGGTAATCGGCGCGGCCGGCCTGTTACTCACCCTGCAACGCCGCGCCTTCTGGCCACTCTTCCTGCTCGCATTGCCACCAGCGTTTTACGTCCTGAGTATTCATTCCTCCGGCACACCCATCTACGTCCCCACGCTCTGGCCCTTCAGCTTTTACAACACCCGCTACGCCATGGCTTTCCTGCCTTTAATCGCCCTCGGTGCCGCAGCATTAACGCGTCTGCACAAATACGTTGCCCCGGCTATTCTGGTCGCTGTATTCGCCCCGCTGCTATTGCATCCCGCCCAGCGATCCGTCACCTGGCGCGAAGCCGAACAGAACTCCCGCGTACGCCGCCTGTGGACCTCGCGCGCAACCGACTATCTGCGTGCCAATGCCCGGCCCGGCAACACCTGGTTCACCACCTTCGGCGACGTCAGCGCCATCTACCGAACTCTCGGCATTCCGTTCCGCCAGACCCTCACCGGCGACAACCCGATTGAGTGGTCACTCGCCACCACCAGTCCGCAGCTAAGCCTGCATGAAGACTGGGCCGTCGTTAATTCCGGCGAAGAAGCGCAGAGCACAATCGACCGTATTCGCCTCACCGGGCCGCGCTACGAACTGGAACAGCGCATCATGGTTAAAGGCGCGCGTGTGCTTGAAATCTACCGCCGCCTGCCCGACCCTCCACCACAAACGAAATATGAAGATCCCCTTCACTAAACTCCACGGCGCAAAGAACGACTTTCTGCTCACCCTCGCCGCCCATGCCCCCAACGCAGACTTGCCAGCCATCTCCGTTGCCATCTGCAACCGCTACACCGGCGTCGGTGCTGACGGTTGGATGATCGTCGATCCCACTCCAGGAGACGATTTCGACGCCACCATCCGTCTCTTTAATTCCGACGGCAGCGAACCCGAACTTTCCGGCAACGGCACACGCTGCGCCGCTCTGCTGCTTCTTGACCAGCACCCGGACGAAATCCGCATCCGCACCGGTGCAGGCATCAAGCACCTGAAGCTGATTTCTCAGGCGGCCGGCGAATATCTCTTCGAAATGAACATGGGCGAAATCAAAGTGGTCGATCTCACTGCCACCGTGCAAAACCACGATGCCGTCCTCGTCAACGCCGGCAACCCCCAGTGCGCTATGCCGGTTGCGGATTTCGACTTCGACTGGCGCGCGCTCGGCAACGCAGTAGAGCATGATCCGCGCTTTCCCAACCGCACCAATGTGTCTTTCATCCGGCCCGTCGATCCTCACACCATCGATGTCCGTTTCTGGGAACGCGGCGCAGGGGAAACCAACAGTTCCGGCACCGGCTCAACCGGCGCAGCCATCGCCGCAATCGCACGAGGTCTCGCCATCAGTCCGGTCACAGTCCTGACCCCGGCAGGCCCGTTGACCCTGCGCACGGAAGACGGCGTATGGCTTACCGGTCCCGCCGCAGTGGTAGCCGACGGGTTGTTTCACTATGGGAGAATTGGCGCTGATGAGTAGCCCGGTAAGCGCACAGAAGGCACTGGAAGAAAAGATCAAAACACGAACCGCCCGCGTCGGCGTCGTTGGTCTGGGATATGTCGGGCTTCCCCTGGCTGTCGAATATGCGCGGGAAGGCTTCCACGTCACAGGCATCGACATCGATGAACCGAAAGTCGCCCGAGTAAACGCAGCCGATTCCTACATCGGCGATATCCCCTCTGCCGCCCTCGAACCCATCGTGGCCAAAGGACTCCTTCGTGCCACCACCGACTTTTCGGTGATCCGCGACCTCGACACCATCAACATCTGCGTCCCCACGCCGCTGCGCAAAACCAAAGACCCGGATATGAGCTACATCGTTTCCGCGTGTGAGGAAATTGCCAAATACCTGCATCCCGGCGTTCTCGTCACCCTCGAATCCACCACCTATCCCGGCACAACGGATGAACTGGTACTGCCTCTGCTGGAAAAAGACGGGCTGAAAGTCGGCCTCGATTTCTTCCTCTGTTTTTCGCCCGAGCGCGTGGACCCGGGCAATGTCAAATTCCAGACCAAAAACATTCCGAAAGTGGTTGGTGGCACCACTGCCGCCTGCACCGAACTGGGCAAGCTTTTCTATGAACAGGCGCTCGAAACGGTAGTTCCGGTAAGTTCCACCCGGGTGGCTGAGATGGTTAAGCTCCTTGAAAATACGTTCCGCATGATCAACATCGGCCTGGCGAACGAAATGGCCACCATGTGCGATGGCATGGGCATTAACGTCTGGGAAGTGATCTCGGCGGCAGCCACCAAGCCATTTGGGTTCATGCCGTTTTATCCGGGGCCGGGCCTCGGCGGACACTGCATTCCCATTGACCCCTTCTACCTTTCCTGGAAATCTAAACAGTCCGGCATCGAAGCGCGGTTCATTGAACTGGCCGGCCAGATCAACGGCCAGATGCCCCATTTCGTGGCAGGCAAGGTCCAGAATGCACTGAATGATGTGGGCAAGGCCGTCAAGGGCTCAAAGATTCACATCTACGGGGTTTCCTACAAGCGCGACATCGATGATGTGCGCGAATCTCCGGCTCTCGATGTGATTCATCTCCTCGAAAAGCGCGGTGCCACCATTTCTTACACGGACCCCTACGTGCCCGAAATCCGTCTCCAGGACGAACGCGTACTGAGGGAAAACAGCGCTGCAATCAGCGATTCAGATTGTGTTGTTATCATCACGGATCACTCAGCGTTTGATTACAAAAAACTCCTGGACCAGTCCAAACTAATCGTGGACACGCGCAACGCCATGAAGGGCATAGTCTCAGAAAAAATCGTCCGCCTTTAAGGATGGCACCCGAACTACCACTACACGGCGACCTCTCGCGGTAACGTAGAGCGCTCGCGAGATGCCATCGTTTCCCTCCACCGGCATCTCCCATAAGGGCCTTCCAGACGCTTTACATGCGGCTCACGAACCCGTTCAAGGCCGTATCCCTGAATCAGCTCGACAAATCCGGCGAAACCGGGCTTTCATGTCGAGAGGCACTTCCTCAAGCTCTCCCCGAAAGCGGTCGTCGAGCAATTCCACCCTCCGCGTCTTACGTCCATAATTATTTGCATTTTTGCAATATCGCCAACGCCGACAGTTCGGCCTCCTCTTATCCCCCTCTACCTATCCCCTCTACCCATAAACACTACGCCCCGGCCCCGCATACCCCTCATAAAAATGCTGATAAACAACGTCGCATTTCTGCGCATACAACCCCTTGTCATCAACCCCGCCTGAGCGCCAGGTACGCACGAAAATTATAGTGATCCGCGCTGATTTGCATGCGGCCCTTGACCAGTTGCCCTCTCTAAAACCAGTCTTCACAATTGAGCCCCGGAACCCGCGAAAACTCCGCAACATTGTTCGTCACCAGCGTGCATCCATAAGCCAAAGCCGTCCCGGCGATCATCAAGTCGTACGGCCCGATCGTCAACCCCCGCCGCTCCAGATCCAGCCTGACAGCGGCTGCCCGTGCTGCTGCCCGCTCGTCAAACGGCAGGACTGCCGTCACGCTGAGAAGCCTCCTCAACTGTTCCCGCCGCAGTTCCGGGTTGACTGAGCGCAAGGTTCCGTATTCAATTTCATAAGCCACCACAGCCGGAATCCCAATCAGGCCCGGATCCGTCCGAGCCAGCCGCTCCCGCACCCGGCCGATCCCTTTCAGTGCATGGATCAGCGCATTCCAATCCAGCGCAAAGCCCGGACGGCCCCGCAATTAAAGACCCTCTCGCGGAACATCCTTGCCGAGTCCGGCGCGCAACTGCTCCGACGCCGGGAAATCCTGCTCCCAACTCCCCAGAATCTCCAGTACGTCCGCAGGCCATTGGTCGCGTGTCTGTCTGCGGATCGCCTCGCCCACCCATTTACTGGCCGATTCACCCGCCCGCCGCGCCGCTTCCCGCACCATCTGATCAGTCTCCCGGTCAAGGTAAATGGTCATCTGAGGCATATACTTGCAATTATACTTGGATAGCATCGGCCTCGCAAAACAATTGGACTCAGTCGCACCGGCACGCTGATCCAAGCTTATAGTCATACGCAATAACCAGAAAATTACCAGACCCGCAAGCCGGATCGAACACCCGTATCTTCGCCATCCGCTTCCGCAGATTCAGCAAAGACCGCCCGTTATCCCCCGCCGCCGCCAGTTGCTCCCGCAGATCGTCCAGAAACAGCGGATTCAGCACCTTCAAAATGTTGTTGGGCACACTCGTGTAATGCATGCCCAGCGCGCCCCGCTCTTCGTCACCCGCCACCGCCTGAATCATCGACCCGAAAATATCCGGATTAATCTCCCGCCCCCGCAACGCCCCCGGCATGAAGTAGATAAGTCCGTGCCATCTTCGTGAACCGAGGCACAGAGACACTCCCCGAAAAAAGCCCGCCATCGACGTAAGGAAAACAATCAGCCCACCCCGGCAACCGCGCAGTTGAAAGCGCCCATTGCAGGCATCAAGACGAGTTGGCCGATGGCTTCTTCAAGTGCGTCGAGGAAGCGGGCCGCGACTTCCGGCAACTCACGGTCCACAAGATAGTACCGAAACTGCCGAAGTATGTCTTCCCGTGCCGCCGTTCTTACTACAGGATTCCCGCTTCTTTCCGACTGCGGTGTTTTTTGGCGATTTGGGCCGCTTCCGTCTTCAGAACGCTCCAGAATTCCTTTGTCACCGGGATATCTTTGCCGGAAGTCAGGCCTTCGAGTAGCAGCGTCTGGAGCCGTGCGTCGTTTTCTTTCGCCTGCGCGTCGCGCAACAGAGTACGGAAATACTCACTAACATTGCCAAAACCATTATCTGCGAGCTGGTGGTCAACGAAGGCTCTCAGGGATTCTGGAATCGAGATGGTTACGGTGGTCATTCATTGGCGAGAATAGCAAAACCATTAACTGTTCTCAATAGATGCTAGGCAAAGTATTGTCGGATCAAAAACATCCGTGTCAAAATCCGTGTTGATCCGTGACGCCTCTGACCTTATCAATCACATCCCATCAAAAAATATTTCATCCAACAAAATAAAGCCCTTACCTCAACCATCACCAGGAATCCACGCAACCCGCCACCATCGCAATGCTATAGCTGGGCCGCCATGTCCACCACTGCTCAGATCACAGCCAATCGCGAAAACGCCCAAAATTCCACCGGCCCCAAAACCGAAACCGGCAAAAAAACCGCCTCCATGAACGCCTTTCGCCATGGCTTAACCGGCACCCGCATGATGCTCCAGCCCCACGAGCAGGAAGCCTACACCCGCCTGACCAAAGCCATAAACCGCGACTACGCCCCAAAAACCGAAAGCGAAAGCCAGATGGTCCAGAAAATCATCGATTGCCACACCCGCCTGAACCGCATAGCCGCCATCGAAAACAACATCCTCAACGTAGGCCTCGTCCGTTACACCAACCCCAACTCCACCAACGACGAAGAAACCGAATCCATGGTCGCGCAAGCCGCCGCCTGGGCCGCCGAAGCCAACACCTTCGACAAACTCAGCCGCTACGAAGGACGCCTCTCCCGCCAGCTCCTTCAATACACAAAAGAGCTCGACCGCATCCAAACCGCCCGCAAAGCAGCCCCAGCCGAACCTCCAGCCAAAAGCCATCACGTTGAAAGCAAAGCCGCAACCGCCAATTCGGCTTCGTTTCGCCAAACGCCGATCATTCCCGACCACATCCCCAATTCCGAACCCGCCGCACCAGCAGCCGGAGCGCTAAACTAAAGAAACCCATGCAGACCCGCAGAATCTTCATCGGCAATGTGGCCACCGGCCTCGCCGGAAGTCTGGCTACCGGAAGCCTCCTGGGCGCCAGCACCCCACTCCGTTTCGGCATGATCGGCATCGGCGAACGAGGCACCCAACTAGCCCGCGAAGCCCTCGCTTGCCCCGACACAAACCTCGTAGCCATCGCCGATATTTATTCCCGCCGCCGCGAAGAAGCCAAAACCCTCGCGCCGCAGGCAAAGCTCTATACCGATTACCACCACCTCCTCGAAGACCCCGCCATTGACGCCGTCTTCATCGCCACCCCGCAGCACCTCCACGCCGCATGTTTCACTGCAGCCATGCAAGCGGGCAAACACGTCTACATCGAAAAGGCTCTGGCCTTCACTGCGGACGAAGCGAAACTCATGCGCGCCGCATTTCATAGCAGCAACAAGCGCATCGTTCAGGTGGGCCACCAGCATTGCTCCTCCGGCCACGTTGCCGACGCCACCAACTACCTCACCAGCGGCAGCCTCGGCCACGTCACCGCGATTCGCGCCCACATGTACCGCAACACCCCCCACGGCAAGCCCCAGTGGACCCGTCCCGTCTACCCCGACATGACCCCCGATCAGCTCGACTGGAACGCTTTCCTCGGCCCCGCCCCCGCCCGCGATTTCGACGCCGACCGTTACATCAACTGGCGTCTTTTTTCCGATTATTCCGGCGGCAACGTCCACGAAAATATGTCCCACCAGCTTGCCTTCTGGTACAAAGTCGGGGCCATGCAAATCCCGCGGACAGTTACAATGACCGGCGACCTTTACCGCTGGAAAGACGGCCGCGAAGTTCCCGACACCATCACCGTTTCCATGTCGCATGACGAAGAGGTTCATTTCTCCTGGGACTCCGGTTTCGGCAATAACCACCTCGGTATCACCGAAGAGGTTCTCGGCACCGACGGAACCATTCTCCGCGGCCAGCAAATCCGCTACCAGCCGCAGAAAGTGAACCGTCCCGAAGGCGCCGAAATCATGGGTCAGACCCCCACCGCCCCGCGCGCCCATGTGCAGAATTTCTTCGACTGCGTGCGTACCGGCCATGAACCGAACTGCCCGTTTGACGTCGGCTACCGCGTCTCCGTCACCTGCGCCATGGCCCTCGAAAGTTACCGCCTCGCCCGCACCGTTTATTGGGATTCCGCCACAGAAGAGCTGGTCTGATCATGCGCCCCGTCCCCGCCGCAATTTCACTTGCGGGCACTGCAATCGGGTGCATGGCGTGGGCGGTGCGCGGACGTTCTTCGGATGTCTTTGCGCCTTCAGTATGGCGCGGCAAAAAAGGCCGCAACGCCATCGCGCTCACGTTCGATGACGGACCAGGTCCCGGCACTGCCGACATCCTCGAAATTCTTGACCGCCACCACGCCAAAGCAACGTTCTTCCAGTGTGGCGAAAATGTGCAACGCGCCCCGCAATTGAGCCGTATGGTGTCTGAGGCGGGACACGAAATCGGCAACCACTCCCACACCCATTCCAATTGTGCCCTGCGCAGCGCGGAGTTCATCATGAGCGATTTCGCGCGCGCTCAACAGGCAATCGCGGATGCCACCGGCAAATTTCCCGCGCTGGTGCGTGCCCCGTTCGGAGTCCGCTGGTTTGGCTTCCGTGAAATGCAGCAGGCACTCAATCTCCACGGCGTCATGTGGACCGTCATCGGCCGCGACTGGAAATTGCCCGCCAACGAAATCTCAAAGCGTGTGACCGAAACCGTGAGTGACGGTGCCATCATCTGCCTGCATGACGGACGAGGCCTTACGCCCAACCCGGACATCTCATCCACCACCGGCGCACTGCGCCAGATCATTCCCGCCCTGCTCGACCGCGGCTATCATTTCGAAACCGTATCGCAAATTCTTATATGACAGACGAAGAACTGGTGACGAAAGTCCTCGCGATCATCGCCGAGGTGCAACGTAAAAAACCCGAAGAAGTGAAAATCGACAGCACCTTCGAAGAGCTCGGCATCGATTCCATGGATGGCGTCAACATCATCTTCTCCCTCGAAAGTGAATTCAACATCAGCGTGCCCGATGAAGAAGTGAAGACCATCAAAAGCATCAAAGATATGGTGGCTGGTGTTCGCCGTTTGACATGCCTCGCGTAGTCATCACCGGCACCGGCGTCATCAGCGCCCTCGGAGCCAATCGCGTCGCCTTCGAAACCAGCCTGCGCGAAGGCCATCCAGGCATTGCCAGGCTCACCAATCCCGCCTGCCAGGAACTCCGCTTCCAGAACGCTGCTGAAGTACAGGGCTTCAATCCCGAAGACCACTTCGCCCTCAAAGAAGCCGACATGATGGACCGCTTCTCCCAGTTCGCCGTAGTAGCCGCCCGCGAAGCGGTTATCCAAAGCGGCATTCAATGGAATGACGAACTGCGCGAGAACGCCGCCATCATCACTGGCTCCTGCGTAGGCGGCAAGAACACCGAGGACCGTGGTTTCCATGACGTCTACAAACTCGGCAAACCGCGCGTTCACCCGATGACCATTCCCATGACGATGGTCAACGCGGGGGCCAGCGCCATCTCGGTTGATCTCGGCATCACCGGCCCCGTCTTCACCATTTCGACAGCCTGCGCATCATCCGCCCACGCCATCGGGCAGGCGTTCGCCATGATCCGTTCCGGCCAGTGTGACATGGCCGTTACCGGTGGCAGTGAAGCGCCGCTCAGCTTCGGAATCTTGAAAGCGTGGGAGGCAATGCGTGTCGTCGCGCCAGAAATTTGCCGCCCGTTTTCACGTTCCCGCACGGGCATGATCCTCGGCGAAGGTGCGGCCATGTTTGTCATCGAATCCCTTGACCATGCACTCGCGCGAGGTGCAAACCCCATAGCGGAAATTGTCGGCTTTGGAATGTCCAGCGACGCCCGCCACATCACGCAACCCTCGGCGGAAGGCGCGGCCAAAGCCATCACGCGGGCGTTGAAAGATGCGGGTATTGATGCGGATCAGGTGGGCTACGTGAACGCCCACGGCACCGGAACTTCAGTCAATGACGTGACCGAAACCCGCGCCCTGCATCTGGCGTTTGGCGATTACGCCCGCAGGCTCGCGGTGTCCTCCACCAAAGCCATGCACGGCCATACCTTAGGCGCAGCCGGTGCCATGGAAGCTGCCGCCACCGTGATAGCGTTGACTACCGGCATCCTGCCCCCCACGATTAACTACGACGAACCGGACCCGGATTGCGACCTCGACTACATCCCCAACATCGCCCGCGAAGCCCGAATGGAATACGCGATCTCCAATTCGTTTGCGTTTGGCGGACTCAACGCCGTACTCGCATTCCGTGCCTTCGCCTGACTTGACTAAAGACCCTCCCGTGTTCCGCCGATAGAGGAACATGGTCTGGCGCGTATGCTTTCTCGCACTGCTGATGACACTTCTTTCAGCCGCCCGGAAAATCCACCTGAAGACGCGCACGCTTTCTGCAGCGTCCACAGTCGGATCACTTACAGGGCCGCTGCAAGCTCGCTCGCAGCGGCCCGTTCATCGCCTTGTCGTGTTCGATCATCCGCCAGGAACGGAGGATAGTGCAGACCTTATGGAAGCAGGCTTAAAGATCACCGCCATCCTGCCCGATAACGCGGTGATGGTCTATGGAATCGCGCCGCCCGGCTCCCTCGCGCTCAGCCCGGCCCTCAGTGCTTCAGCAGAAACGCAGTAGGTGATTGTCGAGTGCCACGCCGATGTGCCGCTTGCCAATCATTTGCTGATGACCGCCACCAGAGCCGATCTTCTCGCCCTCGTCGCCCGCGACGAAGTAGCCTGCATCTTCCCCGCAGACCCGCGCCTTCTCACGGATGCAATGATCCCGTGCGCAGGCATGCTCACCATCGCCGGCCCGGTTCCGCAGTACGCTGCGACCGTCCATGGCTGGAACCTCGACCCCGACCATGTCGCCCGCCTGCACTACAGCCTCGGTGCTATCGATGACACCTCGCAGCGCGAAATCCTCCGTGCTTTGAATGAATGGTCCAGCCACACCAGCATCGTCTTTGACGCAGCGACCAGTCCTGCCGGACCCCACACCATCCAGATCAAGTTCGCCCGTGGTTCACACGGCGACGCGTACCCGTTCCGTTCCACTGCTACTCTTGCCCACACGTTCTATCCCGTGCCGGTGAACGCCGAACCCATGGCCGGACACATGCACCTCAACGCAGATGAAAACTGGAACGCAGGGACAGGCTTCGATCTCTACAGCGTGGCTCTTCACGAAGCGGGACACGCCATCGGCCTCGGGCATTCTGACCAGCCGGGAGACGTCCAACCCACTCCAGTTGACGATCAACCCTGCTGCCCCGACCAGCCAGACCGATACAACGTCCATCAGCGGCACCCTCGCCGGTGGCGTCGCCCCCATGGGCATGCAGTGGCAAACCGATCACGCCCATAGCGGCACCGTGACACCCGGCCCCGCCGGTACCTGGAACGTAACCGGAATTCCCCTCGCGACGGGGACCAGCACCATCACCGTCTCAATCTTCGATTCAGCCCATCAGACCGTGACCCAGAGCGCAGTGATCACACGCGTGCAGTCCGCCCCGGTTTCCGGCAGTCCACCAATTGCCATCCGGCTAAGCTCGCCAGCCTCACCCGTCTTCTCAACGAACAACTCCACGATCGCTCTCTCCGGTACCGCCACAGGCGGCGCAAGGGTGAGTCAGATAGTGTGGCAAACCTCAGCCGGAATCACCAGTACGGCCACGGGAACTGGCCCGTGCGTCGCCACGGGAGTTCCCCTCATGACCGGCACCAACACAATAATCGTGCGGGCCATCGACGCCAAAGGAGCCAACGCCTGGCTCTCTTTGGTGGTCGTCCGCCATTAGCCTTTTCGCCCATTCATGCTAACGTAGTCCCGAGGCAAAGAAAAGGCGAATGTCAGAAACGCTCTCGCTCGGCATTCCCGAGTTGTCCGCAATCTCGAAACGTGGCGATGCCAGCCCGGTGCTGGACAAATTTGAACGGCTCGCCCGTGATCCCGAAAGTCCCATCCGCGCCATGCGCCGCACCCCTGCACGCCCCGCCGAATACTCCGAGTTTCCTAATGCGATCAACGCCGACCTCCGGGCCGTATTCGCGAAGCGCGGTATCGAAAAGCTCTACACCCATCAGGCCGAAGCCTGGCAAACCCTCAGTGACGGCAAAAATGCTGTAGTCGTCACCCCCACCGCCAGCGGCAAAACGCTTTGCTACAACCTGCCAGTCCTGAACCGCCTCATTGACGAACCCGGCGCCCGCGCACTCTACCTCTTCCCCACTAAAGCTCTCTCCGAAGACCAGTTGGAAGAACTGCATGGCCTGATCGAAGCCATGGGTTCCAATCTTTGCGCCTTTACCTATGATGGCGACACGCCGCAGGATGCGCGCCGGGCCATCCGCCAGCGGGCCAACATCGTCCTGACCAACCCGGACATGCTCCACACCGGCATCCTGCCCCACCACACCAAGTGGGCGAAGCTCTTCGAAAACCTCCGCTATATCGTCATCGACGAACTGCACTGCTACCGCGGCGTCTACGGTTCCCACCTCGCCAACATCATGCGGCGGCTCAAACGCCTCTGTGAATTCTACGGCTCCAAGCCTCAGTTCATCGCCTGTTCAGCCACCATCGCCAACCCAAAGGAACTGGCCGAATCCCTCATCGAAGCGCCCTTCGAACTCATCAATACAAACGGAGCCCCGGCAGGCGAAAAGGTCTTCATCTGCTACAACCCGCCGGTAGTGAACCGGCAACTGGGTATACGCCGCAGCTACATCAATGAAACGCGCCGCATCGCCCTTGAACTGCTCGATTGCCACCAGCAAACCTTGGTTTTTGCCAACAACCGCCTCGCGACCGAGATCCTGGTTACGTACCTCAAAGACGCGTGCGACAAAGGCCGCCTGCCCACCGAATCCGTGCGGGGTTATCGGGGTGGCTACCTGCCGCGCGAACGCCGCGAAATCGAGAAGCGCTTGCGTTCCGGTGAGATCCGCGCCGTGGTCGCCACCAACGCCCTCGAACTAGGAATAGATGTAGGCTCGCTCGACGCCGTTGTAATGGCCGGATACCCCGGAACCATCGCCTCCACATGGCAGCGCGCCGGACGTGCGGGCCGTCGCAACACGGCTTCCGTCGCCGTTCTCGTTGCATCCAGCGCGCCCGTTGACCAGTACGTGATTGAGCATCCGGAGTACCTGTTCGAAGGCTCTCCCGAACATGCCTACGTAAACCCCGACAACCTCGAAGTCCTGCTCAGCCACATCAAATGCGCAGCGTTCGAACTGCCCCTGCGCGACAACGAAACTTTCGGCCCGCACCAGACCGGCGACCTCTGTACTTTCCTCTCAGAAGCCGGCTTCCTGCATCAGTCCGGCAGCGCATGGCACTGGACCTCAGACAGCTACCCCGCCGACGCTGTCAGCCTGCGATCCGTGTCCAGCGATAACTTTGTCGTGGTCGATATCACCGGCGACGCCCGCATCATCGGCGAAGTATCCTTCACCGCTGCGCTGACTACGCTGCATGAAAAAGCCATCTACCTGCACGAAGCTAAACAATTCCACGTCGAGCGCTTTGATTACAAAGAGCGCAAGGCCTTCGTCAAGCGAGTCGAGAGCGATTACTACACCGATGCCATCGACTATACGCAGGTAAAGACTCTGCGCGAATTCGAGTCCGCGCCCTGCAACGCCGGTGTCGATCAGGTGCATGGCGATGTCCGCGTCAACCGGCAAATCGTAGGCTTCAAAAAGATCAAGTTCTATACCGGCGAAAACGTGGGGGCAGGGAATCTCTCCATGCCCGAGCAGGAAATGCACACCACCGCTTTCTGGTTGCATTTCCCCGACGCGTTTCTCAAGGACTTCGAACCGTACACCCCCTCTGAAATACAGAACGGGCTGACCGGCCTCGGCAGCGCCTTCCGCACCATCGCCTCGCTGCTGCTGATGTGTGATCCGCGCGACCTGGGCGTGGCGCTCACAGAGAATATCGCGGGCAGCCTGCTCGCGTGGGAACCGAATCTCTATCTATATGACAGCTACGCCGGTGGGGTGGGCCTGAGTGCGCCTCTTTACCGTTTGTCGGGCGAGTTAATGCGCCAGACCCGTGAGCTGGTTGAAGGGTGCGCTTGTGACACGGGCTGCCCGGCCTGCGTCGGCCCTGCCGGTGAGACCGGCGAACGCGGCAAAAAAGTGGCACAGGCGGTCCTTTTACGCCTTACCAATTCTGCACTTTCCGGGTCCCAAAATGGGATCGTACGGGATTGATTCAAAGTACTAAAGCATTGTGTGTGACCTACCGATAAGTTCCATAGCGACCAGAAGAACGGTCGCATCCCCGCGATTATTTCGTGGAGAATACCCGGAAAAGGAAGGTCCTCCATGGACTTATCGGTACTCAGACTCCGCAGTGTCCCGGCATTCGCCGCACTGCTCGCATTCACTATCGGGGCTGGCAGCGCGCAGGCGTTCAGCCTTGTCGCGACCAGCCCCGTCGCATTAACGTGCAGCACAGCCGCAGGCCCCGGGGCAGCACAAACCATCAACATCAAACCTGTCGTAGCACTCACCGGTGTAAATACTCTGGCTGTCTCCTTCACAGCCCCGGGCGGCGGACTCATCGTCATCGCACCTGGAACCACCACCCTGAGCACTGCTAACCAGGTAGCGGGAATCAACTACACGGTGGTTGTCGGCAACGGCTGCGTCGGTGCCAGCACCGGTGCCACCACCATTCAGTTCAAGTCTGCCGGCGTAAACGACGTCACTGTGACGGCGAACGACGTGGTTACCTCCACGACCTCGGGCCTTGTCGCTCCGCCGGTAATCATCACCTGCGCCCGAAGCGGCGGTGTCTTCACTCCAGGCAGCGCCCAGACGGCATCGGTGACATCCACCGCCGTCGGCGGCACCGCGTTCAGCATCGACAACGCGACCAGCGGAATTGCCCCTCCTGCATGGATGGTGCTCAGTTCTGTTGCCGGTGGCACCGCGACCTCTACGGCGGTTACCTTCACCGTGGCAGCAGCTTCCGGCTGCGGCGGTTTTGCGTTGAACAGCAGCACCAACTGGACTCTCCACCTGCTGAATGCACCAGGTCCGGACAAGTTGCTCGTCGTGACCCTGCAGATCGTTCCCCCGACACCGCTCACAGCCACCCCCAGCCCGGCGACGCTCTCTTATGTCAAAGGCTCCGGCACTGCTGGTTATGTTGACATCAGACTGGCGTCTGTGAACAGCCCTGCCCCGTTCTTCTCAGTGAATACTGCAAGTTTGCCCATCTGGCTGACCGTGGATTCAACTACCGGAACCGTGCCGAAGAGTTTACGCTTCAGCTCGACTAGTGTTTGCGACACACTCGCGCCTGGAACCTACTCCGCAACCATCCTCGTCAGAGTGTCAGGTTACGCCGATATGGCCTTGCCCATCAGCCTGCTGCTCAACAACAAGGCCCCGCGGCTGTCTGTCTCGGAAGGCACCACGCGCAATATTTCATGGACCCTCGGCACCACGCTTCCCAACCCGGTGATTACGGCGGTTTCAACTGACTCGCCTATCTCCTACGCTGTGACCACGGGTGGCACGCTGGCACCCATCGTCGCTGCAGCCCAGCAGTCCGGCCTGGCTTACAGCTTTGGCAGTCAGATCGGCGTCACGTTCAATCCGCTGATTTTCGCGGCGGCGCAGCCGGGCAGTATCCTCACCGGCACCGTGACCCTGACATGGGGCAGTCCCGCTTCGACAATCGTGGTTACGTTCAACGTCAGTGTTCAGTCTCCCGGCGCAACCGTTAGCGGTTTGACTCCGGCCAGTCTGCCCACCGCCGTTTCCGGACAGACCTTCACGGTGGTTCTGACGGGCACGGGTTTCGTACCCGGAACCGATCCCCTGCAGAAGACCAAAGTTGGTATCGTCACCAGCGGTGTAATCGTTGCGGATACCAATATTGCGGTCAACGTCGTGAATCCGTCCAACATCATCCTCACCATCACCGCGCCGGTAGTTGCTGATCCGTACCTGCCGTTTGCCCAAAGCGGCACGGGTGGCTCAGTAGTCCTCGGAATTTGTAATCCGGCGGGCGCAAGTTGCAGCGCAGCCAGCGGAACCGCAACCCTCACCATCGGGTCTGGTCCCATCATTCAGGCTGTTACCAGCGCCTCCACCTTCACTCAGGTAACACCGCCCGCGCTGCCATCTATCGCTCCTTATGACATGCTGAGCATCTTCGGCGCGAACTTCTGTTCCTCGGGTGGTACGGGCTGCAGTTCTAGCCAGATCCTCTACGGAACGCCGGATGCTGTTACGGATCGCTACCCCGCAACCCTGAGCCCTGATGCGGTCAGCGCTACCCAGCGTTCTCTCACCGCGACGTTCCAGACTCATGCCAGTACGCCTGTGGTGATTGCCAACTCCCCGCTGCTGTTTGCCACCAACGGGCAGATCAACCTGCTGGTTCCGGTGGCGGTTTCGGCCTCCATCGGCACGTCCATCGACGTCGTAATCAACTTCGGTTATGGCTCAGGCGCAACCATGAAGAGCAGCACTCCCTTCGCGGTGAACGTCACAGCTACCAACCCCGGCATCTTTACGGTCGGCTCAAACGGCCAGGGCGATGGAGCTATCCTGAACGCGAACTGGGCCCTGGTGAATACCGGAAATCCTGCTGGCATGCGCTCAACCGCAGCGGATTCCGATACCGTCCAGTTGTACGTGACGGGTCTCGGCGCACCGGACAGTACGGGCGATAACGCTACGGCCGGTTCCAGCTTCGCCTGGTCGGCTGATTGTATTACGACGGCCAGCTATCTGACGTCACTGAACGCAGCAGCGGGTAGTTCGCTAACCAATGTGGATGGAACCATCATTCAAGGGTCGCTGTTCAACAGCAACCGCTTGCCTCCCTGTACGTTGAGCAACTCGGCACTGGTACCCACCATCAGTATTGGTGGCGTGGCCGGAACGGTTGTTTACTCGGGCTTTGTTGCCAATAGCATTGCCGGCCTCTACCAGGTCAACGTGACGCTACCCGGTGCAGCCGGTGGTCCTTTCACGTCTCCGACGGGTTCGTCCATCAGTGCCATTACGGCGCCCGTGCAACTGCCGGTCACGATTACGGCGAATGGAATAACCAGCCAGACGGGTGTCAATGTCTGGGTTGCGCCGCGACTGAAAGTAGTCGGTCCCAGCGGTGCCGGGTTGACCGGTACTGTCGGCATCGCCTGGAGCAGCTCGAATAATCTGGTGGTTGCTACCGAAGGAACCTCAACCTATAAATACACGCTGACTTCCGGCCTGTTCCCGTCCGGACTGACGCTCAACTCCGCTACCGGTGCCATAGCAGGTACGCCGGGAGCCAACACCGCAGGGTCTTACACAGTAACGGTTACGGCAACCGATTCGGCCAACGTGCCCGTCACCGGCACGGTGGCCTTCACCCTAACGGTCGCAGGTGGTCTGGTAGTTACCAGCACCGGCGTAGCACCTTACACAGGCACGTTCGCTACTGCCAACACCACCCTCACCAGGGTCCAGGCGACTGGCGGTGCCTTCCCGTATGCCTATACGATCACATCTCCGGGTTCACTTCCCGTCGGGATGACGATTAACGTGGCCACGGGCGTCATCGGATTCACAGCGCTGACTCCGGCAGGGACTTACCATGTCACTGTCACGGCGACGGACTCGACAAGCGGCACTCCGCTGACGGGCACCATAACCTTCGATATCGCCATTGCGATGCGAATGGCGCGTACCGTTCCGGTCCACGGGGCCAACGGCACCGCGAGCGCGATCAGTACGGTCAGCACCACTGGCCAGACTGGCACGCCGACCTTTGCCTTTGATTCCAGCACCACGCCTCCCGCATGGGCAGCAATCGACGCAGTGACTGGAATCGTCTCGATCACCACCGCGGCCCCTGCCACTTCGACGGCAACCGTAACAGTAGTGGCAACCGACTCAACAACAGCACCCGGCGCAGCTACCGCAGCGACCGGCTCCATCACGGTGTTGATCACCATCGACTAAAACTGCTCCGCAAGGAGCTTGACCTGCAAAACGCGGCGGCCGGAGAGCAATCTCCGGTCGCCGTTTACGTTTAGAAGGCCGTTTTTGCCGTTTGACTCCTGTCTTCCGGGGCGGTAACATCGATTCAGGACAATAAAGGTCCGAATTCAAGTGCTCAAGCTCACCAAAAAAGCGGACTACGGCCTGATTGCCTTGCGGCACCTGGCATCCATTCCCGGAGCAACGGTGAGCACGAAGGACATCGCGGACACTTATCACCTGCCTGTGCCTCTGCTGGCCAAAGTCTTGCAAAAGCTTACTCGCGCCAAGATCCTCCAGTCGGTTGCCGGCACCCATGGTGGTTACAAACTGGCACGGCCAGCACTCAGAATCACTGCGCTTGAAGTGGTCCGGGCGATAGACGGCCCGGTAATCCTTACGCACTGCTTCACCGAACACGGCACCTGTGACCAGTCCGACAATTGCACCGTCCGAGAACCCCTGCGCAAAGTTCACGAAGCCATTTTGGAACTTCTCGACAGGTTTACTATCTCAGATCTGGCGGAATCGCCCGCTGTCAGGTTAACGCAACTCCCCGGCGTTTTGAATCCGCGCCCTGCGCAGCTTCATCAGGCACTATAGCGAAATAGAAGAAAAATCCTAATGAAAACTCCCATTTATCTTGACAATCACGCAACTACGCAGCTGGACCCCCGGGTTCTCGAAGCGATGCTCCCTTACTTCACCGAGCATTTCGGTAACTCGGCCAGCCGGAATCACGAATTTGGCTGGGCAGCTGAACAAGGCGTCGAAAAAGCGCGCAAGCAGGTCGCGGATTTGATCGGAGCCACCCCGAAAGAAATCATCTTCACCAGCGGTGCTACGGAATCGAACAACCTCGCCATCAAGGGCGTAGCCGAGATGTATGCCGAAAAAGGCAACCATATAATTACCGCCGCTACGGAACACAAAGCGGTACTTGACACATGCAAAAAGCTCGAAAAGAGCGGCTACCGCGTAACTTATCTGCCCGTGAAGGGCGACGGCCTGATTGACCTCGACATGCTGCGCGAGGCAATCACTGATAAAACAATCCTGGTCACCGTCATGTACGCCAACAACGAAATCGGCGTGATCCAGCCGGTAGCGGAAATCGGCGCGATCTGCCGCGAGCGCGGCGTTCTGTTCCACACCGACGGCGTACAGGCAGTCGGCAAAGTGCCGGTCGACGTCAACAAAGACAAGATCGATATCATGTCGATCACGGCCCACAAACTGTACGGCCCTAAAGGCGTCGGCGCCCTCTACGTTCGCCGCAAGAATCCGCGTGTCCAGCTAACGGCCCAGATGGATGGCGGCGGGCACGAACGCGGCATGCGCTCGGGCACCATGAACGTCCCCGGCATTGTTGGCTTGGGCGAAGCCTGTGCGATTTGCCAGCGGGAAATGGCTGAAGAATCGAAAAAGCTGCAGGGCATGCGTGACCGTCTGCGCACACGCCTTGAAGCCGGTCTCGACGAACTTTATCTGAACGGGTCATGGGAGCACCGCCTGCCGCACAGCCTTAACATCAGCTTTGCGTATGTGGAAGGTGAATCCCTGCTGATGGGCATCAATGACGTCGCTGTTTCGAGCGGCTCCGCCTGCACTTCGGCGACACTCGAACCCAGCTACGTTCTTAAAGCCCTCGGCCTCGGCGATGACATCGCCCACTCTTCAATCCGCTTCGGTATCGGTCGTTTCAATACCAATGAAGAGATCGATTATGTGGCCGACAAGCTGATCAATGTCGTGACCAAACTGCGTGAACTTTCGCCGCTCTATGAGATGGCGAAAGAAGGTATCGATCTAAGCAAAGTGTCGTGGGTTAATCACTAAAACGATTCACCTCTAAAACGGTTAATCACAAACAGATTTCAGGGAGACAAAGAAAATGGCATATTCCGACAAAGTTCTCGACCACTACAACAATCCGCGGAACGTAGGTTCCATGGATAAAAGTTCCGACAGTGTAGGCACCGGCATGGTGGGCGCTCCCGAATGCGGCGACGTCATGAAACTGCAGATCCGCGTCAACGACGCCAGCGGCATCATCGAAGACGCCAAGTTCAAGACCTTCGGCTGCGGCAGCGCGATTGCCAGTTCCTCACTCGCCACCGAATGGCTCAAGGGTAAGACTGTTGACGAAGCGCTCCAGATCAAGAACACTGATATCGTCAACGAACTCAGCCTGCCCCCGGTCAAGATCCATTGCTCCGTGCTGGCTGAAGATGCGATCAAGGCTGCGATCAACGATTACCGGTCCAAACAGACCGTTAAAGCGGACGTGGGCCAGATGGAACACGCGGTAGCGTAATGACGGCGGAAGTTGCCCAACCCGCAGCGCCGGAAATTGCACAGCCCGCAGCGCCGGAAATAGCGGTCACACCGAAGGCTGTCCAGAAAATCCGGCAGACGTTCGCCAAAATGGGCGTCGAAGGCGGGTTGCGTCTGGGCGTCCTCGGGGGCGGCTGTTCGGGCTTGAGCTACCAGTTCAAGTTCGACACCAAACCGCGTCCGAAGGACAAAGTTTTCGATTTTGACGGCGTGCAGGTTTTCGTCGATCCGAAGAGTATTCTCTATCTTCACGGCATGACGCTTGATTACAAGGAATCGCTGATGCAGTCCGGCTTTGTGTTCGAAAATCCGAATGCGAAGAAGAACTGCGGGTGCGGTACTTCGTTCTCTTCCTGACGAGCGGTCTGACTGGTCATGACCCGGGATTTTTTCGAGTTTTTCGACCTTCCGCGTAACCTCTCGATTGACACAAAAGATCTGGAGAAACGCTTCTATGCACTGAGCAGGAAGTGGCATCCGGATCTTTTCGCACGCAAAAGCGAAGCGGAACGTGAAGAATCGCTGGAAGCAACCGCAGTTCTGAACGACGGTTATCGCACCCTCCGCGAACCCATCGCCCGTGCCCTGTACCTGCTGAAACGGGAGGGTTTCGACGTAGCCGAACAGGGTTCAAAAGACGTTCCGGCCGACCTGCTGGAAGAAGTTTTCGAACTCAACATGGCAGTGGAAGAACTGCAGGACGGCGATGAAAGCGCCCGCGCCCAATTGATTTCCGCCCGGCAGCGTTTTGAAGCCATGCGCGCTGAACTTGATGCGGAACTGCAGCAGAAATTCGCAGCCTGGGATGCGGGCCATGACAAGGCAGCCCTGACGGAAGTCCGCGCCGTACTCAACCGACGAAAGTACATCACCAACCTAATCGCAAAAGCCAATGTTCCAGATCGAGTTTGATAACAACGATGAAACCGTAGTCGGGATCGACCTCGGCACCACCAACAGTCTGGTCGCGTGGATGAACCTGACGAAGCCGGAAGTGATTCCGGGCGAGGATGGCGACAAACTCGTCCCCAGTATTGTTTCGCTCACGCCGGAAGGCGGGGTCATCACGGGCAACCCGGCGCGGCGCGAACTGATTGAGCATCCCAACCGGACCATCTATTCTGTGAAACGCCTGATGGGGCGCGGCGTGGCCGATGTTCAGGATGAACTAAAACTTTTCCCGTTCCGCATCGCCGAAGGCAGCGACACCGTCATCCGGGTGGAACTGGGCGACAGAACTTTTACCCCCCCTGAAATCTCCGCGCTAATTCTGCGCCAGTTGCGCATAAACGCGGAAAAAGAACTGGGGCGCACCGTTACGAAAGCGGTGATCACAGTACCTGCCTACTTCAACGACGCACAGAGGCAAGCCACGCGCGACGCGGGCCGCATCGCCGGGCTGGAAGTTCTCCGTCTCGTGAATGAACCCACAGCGGCAGCGCTTGCCTATGGTCTGGACAAGCGCAACGAAGGCACCATCGCGGTCTATGATCTGGGCGGCGGCACCTTCGACGTCTCTATCCTAAAGCTGCATGACGGCATTTTCGAAGTACTCGCTACCAACGGCGATACGCACCTCGGTGGCGACGACATCGACAACCTGCTGCTGAACATCGCGCTCGAAGACATCAGAACCGAGTGGGGAGAAGATGTTTCCGGATCAGGCGAAGCAGTCCAGACACTGCGTCAGGGAGTGATCTCCGTCAAAGAAGCGCTGTCATTCGCGCCGACCGCTGTTCTTTCCTTCGAATGGAAGGGCAACCAGTATCACCGCGAGATGACGCGCGAACTGTTTGAAGGGCTAATCCGCGGTATCGTGGACCGGACGCTGGGTCCATGTCGCGACTGCATGGCGGACGCGAATGTAACGCCCGAGCAGATTGACGAAGTGGTGATGGTGGGTGGTTCCACACGCATCCCGATGGTGCGCAGCGCCGTGGAAGTGCTGTTCCGCGCGAAGCCCCATACTGAACTCAATCCCGACGAGGTCGTGGCACTGGGCGCGGCAGTACAAGCCGGGATTCTCGCCGGTACGGTTGAGAATCAACTGCTGCTGGACGTGACGCCGCTCTCGCTCGGCATCGAAATCTACGGGGGTATCGTTTCGAAAATTATCCACCGCAATTCCACCATTCCAGCCAGCGCGAGCGAAGCCTTTACAACCGGTTTTGATGGCCAGACCAACGTCCTGATTCATGTCGTGCAGGGTGAACGTGAACTGGTGAAAGACTGCCGCAGTCTGGCCCGCTTCGATCTGAAGGGCATCGCGCCCATGACGGCCGGCATGGCCAGAATCGAAGTCCGTTTCCTGATCGACGCCAACGGCATTCTCAATGTGACGGCTCGTGATGCGCGCACCGGAGTGGAACATTCTGTCGACGTCAAACCTTCTTACGGTCTAACTGATGAACAGGTGGAAGCGATGATTGAAGCCTCCATCGACAACGCGGAAGAAGACTTGAATGCCGCGCAGGTAGCTCAGGCGCGTGTAGATGCCGACGCGATTATCGCCGCCACGGAAAAAGCGAAGACAAAGAACGCCGAAGCTTGGGAGAGCCTGCCGGAAGAAGAACGGAAGCAGATTGGCGATGCGATTTTGCAACTACAGTCGGTCTATCATGCGAACGATCATCACCTGATCCGCACGAAGGTGGAAGCGCTGAATGAAGCGACCCAAAACCTTGCTGAGAGTCTGATGAATACCGCAGTACTGGGCGCACTCAAAGGGACGAAAATCTAACCATGCTGGGACGTCGCAGTTTCCTGTTTGCCGCAGCCGCTGCACCGCTGGCAGGGGCCGCGCTGAAGAACCGCCGCGCTGAAGCAACACCCATCACCATGAAGGAACGCGAGGCGCGGGTGGACCGTGCGCGTACGCTGCTGGGACAGAACAGCATGGACGGGATTGCGCTGGCGGGCGGCACGTCGCTCGATTACTTTACGGGCATCCGCTGGGGCAACAGCGAACGACTGTTCCTGTTCGTGCTGCCGCATCAGGGCAAGCCGTTTTATGTCTGTCCGGCATTTGAAGAAGAGCGTGTACGTGAACGCATGACACAGGCGCCGCTGGGCAAGGAGTCGCGCGTTTACACGTGGGATGAAGATGATGACCCCTTCGCTCTGGTGGCAAAGGGCCTGCGCGATGCCGGTATCATGGGCGGCCATCTGGGCATTGAAGAGCGTATGCCATTCGTCTTTTCAGATGGTCTGGAGCGCGGTATTCGCGGCTTGAATTGCGTACCCGCGACGTCGGTCACCGCTGGTTGCCGCAGCGTCAAGAGTGCGGCCGAACTGAAACTGATGCAACTGGCGAATGACATTACGCTGCAGGTTTATGAAGCGGCGTGGACCGCGCTCAAGCCAGGCATGACCAACCGCGAATTCACTGCGCTCATCAACGCCGGTTATCAGCAGGCAGGGTTCCCCGGTGAGGCAAGTTGCCAGGTGGATGCTTACTCCGCATTGCCACATGGCTCAGCGCAGCCGCAGACTATCCGTGAAGGCAGTGTGGTGCTGATTGATGATGGCTGCATCGTGGAAGGTTATCAGTCTGATATCAGCCGCACGTTCGTCGTCGGTAAAGCTACTGACAAAATGAAGCGCGTGTTCGACGCAGTTCAAAAAGCCCAGACCGCAGCGCTGCAGGCCGCCAAACCAGGTGTGGAATGTGGTGCGGTTGATGCTGCCGCGCGCAAGGTGGTGAACGAAGCCGGCTTCGGCCCGGCGTACGCGCATTTCACACACCGCGTGGGCCATGGCATCGGTATGGACATGCACGAATGGCCCTATCTGGTGAAGGGCAATACGCAGAAACTGCAGGCGGGCATGACGTGTTCGGACGAACCGGGAATCTACCTGCGCGGCGAATTCGGCGTGCGTCTGGAAGACGATATGTACGTCACAGCCGACGGCGCGAAATGGTTCACGCCCCAGAGCCATTCGATCGAAAAGCCGTTCGAACGATAAGCTCTTCCAGCTCTTCGCGACGGTCAATCGCAAGGCCGATCTCCAACCAGTAGAGTTTCAGCGGCGCGATGATGGCCCGGAAATCGGTGCCAAGATTCACGGCGTCTTTAGCCGTTGTGAGCAGCGTATCGGCACCCCGGTCTATGGAATGCCGGGCTAGTCTGCGCAACTCGGCAGGTTTATAACGGTGATGGTCTTCCCACGTGTGAGATTCGAGTGGATCAATACTGCACTGCCGCAGTGAACGCCAGAATGATTCCGGATTTCCCAGACCGCAGAACGCCACGGCGCGTGCCGGCTGAAAGTCACGAGGAGCGCAGCGGCTGCCGTCAGCGCCCACCCATTCACGCAATTCCGTAGTGGAGTGGAAGATTTGTGCGGCCGGATTATAGTGACGCAAAGTGGTCTCAATTGCCGTAACGTTCGGCACTTCATTGGCCCGCGAAATCACGAACGCCGTGGCGCGGCGCAGGCCTTCGAGCGGTTCACGCAAACGTCCCAGCGGCAGCAACTGGCCGCCGCCGAAGGGCCGCAGCGCGTCAATCAGAACCAGATCGAAATCGCGGTGGAGCCGCAGATGCTGAAAGCCATCATCAAGAAACAGGATGCGTGGCTGGGCGATTTTCAGCAGTTGTATACCGGTGGAGTAACGATCGCCTCCGATACCGATTGGCGCATGTGTTGCACGGAAGCAGAGACTGGCTTCATCGCCTGTTCGCTGAACCGGGATTTCAGCATCGCCGGCGGTGAGAAGAATGGTGTCTCGTGTATGCCGCCCGTGTCCGCGTGTCAACATGCCGGGGTTGTGCGGCTTCAGATCGCGCAGCAGTTCAATGGTCATGGGCGTCTTGCCTGTGCCGCCCGCTGTGATATTGCCGATGCTGATGACGGGGACAGGCAGGTGGCGCGTACGCTTTCGTTTGCGCAGGCGATCCAACGCGCTGCCCGCACGCCAGGCCTGCGCGAAAAGCCAGAGGGTTCCATAGGCTGGCTGCGCGCGGCGTTCGCCGGGATAGTGAGAGCCGTAAGACTCCATGACGGTATCGGCAATGCGTACGGCGGTACCGCGTTGCTGTTCCGCGGCTGTCTGGGCGCGGGGTCCAAGGCCCTGGTCCGCCCAGGCCGCGAGCACGGCCGCCGGGAGGTCTTTGCCTGATGAAATGGTCAACAGCGCGTCATGGCTGGCGAAATGGTCAGAGATGTCGCGGAAATTTTCCATGTGCGGCCCGACGATGACAGGCTTGCCGAAGATGGCCGGTTCAAGGATGTTGTGACCGCCCCGGCTGGCCAGTGTACCGCCCATGAAAACGACGTCGGCTTCGGCAAACAGAGCGCTCAATTCACCGATGGAATCGAGCAGCAGGATGTCTGCATGGGGGTCGATGATACCGGAACGCTGTGTCCATCGCAGGCCGGAGTCTGATAGTTTTTTCGCGGCGTCGGCAAAGCGTTCCGGTTTACGGGGGGCGAGGATCAGTCGCCAGCCGGGCAGGAGTTTTTGCGCGGCGATGACGATGTCTTCTTCGGCGACCAGGTCATCGGAAGAGGTGCTGGCGGCAATCCAGAGGGGACGCCCGGCGCGGTTGCGCAGGAAAAGCAAGGCAGGGGAGTCAGGTGCAATGGCCGGCGGTGTGAAGTCATATTTCAGATTCCCCGCTGCGGCAACTTTCGCGACTGGTGCGCCTGCCTCGAGATATCGGCGCGACATTTCATCAGACTGTGTGAGGATGCCGTCGCAGAGTTCGAGCACGCTGGAGAACAGCGGAGCGAATTGTTTATATCGCGGCAGGGCGCGGTCAGAGATGCGCCCGTTGACCAGCAGCAGACCTGCCCCGATAAGCTTGGTTTCGCGAAACAGATTTGGCCAGATTTCGGTTTCGAGCACGATGACGACAGTGGGCCGGATCCGTCGCAGAACCCGCCGTACGGCCCAGACGTAATCGAGGGGCGCATAGAATACGCCATCGATGCTGAGCCGTTTGAGGGCGGTTTCGTGCCCGGCCAGCGTGCTGGTACTAACGAAGACGGGTGTCGCGGGACTGCGCTTTTTAAGCTGCTCAATGAGCGGGACAGCGGCGAGAACTTCGCCTACTGAAACAGCATGCAACCATATGGACGCGGAAACAGTCTGTTGCCACGATGGCGGCAAGTCGCCGCAGCGCTGGCGGAGTGTGGCGAAATACGCGGGTGCGCGCAGGCCGCGCAGCAGGAAATAAACTAGAAGTACGGGTGAAACCAGCGTCTGCAAAACCCGGTAGAGGAGGAAGATCGCTTTGCGTTTCAAGGGCTTAAAGTGGCTACTGCTGTTTTGTATTAGTATAACGGCGGGTTGGGGCGCGGACAGCGATAAGAGCAGGTTCGTCGTCAGACCCGTTACGGATTATCCTCACAGGCAGACTAGCGAGAAGGTGTCGATTGCGGCCCAGCCTTATGAGACGGACGCGCAGGCCGCCGAGGCGTTTGGCAAGGTGAATCCTTACCGGCTGGGAGTGCTGCCTTTGTTGATTGTGATTCGCAATGAGGGTGCGGAGGCGATTCGCCTCGACAATTTGCGGATCTATTATGTGCTGCCGGATCGCACGCGCGTGGAAGCCACGCCGGCGCAGGAGTTGAAGTTCCGTCGCGGGCCGGTTAAACCCAGCGCTACGCCCGGGCCTGCGGGGAGGATTGCGATTAAGCGGGGGAAGAAAGATCCGCTGGCGGAATGGGAAATTGAGGGTCGGGCGTTTGCGCCGAAGATCCTGGCTGCGGGTGATTCTGCGAGTGGATTTTTCTATTTCCAAGTGCCACAGAGCAGCGCGGCGGCTTCGGTTTATATTTCGGGGCTGGTGAATGCGAAGACAGGCAATGAGCTTTATTACTTTGAGATTCCGATGTCGGGGAATTAGGCCCTGGCTCGCGGAGTCAGATTTGTTTGCTCTATATCCACTTGGATATAATTGTATGATTGAGCTATGCCGCCGCTGAGCTTCCTTGGCGATTCACTGAAATGCTTGCGAGACTTCCCCGACGACGTGCGGCACGATGCTGGTTATCAACTCGACAAAGTTCTGCGAGGGGATCAGCCCGACGATTTTAAGCCGATGCCGGGCATCGGTAAGGGTGTCGAAGAGATTCGCGTTTCAGAACCGAGTGGCGCCTGCCGGGTAGTTTACGTAGCGATGCGCGCGGAGGCAGTCTACGTTCTGCACGCCTTCCAAAAGAAGACACAGACGACGCCTAAGAAGGATGTTGAAATCGCAAAAAAACGATTGGGACAATTGTTGGGAGGCAGGATATGAGCAAACCGGAGAGCTACGCGAGTGTTTGGGATGCGATCGCCGATACACCAGGTCAGGCGGAGAACCTGAGATCGCGGGCCGAGCTGATGCAGAAGATCGCAGCGCGCCTGAAACAGCACGACTGGACCCAGGCTGAAGCTGCTAGTCACTGCGGTGTAACACAGCCTCGGATCAACGATCTCCTCCGCGGCCGGGTTTCCCGCTTCTCGCTGGACGCGCTGGTCAACATCGCGACCGCACTGGGCTGCCGCGTTCGCTTCGATCTCGAAGCAGCCTGAAGAACTTCCCATCCTTCGCCGCCCTCAGGCGCGTGGTGAACCCACAGAGAGTTCCCGTCACGCTGGGGCGTCAGGCGGATGTCATCGTTGGTTTGCAGTCCGAGCCAGGCAGACGCGCCCCTGATCATTGATTCGAATGCTGTACATTCGAGCGTGATCGCCTTTCAGGAGTTCAAGCTGGTTTCCCGGAGGCACCCATAGGTCGTCCAGCCCCAGCGTCACCTTGCAGCTGCACAGCCTATGACGTGTGGCCGCATTATGTCAAACGCAATAGCGGCGCGAGCGGAACGAATGCTGTCTCAGAGAACGTCGGCAAAACCCTTTTTCAGATAACGGAAAACCAGGCCGCCGCATACGAACGTTACGATCGACCAGGCTGCAATAGCCGCGAGATCGCCAGCTGGCGGGGATTGCGTACCCAACAAAATCATTCGGTACGCCCGCACAAAATACGCCAGCGGATTGCCTGTCAAAACGAACCTGGCCCAAACGGGAAACTGCGATTCGGTCAGGAAAATCGGAGTGATCCACCACCAGAAAGTCAAAATCACCTGGATGATCTGCGCGGTGTCCCTGAGGTAAACGTGCAGAGCGCTCGCGATCCAGCCGATGCCGACCGCGAGCATTCCGAGGAAGAGCAACAGCACCGGCAGCAGAAAAAGAAACGGATTCAGGTGCTGCTGCCAAATTGCCGAAACCACAATCGCCAGAGTCAACGCGAGCAGATGGCTCACCGCCGATGACAGGTAAATCGAGACCGGAATGATCTCCGACGGGAAGACGGTTTTAGTGATCAGGTTAGCCTGCTCAACCAGCGAACCCGACGCGCGCTGCACCGTTTCGCTGAACAGCAGCCACGGCAACATGCCGGCAAACAGGAAGAGTGGATAGCTGGTGGTGACCTGGTCGGGGCCGAGTTTTTGATGCAGGCAATAGCTGAAGATGAATGTATAAACGGCTAGTAGTACAATGGGATGTATCAGACCCCACAGCCAGCCGACGGCAGAGCCGACATAACGCTGGTGAAAATCTCTCTTAACTAGTTGTAAAATAAGGGTTCTGCGCTCAACAAGGTTACGCGCAAAAAGTGTTCCCGGAAGTCGCTTCTGCAAGCCGGGATGGTAGCAATGAAAAGGGTTGACTTGCAAGCTTAAAGAATGTTAACCTTCCAGTTCCTCAACTTTAGCCGGTTTTTAGTTTTCCCCCTTTTTCAGGGCCGATCTATTCAGTGCAGATGAAGCAAGACTATTTCATTCTCGATCTGGCGCATTCCTTCCACGGGCGGCTTCGCCGCGTCCACATCCCGCATCGCTTCATATACAGTGCGCTCGGCGTGCTCGGCGTTACACTGCTGGTCCTGTTTGGTGTGGCGAGCAGCTATGCGCGGATGGCGTTCAAGGTTTCCGATTACAACTCGCTTCAGAAAGAAGCTCAGTTGATGCGGGCGCGGTACGACAAGCTCCAGCAGAAAGTGAAGCAGGATAACGAACAGCTTGCCAGCCTGCAATCACTTGCCGATGAAGTGGCAACGGCTTATGGCGTAAGAAAGCAACTGGCCGGGTCGCCCGATTTGATCAGTGAAGCGCCGCTGGTTCCGACGATGCACGATTCGCTGGCGGAATACAACTACCTGCGGACGACCAATCTGGCGAGCCGACAGCGTAATATTTTTGTGCGCGGCGATGTGAATATTCTGCCGAGTGTCTGGCCTGTGAATGGTCGGTTGATGGGTGGTTATGGTCGTCGCAGCGATCCGCTTTCAGGTGAAGGCGAAATGCACAAAGGCGTCGATATTTCTGCTCCGATGGGTACGCCGGTTAAGGCTTCGGCAGACGGCATTGTGGTTCACGCGGGCTGGAATGGTGGTTATGGCCGCTGCGTAATTATCGACCACGGCAACAACTACCAGACACTGTACGGGCACCTTTCCCGTATGGATGTGATGGAAGGGCAGGAGATTCGTCAGGGTGAGACGCTGGGTGCGGTTGGCACCACAGGCCACTCCACCGGACCGCACCTGCATTATGAAGTGCATGTGGGTTCGACTCCGGTCAATCCCTACCGCTTTCTTGCGAAGGCCTCCACTGTGAGAACAGCCTCTGCTCACAGCGAATTTCCTTTCTAATTTTTTTCGTTCGTACCAATCGTAATTTGAATTTTTGGTGGATGTGTCAGCGTGTTGTGAACTAGGCAATGGCTGATGGCTTCGTTCATACCTTCCCTCTGCTCGGCATTGAGCGCCACTGGTGAAGCTACGCTCACGCGGAAGTTGTCGAGCCGTGGCGGGTTCAGCACTTTATCCGCGGTCACCGTTACGGTGGTCCCTTCCTTCGCCAAGCGCTGTTTTCTCAGGTATTGCGCCGCATAATAGGCGGCGCAGGAACCGAGGGCGGCGAGCAGCAGCTCCGGAGGCGTCATACCTTCGTCAAATCCCCCGTCTGCTTCAGGCTGGTCACTGATGATGCTGTGGCTGCGCGTCTTGATTTCGAACTGAACCGCGCCGAGGTGGTTTACGGTTGTGGTCATTTCTGTCGCCCTGCCCTCAGGGCTTTGAGTTCCTGCTCGGCTTCTTTTTCCGCGTTCCGGCAGACCAGAGCGCAGAGTTCGATCACCACCGGGTCGGCAATCGAATAGTAAATACTGTTGCCGTCTCTGCGCCGCGCAGTCAGGCCCGCGAGGGTTAACGCCTGAAGATGTCGGGAGATGTTCGGCTGGTTGCCGTTCAGTTTCGCCACTACCTCCCCTACGGAATGCGGTCCGTCTTCGAGGGCTCGCAGGATGCGCAGGCGTTGCGGTTCGCTGAGAGCGCGGAAGCGGTGCGCCGCGCGTTCAATCATCCGGTCACTGAGTTTGGCGGAGGGCATGTGGCTCTGTTTCAATTATAGTGTTTGACTATATGCGCATGCAAGCATATACCTGTGAGGCGAGCGCAGCGCGCGGCACCGCACGACCGCGTGATAATAGGATTACTTTGGTTCCTTTCTCGCGGCGTGATTTTCTGGCGATGGCGGCGGTCGGTGGTGTTTCCGGCCCCGAGTGGCGTCGCTACCCGGACCCTGCCACTGAATTCCAAATCGTCCGCCTGACTGACCCCGCATTTGCCAGCGGGATGACCGCGCCGCACCTGCATTCCTTCACTCGCCGGGTGGATTCGCTGCTCTATTGGAGCGAGCGCGCAGCCGGAACCCGCCAGGCTTTTCTGCTGAATCTGAAAGAAGGCAGTTCCCGTCAGTTGACCGACGTGGCAGCACTTGATTCATCGAGCCTGAGCTTCTCGCCGGATGAACGGGAAGTCTTCTATTTTGACGGTCCGGTGCTGCATGCCCTGAATCTGGCGTCGATGAAGGCGCGGGAAGTTTATCGCGTTCCAGAAGCGTCCGTGCGCGATGGCTTCACCGTGGTTGCCGATGGCACGGTCTTTCTCGTGGAACGTACAGACGGACACTCCCGCATCCTGAGTGTGCTGCGAGGATTAGCCCGGCAGGTCGCTGAGGTAGATGGCGGAGTGGATGGTTTGATGGCGCGTCCCCGGCACCAGCAACTGCTCTACAGGGCGGGCGGATTGCTTTGGATGGTGAACGCTGATGGAACAGGCAAGCGTCAGCTGAAGACCGAACCCGGACACACAGGCGAAGCGCTATGGGCACTTTCGGGTCAGACCCTGATCTACCTGCATGACCCGAATGATGCCAAAGAACTGGTAACGCTGCGCGAACATACGCCTGAGGGCGGGCTGGACATGTTGCTGGCGAAAACCAGTCAGTTCATTTCAGCATCACCGAATGCCGATGCTTCGGTATTTACCGGGGCCAGCCGCAGCCTTGCCTCGCCTTACGTTTTAATATTGCTGCGCGTGGCGCACAGGGAACTCACCCTCTGCGAACATCATGCCACAGACCCGGCGATGGTGCAGCCCGTATTCACCCCCGACAGCCGCTCTGTGCTGTTCGTCAGTGATCGCCATGGCAAACCCGCCCTCTATATGGTCGGCGTGGCAAAGTTCGTGGAACAAACAAACGGCGACGCCCAGTAAAATCCAGACGTCGCCGCTTTCATTCCGTAACTGTAATCAGGCTTAGTTGCCGCGGTTGACCCCGTATTTCGGCATGGAAAGGTAACCGGAGATGGTATCTTTGCCCACCGTATTCACCACGATTTCATACAGCGACTTCGAGACATAGAACTGCATCGGCTCGTTCACGTTGCGATCTTTCTTCTCGGTGAGCTTATCGTCAGCCCGGACGTCCACAGAGAACTTGTTCTTCTTCGCATCGGTCTTTTTCAGCATCAGGCTGACATCGCCCACCTTCTGAAAATCCTTCGTCTTGTTGAGGTGAAACTCAACGATATTGCGCTCACCACGCCGGCGCAACTCGTCGATTTCCTTGCCATTGGTAGCCACCAAACCACTGGTCATACCCAGATCGCCGGTAACCTTCTTCAGGTCTGACTTAGTCTGCGCCAGGTCATTCTTGGTGCCTGCCAGATCGGATTTAACACCGGTTACGTCGGCTCCAACATCAGCCACTTTGGCATTGGCGGATTCGGCAGTCTGCTTGACGTTTGAGAGGTCAGAATTAACCTTGGTGACGCTATCAGCCGTCTTCTGATTCTCGGCATGGCTGAGTGCTTCCACCTTCTGCGCCTGCTGATCGGCGTAGGAAAGAGCTTCTTTTTTCACCTGGCTGGCCTGCTGGCTCAGCTGGCGGGAGCGGTTCTCAAGATCGTCTTTCAGATCGTCCAGATGCTTGCGCTGCGTCGCCGTCATGGCTGTGCTGTTTTCTTTCAGCGTTTCAATTTCGTTCTGGATGATGTCGCGCTTGGCAGAGACATCGAGCGAAAGGTCGTGGACCTGGTACAGAAGAAAGCCGTTGCAGGCGAGCGACGCAACAATGGCGCCAGCGGCGAGTGCTGTCATCAGGCTGGACTTCTGTTCTGGCGGCGGGGGGGCAGGGTATGGAAATTGCGGAGCACTCATAAAATCACCTCACTGTATTATATGCGGCGGCCATCCCGGCGTTTCAATTCGTTATTTTTCTTAACCTTACAGGCCCGGACGCAAGTTAAGTGAGATCAAGGGCCATGCCGGGTTCTGCGAGCACGGCTTCGAGTCCATACTGCTCTTTTATGGAAGCGGCCAGGGCCACGGCTTGTGGATGTTCGCCGTGCACCAGAAACACCTTCTTCAGAGTCGGCACCATGGGCTTCATCCAGGTCAGAAGCTCGCCCGAATCGGCATGGGCGCTCAGTTCATCCAGCGACTGTACCTCCGCTTCGACCTGTATCGGGAAGCCAAAGATGCGGACTGATTTCCAGCCATCTTTGAGCTTGCGGCCCAGCGTGTTTTCCGCCTGGAAGCCGGTGATGAGGATGGTGTTTTTGGAATCGCCGACGTTGTGTCGCAGGTGGTGGAGTACGCGCCCGGCTTCACACATACCCGAAGCGGAAATAACGACGTAAGGCGTCTTCACGTTGTTGAGACGCTTCGATTCGTTCACGTCGCGGATATAGGTGAGGCGATTGAAACCAAACGGATCTTTGCCATCCTGCAGCCAGGCATTGGTTTCCTGATCGAAACATTCCGAATGGTCGCGGAAGACTTTGGTCACGTTCAAAGCCAGCGGACTATCCACGTAAATGGGGACACTGGGCAGGCGATGCTCCGTCATGAGCTGGTGCAGCAGGAGGACCAGTTGCTGAGTGCGCCCCACCGCGAAGGCGGGAACCACCAGATGTCCGCCCCGTTTGATGGTACGGTTGACCACGTCTTCCAAAGTCAGCAGGGCGTCACTCACGGGTGGATGAGTGCGGCCGCCGTAGGTGCATTCCATGATCAGGTAATCCACGGGCGGCAGCGGTTCCGGATCTCGGATAACCGGCAGACCGGGGCGACCTACGTCGCCTGAAAACGCGAGGCGTAGATTGTTATGGGTCAGCACGACCGCTGACGACCCCAGGATATGGCCCGCGTCATAGGACTCCATCACAAGGCCGGGGCCAATCGGCGTGGGCGTTCGATAGGCCACGGGCCGGAAGTGGCGCATGGCCTCAGCCGCGTCTTCCATCGTGTAGAGCGGTTGTGCGGGCTCCTCTTCCGGATGTTTACGGTTGACGTATTCGGCGTCGCTTTCGGCAATGTGGCCGGTGTCGCGCAGCATCGCCTCGCAGAGATCAAGGGTGGCTGGCGTCGTGTGAATAGGGCCGCGAAAACCCTGCTTGACGAGAAGCGGAATGCGTCCGCTGTGATCGATGTGGGCGTGGGAGAGCACCATCGTGTCAATGGAAGAGGGGTAGAAGGGGAAGTTGCGGTTGCGTGCTTCCGATTCCTTGCGGCGGCCCTGGTACATGCCGCAATCGAGAAGGTATTGTTTGCCTTCCACTTGGAGGTGGTGCATGGAGCCGGTGACACAGCCGGCTGCGCCCTGGAATGTGAGTTTCATGGTCCGCGTTCAGCATATCGCGGAACTGATTAGCGGGCACGGTTAAGATAGCGGTACTGCATGGAATTGGTTCTCGAACTGCGCGGGCTGGTTAAGGAGTTTCCGGGTCAGCGCGCAGTGGATGGAGTCTCGCTGTCGCTGGCGCGCGGTGGCTTCTACTCGCTGCTGGGGCCTTCCGGATGCGGGAAAACCACTACGCTGCGCATGATCGGCGGGTTTGAAAATCCGGATGCCGGCGAAGTGGTTCTGGCGGGTAACGTAGTGAACGGGCTGAAGCCGTACCAGCGCGATGTCAGTACGGTTTTTCAGAGCTACGCTTTGTTTCCGCATTTGACGGCGCTGCGGAATGTGGAATTTGGCCTGCGTGAGCGCGGGCTGAAGGATTGCACGGCGCGGGCCATGCGGGCTCTTGAAATGGTTCGGCTTGCGGACAAGCGCGACCGGCGTCCCTCAGAGCTTTCGGGCGGCGAGAAACAGCGTGTTGCTCTGGCGCGGTCTTTGGTGCTGGAGCCGAAGTTATTGCTGCTGGATGAGCCTCTGGCTGCTCTTGATCCCAAACTGCGCCGCGAAATGCGGGCGGAACTGAAAGCAATGCAGCGCAAGACCGGGATCACGTTTTTACTGGTAACGCACGATCAGGAAGAAGCGCTCTCGCTCTCTGACTACGTGGCGGTTATGAACAAAGGGCGGATTGAACAGTTTGGAACGCCGGAAGAAGTTTATCTGCGCCCCGCGACGAAGTTCGTAGCGGGGTTCCTTGGCACGATGAACTGGTTTGGGAAAACGGGCGTACGTCCGGAATCGACCCGCCTTTCGCGAACCGGCGAAGGGCTGGCTGCGAAGGTGGAAAGCTCGTTGTTCCTGGGCAATTGCATCAATGTGAATGTGGTGCTGGAAGATGGCAGCCGGGTCGTCGCTGCGATGGGGCTGGAACACAACAATTTTCACGAAGGTGAGGCGGTTTGGCTGCACTGGCTGCCCTCTGACGAGTTGCATTTCCAATGAAGCTGCGGCGGCTTGTATTACTTCCGGGCAGAGCCGTCATGGCTTTGTTTTTCCTCTTGCCGCTGGTGATCGTCTTCGCCTGCAGCCTGTTGACGCGGGGCGATTATGGCGGTGTCGAACAGCCCTGGACGCTCGAAAGCTACTTACGGATTCTTGATCCGCTCTACCTGGCTATCTTCTGGCGTTCGCTCTGGATTGCTACCGTCGCAACGGCGTTGTGCAGCCTGCTTGGGTTTCCCCTGGCTTTGTTTGTGGCGCGCGCGGGCAAGCGTCGCAATCTGTATCTGCAACTGGTGCTGCTGCCTTTCTGGACCAGCTTTCTGGTCCGTACTTACGCCTGGCTCTTTATCCTGCGCGACACCGGCCTTGTGAACACGGTGTTGCTGCGCATGCATCTGATTGCCGGGCCGTTGCCGCTGCTCTATAACGATGGCGCAGTGCTGCTGGGCCTGGTCTATAACTTCCTGCCGTTTTTCGTGCTGCCGGTTTACGCGGCGCTCGAACGGCTGGACCCGGCGCTGGCAGAGGCTGCGGCTGATCTGGGTGCGCGTCCCTGGCCGGTGCTGTGGCGCGTGATTGTGCCGCTTTCAGCGCCTGGAATTATGGCCGGTGCGGTGCTGCTTTTCATCCCTTGTCTGGGGGCCTATTTAATCCCTGATCTGCTGGGCGGCGGCAAGACCGTGATGCTGGGGAATCTGGTACAGAACCAGTTCACTACGGCGCGGGACTGGCCGTTCGGATCTGCTGCGTCCCTGGTGCTGATGTTGCTGAGCGCTCTGGTGCTGGCGGGGCTGGTCCGCAGCCGCGTGGCGCGGGAACTGTTATGAAGCAGCGTGGCCTCGCCGTTTATGCGTTTTGCGCTCTGGCGTTTCTGCACCTGCCCCTGTTGATTCTTGTGGCGTTCAGTTTCAACGCCAACCGGTTTACGGTTTGGGAAGGATTTTCACTGCGCTGGTACCAGGCCGCGTTGAGTGATCCTCAACTGGCGGCAGGCCTGCTAAACAGCCTGATCATCGCAGGCATCGCCGGAGTGCTTTCCACTATCATCGGAACCCTTGCAGCTTATGGCATGTGGCGGCGCGCCGCACCAGTGCTCTCCGGAACCCTGTATTTATCGCTGGTGACGCCGGAGATTGTCACCGGCGTTTCGCTACTGGCGCTCTTTCAGGGCGTGTTCCGTTTTCTCCACTTACACCTCGGTTTGTGGACCGTCATCATCGCGCATGTGGCGTTCTCCATTGCATACGTAACACTGGTGCTGTCGGCACGCCTGCGCGGTTATGATCGCTCGCTGGAAGAGGCCGCGCTCGATCTGGGGGCGTCCCCATGGCACGCTTTCACCCGCGTGACCCTGCCGGTACTCGCGCCTGCCATCGCCGCTGCGGGCTTGCTGGCACTGGTAGTTTCCTTTGACGATTATGTAATCACCAGCCTGGTGGCGGGAGTGGATTCGGAAACGCTGCCCATGGTGATCTATGCCATGGCGCGGCGCGGCGTCAGCCCGGTGGTTAATGCGGTCTCAGCGCTGATTGTCGTCGGGTTCAGCGTCATAATACTGATTTCACAAAGGCTGCAAAACCAATGAAGTCCCATAGAGTGCCCCGACGCTGGTTTTTGGCCTCGGCGGGGGCGGCTCTGGGATGCAGCCAGGACACTCGCCCACGGCTCAATGCCTATAACTGGTCCACCTATATTGACCCCGCAATGCTGGCGCGATTTGAATCGGAACATGGCGTAAGCGTCCGCTACGGCACTTACGAAAGCAATGAAGAAATGCTGGCCAAAGTGATGACCGGCAATTCCGGCTGGGATGTAGTTTTCCCTACCCACAGCCGCCTCGCACCCATGGCACGCAATGGTTTAATCGCACCGCTCGATCACAAACGATTGCCTTCGCTCGGCAATCTGGATCCCCGGTTCCAGCGGCCCGAATGGGACATAAATCTGCAATGGGGCCTGCCCTATATGTGGAATGCGACCGGTGTGGTTTACAACCGCGAGCAGGTTGCTGAACCCCGCGGCTGGGCGGACCTCTGGAACCCCGCATTACGCGGTCGGCTCACTATGCTTGACGATGCTGAGGATGTGATCGGGGCCTGTTTACAGAAGTCCGGTGCGCCGTTTGGGTCCATCGATGCCCGGCAATTGCAGACGGCAAAAGCAGATGCTGTCCGCCAGAAAGGATTGCTGCGGGCCTATTTGAATGCGGAAGTACGGGATCAATTGATTGCGGGCGATGTTCTGGCGGGACAGCTCTGGTCCACAACCGCCGCACAAGCCATGGCGGCCAGCCCGAAAATTGGCTTCGTTTTTCCAATTGAGGGCTATCCGCTCTATTGCGACTGCGCCGTGATTCTGCATGAAAGCAGCCGCTACGAACTGGCCCATGAGTTTCTGGAATTTCTGCTGCGGCCTGATGTCGCTGCCGCCAACGCACGGGTGGGGGAAACAGCCACGGCTAACGCTGCTGCCCGGGCGCTGTTGCCGCACAACCCGGTGCTCTATCCCGAAGCATCGGTTTACCGGCGCGGTGTCTGGCCCTCCGCTCTGCCCTCTGCAGCGCAACGCTACCGGGACCGGCTCTGGACAGAGATCAAATCAGCCTGACGCTTCACATCGTTGTGATAGGCTGCTACGTATTATGCAGACCAACAAGGTTCTTATTTGTCTGGCTGCCGGTGCCGCGATTGCGATTGCACAGCAGCCAGCCGGTCGCGGTGGGCCTCCCCGTCCATCCCTCGTTCTTTCCACCGCCGCCTTCACGGATGGCGGGGAACTCCCCAGGAAATTCAGCTGTGCCGCTGGGGTCGAAATGGTGTCACCCGCGCTCACGTGGGTGAATCCGCCAACCGGTACTGCCAGCTTCGCGCTGCTGCTGCACGATCCGGAACCGCATATCCGCAAGTCGCGCTACGACATTACTCACTGGATGATCTGGAACATTCCCGCCGATGCCAAAGCGCTGCCGGAAGGCGTTGCCGCCTCTGGAGATTTACCCGATGGCAGCCGCCAGGGCAAAGCCTACAATCAGAAACCGGGTTACGCGGGGCCATGCGCGCCTCCCGGAAACCCCCATCATTACACCTGGCTGCTGTTTGCTCTCGATGCCAAGCTTGAACTTTCAGCCGATGCTACGCGTGACGATTTCGAGAAAGCTCTGGACGGCCACGTTCTGCAGGCTTCCGAAGTCATTTCTCTCTTCCATCAATAGGCCACGCCATCCGCAGACCATTGGGGAGGTGCTTCGGCATCTCCCCTTTTTTTATGCCGCTGCGCGGATCATCCCCTTCTGCTTCCTCCGGCAACGTATGCGCAACCTTCGGGGCAGTCATCGCGGCTAAAACTCCTCCAGTTCATCAGGGTTCAGAGGTGCCCCAGCAATCGCCCCCACCCCCCGCATCAGGCAGAATAATGCCTTGCTGAATTTCGTTTTGAAAAACTTCATGTAGTCTCCGGACGCAGTTCACCGCAATGCCCCGATACAGCGGGCGGGAAAGTGGTTGTAGCTGGATTAGCGGAGGGGAGGAGCCCGCGAGGGGCCAGTGCGGAGAACAGGAGCGGGAATCAGGCGGACGGGATTCCCGGGTCGATAGAGCGCGATGAAGACTAGCGTTGCAATGACCAGCAGCCACAGCGGCAGCAGTATCGCGAACGCAGAGGCTGCGGTACCCGCAGTCAAAACCGCAAACAGCAGTGCAGCCAGGCAGAGAACAGCGAGCAACTTACGGGCGCTGGGTGCGGAAGACACTATTTCTCGTAAGCCTTGAGATCAGGAATATAACAGCCCACGGGATTGCTCTCGGGCTTCTCCACTTTACGCCCTGCGAAGACAGAATCAATCGCATCGCGCAAATCATGTTCCGTCACAACGCGACGTGATTTACCCAGAGCGGCATAGAAGTTATCGATACGACCGCGATAGGCAATCGCTTTATCCGCTGTCACCAGGACCGCCGTGGGCGTGATATCAACGCCGGTAGCCTTCACCAGTTCATGCTTGCGGTCCACGATCTTCGGGTATGTCCCGTGGCCGTATTCCTCCGCATGTTTGCGCACTTGCTCTGAAGTGAGCGTGGGGTCGACATAAACCAGCGAACAGCCCAGACCCTTCTTCGTGCCCTCTTCGCAGATGCGGCGGATTTCGTGCGAGTAGTAGTTGGAAATGGGACAGTCGTGCGTGACGAAAACGAGCAGTTGAGCATGCCCTTTTTCTACCTTGAGCGGTTCGCGCTTAACACCGTCAATATCCGGCACCGAGATGCCGGGAGTCAGGACAGCGCCAAGCGCGAATGCAGCGAACCAGTTCATTTATTGAGCGAGTAACGCCGAAATCTTCTTCATAAAGGCCGGATCTTCCTTCATGCGCTGCTGTACCTGCGCCTGCTGGTGCTTGCCGACTTCGCCCGTCAAAGCTTTGAGATCGGCTTCTTCATGCGGCACCCCTTGCAGGATTACCGCACCCATTTCATCAGCCGACTGCTCACCCCAGGTGACGCGGATCGGCGGATTGGACGGATTTTTGGGATTGCTGGTCGTGTTGTCCCAGTGAACTTCTGAATCAAGCCGGGTGCCCTTGGGCAGGCTGATGAAGTGATCGAAGAAGTAGCGGTCCTGCCAGGCAAAATCCCAGTCCGTGATGTGAAGCAGGGTCTGCACTTCGCCATTCGGCAGCGTCGCCGTCATCTTCATGTCTTTGGCGATGTAATGGGCATGCGCCCCAATCGAAACCGCGTCAAAATCCGCAGGCAGCACGAAGGAATCGCGGATCACATAATCCTTCTCGTTGGGCGGAATGTCGAGACCTGCGAACAGCCCGAACGTGGGCGGCAGAGAGATGCCCACCAGCGTGCGCTTCGGTGCTTCCTTCGCGAAGTAGAGACCGACCACAGCCTTCTCGGTCTGTGTCTTGCCGTTCGGATGGAAGTGGTACTGAATAATGAAATCGGAGCCTTTCGGCAGCTTCTGAGCCAGACCTTCAGGCTGCCTGTGAGGCTGTGCGCCAAGTGCCCAGCCGCCCAGGCCTACGTTCGATGCCCCGCCAGCGGTCATGCCGGAGTAACCGGGTTCCGTCGTCCCATCCGTGCGCTGATGCGCTTTGCCGGTGGGGTCGGCGAAGTAGAGGACATGGTGAACCACGCTGCGGGCAGTCGGCTTCATGTCGATGGCAGTGATCCACTTGTCTTCAGCCAGACCCAGCGGAATAGCGATATTGCGGTAGATGTCAGCGCCTTCGGAAGGCACATGATAAGCCGCCGGCAGTTCCACCACTAAATCCGGATCGCCCAGCATCCAGCCGGATTTGAACGCAGGAACCTTCGGTGCGTCGGCGGCGCTGCCTTCCGGCATACCCTGCTTGACCCAGGCATCGATCATGTCGATCTCGCCCTGTTTCAGCAGACGCTCGTCCTTAAAAGAATAAGAAGTCGGCTCAGCCTTCCACGGGGGCATATAGCGCGACTTGGTAACCGCCGCGATCAGCTTGCCTTTCTTCATCGCGTCCTGATAAGACAGCAGGTTGAACGGGGCCGCTTCACCGGGACGGTGGCATGAGGCGCAGTTGTTATAGATGATGGGCGCGATGTGCTTGTTGAACGTGATAGCAGGCGCGGTATCGGCGGCAACAGCCGAAACGACCCCGCAGAGACTGAGGGCAGAGAGGGTTAAAAGAGTCTTCATTAGAAAATAAAAGCCAGTCCTCCGCGCAGAATGCGCGGCGTATTTACGAGCAGAAGTTGTTGGCCGCCCGCCGTGGTGAGCGGCAGATAGCCCTGAGCCAGCAGGTTGCGCAGTTCGGCGGAGGCCTCTACGCGTCCCGGGATTCCCGGAATGGCGGGCATCGGTTGCCGTACCATCACGTTCAGGCCGGGTTCCGGTCTCGCCGATTGCGTGGCAAACAGCGGTCCGGGTACGGCCGATTTGTAATTCGTCCACTGATAGCTCGCGACAAAGCGGGTTCCGGTGCATTTTACCGTTCCTGATGCGCGCAGCGTAGCGGCCTGCCTGCGCGTGGTCTCCATCAAATTACGGAATTCCGCGGCAGAAGTTCCGCCAATTTGCGAGGAACGCGGATCCAGCACCCCAGGCGCGCCGTAGATCAGCGTCATCTTATAGTGCTGCCCCAGATCCTGCGTCACGGAAGCGTTGTAGCTCAGGGTGCGGAACCGGCCCGCATTGAACAAAGCACTGCCCGAGAAAAGATCGGGCACGATGTCGCCGGGGAAAAGGTCGGCCTGCGGCGAGGCGATGGTCAGCGTAGTATTAGAGACGTCATCGTAATAAACAGAAGCGCTGTATTCGCGCGAACCATCACGCTGGGTCACGCTCAGTTCATAGTCGGAGCCGCGCTGGATATGGGGCTGGCCGCCGGTAAGGCTCACGCGGGGCAGGGTAGAGAGGGCCGCCAGATTGCGTTGCAGATCGGCATTGGTATCGCTGCCGTTCATGCCCAGTTCCGGGCGGGCGTTGCCCGATGTCCAGGTGAAATCGATCCGTCCGTTTTGCAAATTACGGGTGAGCTTGGCGTAGGGGCTGAAGTATTGAATGCGGTTGATGAACGATACGCTGTTCAGTTCAAACCCGTACTCCAGATCCGTCGTATCGGTAATGCGCGCTTTATCGCTGAAGTTGATTCCCAGCGTTTTCAGGGCTGGCAGGGCAGTGTCGCCGGGGCCACCCTGACCCATGCGCATGGGCATGTAGAACTGGCGCATGGTCACGGAAACAGAGGGTCTGGCACCCGCCATATCGCGGCTGAATGTAGTGCGGAATGCGGCCGATTGCGTGCCGCCTGCCATCTGAGCCATGCCCAGATCGCCAGCCACTTCTATATGGTTGCCGCCATAAACTGATGTGGCGAAAGCGAATTGTGTTCCCAGATCAGCTTCGCCGGAACTGGTGGTTTTTGCGCCGTCACTGGCCGAGACGCGAATCATGCCGCGAGAATCACTGAACACCGGTTCACGCGGATCCGCTGTTTGCTGTACCCGACGCTCAGCCGGAAGTACGCGCAGGATGGGGCGCGAAGCATTATTTGCGCGCACGGCCCATTTCCAGTTGTCATTCATCAAGCCACCCGGCAGCGGTGTCATGGAAATCAGCTGGACCGAACTAAACACGCGAGAGAGATTGATGGCCAGCAGACTGCGCATACCCGCGCGAATCTGAATGCGTTCCCGGACTGCGGGAATGAAACTGGAAAGCGAAACCTGCACCGAATATAAGTCGGGCAGCAGTTCGCTGAACTGAAAGGCACCAAAAGTATCCGTGGCCACTTTGAGCAGCACGTGGTCCTGCTTGTTCAACAGGATTACGATGGCCCCGGGTTGCGGTTTGCCTGTCACATCCGTGACCAGCCCCCCCATCTCACCCGAAAAATGAATCGCAGTGGCTGCCTGCGCCTGAGGCAAAAGAAGCACAGACACGCAGAGTACAGACACACAAAGCTGGGGCAAAGCTTTCAGCCTTGCCACGGGCAGCAACCGCAACGGGTTTTTCGCCTCTGTGCCTCTCATGTGCCTCCTGCTTCTGGTTACTGTCTCGCGCGCCCTTCCAGCGTTTCCGCGACGGAAAAATTAGACTGCTGCAGGACGTTCTGATTCGCGTTCCGGTCAACAGCTTTAACTCTGAGAGTATAGTTGCCTGCGGCCAGGGATTGCAAAGGCAGCAGCTTTTCAACGGTCACCTGGCTGGATGACGAGTTGGGAATCCTGGACAGATCTTCAGAGAATTCCAGAACCTTCTCCGTCGTGCCCGCTTTCACAATCTCGTAGTCGATGGAACCCGACGGCTTGTGGGTCTTTTCATCCGGCGTGAAGTTATAAACCTGAAGATAAATCCCCATCTTCTCGCCGCGTGCGAATTTCTCGCCCACACGGGGACGAACCTTCGTATCGCCGATGGAGAACATCCCCCCGCCGATGCTGCGCGTGGGTAGCTTTTCGATGGTGTCGGCCAGGATCAGGCTGCTCGATGCCAGTCTCTCTTCTTCAAAGTGAGGAACATCGAGCGCCACTTCGTAATTATTCATGTTGCCCGCGACAGTATCTTTCGCCACAATGTTCAGGCGGTAACGGCCAGGCGAGAGCGGCACTGACTGCTGGTAGATAGACCGCTGCTGCGCATACTTCTGCAGCATGTCGTTCGGAGCGTTAATCTCCAGCGGTTTTTCAAAGGTAGTCACCGGGCGGCGGGTCATGGTGCTGACACGACCGAACAGATTCACAACAGACTTCTGAACTCCGTCCTTGGCCTGGAACTGCAGATCGTGGTTTTCAAACTGCACGGTGATGTTGGCCAGAACCGAGCTTTCCGTGACGCGCACATAATCCACGCGAACCAGCATCGGCAGAATGTTGTAAGTGATGCGCGTGCTGACCACCGCTTCCAGATCTTTAAACTTGATGGGCGGGGGCGACTGCAGTTTGGCAAACTGATTCAGGCGTTCGAACTCGCCATAACTCACGGGCAGGCTTCCCGCGACGCCGTTGCCGAGGTGAGTTCCATCGGTGCGTGAAAAACGTGCGGACTTGTCAGAAAGTCCCAGTTCTTCTGCCTGGGTAAGACCCGCGCCCGGAACGTAGAGCAGAGCGTCTTTTTCTGACGGATCCATCGTCATGCGGTATTCGCCGCTCATGGTCGTATCAACAAATTCAATATTGATGTCGTTGCCCAGACCTTCGATATAGCGATAGCGCCAGTCTTCAAAAGGATAGGTGGAGGTAGTCCCGCCGCCTTCCGCCTGGGGCCGGTTGTAGCTGCCGCCTGAGGGGTGCGAATCGATTTCATCCGGCGGGCCGTAAGCAATATAGATACGGCCGCGGTCAGTCCGCCAGCCGGGAATGCCGGAAGCAAAGCGCTCGTTCGAATACGCGATACGGCGGTAGTGCTCTTCCTTATATTCGTTTTCCTGCGTGTCCGGGGAGGGGTCGCGGCGCAGCCAGAACTGTTCAATGAACTGCTCGCGTTCCTCGTCGGTATTCAGAACCTTGAAGGCTTTGCGTTCTTCGTCGGTGATGATGTAGCCGACATCTTCGTTCAGCCATTTCTTGAAGGGCGTTTCCAGCTCTTTACGGAGTTTCGCTTCCTTCTTCTTGCGGTCTTTCTCCGAGAGCGGCTTTGCCACGGTTTCGCGTTTTTGTGAAACTGCAGGCAGAGCGAGAATGACGGCCAGGCCGAGGGCCGAGACTACAAACGGCGAAACCCAATACGATGAAAAGCGGAACCCGTTAGCAGCCATATAAATTGTGTCCCCGACAGGATGAATCCACCTGCAATTGTACCTCAGCTAAAAGACGCCTGTTTTTGGGGTTGGGTTGCGGCTACCAGAGTTGATTCAGAGACCTGATCGCACGCCCGTAAACAGTTGTCGCGAACCTATGTCCGGTTTTACATTGCGGACGGCCGTTTGACGGCCACAGTTAACGTTTCCGGCGTGCCCTAATCACGAGGATTGTGCCAGCCAGAGCGGCAATCGCAGCCGCGCCGGATGATGGATCAATTTCAGGAGCCCCACCCACCGGCGAACCAGCTTGTGCAAGTTTGACGAAAGTGAGGCCGACCATAGCCAGCATCAGAAAGTGATCCATTGTCCTACTCGATAACAATCGGTGCCTCTGCCCTGGTAGTGCCCCATTCAATGGCGAGCGTGCCAGCCTTTGCGCCGCTACTGGTGAGAGTCATCTTGAATTTTTCAACCGGAGCAGGCAGTTTGGTCAGTTTCATATCTATCCGGCCCAGATCCTGCTTCGGATCGTAGTCGAGGCCCCATTGCCCTTTCTGGTTGTTCACAATCAGCTTCCATGACGTTTTCGTGGCCAGCAGGAAAAGCGTATGCACGCCTTTCGGGACCAGCAATCCACCAATTTTTATATCCGCGTCGGTGGTGAGGGTAGTTGCTTCATCAGCGCCCAGGCGGTACCACTGGCCGTAGGGAATCAGACCGCCTTCCACTCTGCGTCCGCGCGCTGACGGAGCACTGTATTCCACAGTTACTGTATGTGTGCCCAGTTTGATAGCGGTATCGGTACCGGGGCTGAGCGGGTTCTCGGATTTTTGCCTGTTGCCGGTTGCAGCAATGAGCGTGATGGTTATGAGTGCGGTGAATGCGAGTAGTTTAATCAATGAAAGCTCCACTGTAGGCAAGGTTAACAGAGGGCAAACAGAGGGCGTTCCATGCTCAGCCGCTACATCCACAGGGCCATGCTGTGGGCTCACTGTGTAACCGCGATATGTCCGCGCTGAGTTGACTAATTTGCCAGGACGGCGTAGCCTGACTGATGCCAGTCTCATCCCCGGGAAAATCCAGCGATTTCACGGAAAAATTTACAATTTTAGGACACTAGAGCATGGAAAAGACTATCCAGAATTGTAGAACAAAAAAATATCTTAAGCCTGTGCTTGTGTGTCATTGGTGCGCTGTTATGGGCCGGCAGTTTTTATGGATTGAGGAACGCAGCCTACGCAGGCAAGTCATTGCTCCCGACACTCCTTGTGTTCGCTTTTTACGGCGGATGTTTTGTTCTTTTCCTGTTGTTTTCTGCGCTCGCGTTTAGGGCGACGGCCATGGGAAATATGATCTTGCTGGGACAAGATCAGTTTCCACATTTGCACCAGATGGTTAAGGATGGAGCGCAGATGTTAGGGATGGAGAGCGCGCCGGAAGCGTTCTTGTTTAACTGTGGAATAAACCCCAAAACCTGGACAAAAAAAGGACCGCTTCTTAGACAGGAAAGGCGGCATTGAAAATGAAGGAGAGTCAATGCCAAAAACGAGAAAGAGTCATCCGCCCAGCCTGAAGGCGAAGGTCGCCGAGGAGGCGATCC
>JANYDS010000031.1 GCA_025363475.1 Terriglobia bacterium
GATCATCTGCGCCCAACTCGAAAAACCGCGGGCGTGCCGCTCGGCCTTGTGATCCTTTACCGCAACTTCAAACTCCTGCCGCGGGATCATCTTCAGGATCTGACTGAAGATGCTGCATACTCGATTCATGGTGGAAACTCCCTTTGTTGGTTTTGGTCCCTGCCGGAACCCAACTCCAACCTAACGCGAGCTTCCACCTAATTCCTCCCTCACCGCTCCGCCCACCATTTACCACCCCGCGTCAGTGGCTCGAATCTAATTTGGACAAGAGTGGTTCGAAATCATTCTTGTCGAAATTGGAACGAAGCCAGTCAGACGGGGTGGTCAGAGCTGAGCGCGGAAGAGGACGCAGCATTTTCAGTCAGATGCTGAAGCTGGTTCTGCGGCAGAAGTTTTGAGTTGCGGTAGAGGGAACACAAAGCGAAAACGGAATGCGCGCCGTTATTCGAGTTGGGTCCAGCTGATCGCCCCGATGATTTACTAACTGTGCCGCGCTGCCCAGTGCCTGCGCGGGATGACCGGACTGGCGGCTTGCGATGGCAAGTTGCGCTGTCTGGGGGTAGACAAAACCTCGAAAAGGTCGGCACCCAGTTATGCCAACGGACGCCGTTGGTGGCAGTTCTTCGAGACTGTCTTCTATAGACCTTTGACGCGTCGTCAGCCGGAAGCGAAGGTGCTGAAGCAGTTGATGAAAATCGAGACCTTGGTGGGTACCACTGATATCGAGTAAAAAGACTTCTGCGCCAGCATCGCGGTTTGTCGGAACATCCTCATTTTCGTCGTTCCTCGTTGTTTTTGTGCGCGGGCATTGCAAACGGCTGGCATGGTCGGTGGTAAGCGGGATGGCGCAGTGACACCGACACTGGGAGACCCCGAGTGTCTTGTTCTTGTCGAGGTCGGGTGACCTGCTGTATATGTGTATCGTATACTCAAAACATGGCTGAGCGGCACCACCCGCTCGATGACTGTACAGGCTTTGGCTGGGATGACGCGAACATCCACAAAAATTGGGAACAACACCGAGTCACTCCGGAAGACGCGGAGGATATTTTCTTTCATGAACCGCTCATCGTCCGCAGCGATATCGGTCATTCGAATTCAGAAAAACGATTTTTCGCGCTGGGGCAAACTGGTCGCGGCCAACTCCTGTTTGCCGCGTTCACAATTCGCGGGAGTGTGATTCGAATCATTTCAGTTCGGGAAATGAACAGAAAGGAGCGGGGAATTTATGGCGCGCAGAGAGACACGCAATAGTCTGAAGGCGATTCCGGAATTCTGTTCGGAAGACGATGAAAGTAAATTCTGGGCGACACACGACTCAACAGCGTATGTGGACTGGAAAACGGCTGTGCCGCGCCGCTTTCCCAATCTAAAGCCATCGCTGCGCACTATTTCTCTGCGTCTGCCGGTCTCGATGATTGAAGACCTGAAGATTCTGGCGAACCGACGCGATGTTCCGTACCAGTCGCTGCTAAAAGTGTTTCTTGCAGAGCGGCTGGAACGGGAACGCGTTCGAGCGTAAATAGAGGAAGGGGTTTCCACTTGAAAAACGTGCTTCAGCTCTCCCTGCCGGCTGGTTCCGCACTCGTCGTATTCGCCAAAACCGCCGCACGCCTGCAATATCCACCGGCACCCAAAGGCAATCAAACCGACGATTTCCAAGGCACTAAAATCACAGACCCGTGTCGCGGTCTGGAAAATGCAGACGCCGTGCCCACGCAGAAGTGGGTCGATAAGGAAAGCACCCTTACAGCCTCCTTGCTCAGCAAAATCCCGGGCCGCGAAGCCATCAAAACGCAACTCACCGCGCTCTGGAATTACGAGAAATTCACGGGCCTCTTTATTAGCGGTACTGCTTAACTGGCAGCCGGTGGAGACCGACCCGGCGGAGGTTTGGCCCCGAACGGGCCATCAATCATGTGCCACGATAAGCTGCCATGTTTTTATGGCATACTGGGGTCGAGGTCAACATGAAAAATTTCCATCTTCCCCTGCCGGAACAGACCTACAGCCAACTCAGGGCTGAAGCGGAGCGGACTCAGGTGCCGGCTACGATCTTAGCCAGAGAGGCCATAGACCTGTGGCTGCGACATCAATTGCGAGCAGCCAGGCACACCGCAATCGCGACCTATGCAGCGGAAATGGCCGGTTCAAGCTTCGATTTGGGTACTGACCTTGAATCTGCCGGCATCGAACATATGTTGAAGGCAGGTAAGACATCGAAATGAAGCGGGGAGAGGTTTATTGGGCTGATCTGGTTCCGCGATCCGGATCTGAACAGACCGGACGAAGTCCGGTTGTCGTGATTTCCCACGATGGATTTAACCAGACGCCTTCGTGGCGGTCAGTCATCGTTGTTCCGATCTCGACCTCCGCGCTGCAGGGCCAAAGAAGCCTGACTGTTGTCGAAATCCCCGGCGGCACCCCGGGTTTCCCGAAGACCTGCTTTGCCGTATGCCATCAAGTGACGACACTCGATCGCGCCAAGCTCACGAAAAGAATGGGCATCCTGCCTCCGGGACTGTTGAGCGCCGTGGAAGAAGCACTCATGGCGGCACTTGATATCGGCTGACAATCCCCGCCAGACGCCTCTTCAGCAGCTAAAATAACAAGGAAGGGGTTTCCACTTGAAAAACATGCTTCTGCTCTCCCTGCTGGCTGGTTCCGCACTCGTCGTATTCGCCCAAACCGCCGCACGCCTGCAATATCCACCGGCGCCCAAAGGCAATCAAACCGACGATTTCCACGGCACTAAAATCACAGACCCGTATCGCGGTCTGGAAAATGCAGACGCCGCGCCCACGCAGAAGTGGGTCGATCAGGAAAACACCCTTACAGCCTCCTGGCTCAGCAAAATCCCCGGTCGCGAAGCCATCAAAAGCCAGCTCACCGGGCTTTGGAATTACGAGAAATTCACGGGCCTCTATAAAGCCGGCAACCACTACTTCTACACCCACAACACGGGTCTGCAAAACCAGAGCGTAGTCTTCGCCATGGATTCCCTCAACGGCACTCCGCGCGTCCTGCTGGACCCCAACACCTACCGGGCCGATGGCACCGCCGCCCTCAGCGGGGCATCCGTAAGCTGGGATGGAAAACTCTACGCCTATGCCGTCGCCCAAGCCGGTTCAGACTGGAACGAATGGCACGTGCGCGATGTGGCCACAGGCAAAGACACCACCGATTCCATAAAGTGGACCAAAGACGGCGGCCCCGCCTGGACCGTTGATGGCAAAGGCTTCTATTACTCCCGCTACGCCGAACCACCCGCAGACAAGGTCCTCACCGTAGCCGCGCTCGACCAGAAGGTTTACTTCCACAAGCTGGGCGACCCGCAAGCCGCCGACAAGCTCATTTATCAGCGCCCGGATCAGCCCGCCTGGGGCCTCACGCCCACCGCCCTCGAAGGCAGCAGTTACATCATCATCACCATCTATACGGGTGACCCCGGCAAGACCATGCTTTCGTATCTTGATACTGCCGGGCCCGCGTCCCAAGTCACACCCCAAGTCATACCCCTCATCGGCAAACTGGAAGCCGCTTACTCTCCCGTCGCGGCCACCGGGTCACTGCTCTATCTGCAAACCAATGACAAAGCCCCCCGCGGCCGCGTCATCGCCCTTGACCTGAAAACTCCCAACCGCGCGCACTGGAAGGAAATCGTGCCGGAGAATGCCGACGCGCTCGACACCGTACAACTGGTCAACGGCAAGTTCCTGCTCGGTTACATGAAAGACGCCCACGCCGCCGCACGCATCGTCAGCCTTGATGGCAAGCCGGTCAGCGAAGTGGAAATGCCCGGCCTCGGTTCCGCCACCTGGTCGCCCGCAGGCCTCCATGACACCGAAGCGTTCTACAGCTTTGCCGGCTTCACCAATCCGCCTACCCTCTACCGGCTCGATCTCAACACAGGCAAGAGCGCCATTTTCCGCCAGAGTAAAGTCGCCTTCGACGCTTCTGCCTACGAAACGAAACAAGTCTTCTACCCCAGCAAGGACGGCACGAAGATCCCCATGTTCCTCGCATACAAGAAAGGCATCAAGCTCGACGGCCAGAACCCCACTATGCTCTACGGTTATGGCGGCTTCAACGTCGCTGAGACTCCTGCCTTCAGCCCGGCCTATGTCGAATGGATGTCGATGGGTGGTATTTTCGCGAACGCCAACTTACGCGGCGGTTCCGAATACGGCGAAGCCTGGCACCAGGCGGGCATGCGCGATAAAAAGCAGAACGTGTTTGATGATTTCATCGCCGCCGGCGAATGGCTGATCGCGAACAAGTACACCTCCACGCCGAAACTCGCCATCTACGGGGGCAGCAACGGAGGCCTGCTGGTAGGCGCGGTGCTCAATCAGCGGCCGGAACTATTCGGTGCGGCGATGCCCGCCGTCGGCGTCATGGATATGCTTCGCTTCCACAAATTCGGCTACGGCACGCAGTGGGTGGGCGAATACGGCACTCCGGAAAACGCGGCGGATTACAAGGTGCTGCGCACCTACTCGCCCCTGCACAACATTAAACAGGGCGCAAAATATCCCCCGACGCTGATCACAACGTCGGATCATGACGACCGTGTGATGCCCGGCCACAGCCTCAAATACGCAGCCACGCTGCAACAGGCGCAGGAAGGTCCGGCCCCAATCCTGATCCGTATCGAAACCCGCGCCGGGCATGGAGCAGGCAAACCCACGTCGAAACGTATTGATGAATGGGTTGACCGTTTTGCGTTTCTGAAAAACGCCCTCAAGATGAATTGACGCGCGGCATGATTTAATAAACGGCATGCTGCGTTCGCTTCCGTTTGCCGTGTTTACCGCCGCCTTGCTGACCGTTTCAGCGCTGGCTCAGGATCTTCCCAAAGGTCAGATTCTGGATGACGTCAAATGCAAGGCCGATGCTACGCAAAGCTACGCGCTCTATCTGCCGAAGAATTATTCTCCGGATAAGAAGTGGAGCGTAATTCTGGCGTTTGATGCGCGCGGTCGCGGTCGCACTCCGGTCGAGCGTTTTCAGGACGCGGCGGACAAATTCGGCTACGTTGTCGTCGGTTCCAACAACTCGCGCAACGGCCCCGCTCAGGTAAGTCAGAATGCGGCCAAAGCTCTTATGGAAGAAGTCGCCACCCGCTTTTCGATTGACCCCAAACGGATGTACGCAGCCGGGCAGTCCGGTGGCTCACGGTTTGCGCTTGATCTCGCGCTGACCAGCAAAACTTTCGCCGGTGTGATCGCTTCCAGTGCCGGGTTCGCGCGTCCCATGGGCAGCGATACGTCACTCGATTTCAAGGTCTTTGGAACTGCCGGAACCGAGGATTTCAATTACCAGGAAATGCGCAAGTTTGATCGCATGCTGGCCTCACCGCATCGCCTGCAGATCTTCGTCGGAGACCACACCTGGCTGCCTTCCAGCCTGGCCGTGGAAGCGCTCGAATGGATGGAACTTCAGGCCATGAAATCGGGGCTGCGAGCAAAAGACAACACTCTCATTGATGCCAGTTTCGCCGCGCGCAAAGCCAGGCTCCCGGCGATTCAGGACAAGGACGAATCATTCCGCGAGAACAAATCTCTGGTCGCAGATTTTGAGGGTTTGCGCGACGTGAAGGCGTTTGCCGCCGCAGCAGCCGCTCTCGAAAACACCAAAGAACTGCGCGACGCACAAACCAAAATTGCCATCGACCAGATGCATGAGACACAGTTCTACGGTGAGCTCTCAAACTATGCCGACCAGTTGGGCAACCCGTTTCAAAAGCAGGATAGTATTGATGCGCTGAAGATAAGAATGGACAAGCTCGCAGCAGCGGCAAAAGCACCGGTGGATTCCACCGACCGCCAGCTCGCCCGCCGCGTACTTCGCGCGTTCGCAGCCGACTATGCCGGCAACCCTGACCCCGATCTGCGCAAGATGCTGGAAGCCGCCCGGCCCTAACGGCAAAGCCCGGCAACCAAATCGCCCAGCCGCATGAATTCATCGAAATCGGAAGGCTTGCGAAAGTAGTGCACCACGCTCAGGTCAGCGACGCGCGCGCGGTCCTGCGGCGAATCAGACGAAGTTAATAAAATCACCGGGATCGCGGCGCACCGCAGGCTGGCACGCAGAAAATCGAGAATTTCCAAGCCACTTCGCCTGGGCAGATTCAGGTCGAGCAATAGCAGATCGGGGACAGCGCTGGCGAGGAATTCGATAGCTTTGGCCCCATCATCAACAACGGAAAGTTCGAAGGGAATACCACAGGCAGTGAGCGCTTCCCTCACCAGATAGACGTCAGCGTCATTGTCTTCCGCCAATAAAATTTGCATTTGGGGACTTACAGGATTTTCCGGGGATCGAACTCCTTACCTAATTAACGGCGAAGGAGTGAAGCGCGGTCCTCGAGCCGGACCAGCCGCTCATCATGGCGTCGAGCTTTGTTTCAACCCGGTCGAAGCGCCGGTTCATATCGGACTTCAAGTCATCAAAACGTTTGTCCAGATCTTCGAACCGCTTGCCCATGTCATCAAAGCGGTTGTTCTGAGACCATTGCGCAATCCAGATTGTAGCGACCAGGGTGACCATGATCGGCAACGCGAGGGAAAGGAACTGCTGAAGGGCGGAGTTCATCCGTTTTTATTCTACGCTGCCGATTTGCTGAGCGCTACTAATGCTCGCAACCAGCGCATTTCGCGATCACTAGTTTTGGGGCGGCTGGTGGGGCTTGAACCCACGACATCCAGAACCACAATCTGGCGCTACTACCAGCTGAGCTACAGCCGCCGCAATGAGTGAAACGTAACCCAGTGTAACATCCGCCCGTGCAAACCGGCTACTTGCGGTTATCCGGTGTGTCCCGTGCAGGCCCGCCGCGCTGGCGCTCACCGCCACGGTCCATGGGCTGCCTCGAAGGCGACGCGTCGCGCTGACGGATCAACGGCGGGGCAACATCGAGGCTGCGGGACGGACGGGCGAAGCCGCCACGGTCAGACGCAGGCTGACGTTGCTGCGGAGCAAATGACGGCCGTTCAACCTGCGGTGCAGACGGCATCTGCGGCTGCCTCTGACTATCACGGCCAGGGTTGTCCCGGACAGGCGTCCCGAACCGGCTCCAACTGGAAGGAACGTCGGCGCGATCCTGCTGTATTCGCTCACGCTGGGGCTGCTGTATTCGCTGCTCACGCTGGGGCTGTTGTGTCCGCTCACGCTCAGGCTGCTGTATTCGCTCATGCTGGGGCTGCAGTTGCGGCCCGGATGGAGCACCAAACCGGCTCCAACCAGTGGCTTGCTGATCACGTACTTGTCTGTCCGGGCGTTCCACCTGCGGGCTGTTCCGACTATAGAATCGCTGATTGCCGCTATTATCTCGAACCACGCCAACCGGGTTTGTATGCGTCATCGGCAAAGCACCCTGCACAACTGACCCGCGCTGCAGTTGCGCACCGGAAACGCCCGCATGATTGCGGAACATTCCGCGCTCAAAATCCCCCCGGCTCACCGAGGTTGCAAACGAAGCGTTACGAAACGACCCTGCGATACTGGCGCTCACACCGTTACGATACCCGCGCCCCGCCCCATACCAGGGACGATAACGTTCAAACGGAGCGAGCGGCACCCAGCCTACATTCGAAAACCCATCCCCAAAGCCAATGAAAGCCACCATGCCAGGCCTCCACCAGGTGCGTTCTGAACGACGCCCGGGGAACCAGCTCCAGCCAAACCCGGCCCGGCGGTACCAGGAACCATAATGAAATGGAGCCCAGCCCCACGGGCTGCTTTCCACCCAAGTCCAGCCGTAAAACTCCTGCCAAACCCACTGGCCATTCTGGTAGGGAGACCAGCCTGCGGAAACCACGGGCGTCCAGACATCACCATAGGAAGGGTCATTGTCCCAGCGCCCGTAAGCGTCGAGATCTTCCGCGCCAAATACATCGGGACTCACATAACGTGTGGACTGAGCAGCCAGCAAGTAGCGGTCCCGGTCATCGTTCCAGCCATCCCACGAATCGCGCCCGCGCGACGCGACATTTTGAAAGTCAGGGTCCAGCATCCGGCCTTCGCGAAGGCGTTCGGTGCCGCGTTGTGAAGAGACTTCCGCTTCACCACGGCGAACTGACGTTTCGGTAGTCCCATCGGGCATCATCTCTACCCGCACCGCGCTCTGCCGCAGTGGATTCACGGCAACTGACGGCGTACTGATTTCCACGTCGAGATTCGTATCCCGCAATACGCGATAAGTCACAATGCCGCGCGCCAGCTGCAACTGCACGTGGCCGTTTTCAAACTCGGAGATCCGCACTTCCGTATCGTTGCCGATACGGACGAAATTGCCCCCGTCCAGTTGCAGTTCAGCGCGGCCGCCGCGACCCGTCGAAACCGCATCACCAGCCAGCAATGGTGCGTTCAATAGAGCGGCAGACCATTCCCCGGAACCGCCGTGGCGCACCGAAACGTCCGCACCCGCAATGCTCAAGCGGGCCACCGGCTGGCCGGGACCATCGGGAACATCCGGGGACTGCGCGAATGCAGCCGCCGTCGCCAACCAGATCGTAACCAGAAGTACTTGTTTCATAAGGGCCACCGTTGCCAGCATAAGGGCAAGCCGAATTCCAAAGTCCAACCCTTAGATTCGCATGGAGTTCCAGTTATCATGAAAGTTACCGCCATGGCTGAAAACCACCACACCGGATCGTTTCAATCACTTTGTGTACGAAGTGCCGCGATTCTGTGCGCATCGCTGCCCGCCATGCTCTGCGCCCAGAATATGAATCCGATCCATTACACCGTCCGCTTCCCTGCCCCTCAAACGCACTACCTATCGATTGAGGCGGTGATACCGGTGGCGGGTGAGGCAACCCCGGAGATCTTCATGCCGGTCTGGACTCCCGGCTCTTATCTGGTGCGGGAATACGCGCGCAATATGGAAGACATCACGGTGACAGACGGCTCCGGCAAGCGACTGGCGTTCGCCAAGTCGCGCAAGAACCGGTGGCGTGTAGAGACGGGCGGCGCGGCGGAAATTCACTTCGCCTACAAAGTCTATGGCCGCGAAATGTCGGTGCGAACCAACTGGGTGGAAGACGGCTTTGCGCTGCTCAACGGTGCGCCCACGTTCGTGTCGCTGGTGGGTGGACTGAACCGGCCACATGACGTGCAACTCGTGTTGCCCGCCGCGTGGAAGGCCAGCATGACCGGCCTGCCCGAAGCGCCCGATGGCGTTGCCCATCATTATCTCGCGCCCGACTACGACACACTGGTCGATTCGCCCATCGTGGCAGGCAATCCCGCTGTGCATAAATTTGAAGTGGATGGCATTCCGCATTTCCTCGTAAATCAGGGCGAAGCGGGCGTTTGGGACGGTTTGCGCTCGGTTTCGGACGTCGAAAAAATCGTGCGGCGCTACCGCGAAATGTGGGGTTCCCTGCCTTATAAAAAGTACGTATTTCTCAACCTGATCACGGAATCAGGCGGCGGTCTGGAACACAAGAATTCCGTCTGTATGATGACGAACCGCTGGGCCACCAGCACGCGGCCCGGTTATGTGAAGTGGCTGGACCTTGTGGCTCATGAATACTTCCACGCCTGGAACGTGAAGCGCCTGCGGCCCGTGGAACTGGGTCCGTTCGACTACGAAAACGAGAACCCGACAAAAAGCCTGTGGGTGTCGGAAGGCTTTACCGATTACTATTCAGGACTGACGGTAAAACGCATCGCGCTTTCTACCCAAGCCGAATATCTGGGCACGGACACGCCGGTTTCCAGCGGTTCGCTTTCGAGCATGATCGCCTCGCTGCAGGCTACACCCGGTCGGCTGGTGCAGACGGCGGAACAGGCGTCAGAAGACGCGTGGATCAAATACTACCGGCCGGACGAAAACTCGGACAACACATCCATCAGCTATTACACGAAGGGCGCGCTGGTGGGGTGGCTGCTCGACGCGAAGATCCGACAGGCCACCGCGGGCGCGAAGTCACTGGACGATCTGATGCGGCTGGCGTTCTCGCGTTTCTCCGGTGAACACGGCTTCACCCCCGAACAGTTCAAGGCAACAGCCGAAGAGGTCGCGGGGACGCCGCTGCGCAGTTTCTTCGCGCGCAATGTGGAATCGACCGAAGAGATGGATTACACCGAGGCCCTTGAATGGTTCGGGCTGCGGTTCAAAGCGGCGGCTCCGGCAGTTGTCAACGCACCCAAAAAGGCCTGGCTGGGGGTAGTCACACGGACCGATAACGGGCGACTGGTTATCACCCGTGTACCGCGTGAGACACCGGCTTTCGAGGCCGGGTTGAGTGTGGATGATGAGATTGTTGCAATCGGCGAATTTCGCGTGCGCGCGGACCAGCTGACAACGCGGCTTGATAGCTACCGGGTGGGCGACAAAGTCTCCATCCTGGTAGCACGGCGTGAGCAGTTGCAGCGCTTCGACCTGACACTTGGTGAAGAGCCGAAACGCTGGCAACTGGAACTGAGGCCTGATGCCACGGGGGCTCAGAAACAGAATCTGGAAGAGTGGCTCGGGAAGTAGTTAGTACTTGATGCGCAGATACTTGCGCGGGTTCTGCTGCAGATTTTTCAGCATTTCGCCGAGTCCGCGCACGGAACCATTCAGCGATTCATAAAGCTGCGGGTTCGACAGCAACTCTGAGGCCCTGCCGCCGCCGTGGTTCAGCGATTCAATCGCGGCATCGGTGGCGGCAATTGCCTTCACGATACGGCGGTAAGAAGCGTCGTCATGCAGCATCGTGCTGGCATTTGCGTCTGCCAGCGAAGTCCGCAGCCCCTTCATCTGGCGCACCAGCGAGTCATACTGCTCATCGCTGGTGAACAGATGGCCTGCTGTGCCCTCGCCGTTTTGGATAGCTGCCAGCGCCTTGTCAGTCTCAGTCACGGTCTTGTGAATCTGATCGTAGAGCTTCGGAGAAAACAGGATCTGATTCGCCGGGCTGTCAGCCGAAAGGAACTGGGCCATGGCTTTGTCGAAGCCACTGATTTTCGCGAGCGCGTTGTCGTAGGCGGAGGAACCCACGATGAACTGTCCGACCTTGGTTTCAGCCGAGGAAATCTCAATGAGCATTTGATCCACCTGTGTGAGCGTGTCGGTGAGCACCTTGATCATATTCGCGCGGGCCGCCGCGTCCTGGTAGGGTTCGCTTTCGATCACGCCCAATTCGGGCACTGTCGCGGGACTCTTGCCTTCGGTGATATCGACGAACGCCCAGCCCACCAGTGTGTCGCTGCTGATGGATGTATGGGAATCGACCGGGATGCTTTTGAGGTAGCGTTTGAGTATGCGCAGGTCCACGCGGATGGGGCGCTGCAGGTCAAGCTTGCCGGACATCGCAACACTCTGGACAGTACCAATGCGGATGCCGCTCAGGCGGACTTCGGACTCAGACGAGAGTCCTGTGGCGTCGGGCATGTAGCTGGTTATGGTGGTGCGCTGGGCGAACAGATCGCCACCGCCCCCGATCAGCAGGTACATTAGCTGAACGGCGATGGCTATGGCGGCCAGAATCACGGCCACCACACGCATGCGCATCACTGCGGAGGGTTTAATTTCCAGCTCGGCTGCTGCCACTACAAACCAGTTTACCAGCGCCGCTAATCGGCTGCATCGCTGCGGGATGCCACGGGGATACCTGTGGAAAGCACTGAAGAATACGACTCCAGAGCTTCGCGGGCAATGGAATCCCAGCCGAAACGCCGCTGGGCGGTGTTACGGGCTTCAGCGGCGATGAAAGTCCGCAAGCGAGCATTCGCCAGCAACTCAATTACAGCTTCAGCGAAGCCGTCCCCAAGTTCCGCAATCATAAGTTCGTGGCCATGGGTGAGGCCGAGACCGCGGCAACCTGCCGGGGTGCTGACCACAACGCGCCCACACGCCATGGCTTCCATCAATTTGATGTTGGTGCCGGCGGAGACTGGCAGCGGAATTGCCACCACCGTGGCTTCGGCATAGGCCGGACGCACATCGGCGACAAAGCCCTGGATTTGAATACGCGGGTCCGGCAACAGCAGGTGTTCCCTGCCTTCAGTGGCTCGCTCGTAGTGGGGACCGGCGATTACACTGAGCATTGTATCTGGGCAAATGCGCCATACTTCCGGCATCACCTTTTCCCTGAGTTCCGCGAAAGCCAGCAGATTGGGCAGATGGCGGAATGATCCGACGAACAGCACTGTGGGGGGCCCGGGTGGCGCTGGCTCCGGCTGGAAATGCCGCAGATCCACACCATTCGGAATCACCTGAGTGCGCCCCCGTGTGGCCCCGAAAGTGACGGCGATTTCGCGGTCATGACCTGACATGGTCCACACGGTATTGGAACACTGCAGGGCCTCGCGTTCAAAGGCCAGCCATCGTTCATACTCGCGGCGGACCCCCAGATCGTGGTTCAGTTCAGCCAGCTGGCGGTGCAGCGTGAAGGTGATGTCGTGTTCCACCAGCACCACGGGGATGGCACCGGTATCATTGCGAAATTCAGCCATCTGGGTGTATTCGAGTTGCACCATATCAACCAGATGTTCGAGGCAGAAATGGCGGATGAGCGCACTCATGGCGGTGTTGCGGTATTCGGCGACTTGTGCGGGCACGGCCGGGTCTGTCTGCTTCTCATCGGCATCTACGACGTAAACCTCACGGAAGACTTCGTGAAGCTTTTCGTAGTGAACCGTCTCGCCGGATTCACGGAAACTGGCGAGGATGAAATCAAATTCGCCGGCGAGTTCACGGCAAAGGTTATAGATGCGGACCGCACCGCCATGCGACAGCGGAAATGGCAGGTAGGGCGAGACGATCAGCACACGCTGTTTGCCTCGGAAAGGCTTCTGGTGGACCGGAGACCAGGCTATGTTGCCGCGAAGAGAGTGAGGATTCTGCGGCCCGAGGTGCATCAGTGTCTCGGAGCGCGCGGCCCGGAAGGCGAATTCCGCGTCTTCGAGAACCATGGCCGGTTCATCAGGCACGGCTGCTTCGTTGCCGACGACCAGGCTTCTGAATCCGGCAGCGGAAGACTGGTGAAACAGGAGCATCAGCGCCGCACCCCAGGTGAGCGCTTGTGGACAGCCAAGCTGGAGAAGCGCGTCCCGACGGATGACTAACAGGCTGGAAAAAGGCGCGGCGACTTCGGTAATTTCATCAGGCTGCAGGCTGCGGAAAGGATGCTTGGGGACCACGCGTTCCCGCCAGTCAGAATGCGCAAACTGGAGGGCAACGGCAAAGGCGTTTTCCGCGATGGCTGTGTGTATGAGTTTCAGGGCGCTGCGCTGCTCACCCCTCCAGCGGAAGACGACGAAGGTGGCGCGGGAGTGGGAGAGTGCGCGTTCAATATCCGCGCCGGCCCAGCCTCTGGCGGGTATGGACACTTCGATAAAAGTGGCGTCACGAGCCGTATCCAGATGCAGCAGCAGGGAACGGCGACCGTTCAGATTGCGGACGGTTTGAATGGAAATGGGGGGAGTCAGACGTGCCAGAAAGGCAAGCCCGGAAAGCAGGAATTCGCGGGACCAGAGGCCGAGGCCGGAAAGCCTTTCCCCGGTTCGCAGACGGAGCTGATACAGGAGTGCCCAGGCCAGGCGGACCATATCGGCCACGTGTTCACCTGCACGCCAGGCAAGTGACCCAGCGAGACCGACTAGATCCAAAGCCCGTTCACTGGTTCGCCAGCCTAGCGACCGAGCCAAGCCGACCAGGTCACGAACTCGCTGACCTCCGCGGTAAAGAAGCGACCACGTCAGGCCAGCAGCATCGGCTATGCAATTACGGGCACCGCGAAAGCCTGCGACAGCGGTATCGCGGAGGCGCCGTTTCAGATGCTCCGCAGTCACGAACGAGTGTGCAGAAAAGAAGTCTCCCACCTCATTCATGATGAGTATCCGGAACGGGGGGCAAGTGAACGGGAGCAGTTTGAAGGCTGCGGGGTTACCCTTTCCAGTCCATGCGACGATGGATAGCGCTACCCAGACAGAGCTTAATGCTTTGCGGAATTCGGTTAGTTCGTTGCCGGAGAACCAGCGTTCGCAGGCGGGATTTCCGGACACGGGCGTCAGTCCTTCATTTTGACAATAGACCCAGATTGGCAGGCTGGAACCACTTTTCGCGTGTCGAATGGCGAGTTCTGCTTCGGCTCGATTTGCACACAGGACAGCGATGATCTTTCGGCTTGTCACTAGTTGAGTTCCAGCCCCGTCGCTTCGCCGGCAAGGCCTTTCGGAAGATTTTTGGGGACTTTGTAGCCCACGGTGACTTTGCGTGGTTTCTGCACGCCGCAGGCGAGGTTGATTGCGCCGCCCTGGACGACGAGTTGCGCGGGATCAACAACCAGAATCGCCTGGGTTTTCCCTTCGTCGTCTTTGATATTGAGCAGGAGTCTCTTGCCTGTGCAATCGATCCGCACCAGAGTTCCCGTCACGCGCTGGTCGGCATCCTGATCGAACCAGTCCACTGTATTTTTCATTTCCGCAGCGGACATGGGCCTGGTGTTGGCGCGGGCTTCAAGCGCAGACAGATCGGCGCGGGCTTTGGCTTTCAGTTCGTTCAGTTCTTTGAGTTTGGCGTCGGCGCCTTTGCGCCGCTCACTGTCTTCCAAACTGAGGCGGACCTGCGAGATCTGGCTCCGGGCAGTCAGGTACTGTTCGCGGTGCTGAACGTCGGGCGCGGCCAGGGATGCGGCCATCCAGGCGCGACCTGCTTCGTCATACAGTTTCAGACTGGTGCAGAGTTCGGCGTATTTCGCGAGCCATTCATGGTTGCGCGGGGCAAGAGCTACTGCTTGTTTCCACTCTGCCATGCGACGGGCGGGTTCGGAAACTTTCTCTCCAAGCACCCAGTGGGCGAGGGCGTATTTGGGGTCGAGTGTCAGGGCTTCTTTCAGGAGCACAGCGGCGTGGTCCGGATTCGGTTCACGGGCGGCATACTCGGTGAGCATGGCGAAATTTTTAGTGCCAGCCTGGCGGGCGTTCTCGACGTAGCTGCGAGCCAGTGCGTCGTCTCCTTTGCGCATCGCGAGAATCCCGAGGCCCTCATCGGATTGAACGATCTGTTTACCGGAAGCGATGAGGGCCTTGTAGGCGGCTTCGGACGACGGCGTGAGCAGGTCTGCCCGCGCGAGCGCGCCTTCATCAGAGGTGAGCGACGTGGTGTTGAAGTCACGGTCCGGATTCAGCGGGCGGCTGGGCGCAGCGCTTGCAGCGAAGACTCCGGCGGCGTAGTACTGATCCACAGCGGCGTCGAATTTCGGCCCTTCTTCGGCGAAGGCATTGCGGCTGGCTGCGCTTTTTTCCATGCCCGATGCCAGGTTGTGCAGATAGACCTTTGCTTTGCCGGAATAGTCGGGCTGGGTGATGATGCGATGCAGGAGCGCCCATTCGCGGGTGCGTTCCGAGGGCGGCGGCGGAGTCCCCCAGGTGACATGAACCGCGGTGGACTGCACGGTGCTGAAGAATGTTTCGAGGCCTCGCTCGATGTCCGGGGGCATGGCGGCGAAGTTGTTTTCGAGCAGGATGCGGGTGAACTCACGGAGCAGGCTTTGAGGAAGCTGGCCTTCGGCGGTGGTGCAAGCCATCAGGCGATCGCGGCCCTGGTGCAGAGCTGCGCCGCATTGGGTCTGCATTTCCTGTGCGCTCTTAAAGACGATGATGCGGAGCGGCGGGTCTAGCCGGAGGTCGGGTTTGCCGAGGATCGTACCGAGGGCGAAGCTGAACTGAGCGAACTGGCTGAGGGCCTGAGTGGCGGGGCGGCGGCCATCATCACTAATAGATTCGAAGGGCGTAAGACGGGCTTTGATCCAGCGCGGTTCCGCAGAGGCGGATTGCAGCAATCCACTGAGCCACAACCCGGCGAGGGAGATAAGCGCGAACGACCCGATACGACCCGGCTGAAACTTCAACCCCGACGACATTAGTTATCACTATACAGAAACCCAGTGGGTTTTATTAAGGGATTTCTTACCTTTCCGAGAGAACGCGTACCAGTGGTACTAAGTGGAGTCACGTGGAGTACGGCGGGAGCAGAACGCATAGTGGATAATCTAGAATCGTAATTGGGCGAGAGGGGCATATGGTCCAGGAACTGATACGTCGCGGGCAGAGGCGCTTCTTCCTTAATGAAGCACTGGGGCAATTTGCATTCGCTGCCGCTGTTACGGCGGGCGGACTTGCGCTGATGCTGGTTCTGGGCACGCGATTTTTCCAATGGTGGACGGTTATTATTCCTGCCGCCGCCGGTATTGGGGTTGGCATCTGGCAGGTGCGGAAGCGTGCTCCGGGCAGATATGAAACGGCAGTCCGGCTGGATGAAAACGCGAGTCTGCACGATACTCTTTCGACTGCGTTTCATTATTCCGACGGTACTGGCGTCAAGACCGGATCGGCGGAGTTTCTGGAATCGCAACGGGCTCAGGCTGAAGTAGTTGCCGGTTCGGTGAATCTGGAGACAGCGATTCCGTTTACTTTCCCCCGCGCGGTTTATGTGATGGCCGCACTGTGTCTGGTGGCTTCGGTTCTGGTTGCGCTGCGTTTTCGCGCCGGGGCGCTGGATCTGAGCCGTCCACTGACGGAAGTGCTGTTTGAAGATCAGGCGGCGAAGGCGACGAAGAAGCAGATGGCCGCGAATACGCCTCCGGGTTCGTGGACTCAGCAGGCGGAACAGATGCTGGAACGGCTGGGGCTGAAGCCGGCGGATGACGGTCCGGTTCCCGGTGATCCGGATGCGCTGGATAAAGCGGTGGAGCAGGCGCTGAAGAAGCCGAATGGAGCGGACGGCAAATCGAGCCTCGGAAACGAGAGTGACAAAGCCGCTGCGGGCAAGGACGGCAAGCAGGGTGAGGATTCCAAGGGTGGCGACCCGATTGATGGCGCGGACAAGAGCAGCGGGGAGGCCAAGGATGGCGAGGGTTCGAGCGCTTCGCAGGGTGACCAGAATCAGAAGGGGACATCGAACAAGGCCGATGCGAAACAGGAGAGCCTGATTTCGAAGCTGAAGGAAGCGGTGTCGAGTTTGATGTCGAAATCGAAGCCGCAGCCGGGCGGGCCAGACCAGCCGTCGCCGAACCAGAAGCCGTCGAACAGTGAACCGCAGAAGAGCGGCAAGAAGGGTGATGCGGGCCAGGGTACGCCGGAGAAGGATGGGGCTGAATCGGACCAGACGGATCCGGATGGCGATGCGATGGGCGGGCAGAAGGGCCAGGGCAAGGAGAATTCGGCCTCGAGTCAGCGGCAGCAGCAGGAAGGCAGCGGCATTGGTGCTGAGGATGGCATTAAAGACGTTAAAGCTGCGGAACAGCTGAAGGCGATGGGCAAGATCAGCGAGATTATTGGCAAGCGTTCGGCTGCGGTATCGGGTGAGACCACGGTGGAAGTGCAGTCTGGTAATCAGCAGTTACATACGGCATATGGGAAGAGCAATGCGGCCCATGGGCAGACGGATGGAGATGTTACGCGGGACGAGATTCCTGTCGGTTTGCAGGCGTATGTGCAGCAATATTTTGCGGAAGTGCGGAAAGCGGCCGGGCCTAAGAAGGGTAGTTCACGGCCTGCGCAGTAGTTTGGCGAAACGAAAGGTCAACGGCGTCACGCCGACAACAGGCGCAGGAGAATGACTGGGGTTCATTGGGGGATAAGGCCTCGCCGTTTCTCCGCTGTCATGGATTCGCGCGGATTTCGCCACGGATTTGGCCCGGATTTTTTGAGGGCCCAGTTAGTTTTGAGTATTGAGAGGCCTAGCATCAGGAAGATGGTCAGAACTGCTGCGATTGCGGTTTGACCTACGGTTAGACTGTCTTTCAATATCCAGAACGCACTGCCGTAGATCAGTTCCACGTGAACCCAGTAGACCAGCAGACTGGCAAGGCCCATCTGACGGACCCAGCTGAAACTGCCTTCAGGCATTTGCAGATTCCAGAGCCAGGCGAACGATACCAGCATCAACACGACACCCAGCTTGATCAGAATCAGCGCGGGATGGTTCAGCCAGAAATCGGAATTGGGGTAGATGGACGCGGGCAGGAACGAGAGGGCATAGGCACTGAATGAGAGAGCTAACCCACCCCAGGCGAACCACTGCATGCTGACGGCAATGTCTTCAAATTTCACTACCCTCAGAACGCTGCCGGCAGACATACCGAAGGCGACAAATGCCGCCCAGGGGAAAAAACCAAACGAGGCGTGATCGGGTATGAAGTAAGCGTGAAACAGGGCGGGAACCGAGGGGGAATCGAGACTCGAAACCAGGGGCCCGGCGGCGGCGATGGCGAAGCCCAGTACGGCGCACAGCCGGATTCTTTCCGTCGTTTTGAAAACCGCCATGATCGACAGAATTAGAATCGCCAGGCCCATGCAGTTCAGGATGTCGACCTTGAACAGATCGGACCGCGGGCTCTTGCCGAAGGCGAAGGCCCAAAGCTGCAGGCGGAACAGGAAAGCAGCGGCGAAGAGGAAGCCTGAACGCTTGATGGCAGAACCCCAGCGCGCAAGCGGCTGGATCTGTTTGCGCTCCTGGCTATCCATCAGAAAGGCGAAGGTTACGCCCAGAAGGAACAGGAATACAGCCGGGGGCATACCGCCAACGAACTGGGAAACAGTGAATGGGCCGCCGTCGCGCAAGTCCTTACGAATGAATGAGTCGAAGACGTGTCCCTGAAGCATGACTATAGCTGCCAGGCCCCTTACCCAGTCGAGGTATGCAAGTCTCTGAGTCGCCGGTTTCATGGGCAGGCTGGTCTATAGCTGTGGGCGTTCGATCTGAACGCCTTTCGGGTAAGTGAGCTTGAGCGCCCCGTCAGAGAGGGGGGCATTCGCCTTCATTGAGGTGTAGGTGACCAGCATAAAGTCTCCGCTCGCCGAGGTAACAAAACGCTGCTGGACCGGGGCACCGGTTTCGGCGTCAATCCATAAGTCGGCCTTTTTGAGGCGCTGCAGGGCTTCTTTGGATTTGGGAATCAACTGGAGATGGTTGGCCGGTTTACCAGCTATATTTTCGAGGCCCACCCAGGTGATTTCGTAGGCTGTCTGCAGTTCCGCGCTGGTGGCACCGAAACCGAGCAACAGAAACTGGTCGATGAGCCCGCGCTTATCGCCCACGTTGTAGATCTGAACGGTTTTGATCTTTGGATAGTAAAGGCTGACGCTGGCGCCGTCGAAGGCGACGGACTTGGCGTCGGGGCCGGTGAAAGCGATCAGGGCGCGGGTGTCGCCGGCCTTTTCGCGCTTGAACTTGATGGTGCCACTTTCGGTGGTTTCATCGTTGACGATGGCGGTGTGAACGGTGCGCTTGATATATGCAGTCATGGATTTGAACTGCGGGGCAGTCTTGTCGATACGGGCCATAACGACGCTGAGTGACTGGGCTGCGAGCGGAATGCTCAGAGCCAGGGTCAGAGTCAGGAGTTTGCTCACGTGTTTTCCGTTGGAAGCCACAATTAAACGACGGCGGGACAAGGCTGGCAGGATACGGAGCATTGCAAAAATTTACGGTCGGGCGAAGGCCATGTAGCCTTTCACTTCCTGTTCAGAATCGAAGATGGGGGCGATACGGATCAGGTCCTGCGGTTTGCCGGTTCGGGTGGTGAGCAGTTTGCCCAGTTTGTCGAGGCGTTCGGCTTCGGGAATGGGTGCGACCAGTTCGGTTTCGATCCAGAAAACGGCTTCGCCCTGGGTGGAGAGGGAGGTGATTTGGCTGGCGTGCGGGATGCGTGGCTGGTCGCGGAACCATTGCCGGGGGGTGGCGAATACGAAGAGGATGATGGCGATGCAGATGACGTCAAACTGCCAGCCGCCGCGCGGATAATCCCAGAGTATGAATCGCTTCAGGCTCGCATTCACTTTTTCAGTGTAGCAATGGATTAATCGAAGTTAATGGAGGCGGCAGAGGGTGAATGCGGGAACGAATGGAATCGGCGGGTTTGATGCTGGCTCCTTTTGCGCAGCCGGGGAGGGCAACCATGCGGGCCTCTTCGGCTGTGATTCCGGGTTCGAGTCGGGTTTTCCCGGGTTTTTGTCGGGTTTCGGTGGGTTCATCCTTGGGTTCCATTTCGCTGCCGGTATCCTGTTTTCAATCACTTCGCCGGGTTCGGTGTGCATTTTGCGATTTCTTTGGGATCGGCGGGTGTGCCCCGGAAGCTGATGGTCCGTTGGTCCTTCGCCTCCGGTGCGGGTTTATGGCGCTGGCTCGGCGCGCTGTCAAGATATGCGATTTTCAAAGATCGTTGGGAGTCCGGCATGCCGGGGAGCCCGAATTTCTGACTGGACCATAGCATGTGTCTTGGGGGAAAGCTTCTGGGGAATTGCCAGTGGAAGGATTCCGGCCCTTATTTTTCAGTGGGATGGCGATATTTTGAAGGCGTGTGACTTCCGGTTGGACGTTTTGGCGATTAACCGCTTGGCGCTCATCGTTGTCGGCTCTGGGCGCCAAGCATCACTGACGCGGGCCGAGCGCAGACCTGTCAGCGGATATGTAATGATGACGCGACCGGGTCCGAGATGCCATGCGGTTGGGAATTCAACCGGGCTCGAAGAAGTTGATAATGGATTGGGAATAGAGGGTTGGACAAGACCCTGACCGCGACATTTTCGCAATGAGGTACTTGAAATGAAAACCAGACTACTCAGTTTCTGATCGTTGCACCCTTTCTCCTTGCCAGTGCTGCCGATGAGGAAACTCTCTTTACGCGATCAGGTGATCCGAGAATTTCGTGTTGTCAACTATGACGAGATCGACTCTCCTCCTCCGGTGCACCAACGACTACTCAAGCTGGGTGACGCCAAGGCAATTGTTCCCATTTTGATTTCGATAGCCGCGGCGAACGCAACGGCCCAGGAATACGAGCCTGGGGCCAGATTGCTGGTTAGCCGAGGGTTAGCCTGCCTGTTCAACCTCCGCCGCGCATCAAGTCCCACGTTCTGCAACCTGTGCTGGCACCCCAGCCCGCCTTCGCTCTTTAACCTCAATCAGCGGTACTTTTGTGGTGAAGACCTTCGCCTGCCCTTTACTCATTCCAGGACACTTATCTTTCCATTTAGGCCCCAGGTGCGAAAGTCAGGTTAACAACCCAAAAGAAACGAACCCTTGTTTTGTTGGCAATCTCAACCCTGAATCAAACCCGAATGCATGCGCTTCAGGACATCAAATGAGGAACAGTTGTTTAGGAATTTTCCGTACAGTCGACAATTTCAGGTAACCGAGGTGCGGCTTAACCCCGAGTTGCTTGGCGATGGAACCGAGGGAGGGAACCGAGGAACCGAGGGACGGAACCGAGGGACAGACAAGATTGTCCCTTAGGCGTCGCCAGAAAGACCGTGGTGCAGAACAGCACGGGCAACAGAACGTTCCTACAACACGCGCAACCAGATTTCGACGAAGGCATATTTGCCAGCGGGCACTCCGCCCGTTAACTTTTGAGTTCGCGCATTTGATTTGGCCCACCTGAGGAGACCGGGGATGGAACCCTTTCCGGGATGAACAGGAGAGCGCCTTCAGAAGGTTCAGGGCATCGGGTTGCGAAAATGATGCGGACGGTCTCGTCTGTCCCTCGGTTCCCACGTGGTTGAACGCCTCCCGCTATTACCCTGCCCGGACTTCGGTCAATAGATTGGGGGGCCGGTCGAGCACCATGAGGAGTTTCACCAACGCGAGGGGCGGCTTGGTCTTCCCGTTCTCGTAGCGCGAAAACGCATTGGTGCCTCCGCCGAAGATTGAGGCCGCCTGCCGCTTGTCAAGCGCGAGTTTCTTGCGGACACGCGCGATGAAGCCGGGATCGACAATGGAGGCGTTCACCTGCTTGTTGAACTCCAGCATCACCGCGCTGACCCGTTTCGATTCCGTCGCGCCGAGGACGCTGTCCCCGCAGGCCGGGCAGAACTCGCCGCGCACGGCCGGAATCGTGGGTGTTTCGCCTTTATAGGTGTAGGAAATATCGCGCGAGTCGCGCACAAGCTTCCGCTCTGCGCAAGAAGGGCATTTCATGGCATTGCTCATTTCTTTATAGCTCCTTATTTATAGCTCCTTAAAGGACACGATCAGCACGTCGTCCAGGACCGTGAGCTTCAAATACACTTCGCCGGCCGGCGTCTTCGGCCGGTAGACGTCCTGCCAGACGCGGTGATCGGCATGTGTCGTCATACTCTTGTAAAAGTCTTTTGCCGTGAGTGCCGCACCGACGCGCCCCCGACGAGCGCCGAAACGGTTGTGCGGACCTTACCCGCCATAAGCATAGTCTTGACGACCGCCAGCTTACAGTGCGGCGCTAGTTTTTCCACAAGCTACGTTAACCTGCCTGGTTAATTTTGGCAAGTTGGTTAATGAAGGGATTCCACCGGCGGTGAGACCCTGCCGGCGATCTGAAGTGGCATGCCCAGGGTGACTCGGTTCCAGTCGCCCCAGCGTTACAATTCGCTGGAATGATGGGGGACGAATCATGGGGGCGGTCTTGTCTGCCCTCGGTTCCTTAGCAACACAGAGGGGTGCATCGCTAATACACGCGGAAGACGTATGATCGGGAGTATGGCGCTGCACACGACGGAATACAGCTATACGGTGCTGTTTGAGCCGGCCGAAGAAGGCGGATTCGTTGTGACGTGTCCGGCACTTTCCGGCCTGGTGACGGAAGGCGACACTTTGGAAGAAGCGCGTGAGATGGCGCAGGAAGCAATTCATGGTTACCTGGAGAGCCTGTACAAAAATCACCTGCCGATTCCGGCTGACTGCGTACCAGTGAAGGAAGAAATCCGCGTTCTCATGCCCGAAGTGGCATGAGCAGTCACCTGCCATTTCTTAAGCCAAAGGAAGTGTTGCGGGCGCTCACCCGTGCTGGATTCAGTGTTCATCACGTTACGGGCAGCCACTAGATTCTGAAGCACGAAAAGCAAGATTTGCGGGTAACGCTGCCGATGCATGGCAAGGATCTGAAGCGGCGCACACTGACCTAGGTCATTAAACAGGCGGGGTTGACGGTTGAGGAATTTCTGGACCTTTAACAGGAGGACGACGCAGACCAGAGGTCAGTCTCATCTTTGATTATGGTTCGCGTTTCGGTCATTCGTGGTTCTGACCGTGAATTTGCCTAGTTGAAACCGAATGGGTGGCGGCCTCCGGCCTTGGCGGTTGCGCTCAGAGTTCCTATGCCATCTATGCGGGAACGAACCGAATCACCGGGTTTGATGCGGGCACCTTTCGGGCAGCCGGTTGAGATCACGTCGCCTGGCTGCAAGGTGAAATAGTTGCTGTGGAAAGCCACCAGATCAAGCGGCCGGGTCTTCATGTTGCGCACGAAATCGCGGGAGTGGACTGCGCCGTTATGTTCGGTGATGACCTCGAGAGCATCAAGGTCTGCAACCTCATCCGCCGTGACGATGACGGGGCCGAAACTGAAGAAGGTATCAATACTTTTGGCGCGCGTCAGGTAGCGGGGGTTCTTCCGCAGGACGTCGAGCGCGGTGAGGTCGAGGGTGGTCGTATAGCCGTAAATTACATTGGCGGCTTTGTCCGCAGGCACGAACCGGCAGCTCCGTCCGATGATCACGCCGAGTTCGCCTTCAGCATCCACATCGTCTGAGACGTCCGGGGGCGGCAGCAGGATCTCGCCACCCGGTTGCAACATACAGGATGCGGGCTTCATGAAACTGCCCGGTTCTTCCGGCTGCACGGCATCAATATCCTCGGCATGGGATTTGTAATTCAGGCCGATGCACCAGATCTTGGGAGGCACTTCGTAGGGCAATCGCAGTTCCACAGCATCGAGCGACAGCAGGGAAACGCCTTCGACCGGGATGTGGCGGAGGTCCTGTTGAATGATGGCGAGAACACTGTCGGCAAGGCAAAGGCCGAGCGTGGAGTTGATAGCGGGAATGGACGCTATGCCTGCGGGAGTAAGGACACCGGCGTGGTCGAGCCCGGCCTGGCGAAAGGTAAGCAGACGCATGGGAAGACAAGGATAACAGGGGCGTCGGCGATAATGAAACAGACCATGAAACGCTTCTCTGCCGGAGTTTTACTGTTGGGTTACAGCCTGTTCGTGTGCGCCCCGGCAAGCGCGGCCGAGCCGACAAAACCGAAGCTAATCGTTGCGGTGGTGGTGGATCAGTTTCGCTACGATTACCTGCTGCGTTTTCGCAAAGACTACACGGCGGGTTTCAAGACAATTCTGGAACGTGGCGCGGTTTTTGATGATGCGCACTACGTCCATTTCCCGACCGTTACCGCGGTGGGCCATTCCACATTTCTGAGCGGGGCGACGCCGGCCCTGAGCGGCATCGTCAGCAATGAGTGGTTCGAGCGGGAGAGCGGAACACGTGTGACCAGTGTTTCTGATCCGAAGACGGAATTGCTGGGGGCGGGCCGGAAGGCTGAAGGTTCATCGCCACGCCGAATGCTGGTGAGTACGGTGGGGGATGAGATCAAGATGTCGAACCCGGGGTCAAAGGTAATCGGGGTGTCGATCAAAGACCGGGCGGCGATTCTCCCTGCCGGGCACATGGCGGACGGGGCGTACTGGTTTGACGACAAATCGAAGCACTGGGTGACCAGCTCTTACTATGTGAAACAACTGCCAGCCTGGGTGGAGCAGATCAATGCGGGAAAACCGGCGGCGCGGGCAGAAAACGCTCAGTGGATGCCGGTAAGTGGTTCGGGCAAAGCTTTCTGCACTACGGCGACTGCCACCGCTGAAGTGCCGGCGTGCAGTTCATTCGAAGCGACTCCCTGGGGTAATGAAGTCATTGAGGAGTTTGCGGAAAAGGCTCTGATCGCAGAGAAGATGGGCCATGGCACCGGGACCGATGTCCTGGCGGTCAGCTTTTCCGCCAATGATTATGTGGGCCATGCGCTGGGACCGGATTCACCTGAGGTGCGTGACATTTCTATCCGCACTGACCGGCTGTTAGGAAAGCTGCTGGACTTCATCGATACGAATGTCGGCCTTGCCAACGTGGCATTTGTGCTGACGGCGGATCATGGGGTGGCTCCGGTGCCGGAAGTGAATGAAGCGCGGCACATGACGGGTGGCCGGCTCTCAACCGACGTTTTGATGAAGGCCATGAATGATGCGCTGGTGTTGCGGTATGGTCTGGGTGACTGGATTACGGCGAAACTGGGTCCGACCGCGTATCTGAACACGCGACTCATTGAGGAGAAGAAACTGAATCTGGCAGCGGTGGAACAGACGGCGGCGGAGGCTGCGCGTTCGACTCAGCATGTGTTTCGCGTTTATACAAACGCCGAGGTTGTCAGCGGCAGCGTTATCGATGATTCTGTGAGCGTGGCAGTGCGTAACGGTATGTACCCCAGCCGCGCTGCGGATGTGCTGGTGATTGCAGAGCCGAACTACCTTTACGACAAAACGGGGACTACGCACGGTTCGCCGTTTAATTACGACAATCATGTGCCGGTGATCTTTATGGCACCGGGTCTTAAACCGGGCCACTATTACGGGAAGATCGCGGTGAATGACATTGCGCCGACGCTGGCTGCGATGGCCGGTGTGACTGAGCCGGATGGGTCGACAGGCCGCGTTTTGCAGGAAATGTGGCAATGAGCGCGGTGGTCCGTTTTATCGATTTTCTGGGGAAGATGGGGTTAATTTTGCGGGGCGATCCGCCACGCACTATTAATATGACCGACCGGGTGTGGGGTATGGCGGTGCAGGGGTTTGCGCTTTCGTTGCGGGAGATTCCACGGGATGATGCGGAACAACTGGCGTCGGTCTCGGTGGTGATGAAGAATAACGGCAATGAGACGCAGGCGTTCGTGATCCCAGGCTGGATGCATTTCTATGCGGTGCAAATTGTCGCGGCTCAAACGCCTTATGGCCGGAGTTTGCTGCGGCCGGAGCGGAGTAAAGAACGGCTGGAAATTTCCGTGGGTCCGGGCGATGCGACAGAGACGGATATTCCGGTGGGTTCGTTTTACGAGTTGAAGGCGAAGACTGAATACGCGGTAAGCGTTACCTGTGCGCTGCCGGACGGAACGGGGCTGCGGTCGAATGAAATTCGTTTGAAAGCCTGACCCCTGATAAAATGGCACCAGCATTTTGAAGCTATCCCGTTTCATCCCGGTTTTGGGTACAGTCGCGCTCTGCCTCGTGAGTTTCACGCCGCTGCAGGCGGCTGAATCGAGCCAGCTCGACGCGAACGAGAATTTGTTTGCGGTGCTGGCTGCGATCAATGCCGCAGGGTATGACGAGGGGCTGACGTCGCCGGACAACAGTCCGCTGCGGATGCAACTGCGGGAGTATCTGGCTAAGCAGAATATTCAGGTGCTGCCGGAGTTGAAACGCTTCTATCAAAGGCACCGGCAGAAGACCGGCGTGCAGGATCTTTCGCAATACATTTCTTTTGCGCTGTCGATTTCAGGAGCACCCGAGTTCGGGTGGCGATCGCGGGATGTGGATGTTCCACCGGACGCGCTGGCTTTGACGGAATTCGCTCCACTGCTGGCGCGTTTCTACCGGCAGGCGAATCTGGAAGATTTGTGGAAACGTTCGCAGCCGGTATTTCAGACGGAGATGGAGAAGTATCACGGTCCGCTGATTTCGACGATCAACAAGGTGGAAGGCTACCTGAGAGTAACTTCGGGCGGCTATCTGGGGCGACGTTTTCGTGTCTTCATTGACCTGCTGGGGGCTCCGCAGGAAGTGCAGACAAGAAATTACGGAGATGATGCGTTTGTGGTGGTGACCCCTTCGAAGGAACCACGCCTATTCGACATCCGTCATGCATATTTGCACTACCAGGTGGATCCGATTGTGATTAAGTACGGGATGGATCTGCAGCAGAAGCAGACGCTGATAGATCTGGTACAGGAAACGCCGCTGGAATTTGGGTTTAAGAATGACTTTGTATTACTGGCGAATGAGAGTCTGATCAAAGCGGTGGAGAGCAGGCTGGACCGGAACCCCGGCGAGGTTCAGCAGGCGGCGGGACAGGGCTTTGCGCTTACGCCTTACTTTGCTGAGCAGCTGGTGGTTTTTGAGAAGCAGCAGCAGGGTATGCGGTTTTTCATGGAAGAGATGGCCGTGCAGATGGATGTGAAGCGCGAAACCATCCGCATAAAGGCGATGAAGTTTGATGCTGCGCCGCTGGTGCGTGCCGCCCGGCAGGTGAGTGTGGCGGCCCCGGCACCGGACCTTTCGGAATCCGGCAAGTCGCTGGCGAAGGCGGAAGAGCTTTATGCCAACCGCCAGTTGGAAGAGGCAAGACCGGTTTACCTGAAAGCCCTTGAGCAGGCGGGAAGTAATGCGGAACATGCGCAGGCGTGGTACGGGCTTGCGCGGATTTCGGTTTTGCAGCGGCAGCCCGAAGCGGCTTTTCGTTTGTTTGAAAAGACGCTGACTGCGTCGCCGGATCCGCAGACAAAAGCGTGGAGTTTCGTTTACCTCGCCCGTTTATCGAAAGCATCTTCGGAACCGGAAGAAGCGGAAAAGTTTTACCAGCAGGCCCTCGCGGTTGAGGGTGCATCGCAGGCTGCTATTCAAGCGGCCCAAACCGAGTCCAAAAATATTCAAAAATGAGCGGAAAACGCTCAGCAGGAGATCAACATTTATGAGACATACCGCGCTACTCGCCATTTGCCTTTGTGCCGCCTCAACGGCTTTTGCCCAGAAGAAGGCTCCGGCTGGTCCGGGACCGAAATCGAAGCAGGAACTGGAGGCGGTCAACAAGATGATTCAAGCCGCCACGCCCGACGACAAGATCGCGGCAGTGGATGCGCTGGTGACCAAGTATCCGAAGTCGGATTTCAAGAGCATCGCTCTCTTCCAGGCGGCCGATGCTTATTCGCAGAAAGGTGACGCGGCCAAAGCTGTGGTTTATGCAGAGGAAACGCTGGAAGCGGACCCGACCAGTTTCGCGGCAGAGATTTTGATTGCCAACGTTATTTCCGCTCAGACAAAAGATACTGATCTGGATAAAGCTGAGAAGCTGGCGCGTGCGGAAAAGAGTGCGAAGTCGGGACTGGAGCATCTGGGAACGGCGCAGAAATCAGCGCTTTTCTCGCTGACGGATGCGCAATGGACTGCTTCAAAGAACGGTATGGCGGCACAGGCCTGGACGGCGCTGGGCAATATTGCCAATGTTCAAAAGAAGACTGATGAAGCGATTGCCGATTACGAAAAGGGTCTGGCGCTGGATCCGGATCCGGCTCTGATGTTGCGGGTGGGTCGTGCGCTGATGGCCGCGAAGAAGAACGACGAAGCGATTGCGTGGTTCGACAAAGCAGCGGCTGCGCCTGATTCGAGCGAGCAGATCAAGAAGATTGCGGCTTCGGACAAGGCCCGCGCGAAGGCAGCGAAATAAGGCAGTTGGGCGGTCCCGTGCCAGTGACGGATCCGGAAGCGCTTGAAGAGGCGCTGGGGTATTGTTTCCGTGATCGGGTGTTGCTGGCGCGGGCTGTTACACACAGTTCGAGCGCGAACGAGAGCCAGGTGCCGGGCCCGGAAGTTCCTCTTGTTGATAATGAACGCCTGGAGTTCCTGGGCGATTCGGTGCTGGGATGGCTGGTTTGCGAGTGGCTTTTTCATCGCTTTCCGGGCTACTCCGAGGGCCGGCTTTCTTTACTTAAAAATCATCTGGTGAGTGCCAATTATTTGCTGGAGGCGGCGAACCGTCTGGAGCTGGGCCGGCATTTGCATTTGGGCCGCGGTGAAGAAACGGCTGGCGGGCGCGGGAAGCAGCGGTTGCTGGTGAATGCGTTTGAGGCTGTGCTGGCGGCAGTCTATCTGGATGGCGGGGCGGATGCGGTGCGGGTGATTCTGGAGCGGTATGTGCTGCCGGATGACGGAGTGCTGGCGGAGTTGGCAGGGGCGGGTCCGCCACATGATTTCAGGACGGAGTTGGAGCGACTGGCGCGGGACCGGGCTTTGCCGCGGCCGGAGTATTTGCTGGCGGGGGAGACGGGGCCGGGGCATGCGCGGGTGTTTCGGATGGAGGTTCGGGCGGGTAAGGATTTTGTAGCCTGGGCTGAGGGAAGTTCAAAGAAGATTGCTCTGCACCGGGCAGCTCAGGAAGTTTGCCGGTTAATTCGGGGTTGAGGTTTTGAAGGGGTTTCGGATGATTAGAACCCATCCCTTCGGACATCTGCTGGCAGTCCTCTCCAAACCTTGCCAGTCTCATTCAGGCGCGGAACGTTACACCCGCAACCGGATCAGGTGGTGCGAAACACGTTTTGCGGCACGCAGGCGAGTTAATCCAGGCCTTTTCTCGCCAGGCGAGCCTTTGCCTCGTCAATGTAGTACTGTTCCAGTTCAATAATCCGGGGTCTCTCCGCTTCCAGGCCCTGGTACCCCCGCTGCAGAAAGGGCAAGGCTTCTGCCGCTTTCCCGCGCCGCGCCAGAATCCCGCCTTCCAGACTCTCCGCAACATAGACGAACATCGCCGGCAACCTCTCCGCATTTTCCTTCCGCAGACAATTCTCCAGCAGTTGCCCGGCCTCCGCGAACTTTTTCTCGTGATAGTAGATGTCCGCCAGAATGACCTCCTCCTGCAGAATTTTCTCCGGCTGAAACTCTCTCACCTTGCGCCGGTACTCTACAATCTCTTTCTCCAGTACTTCGGACTCGGCATACTTTCCCTGCCGATACATCATTCCCTGCGTGCCGTTCATGGCGCTGATGATGTTGTTAAAAATTGGCTCTTTCTGCGTCTTGCAAATCTCCCACAGTTGCCGGTACCACGTCTCGGCGGTGGCGAAATCTTTCATCTTGGCGTAGTTGACCGCAATATTCATCAGGGCCACCAGGGTACTGGTGTGTTCCGGCCCCAACACACGCCGCCTGTCCGCATACACCTTAAGGCTTAGCCCGATCGCCTGATCGAAATCGTGCAGATAGGAATACGCGCTGGCGACGTTGTTCATGGCGTTGATGGTGGCGGGATGGTCGGCACCCTGCGTCCGGAGCCGGCGCTCATAGACCTCTTTGGCGAGGAGCAGGCCTTCATCCGCATGATTCGAGGTTCGCAGCACAGCCCCCAGCGCACTCATGGCCGCGAGCGTCTCGGGGTGCACGGCGCCGCGCAGGCGCTCGTAGGTTCCAACCAGTTCACGCAGAATCTGGCTGGCCTCATCCCACTGCTTCATTTCCGTGAGGTCGCCCGCCAGCCGCATCCGCACGGCCAGTGTTTCCGGATGCTCCGGCCCCAGACGCGCCCGCAGGATGCCAACCAATGGTTCCAGTTGCTCCGCTCCCTTCTGGAACTGCCGGTCCGCTTCGTACGCCGCAGCCAGTGCTGAAATCGCATTCGTCACTTCGGCCGATTCTTCCGCGTGTGTGCGCCGCACCGTTGCCAGCATCCCGGAGTAAAGCTGAATAGCCGCCGGAAACTTCCCCGTGCGAATGTAAGTGCTCCCCAGCAGATGTTGCACTTCGAGGCGGAGGGCTTCGCTGAAGGTACCCCGCCGAACCGTCATTCGATCCAGTTCCAGAGCCTCGGCATGAGCCTCCGCGTATTTCCCTTCCGCAAGCCGCAGCCAGATCAGCCGAATTCGGCACTCGATGGTATCCGGATGCAAAAGCCCCTGATGGCTGAGCCGCAGTTGGAGTTCCCGCTCGAACTGCCCTCGCGCCGCCGGAGTCAGCGCCAGCCCGGCGTAGCTCTCGCCCAGAGTTCGCCGCACGGCGGCCTCAACCAAAGGTTGCGCCGTAAAGCGCCCCGTCAAATTCGCAGCCGCCCGGTCCAGAGCCGTCCGCACCTTTAAATCCGGGTCGGGCCGGTCACCGGCCTGTTGGTTCGCGATGTCGGCCTGCGCCAGCAGATCGCGCAACAGGAATGAATTCACGGCTCTGGCTTCCGCTGCCGCTTCATCGGCCCGCAGCTTCTCCCCCACAGCGGTGGCTTTCTCGCGCTCAGCAATTTTCTGCTGATCGAGCGCGACATTCCGTTCCCGCTGCGCGATTTCCGACTGCTCCACAGCCTTGTTCTGCGCCGCGTTGGCACGGTCGCTCTGTTCCAGCGCCAACCGTTCCGCCAGCCTCGCCCGGTGGGCCTGAAGCCCGCTCAACACCGTGCCAGCGGTCAACGCCAAAATGATCGCGAGAGTGCTCACTACGAGGAGCCGGTTCCGCTCATAGAACTTCGAGACCCGGTACGCCAGGCTCGCCGGGCGCGCCACAATCGGTTCGGCGCGGAGGTGCCGTCGCAGGTCCTCCGTCATGTCCCCGACCGTGGAATACCGCCGCGCTTTCTCTTTCTCCAGCGCCTTGCCGACAATCGTTTCGAGATCTCCGCGAAAGCTGCGGTTGATACTGCTCAGGGGACGGGGATCTTCCTCCCGGATCACCCGCACCGCTTCCGCAATCGCATAACGGTTGATGTCGTAGGGCAGGCGCCCCGCCAGCAGTTGATACAAAATCACACCCAGCGCATACACGTCGCTTCGGGTATCGAGAGCCGCCGGGTCTCCCAGTGCCTGTTCCGGGCTCATGTACGCCAGCGTTCCAATGAGTTGCCCCGCGTCGGTTTGCCTGGTTGCGCTGATGTCGCTGTCGGTTAGCCGCGCTACGCCGAAGTCCACAATCTTCGGCTGTCCTGAATCCTCAACCAATATGTTGTTCGGTTTCAGGTCCCGATGGATGATGCCCTGCTGGTGCGCATGCGCCACTGCATCGCAAATTCTGATAAATAGTTCCAGCCGGGGCCGTTCCGCGCCGCCTTCGCCCGGCCTGCCGGGAAGCTGTGCCACATAAGCCGGCAGAGGTTTCCCGGCCACATACTCCATCGCAAAGTACGGTTGCGCACCGCTGACCGGGGACGTAGTTCCCGCGCTGTAAATCCGGGCGATTCCCGGATGCTGCAGCCAGCCGAGGGCTTCGATTTCCAGCTGGAACCGGCGGCGGACCTCATCGGTAGCAAAACCTGCGCGAATGACTTTGAGGGCAACGGGTCTTCGCGGCGAATCCTGCTCCGCGAGGTATACCGTGCCCATACCACCCTCACCCAATACCCGCAAGATCCGGTAAGGTCCGATGGCATCAGGCACGAGCGCACCATCGTTCGTCGCGTCCAGCGCCGCCTGGGCCAGATTCGCCGGCGGCTGCTGCAGAAAGCTTCCAGTGCCATCGTCTGCCGCCAGTATTTCTTCCAGTTCCCGCCGTAGTTCGGTCCTTCCGGCGAGGTCTCCACTGCCGAACGCCTGGTCAAGCCGCGATGCCCGCTCCTTGGGTTCCAAAGACGAGACTTCCAAATAGATTCGCTCGGCCAGTTGCCAGTCTTTACTGTTCATCGGCACCGACTCCAAGGTCTTTCGCCAGCCACACCCGCGCCGCCTGCCACTCTCTCGTCACCGTACGCGGGGATATCCCCAGCGCCTCGGCCGTCTCCCCCATGCCGAACCCGCCAAAGTAAATGAACTCGACCACCCGGCACTTACGGGAATCCAGTGTTTCCAGCCTCTCCAGCGATTCGTGCAGCGCCAGCACCTCCTCCGATTCCTTCTGGACCGACGCCTGCACGTCATCGAGCGAGATCTTCACCTGACCGCCCCCGCGCTTGCCCGCCATCTGCGTTCTGGCATGATTCACCAGCACCTGCCGCATCGCCATGGAGGCCACCGCGTAAAAATGATTCCGATTTTGAAACTCCATGCCGGCCGACGCCAGCTTCAGATAAGCCTCATGGATGAGAGCAGTCGGCTGCAGCGTGTTATCCCCGTCCTGGCGGCGCCACACGCGCCGGGCGATCTTTCGCAGTTCCTGATACACCAGTGGCATCACCTGCCGCAGGGCCTCTTCATCCCCGCCCGCCCAAGCCTGCAGGTATCGAGTCACTTCACCGGTGTCATCCATTTCTTGGCCTTAGTTTGACTGATTACGGGCGATGCCGCAAAAAAAATTTATTTATCCTGGCCGATTTGACGCCGTGATTGTGTTTCCTAATCAGGGCCCCATGATCCGGCCCCGCAAAAAAAAGCCCCACTATCTAACGAGGTAATTTGACATGACCAAGAACCCTGATAATATCCCGATGCCGCAGATTCCTGGCTACTCCGCCCAAAAATACAGATTGGGCGTCTGCCTGGCCACCGTGCTGGCGCTCTTCGGTGCCGCAACCGCCGCGCAGGCCGGTGAAATCCTGCTTGTGAACGCGATTGACTCCGTGCATGGCGGCATCGCAACCTATGCCTATTCGCAGGATGGGTCCGGGAACTTTATCGCCGGTTCCCGCTCGTTGCTGACCGCGAGCCTCCGGAACAGCGACTGGCTGACAAGCGGACCAAACGGTACGGCGGTTCCCAATCTGTGGGAGACCGATGCCTATGGCGGCATCAATCGCTACAGTTCCGCGGGCACCAGCCTGAACTACGTGCAGCCGACAGTCTTGATAGACAACCAAAGCCAGAGCGTGGAGGACGCCTCCGGCAATGCTTTCGTCCGGGAATCCAACACGGCTGGCATTGAGAAAGTTTCGCCCGATGGCAGTTCAGCCCATCTGATCAGTGCTGGAAGCGGTGGCCTCGCCATCGGCCCCGACGGGAACCTCTACACAGCCCTGTATTCCGGGGGCATCGAAAAGTACTCGACCAGCGGCTCGGATCTCGGTCAGTTTGGTGCCTACTCAGGGCAACCGACGCAACTGGCCTTCGATAGCCACGGTGACCTCTTTGGCCTGATCGGCAACACCAGAATCGACGAATGGGGCCCGGATGGCACCTATCTCGGTATCTTCAAAAGTGGTCTCCCCAATAGCTTCGGCGGTGGCCGCCGGCAGGACCCCAACAGCTTCGCCATCGACAGCCAGAACAACATTTGGCTCGCCCAGGGCTACGGCTCTCTTTATCAGATCACTCCAAATGGCACGGTAACTAACTTCGACGGCAGCAATGCGGGTCTCCAGATGTTCTCGGTCGCGGTCCTCGACGTCACGCCCTCTGACGCGCCGGAACCTGCCACCGGGTTCCTCTTCCTTGGTGCCGGGACGTTCCTTGTGTGGGGCCGCCGGCAGCTCGAAAGACGGCGCGCTGCGCGCAACTGCTGAACCCGCCAACCAGTCTACAAATTCTGACTGCACCAGTATTTGTATTGTGAAACACATACCGGCCCGGTACGAAATACGGCGGCCCCCCTCAAATCATGCTCCCGCTGGAGAGGCTGGCGCGGGACAGGCTTTGCCGCGGCCTGAGTATTTGTTGGCGGGGGAGACCTTGTTAAACTGCAACGCATCGACAGCTGTGATAGTTTGCCGCGGCCTGAGTATTTGTTGGCGGGGGAGACGGGGCCTAAGGCTTTTGTGGCCCGGGCTGAGGGAAGTTCAAAGACGATTGCGCTGCACCGGGCCGCGCAGGAAGTTTGCCGGTTAATTCGGGGTTGAGGTTTTGAAGGGGCTTCGAATGGTTAAACCTTCGATGATTTGACCATCCTGCATATCCTCGGAATAGAGGATGTTACAAGATGCTTCGAGGGCTGCGGCAATCATGAGCGAGTCGTAAAAACTGACCTTGTAACGCGCTGCGATTGCGGTAGCCTTTGGATGAAGGTCGAGGGTGATGGGAACGGGCGCGGGGCAGAGCTGGCAGATTTGTGAAATCCACGTTTGAATTTGAGGCCAGCCCACGTGTAGTTTGCGGTGGGCTATGCTGGCAAATTCATTGAGTGTCTGGATACCCACCACGCCGCCGGCGAGGAAAAGTCTTTCCGCAATTTCGGTGCGGTAGTCATCGCGGGCGAACACGTAGATCACGATATTGCTGTCGAAAAAGGGCTTTTCCGGCGCTGCTGCGACTTCAGCGGGCATTGGCTTCGTCGCGGTCGAAGCGGAACCCTGGAGGCAGGGTGACACGCGAGCGGCGAATCTGTTCCATTACGTCTTCTCTGCTTCGGTCGCGCCCGATTTCGAATTCGCGCGGACCGGCTATCCGGATTTCGATTTGATCGCCGGGTTTGAGGTCGAGTGACGTAACGACGGCGGATGGAAGGCGAACGGCCAGACTATTGCCCCATTTGGCTACTTGCATAGATATACATAGTTTACTGTATATCTAACGGTGGACAAGTCAGGTAAATCTGCCCAACTCGAAGTCAGGGCCGCCATCGGACCGTGGTTTTCCTGATGGCGGCTGATAATCGCAATTGACGCGGCAGATAATGCCAGCGGACCGCCGCTATTTCTTCTTTTCGCCCAGGATCGGCTCAATACCGTTTTCAATGATCACATCGGGATCAGCCCCGTCGATGCCGTACGAGAATTTGCAGGAACCAACTGTTCTGCACGCTGCCTTTACCAGACAGGTTCTGCTACGGTCAGTGTCGGCATCGGCTCCGTCGTCATTAGCGTTGCGCGATATCGTTTGTCCTGCGTCGCACATGGGTGTTTTGAATTTCTCCGAGTGCGCTTTCCCTTTTTTCTCCCAGCGGATGTACACCGGCTTCCTCCCAGACCCGTCGGCGTACATCACGTCGTCCTTTTTAAGGGTGAGGTTGCCCTTCGCGTCAACGCTCGATTTGCCGCTGGGTTTGATTGACTTGAGAGTGACATGGTTGTTGTTATCCACAGACAAGACCACATGAATGTCGTTGGTCGCAGCCGTTTTTTTCTGCTGAGCCGAGACAATAAAAGTGCCTGCTGTAATGCCGAGGGCGGCTGCGATACTGAATCCAAGAACTTTTCTATTCACTGTTTTTTATCCTTTGCACGAGAAATGATTTTCGAATAGTCCAAACTGCCTCTGAGAATGGCCAGTTCGGTTGCAGAATTGACTTCCCAGATGGGCAACCCACTCTTGATTGCCTGTTCAAGCCGCCGGATTGCGCCCATACGGTTGCCGTTCAACTCTTCTGTGATCGCCAGCCAAAACTGGCTGCGTGTATCGGTCTGGCCTGCCTGGTCGGCTCGACGCAGAAAGGCATTCGAATTTGCCCGTTCGCCCAACTTCGCCGCATACAGTGCCGCGCCCGCAAGGTTCCGCTGATCGTGTTCGTTGACGTTCAAGAGGCCTTCAGCCGCAGCCAGTGCCTGCCGGAATGCGGCGACGGATGCCTGCTGTCTGCCTGGAATCATCTGTAATGTGTCTCCCAGATTGCGCCAGGCCTGATGCTGTTTCGGTTCGAGCCGGACGGCAGACTCAAGACTGGCGACCGCCTCTTCGTAAAGGTGCAATTGATACTGGCAAATGCCTAAATTGGAATAGATGGCCGCAAGTGGCCGGACTGACAGCCCCCGCTGGAGAACGGGAACAGCTCGTGCGCAATCGCCTGTGGAGGCGAACACTCCACCCAGGTTGCTGAAACCCATCGCCTGCGTCGGCAGGATGTCCACAACCTTTTGAAACTCTCTCTCGGCCTCCGCATACCGCGACTGACTGTAGTAAAAAGCACCGAACCAGTTATGCGCACTCCAGCCGTTGGGACGCATTGCGATGGCGCGGACATAGGCGGATTCCGCTTCAGCAACCCGGCCAACGGACCGGTATCGATTGGCGAGGAGTTCCTGTGTGTCCGGGTCACCCGGATCGAGTTCCTGCGCCCGCTTCAACTCCATGATTGATGCATCGTAACGTCCGCGCGTTGAATGTACCAGTGCCAGACTCTTGTGTACCTCGGGCAGGGCGGCGTCGAGCTCAGTAGCCCTGTCAGCATTCGTTTGAGCCAGTTCCACGGCAGCCGGGTCTTTTGTTAAAGCATATTTCCGGTTCCAGGCATCCGCCAGTGCCGCATAGCCCTTGGCGAATTTGGAATCCAGTTCCACTGCCAGTTGGAATTTCTGAATAGCAACTTCGGTCTGTTCGAGATTCCTGGCGGTTAACGCCGCGCGCCCTGCCTCATACGCGCGGAACGCCTCCGCGACGCTGGTTCCGGGGTTCAACTCCGCACCCTGCGGCGGATTTACCCGCAACATATCCGAGATTTCATTGGCCACCAAACCTGAAAGGCGGAAAAGCTGATCCACAGGCGCCAACGTTTCTCGTGAAAGAATCTCTCGCCCCGTTTTCGCATCCGCGAGCCGGGTGGTAACTATAAAATTCCGCGAGTCCCTCGCGATGGAACCCTTCAGAATCAGGTTGACCGGAAACAGCTTCGCCGCTGCTTCAGCCGTGGTTGCATCCTGTGCCCGCAGATCGCCTGGGGAGACCAGCCAGAAATCCTTATCGAGCGGCTCGGCGCGAATCAGCTGACTGGCTACTGAATCGGCCAGACTGGTTCCGATTCCGGCGACTTCATCGGGGCGTGCGCTTTCAAATGGAAGCAGGGCGACATGGCGGAGCTGGGGGACTGGCGAAGTCCAGCGCCGCACCGCCTTCCGTGTAGAAGCAATGAACGAAGTCCCGCCGAACAGAATTCCGGCTACAGCGGCGGCAAGAGCAACGGCCAGCAGGCGGCGACGGTAAATACGGACCGCGCGGAACACATCACGGGTGACGGAACGTTCACCTTCCGGGCGGGCGACAACATCCACAAGGGCCAGTGCGTCTTCTGGCCGGTGCGCAGCGTCGCGTTCGAGGCATTGTTCAATGGCCTGCCGCCAGTGCTTCGGAACGTGGGCATCAGGTCCCATGCTCCAGGTCTGATTCAAGCGTTTGAGGGCATCAGCAATACCAGTGTCGGAGGGAAATGGCTTTATTCCGGTGAGCATTTCGTGCCAGATCAGGCCGAACGCATAAAGGTCCGTTCGGGGAGAAACCGCACCGCCGGTCAGTTGCTCAGGTGAAATATAAGCCAGAGTGCCGATGACGTTGCCGGTGCCGGTGAGGCTGGTGCTCATGGAATCGTCATTCACGCGGGCCACGCCAAAATCCATAAGAACCGCGCGGGGCTGGGACTTTTCCAGACGACCGGTCTGGCGGGCAGACTGCACCAGCATAATATTGCCAGGTTTCAAATCACGGTGGACGATGCCAAGCGAGTGTGCCGCTTCAAGACCGGCGAGGATCTGGGTCAGGATGGGCTGGGCATCAGCAACGGCGAACGGACCCCGGGATTTAAGCGCCTCACTCAACGTAAAACCGTCGAGCAATTCCATGGTGAAGTATTCGACTTCACCCCAGTCGAAGGTATGCCGGTTGATTTCAAATAGCCGGCAAACGTTGGGATGGGTGACGCGGCGGGCGATCTGGAGTTCGCGCCGAAAGCGGGCAGAGGCTTCGGGGGAGGCTCCGGGTGGCAGCATCAGAACCTTGATGGCGAGTTGTTCACCGAGTTCGGTATCGACGCCCTGATAAACCTCACCCATGCCTCCTCTGCCGATGAGGCGTTCGATGCGGAAACGCCCGCCGAGGGTGTCGCCGGGCTGCAGGATGGACGAGTCACGAAAGGCGCGGCGAACGACATCGGGCGTGGTCAGAAAATGGTCGCCGGCCTGGTCAATATTTAGCAAGAGCCGGGAAACTTCCGAACGAACGGCGGCGTCATCGGTTTTTTCAGCCAGCAGGCACTGGCGGGCATTCGCCTCCAGAGGGAGGCATTCGTGGAATAGTTCGTTCACGATTTGCCAGCGCTGCGGTGTCATTTCACCTTTTATCCGGGCCGCATCACGAACAACTTGCGGGCGTACTTCGAAGTAATTGTGCCAGATTTCAGGCAGATTCAGAAGGATTTATTTTGGAAAAGCGGATGGGGAAGGTTCAGGCGCACATTTCGGCATGGAGCCAGGCTTTGGCAACGGTCCACTCGCGTTTTACGGTGCGGGTGGAAACGCCCAGAGCGGAGGCGATTTCGTCTTCAGAAAGGCCGCCGAAAAAACGCATTTCGACTACCTGAGCCTGGCGGCTGTCGAGATCATTGAGCCGCTGCAAGGCTTGATCAAGGTCGAGGATTACTTCAAACTGTTCCGGGAGGATACCAAGGACGATATCTTCAAACGGAACTCTGACGACGTCCCCGCCCCTTTTTTTCGCGCGTTTGACTCTTGCATGGTCAACCAGGATCCGGCGCATGACGATGGCGGCGAGGCGGAAGAAATGGTTACGGTTCTGAAACTCAGGGACGCTGCTGCCCACGAGTTTGAGGTAGGCTTCGTTGACGAGTGCGGTGGGCTGCAAGGTGTGTCCCTGCCGTTCACCGCGCAGGTAGCTGGCGGCGAGGCGGTGAAGGTCCCTGTAAACGTGCTCCATCAGGTCCGATTCTGCTGAATTGTCACCGGCGGAAACACGATGGAGCAGACAGGTAATGTCTCCATCAGGTGGCGCGGGCATGACGGAATGGTAGCAGACGTTTGGGCGCTGCGGAAATGCGCAAGTTCAACACCCAGCGCTGGTAACCCGTGTTTTCGTGTTACACTGTTTTCGTGTTAAAAAACGTGACAGTGACTTTGCCGGAAGAAGTCGCCTATTGGGCAAGAACCAGAGCGGCGGAAGAGAATACATCCGTATCCCGTTTGATCGGCAAAATGCTGGAAGCACAGATGCGTCAAAGCGACGACTATGCAGATGCGTACCGCCGGTGGAAGGCATTGCCCGGGCTGGAGATCGATGCGGCCAATCGTTTGACCCGGGACGAAGCAAATGCCCGCAGATAGCTGGTTCACCGATACCAATCTGCTCTTGTATTCTTTCGACGCCCGCGACGCACTCAAGCGCTCAATGGCCAACAAGTGGATTGACTACCTCTGGCAGACCGGATCGGGGCGCCTTAGCTGGCAGGTGCTCAATGAGTTTTACGCAAACTCAGTGCGTAAGACAGGAGTGTCGGCAGGTGAGGCACGAGACGCGGTAAGAATTTTTGGACAGTGGCAGCCATTAGGAATCAATGCGGCCTTGGTTGAACAGGCGTGGTACTGGATGGACCTGGCACAGGTTTCCTATTGGGACGGCCTGATTCTCGCTTCGGCGCAAAGGCTGGGGTGCAAGTGGCTGCTGAGTGAAGATTTTCAGCATGGCCGCGCCTATGAAGGCGTGACGGTTGTCAATCCGTTCGCCGAGTTGCCGCCTTCACCGAAGCGGTAATTTACTGGATTCGTACGATGACGAGGTGTGCGGATACCGCGCGGGTCCCTCTTGCTGTTGGCGTGATTGTCAGGGCGGTGGGGTTGCCTGCGGGATTACGAACAGTGAGCGATGAATTGATGGCGGTGGTCGTCACGAGGGAAACTCCGAAAATCTGGCTGGTACCGGTTGCGCGCCCGACGACCGTATTGGGAAGGTCAGCCCCGTTGAGCGTCACGATCAACTGCCCAGGTTCATTAACACTCACCTGAAAACGTGACCTGATACGTCCCGACGGCTGCGAGGTTAAATGCGGACGGACTGGTGCGCGCGATGCCGATTCCAGACGCGGGTCCGTCCCGCGGAAAAACGACGTCTGAACCAACGGCGATTGTGGCGGCGTTGTCAGTTGGCATCAGGGCATAAACATCGGCGAAATCCGTGACGCCATTCGAGCCAGTGGGGCCGGTGGCTCCGGCTGGGCCTGTCGCGCCCGTCGATCCCGTGGCCCCGTTCGTACCAGTTGCTCCGGTCGGCCCGGTAGAACCAGTTACTCCGGTAGCGCCATTGGTGCCGTTCGTTCCCGCCGCGCCTGTCAAGCCGGTGGCCCCTATGAGAGTTGTACAGCTACCCGGCCATGACCCAGAAGCCTTCGGTCCATACAAGCAACTGTTGGCCGTGTTGACGTAAAAGTCACCATTGACCCCGGTCCCGCTGCTGGGCACACCCGCGCCACTGAGGACTGTATTACCGTTCGTGCCCGTTGCTCCGGTCGGCCCGGTAGAACCAGTTGCTCCGGTAGCGCCATTGATGCCGTTCGTTCCCGCCGCGCCGGTCGAGCCAGTGGCTCCAGCAGCACCTGCTAAACCCAACGCGCCCGTGGCTCCGGTCAAGCCCGCTACTCCGTTGCTGCCGGCTGTACCCGTTGGCTCCCGTGAGACCGGTGGCTCCGGCCCGCGCCAGCAGGCTCCAGTTTGTAGAATCACCGTCCGGCATTGCCTGTCCAGTGTTGGCCAGCAACGCAACCCAGGATGAAGCATCGGAATTCACCACATCATAAGGGACGTAGCTGGCTCCCAAAATGAACGCACCCCGAACGGCATACCCCTGTCCCTCTGAACCTGTCGCGCCGTTCAAGCCGCTGGCACCGCTGGTTCCTGCCGGTCCGGTGACACTGGCACCCGCCGCGCCCGCCGTGTCGGGCGGACCGGTGGCACCAGCCTTCGCGAGCAGGCTCCATAATGCAGGACTGCTGTCCGGCGCATGATTGAGATTGCCAGTTTGCAGCGAAATATAGCTGCCGCTGCTGAAGCTCACCGCATCATTCAGTGCGTAAGGTGTGGCTGAATTCCAAGTCTGCTGCCAAGTCAAACCTGCCGGGCCCATGTCACCGTTATTACCCTGAATTCCCTGCCCGCCCTGAAAACCCTGGGTACCCTGAAAGCCCTGCAGCCCCGAAATACCTTGTGGCCCCTGCCCCCCGGAAGTACCCGCCGGACCCTGCGGAGCGGTCGCGCCAACTGGCCCCATGGGTCCAGTCGGCCCGGAAGCTCCGGTGACTCCAATGGGACCCGCGACTCCGGAACTGGCTCCCAGCACGACCGTGACAGAGCCTGATTGATATCGATCAGGATTCTGCAGTTTTCACCCGATTGATTTCGAGACTTCACATCTGGCCCATCGACGTGGCAGTCTGTCGGAAATCAATCGAACTCGATTTCACCGGTGATCCGGCCGACGAATTGATCGCGGCCACAAGCATCATTCATGCGGTGCCATTGGTCACCAGGGACAGAAAGATTCGGCGATCGAAGATCGTACCCCTGGCAGCTTAGCTTGCCTGGCTCTGGAATACGCTTTGAAATACGCAGCCCGGTCTCATTTTGAATCTGATATACTCGTGGGTTAATGAACCGCGCCGCCCGCTATTTTAGCTATTGGTTTTGGAGCCCCACCCCATAGTGGCGTTGGTTTAACACGTTTTAAGCTGTAAACAACCAACCCACTCTCCGGAGTGGGTTTTTTATTTTAGGGAAGGTTTTTCAAGATGATCATTTCAATGCGGCCCCACGCGACTAAAGAGGAGGTGGACTATGTCCGCGAACGAATTCAGGATTTCGGTTTTAAAGTTCACTCCATCAACGGCGAGGAGAGAGTTGTGATCGGCGTCGTAGGTGTTGGCGGCGATGTAACGGCCTGCCTTGAATCCCTTGAAGCCACTCCGGGTGTCGAAAAGGCTATGCGGATTTCCGCGCCGTATAAATTCGTCAGTAAAGAGTTCCGCAGCGAAAAGACGGTGATCCGCGTGGGCAAAGCTGCCATTGGCGGTGATGACTTCATCACCATGGCTGGCCCGTGCTCTGTAGAAAGCGAAAAACAGATCATGGAAACCGCTGAAGCGGTAGCCGAAGCGGGCGCCACGATTCTCCGCGGCGGTGCCTTCAAACCCCGCACGTCGCCCTATGATTTCCAGGGCATGGAAGAGGAAGGGCTGAAACTTCTGGCTAAGGCGCGCACAGCAACCGGCCTCGCCATCATCACCGAAGTGATGAGCGACCGCGATGTGTCCATGGTGGCCGAATATGCCGACATCATGCAGATTGGCGCGCGCAACATGCAGAACTTTGCGCTGCTCAAAGTGCTGGGCAAATGTGGACGTCCGATTCTGTTGAAGCGCGGCCTTTCATCCACCATTAAAGAACTGCTGATGTCGGCGGAATACATTGTTGCGCATGGCAATCCGGACGTCATGCTCTGCGAGCGCGGCATCCGCACGTTTGAAACGGCGACCCGCAACACCTGTGATATTTCGGCAGTGCCGGTGCTCAATGAACTCACTCATCTGCCCGTGATTCTTGACCCCAGCCATGCGGTGGGCAAACGCAGCCTAGTTCCTGCACTGGCGAAGGCCGGCGTTGCGGTGGGTGCGGACGGGATGATTGTTGAAGTACATCCCTGCCCCGAAAAGGCGATCAGTGATGGTGCACAGTCGCTCACAATTCCGGGCTTCCATCAGATGATGCATCAACTGGCCCCGTATATCGCGCTCTGGAAAATGGAACGCGAGGCCATGATGGCCGTCGCGGTCTAAACCGCTGGCGTGACGCGGAACAAAGCATTGCCGGTGGCTCTGCTCGCTGTGGCTCTGGCCGCGGCGGGCGGCATCTGGTACCAGATGCACCGGACCAGCGTTTTTTTTGACACCCGCGCGCTGTTGTCGCGCTTCCCGGCAGAGCAGGCCACCGTCGTCAGCGCCAATTTTTTACTGCTGCGCCAGGCGGGCTTTCTGGAAGCTTCACAAGCGCCGCCTGAAGCTGAATACAAGCAGTTTCTGGATGGCACGGGCTTCGATTACAAACGTGACCTTGATTCCGTAGTGGCTTCATTCTCTTCCCAGGGCACTTTTTTTATCGCGCGCGGCAGATTTAACTGGGCACGTTTGCGCGATTATGCGGTACGTCAGGGTGGATCCTGTTATCAGGACCTTTGCCGGATTCAGGGCAGCACACCGGACCGCCACATCTCTTTTCTGCCCCTGCGCGACGATGCACTGGCCCTGGCCGTAAGCACCAATGACCTTGCTGCGACGAGACTCGCGCAACCAGGACAACCGGTGACCACGGCCTTGCCCACCGAACCGGTTTGGATATCCATCCCTGGCAGCGAAATGCGGAAGCCCAATGCCCTGCCCGGCGGCCTTCGCTATATGCTGTCGGCATTGCAGAATACAGACCGGATCATCATCACAGCCGGACCAGCGGCAGCCGGCATTGAGGCACGGCTGGAAGCCCGCCTGGAAACCACCTGTCGCACTCCCGATGATGCGAAGGTCCTGGCAAGCGAGTTAAGGATTGCCACATCCACGCTCAAGCAGGCGATTGCGCAGGACCCGCAATTGCATGGCGACGAACTGGCTGCGATGCTGAGTGCCGGGAGCTTTGATAATGCCGACCGGAAAGTACTCGGGCGGTGGCCCCTGGGGAAAAACCTCCTCGCCATGCTGACTGCCGGTATCTAATACCTGAGACAGTACTTGCCAACGCATTCGCGCTATATTCATCAATGCGTTCGTTGATCGAATGCCGAGGCAGTTCATGAACCACTATCTCCGACTCGCTGCGGGATTGTTATTGCTGGCGGCCGCGGGCAACTCGGTCTGGCAGACCATCCATATTCTTGATTCCCGACGCATGCGCCGGATGGAACTGGCCGAGATCAGCCACGTGCGCTACGGCATTTTGAACGCGGATCGCTGGGTGGAAAAACTCGTCCCCATTCTGAACAAACAGATCGACGCGCTCGACCTTATCTCAACCAACGGTGCGAGCCTTCGGCCCACCGTAGTTTCCGCGCTCAATCAGTTGCTGGATCAGGTTAAGCAACAGTTGTCACCCAAGCCCCTGCCGGACGCCAAGCCCGCAGGATTTGCCGCACAGGCGCAGGCCATGATCATCACCAACATGCTGGCCGGCCTCAAACCGCATGTTCCTGAATACGCCGACATGGTGCTCAGGGAGCTGGGAAAACCGGACAATAAGAAGGCCATCAGGGAATACGTCCGGAGCGCCGTTGCTGACGGTGCGAAAGCTACGTTCGGTGCGGTCGACATGACGTGGTACTCGGCAATTCTGAAGCAGTACAGTTGCGCCGACGGCGTCGCGTGTCAGGCCGAACTGAGCAGACGAATACAGGATCTGGATTCGAGAGTCGCGTTCCACTGCCTGCTGGCACTGGGTGCGAGTGTACTCGGATTTCTGCTGCTGAGCACGCACCGCCTGGCTATCGCCGTGCAGCTCTTGTTCTGCGTCACCCTGTTGCTGGGCGGTATCCTCTCTCCGATGCTCGAAGTGGAGGCGACGATATCGAAGATCTCCCTTACCTTCTTCGGGCAGCCCATCTCGTTCGGTGAACAGCTGCTCTATTACCAGAGCAAGAGCGTCCTTGAAGTTTTCCAGACGCTGATCTCAATGGGCCAGCCGGAGATGATGCTGGTGGCGGTGCTGATCCTGATGTTTAGCGTGGTGTTCCCCGCGCTGAAAGTGATTACGGTTGGCCTGTGCCTGATCAACCCGGTGTGGCTCACGAAATACCGGCTGGCCCGGTTCTTCGCGCTCGAATCTTCCAAGTGGTCAATGGCCGATGTGATGGCGCTGTCGATTTTCATGGCTTTTGTAGCGTTCAACGGTCTGATCGGCAATGCGATGAACGGCCTGAAAGGCGCGGGTGCTGAACTGGTCATTCCGACTGACAGTTCCAAAATCCTGCCGGGCTTTTACCTCTTTGTGGGCTTCTGCCTGACCAGTTTGTGGCTCGCACGGAAGATGGAATTGAGCCTGCGGATTCAGCCATCGCAGGGCATAGACTGAGGAGCGCTCGGGAGCCCACAAACCGCCTGGCGGCATGGGCGCGTCGGCTGGTGTATAAATGTTTTGCATGATCAAAACACTGATAGCCCTTGCTCTGGCTTGGATGGCGTTCGCACAGGCTCCGCCGAGCGGCCATACCGCACCTCCGGAACAGGCGAAGGTGAAGCCTGTGAACGGCCTTCCCAACCCCTATGAAACCGTGCGGGATTTTGGCGTCCTGCCTGACGGCCGCAAATGGGGCTCAGTCAGCGCCATCAATGTCGACGCCGACGGCAAGAGTATCTGGGCCGGCGACCGTTGCGGCGGCAACAGCTGCGCGGGGTCAGACGCAGACCCGATCGTGAAACTCGACCCCTCCGGCAAAGTTGTACAGAGCCTGGGTAAAGGACTGTTGCTTTGGCCCCACGGCATGTTCGTCGACAAGCAGGGCAACGTGTGGGTGGCAGACGGTCGCTCGGCCACGCCGGAGGAACTGCAGAAATTCCCCGGCGCGGCAGGCAAGGGCCATGCGGTGATCAAGTTCAGCCCGCAGGGGAAAGTGCTGCTGACGATTGGCACGCCCGGTGTGGCTGGCAATCCGCCGGACAAACTCAATGAACCGAATGACGTTCTGATCGCTCCGGACGGCAGCATTTTTATCGCGGAAGGACATGGCGTTCAATTCCTCGACAAAGGCGCGCCCGATACCGTGGCACGGGTTTCAAAATACACTCCGGACGGCAATTTTATCAAGAGCTGGGGCGGGTTTGGCTATGGGCCAGGCGAATTTCGCGGCGCACATTCGCTGGCGATGGATTCGCGGGGACGTCTCTTCGTGGCAGACCGTGGCAACCGGCGTCTTCAGATCTTCGATCAGGAAGGCAAGTTTCTGGATATGTGGTATCAGTTCAGCCGCATTAGCGGGATCTATATTGATGCGAAAGACACGCTGTATGCGATTGATTCCGAGTCCGACGATAACTTTAATCCGGGCTGGCGCAAGGGCCTGCGCGTAGGTAGTGCAAAGACCGGTGAGGTGTGGTTCTTCGTTCCGGAGCATGTGTCAAAGCGTGGTTCGGGCATGGGCGGATATGGATCCATGGGTGAAGGCGTCGCGGTGGACTCGCAGGGGAATGTGTTTGGTGGTGAGGTCGGCCCGATTCAGGGCGTGACCAAGTTCATTCCCAGGTTGAAGCGGTAGGTGAGAATTGAGAAAAGGCACTCACCCCCGGAAGCCTTGAGATACGAGGAAACGCAGGTTCGTCAATTCCAATGCTGATGCTGCTACAAATAGAAATCCACGATGCGGTGAAACGGGAGCATTGTCGGGAAATGGCTTAAGAAATCGGGCGTTCAGGTTCCCATTCGTCTGGTTCGTCGCGGGTGATCCGGTCTTTGGGGTCTTCCTGCTTTTGTTGGGCGAGGCGCTGTTCGCGTTCTTTTCGTTCTTCGATTCCGTCGGCCATGGGGTCCTGTTTGTATTGTAGGTGAACCGGGTTGGCGTGGTTATTTGGAGACAAATCAAAGGCGTACACGGATGAGGCGGATGTCCCGTGGATTTTCTTCCGAATCGTCGGCACGGGAACTGAGGGTTCGGAAATCACAGGCGCTTGTGAGTTAACCCGCCAGCGACGGTCGCACCCCACTCACCAGGCATCACATCCCGAAAATGCCGCTGAGAAGAGCCAGTGATGGCCTTCCAGGTCTTCGGCTCCATACTGCCGTTCGCCATAACCCGTCTCATGCAGATCCTCCACAATCCTGGCGCCGCTTGACTTTGCTTGTTCGAAGTGTGCATCAACATCGTCAGTGAACACCGTCAGACGCTGAGTCCGGTATCCGACTTGCGCCGGGCTGGCGCACCCGGCCCGCGCACTATGGAGCATGATCCAGGCATCGCCGAGGTGCATCTGCACTCCCTGGACCTTGGCCGCCCGGTTCGCTGTAACGGTAATGTTCGGAAAAACCAAATGCCTTCGTCAGCCAGGCCACCGCAGCTTCAACGTTCTGGTAAGTCAAATGCGGCAGGATGATATCGGCCGGGACAGACCTGTTTTTCAACATGAGCCACTTTATAGCACTAATCACATGCGCTACATTTCTAAAGTGCACTCCGATACAGCGTTTGTCCGGCAGGGCGAGGAACTCAACGCAACTGCGCTCACCGAATACCTGACCGGCCGAATCAACGGCACCGCCTCCGGCATCCGCATCGAACAATTCCCCAACGGCCATTCCAATCTGGTTTACCTGGTGGAAATCGCAGGGCGTGAATATGTCCTCAGGCGTCCGCCCCTTGGTCCGGTCGCGCCAAAAGCCCATGACATGGCGCGCGAATATAAGGTGCTTCACGCCGTGCATCCCCATTTTCCCGAAGCGCCGGAAGTGTACCTGCTCTGCGAAGACGCGGCAGTGCTGGGCGGGCCTTTTTTTCTAATGGAACGCCGTAACGGCGTAGTCATCCGCGATCAGGTACCTGCCGAACTGGCGGCCATCCCGGGTTATCAGCATCTGGTGAGCGAGGCATTTATCGACTGCATGGTGAGGTTGCATTCCATTGATGTGTCCCAACCCGGTCTCGCTTCTCTGGGCAAACCGGAAGGCTTCGTCGAGCGCCAGGTCAGGGGCTGGACGGAACGCTGGAACCGCGCGAAGACCGAAGAAATGCCCGAGATGGACCGCGTAGTGCAGTGGCTGCACAAGCGCCTGCCTCCATCCCAGGGTGCTCCCACTCTGGTCCACAACGATTACAAACTCGACAATGTAATGATGCATCCCGAGGGCAATCGCGTTGAAGCCGTACTGGACTGGGAGATGACTACTCTCGGCGATCCTCTGGCGGATCTGGGCCTCACGCTTTGCTACTGGACCTGGGCCAGCGAAGCTGCGAAAGATGATCCGCATCCGGCCACACCCGTGATCACTAATCAGCCCGGCTGGTGCACCCGCGACGAATTCCTGCACCGCTACGCCACGCTTACAGGGCGTGACGTAACCCACGTCGGCTACCACGAAGTTCTGGGCATTTTCAAACTGGCCGTGATCCTGCAGCAGATCTACTATCGCTTCCACGCGGGGCAAACGCAGGACGAACGCTTCCGCAATTTCGACCGGCGTGTTCGCGGCCTGGTCAAACTTTCAGCAGAGCTCGCGGAGCGCTACAGTTGAGCCGCGTCTATCTGGTAAGACACGGCCAGGCGGGCACGCGCAAGGCTTACGATTCACTTTCTGACCTGGGTAAACTGCAAGCACGCCTTCTTGGTGAATATTTTGTTTCTGAGGGTTTGCAGTTTTCCGCAGCTTATCGGGGGGCGATGGTACGCCAGGCCCAAACGGGGGCTGAAGTGCAGGCGGCTTACCACGATGCCGGCTTGCCGTTCCCCGAAATTGAACTGGAAAATCGCTGGAATGAATTCGATCTCGACCACATTTATAAGGCACTGGCCCCGCAACTCGCAGCCGCTGATCCCCAGTTTCAGCGTGACTATGAAGAGATGGCTGCGCTCGCGCGCGCCGCTGCGGATCAGCATGGCGCAGGAGTGAACCGGCGCTGGATGCCCTGCGATATCAAAATCGTGGAAGCGTGGCTCCGGGCCACTCACCCTTATGACGGCGAAAGCTGGCAGACTTTCCGCAGCCGTGTCGCCGACAACAAATCGCATCTGGGACGCGCCGAAAAGGATGCTGATATTGTGATTTTCACTTCCGCAACTCCCATCGGGGTCTGGGCAGCGCTTACGATGGACGTGGTGGATGAGCGTGCCATGAAACTGGCGGGCGTAGTGCAAAATGCCTCTTATACGGTGATACGATTGCACGACGAACAACTGCGGCTGCATACTTTTAATGCGGTTCCGCATCTGACATCAGCGGATTTGCGAACGTACCGGTAAGCGGCGAAACGGGGGGATTATGGTTTTCGATTATTCCGACAAAGTAAAAGACCTGCAAAAGCGCGTTGGCGATTTCATGGATGAGCATGTCTATCCGAATGAAGCCAGTTACCATGCGCATTGCGGCGGCCCCGATAAATGGAAACCGGTTCCGGTCATTGAAGCGATCAAGCCGAAAGCGCGCGCCGCCGGTTTATGGAATTTGTTTCTGCCGGAAAGCGGCCACGGCGCAGGGCTCACCAACCTTGAGTACGCGCCCCTTTGCGAAATCATGGGCCGCTCCACGATGGGCCCGGAAGTCTTCAACTGCTCGGCTCCCGATACCGGCAACATGGAAGTGCTGGAACGCTACGGTTCACCCGAACTCAAAACGCAATGGCTGAAGCCGCTGCTGGCGGGCGAAATCCGGTCGTGCTTCGCCATGACTGAACCCCGCGTGGCTTCTTCCGATGCCACCAACATTGAATCCAGCATCGTTCGCGAGGGCGATGAATACGTGATCAACGGGCTGAAATGGTGGAGCTCGGGTGCAGGCGACCCGCGTTGCAAAGTCGCGATCTTTATGGGCAAGACTGACCCTGCAGCCCGCAAGCACCAGCAGCAGTCGATGATCGTGGTGCCGATGGATGCCCCCGGCGTCACCATCAAACGGATGCTCACCGTTTACGGCTATGACCATGCGCCGCACGGCCATGGCGAAGTTCTCTATGAAAACGTACGCGTCCCCGCAGGCAACCTGCTGCTCGGCGAAGGGCGCGGTTTTGAGATCGCCCAGGGACGGTTGGGACCGGGCCGCATCCACCACTGTATGAGGCTTATCGGCGTGGCCGAACGCGCCCTCGAAGCCATGTGCCGAAGGGTACAGACACGCACTGCATTCGGAAAAACGATTGCAGAACAGGGAACGATTCGCGCGGACATCGCGGCGTCGCGCATGGAGATTGAACAGGCCCGGCTGCTGGTTCTCAAAGCCGCTTACATGATGGATACGGTGGGCAACAAAGTGGCAAAATCTGAGATCGCCATGATCAAAGTGATTGTTCCCAACGTGGCGCTGCGCGTGATTGACCGCGCCGTTCAGGCACACGGCGCTGCTGGCGTTTGCGACGATTTCCATCTCGCCGCCGCATGGGCCAACTCCCGCACGCTCAGGCTGGCTGATGGTCCGGATGAAGTCCACGCCGAATCCATTGCGAAAATTGAACTGCGTAAATACGAAACAAAATAGGCACTCATTATGGACCTGAATCTTTCCGCTGAAGAAACAAAATTTCGCGACGAACTGGCCGCCTGGCTGAAGGCCAATGTTCCGTCGGACTGGGAAACGCACCGCCTGCATGACACCATGCATGACCGTTTTGATTTCCTGCGCAAGTGGCAGAAACGTGTCTTCGAAGGCGGCTGGGCGGGCGTTGCGTGGCCTAAAGAATACGGTGGCCGCGGTGCGGGCCTGATGGAACAGGTCATCTTCACGGAAGAGATGGCGAAGGCCAGCGCGCCTCCACTGGCGAACGTTCTGGGCCTCGCGCTGATTGGCCCCACCATCGTGGCCTACGGAACTGGCGCGCAGAAGAAACGTTACCTCGCTAACATTCTCAGCGGTGATGAGATCTGGTGTCAGGGCTTCTCTGAACCGAACGCCGGGTCAGACCTTGCGGGCCTGCGCACCGAAGCGCGCCTTGAAGGCGATCACTACATCGTCAACGGCCAGAAGGTTTGGAACAGCTACGGCTGGGCTGCCGACTGGTGCGCGCTGGTCACTCGCAGTGACCCCGCTTCACAGAAACACAAAGGCCTTTCTTACCTGCTGGTGGATATGAAGAGCCCCGGCATTGAGGTCCGCCCGCTGCGCCAGTTGACCGGGGAATCCGAGTTCACCGAAATCTTCTTCCGCGACGTCAAGGTTCCTGCGGAAAACGTACTGGGGACAGCGGGAGACGGCTGGAACGTAGCGCTGGGTACTCTCGCGCATGAACGCGCAACTTTGGGCGTCTCTGCGCAGATTGCGATCCGTCGTCAGATTGACCGTTTGATTGAACTCTCACACGAAGTGGAAGCCAACGGAACCGTCGCAGCTCAGGACCCGCTCACCCGTCAAAAACTTGCTCAGTCTTACATCGAAAACGAAGTGCTGCGGCTGAACCAGATGCGGGCCGTGAGCAAGATCATTCAGACCGGTGCGCCGGGGCCTGAAGGGTCGATCCTCAAGCTGGCCTGGAGCGAATCGAACCAGCGGTTCCAGATTGTCGCGCAGGAAATGCTGGGCGCTTACGCACAGCTCACCGGTGGCGACTTTGCCATCGACGCAGGCGCATTCTCCTACGCCTACCTGCGCACACGCGGTAACACAATCGAAGCGGGCACGTCAGAAATTCAGCGCAACATCATCGGCCAGCACGTACTCGGGCTGCCCAAGAGTTACTAGGGGACCAACATGCATTTCGGCTTATCTGAAACCCAGCAAACCATCAAGAAATCGGCGAAGGAATTCTTTTCTGCCGAGTGTCCCATGCCCGAAGTCCGCCGTCTGATGGAAACCGAACACGCCATGGACGACGCGCTTTGGAAAAAATTCGCCGAACAGGGCTGGACCGGCATCATCTTTCCCGAGAGTTATGACGGTTTCGGTCTCGGCATTTTTGAAATGGCGATTGCGCTTGAAGAGATGGGCCGCGCCCTGGTCCCCGGGCCTTTCATCAGCACGGTTCTGCTTGCGGGGACTGTGCTGGAGCGTGCGGGCAGTCAAGAGCAAAAGCAGAAATATCTGGGCGCCATCTGCCGCGGTGAAGCTAAATCAACGGTGGCTTTGCTGGAACGCAGCGGGTCCTGGAATCTGGATTCCGTGATGGTTCGCGCGAAACATCAGGATGATGGCAGTTACACGATCAGCGGCGACAAGCTTTTCGTGACCGATGCGGGCATTGCTGATTTCCTTCTCGTTGCCGTTCGCATTGAAGACGCCGTGGCGCTGCTGCTTGTCCCTTCAGATGCGCCGGGTTTGACAAAAACTCTGATGCCTGGAGTAGACCTCACGCGGCGTCTGTATCAAGTGTCCTTCAACAAAGTCAACGTACCGGCAGCCAACCTGCTGGCGCGTGGCCCCAAAGCCCGCGAAGCACTGGAGGCAGCGCTTGATGTCGCCTGTGTGGGTCTGACTGCGGAGATGGTGGGTGGCATGCAGCGCCTGCTCGACATCACGGTCGAGTACGCCAAAACCCGCAAACAGTTTGGCAAACCGATTGGTACTTTTCAGGCCGTACAGCACCAGTGCGCTGACATGCTCTTCCTGCTGGAAGGGGCGCGGTCTTCCGCATACTACGCGGCGTGGATGCTCAGCGAAAATGACCCCGGCGCAAAGGCTGCTGTATCGGTAGCAAAGGCCTACGCCAGCGAAGGCTATCGCGATGCGGGCAATAAGTCGATTCAGGTCCAGGGCGGTATGGGTTTCACCTGGGAAAATGATGCCCATTTGTTCTATCGCCGCGCCAAAGCTTCAGAGCTCGCTTTTGGCGACGCCACGTTCCACCGCGAGCGTTTGGCGCAGATCATCATCGACAAATAACGGCTTATTGATGGCACAGATTCAAACGGTACGCGGGCCGATCGAATCGGCGGACCTTGGCACCACGCTGATGCATGAGCATGTCTTCGTGCTCGATGCGGAACTGGTCCAGAATTATCCGGAAGAGTGGGGTTCGGAAGATCAGCGCGTGGCCGATGCAATCACGCGGATGAATGAACTCAAGGCCAGCGGCGTCGACAGCCTGGTGGATCTCACCGTCACAGGCCTCGGGCGTTACATCCCCCGCATCCAGCGAATCGCCGAACAAACCAGTCTGAATATCATTGTGGCGACGGGAATTTATACCTACAACGAACTGCCGGAATTTTTCCATTATCGCGGCCCCGGCGGCCTGCTGGGTGGTGCAGAGCCCATGATTGAGATGTTTGTCCGTGATATTACCCAGGGCATCGCCAACACAGGTGTCAAGGCCGGCATTCTGAAATGTGCCACGGATCGTTTGGGAGTAACTCCCGATATTGACCGCGCCCTGCGAGCGACGGCAAAAGCGCACCGCCTTACCGGCGCCCCGATTTCAACTCATACGCACGCACGGAAAAAGGTAGGGCTGGACCAGCAGCGCATCTTCGCCGAAGAAGGAGTGGATTTGTCGAGGGTCATCATCGGGCACTGTGGCGACACTACGGACCTTGACTATCTGGAAGAACTGCTCCGCAACGGCTCTTACCTGGGCATGGATCGTTTTGGCATCGACAGCATCCTGAGTTTTAAAGATCGTGTCAACACCGTCACCGCTCTGTGCGAAAAGGGCTTTGCCGAAAAGCTTGTGCTTTCCCATGACGCTGCTTGTTTCTTGCACTGGATGCCTGAACACCTGATCCCAGCCGTCCTGCCAAAGTGGAACTACCTGCATATCCACCGCGATGTAATCCCTGCACTGAAACAGGAAGGCGTCACCGAAGCACAAATTGAAACCATGATGGTTCGCAATCCGCGCCGCATTTTTGAAAACCAGGGTACTTACTAATGTCAGTCATACATCCATTCCGCTATGAGGGAGTCACGCGCGGACTCGACGGCATTCTGCGCTATGACACCCGGCCCGGCTCTCTGGTCCACATGCTACGGGCCGCAGTGGACCGGTTTCCTAATCGTGAAGCCCTTGTCGAACTCGGCGGCGAGCGCGTTACTTACCAGGAATTTTGGGACCGTTCAGCCCGCATTGCGGGTGGTCTGCGCGCCGCCGGCATTCAGCGTGGTGACCGCGTCGGCAACCGTTTCGGCAATGGCGTCAACTGGTGTCTGGCGTTTTTCGGCATTCAAATGACGGGCGCAATCGCCGTCCCGGTGAATACCCGTTTCAGCGAAACGGAGGTTGAATATGTCGTGGCCGATTCTGGTTGCAAGTACGTTTTCGCCCCAGGCCTGCCCGTACCGGATGCCAGCCCGTTCGTTGTGGACGATCTGACCGAAAAAGAGATCTCGGCGATTTTCTACACCAGCGGCACTACAGGCTTTCCCAAAGGTGCCATCACGACGCACGAGAATTTTTTCGCCAATGCAGAAAGCTCCAGCCGAGTTGCACCCGCGCCGCTTGATTCCAATTACCGGACCCTGGTTTCAGTTCCGCTCTTTCACGTGACAGGCTGTAATTCCCAGTTTCTGGTTGCGTGTTCCGTTGGAGGCACAACGGTCATCATGCCGCAGTTCGAGGTGCAGAAGTTCCTCACCTCCATCAGTGCAGAGCACATCAACGCGCTGACATCTGTGCCTGCAATTTACTGGTTGGCGATCAATCAGCGTAACTTCCATGACTTTGATGTCTCGCATGTCACGAAGCTCAGTTACGGAGGCGCGCCCATCGCTCCCGACTTAGTCATTCGCATCATTGAGGCTTTCCCCAACGCGCGTATTGGCAACGGCTTTGGTTTGACTGAGACCGCTGCCATGTCTACCTTCCTGCCCCATGAATACTCGCGGCTGCGGCCCGAAACCGTGGGTTTTCCCACTCCTGTAATCGACGTCAAGCTTGCTGAAACAGACGCAGGCTCTGACGTTGCGGAGTTACTCATCCGCGGCGAGAACGTCGTACCCGGTTACTGGAATAAACCGGAAGCCACTGCGGAGGCGTTTGTGGATGGCTGGCTGCGGACCGGCGATCTGGCGCGTATCGACAGTGAGGGTTTTGTTCAGATTGTTGATCGCAAAAAAGACATGGTGAATCGCGGCGGCGAGAATGTCTATTGCGTGGAAGTGGAAAACGGCATCACCGGTTTCCCTTCGGTGTTTGAGGTGGCCGTGATGGGCGTACCTGATGTCGTGATGGGCGAGAAGGTCGGTGCAGTGGTGGTACCCAAACCCGGTATGACTCTCGATGTGAATGAACTCCTGGAATATGCGGGCAGCGTACTGGCTGATTTCAAAGTGCCTCAGTTTGTGGTGGTTCGTCAGGAGCCACTGCCGCGCAACCCCGGCGGTAAGGTGATCAAGAAGTTGTTGCGCGAGACGGTCAACTGGGGCAAACAGATCAAGCGGAAAAAGGGCGAATAAAATTATGGCGCTGGTTACGGTACGAAATGCGAACGAACTCAAGGCGTTCGCGGGACAGGAACTCGGCGTCACCGCGTGGCTCGAAATCACGCAGGAGCGCATCAATCAGTTTGCTGATGCCACAGGCGACCACCAGTGGATTCACATAGATCGCGCGCGCGCAGCTATCGAATCGCCTTACGGCATCACTATTGCTCACGGCTTCCTGACGCTGTCTCTGGTAAGTCAGTTCATCCGCGAAACCGTGGACTTCTCCGGACTCAAGATGGCCATCAACTATGGCCTGAACCGTGTGCGGTTCCCGGCGGCCGTGCGGTCCGGTTCAAACATACACGCCCGCGTGGCGCTGCAGGCCGTAAAGGATCTGGCCGAAGGCGTGGAAGCGGTGTACCTGATCACGGTGGAAACAGAAGGCTCGGACAAACCCAACTGCGTTGCCGAATGGGTAGTCCGTTATTACTGGTAAATGCCCGCCCCCAACCTGCGTTGCGGCTGGCTGGTCTTTGCGCTCCTGTCGCTAATGTCGACGGGGCTGGCTGCGCAAACGCCCCCCGTTACCATGCGCATCGAGACCGAAAACAGCAGGACAATATTCCGAATCGGCGAAACCATCGGAATCAAAGCAACCCTTGCAACCAGCGCTCCAGGAACTTGGCGGGTGAACGCCTCAGGCCGTGACCGCCCTGAAATCGCGATGGGCTTTGACCGGTTCGTTGTTTCTCCCCTGACAGGCACCAGCGATCCGCAAAGTTATCGCTTTGGTCGCGGTTTTACCGGCGGGGGCCTGGGCGGCTGGTCCCTGAGTGACAAACCATTCGTCCTGACGGTCGACTTGAACCAGTGGCTCCGTTTCGAACGGCCCGGCTTTTATCGCGTGAGGGCTGTCTTTCACGCCACAGCCACGCAGCCTGGCAATCGCCAGTTGGGATCACTTGAATTTGAATCCAACGACATCGGCATCGAAATCTACAACGGCGACGCCGGCTGGATGACATCACAGCTCCAGACCGATGCGGCCCTGCTCGATTCCACGCACGGCCTCACCGGCGAAGCCAGAATGGACGCCGCGCGGCGCATCTGGTATCTCGATACACCAGAATCGCTCGGCGTGGCAGCCCGCCTCCTGGGCAGCGATACGCCGCAAGTCAGCCACCTGCTGCAAACGGCTCTGCTTGGCACACAGCACCCAGACCAGGCAATCGCAGCCATGCAGGCGCTGTTCACCGGTCCGGATCAGGCCATCTCCCCCGCCTTTCTCGACACCCTCGCCGAACTGCGCAAAGTGCCCACCACCCAGTTGCGCCGCGAACTCGCCGCCGTGGTGGAAAAGAAACGAGGTCAGGCCAAAGCCATCTCGCTCAAGACCCTGCTCGATAGCATGCTGCCGGACAACATCACAGGCAACCTTCGTTCAGAAATTGCGCTCCTTTTTCCTCAACTGCCCGCGTACCAGCAGGCTGAACTGCTCGGCCCCCAATGGAATCAAATCGCGGGGCCAGCCATGATTCCGGTGCTCCGCCAGCTCTACGACCAGATTTCGCCCGACGTTGACCAGGCCCCTCCGCTGGTAGCCACCGGCGTTGAAAAGTTGTACGCTCTTGACCCCACACAGGCCCGCCTGTTGATCCTCGAAGAAATGCGACGGGCGCTGCCGCGTCTGCCATTCCGAACCCTCGCCATGCTTCCTGATGTCACGCTCCCCGAAATGGACCAGACCTTCGCAGCCCATCTCGAACGCCTTCGCACCGACATCAGTCAGGCACTGATTGCGCGTTACGCCACAGCGTCCATACTGGGCCGCGTGAAGGCGGGTCACACCAGTCCATCTTGCGAACCCGCTCTCGTCGCTTACCTGCTGCGGGTCGAGCCCGTGACGGGAGACGCCGAACTGCGCACCCTTCTCGCCGACCGCGTCAATCCCCACAGTGTTTGCTGGTTTATGATTCTGCCCCAAACCGCCGTGTACTACTCCGGCCCCGCCTGGGAGAAAGTCGCAGTGGAAGCGCTGGACGACGGGTCTGTTACCGTCAAGACTGGTGTCGTCAGAGCTCTCGCACAGTATGGCTCCAGTGCCGCAGCAGAACCAGTCTGGAAGGCCTTTACATACTGGCATGACTGGTGGAAAAGCCGCCCCGCCGCGATGAACGAAGAAAACCGCCGTTTCGAACAAGCCTTCCTCGAGGCCTTCATACACCCGAAGAACTGGCCAGCCACTGACTTTGCCAGAGTTCGCGATCTCTGTATTACTGACGATTGCAAAGCCCGTGCCGGCGAATACCAGCGCAACAAGAACTAGTTTTCAAATACTGAGTCTGCCGGCACGATTTTTATGTCCAATGGCTTCAAGCCGAGCGGCCAGCGTTCGATCAGCTTGTCTTCATCCATGACGTCTTTGGGCTTGGCTGAGTTGTACTGAATGGATGTGCCCTCCGACGACAGCAGTTTTGTCTGCAGAGCTGAAGCATCCTTCCCTACCCCGACGATCACGAGATTCCCGGCCCTCAGGTGCTTGCGAATGGCGCGGTTTACATCAGCAGCGGTTAACTTGGCGAGGTTTGTTTTCAGGTACTCGTTGTAGTTGGGAATGCCGTAATACAGGCTGTCGATCGCGTAGCCGAGTTCCGCAGATTTCGACTTCGTCAGCACGTTTACGAACTTTGAGAGAAAGCCGCGTGTGCGCTGAAAGTCCGCTTCGGGGATCCCCTCTTTCACCAGTTTGTTCATCTCAAACATGGCGGCCCGAAGGGCGAAACCGGCGTTGGGCGGCTCTACCGGGCGTACCCAGATCTGGAAAATCTGCTGGTGGCGGCCGAGGTTGGGGTCGGGCTCTGTGCGGTTCATGCCGCGCGGGAAATATTCGACGTAAGCGTAGTCACCGTAGTTCAGACCACGTACTTCACGCAGCCGTATGAAGAGTCTGCCTGCGCTCTCTCGGTGCTGTCCAAGATAAGACTGCGCGACGAGCAGAGCGGGATAATCGGGGTCACCGCGCTTGACGCTGATGGGGTAACCGAAAGACCAGGCAACGGATCGGGTATCCTTCTCGATCAGAGTCATGCGGCTGCGCTGCACGGGTTCCGGGACTTTCATATCGAACTTATCCGGCGTGCCCGCAGGCAGTGCCGCGAAGTCTTTCTTCACCTTTTCGAGGAACTCCGGAGTGTAGCCACCTGCGATGCCGATGATCAGATTGGCCTGCGTGTAATGCGCCTTGTAAAATGCCTGAACGTCGGCGAGGGTCATCTTTTCCAGGGCTGCGCCGGTGCCCAGATTCTCATGACCGTAAGGCCGCCCGCGATAGATTTCGTTGTACATCGCTTCTTTGGCGAGCTCTTCGTCATTATTGCCGCGCAGGGAGACGCGGAGTGCATTGAGCGTATCGTCTTTCACGCGGGTGAAATCATCCGCGCGCCAGCCGGGATGCAGAATGGCATCACGCATCACGCTATAGAAGGCGTCGAGATTATCAACATGCGTGCCGCCCACGAAGGTGGTCATTTCCTTGTCGGAATAGACGCCCACAGATGAGGCCATGGGATAGAGGGCATCCAGCATCTGTTTGTAGGTCAGGTCTTTGGTGCCACCGCTGCCGAGGAGTTCACCGGTCAGGTGCGCGAGACCCGGCTGAGTGGCAGGGTCGGAAGCGGCGCCGGTGGTGAATACGAAGCGCAGGGTGACCAGCGGGGACTTGCCGGGCAGGGCCACCACTCGCGGCGCTGCGGCGAGAGGCAACAGGCTGACGGTAAACAGGAGGACAAAGCGCTTCATTTTGTACCCCCTGCGCCGGTGAGACTAACAACCGTTCGATTCTTGTCGATTAGATATTTCTGGGCCACGCGCTGGATATCTTCCGGCGTCAGTTTCGCGTAGAGGTCGTAATAACGATTGATCGTCTCCGGGGTGCGGCGCAGTGCAACGTAACGGGCGACAGTACCGGCGATGGACTCGCTGTTACTGAGTGATTGTACAAACTCATAGCGCAGATGTTTCTTGAGTTCATCCAGTTTCTTCGCGTCAATCAGTGTGGTGGAAAACGCAGCGGCCGTGGCTTCAATCTGCTGCTCGATTTGAGGCAGATACTCGGCCTTCTTGAGACGGGCAGTTACGCCGAATAACTCAGGGTCAATGCTGTCGGGTCCGCTGCCGAAAACGGCGTCCGCTTTTTGCTCGTCAAGAACCAGTTTCTGATACAGCGGAGATATGCGGCTGAAGCCGAGTCGTGCGATAGCGTCAAGGGCAACCGTTTCAGCGGTGTCATCACTGTAGGCCGGCCCGCGCCAGGCTACTGTTAGCCAAGGGAGGGTGGGCGTGGGCCAGTCCACATGGGCTGCACGCGGGGCTTCCTGCGCTGGTTCAGCGGGGATTGCCGCTTTGAACGAACCGCGTTTCCATGTGGCCCAGCGTTCGTCGACGAGGGCGCGGACCTTCTTGGGATCCACATCGCCGGTGACGATGATGGTGGTGTATTCGGGGCGGTAGTAGCGGTCAAAGAACTGTTTGCTGTATTCGTATTCATTGGGCATGGCCTGAACGTCTTTCAGGAAACCCATGGTGGTGTGCTGGTAAGTATGCGTTTTGAACGCGGTCTCACGCAGCACTTCGTAGAGTTTTTCGTTGGGGTTGGCGCTGTTCTTGTTGTATTCACCGAGGACCGCGAGGGTCTCTGTCTTGAAGGCCGGCTGATCGAAGGCAAGGTGCTGGAAACGGTCTGCTTCCATGGAGAGGATTTGGGGAAGGTCTTCCTTTGAAAACGTGGTGTGGAAGGCCGTGAGGTCGTCACTGGTAAAGGCGTTGGAGGCCGCTCCCGCGCTCTGCAGGACCGCCTGATATTTTTCGGACGAGAATTCAGGTGAGCCGCGGAACATCAGGTGTTCAAAGAGATGGGCGAAGCCGCTTTTGCCTGGTTCCACTTCATTGCGGGAACCGGTACCGACGACGATGTAGAGAGCGACGATATTCGGGTAGTCGTTGGGGATGGTGATCAGGCGCAGACCGTTGGGCAGGTCTTCCTGAACCCAAGGGTAAGGGAAGATGCCGTCGGCTGCAAAGAGAGAACCGGCGGTTAGTAAAGCGAGGGCGGGTAAGAGTGTTTTGAAATGCATAAGGCGGTACCGTTTCAGGGTACCGCCTTATGGGTTGTTACGGCTTTCGCGGCTGCAGGGAGCCTACGGTTTCAGCGTTAGTTTCTGTACGCGCCAGTTACCGACTTCACCCACCATCAGTGTATTCGGCGTGCGGCAGTCCATCTGGTTGACGGTCCAGAACTGCTTGGGCTGCTTGCCGGCTTCACCGAACTTGCCGAGAATTGTGCCGTCGAGTTCCAGCTTATAGATTTCACCGTTATCGACGGAATTTATGGCGTTGGAATTGGAGGCATACAGGTATTGATGAGTCCCCGGAGAAACACAGATTGCCTGGGGTGAACCTACGCCGGTGATCGAACTCTTGTAAGTACCTTCACCGTCGAAGATCTGAATGCGTTTGTTGCCGGGATCGGCCACGTAGACATTACCTGCGGCGTCTGTCGCGATGGAAGTTGCTTTATCGAACTGGCCGTTTTCCTTGCCGCGCTGACCCCATGACTTGATGAAGTGACCCATCTTGTCGTATTTACCCACGCGGGCATTGCCGTAACCATCGGCAACATAGATTTCACCCGCTGCGTTCCAGGCCACATCGGCTGGGCCGTTAAACAAGTCGCCAGCTGCGCCGATACCAGGAGCGCCAGCGGGCCCGCGACCGCCGCCGCCAGGACCACCTGCGCCGGGGCCACCAGGAGCAGCTGCCCGCGGAGTGTTGATGGCTTCCGGTTTGCGGCCCATGGGCCAGACGACACGACCCATCGGATCAAACTTGATGACAAGGCTGGCAGCGCGGTCAACCACCCAGACGTTGTCATCTTTATCGACACGGACAGAATTCGGATAAAGGAAACCGTAGAGGCCCTGACCAAATTCTTTTACGAAGCGGCCAGTCTGATCGAACTCCAGCAGTCTGCCGCCGCCGTGCGAAAACGTGCGCGAGGTGCCAATAGTAGCCACTTCGTTGCCGCTGCGCATGAAGAGAAAGGTGTGGCCCTTTGAGTTAGTGGCGACACCAGCCGCTTCGCCCATATAGGTGTGGGGAGGCAGCTTGAGCAAGTCGGTATTCGAATCAAAAGCAATTGTTGGAACCTGCGCGGACATAGCGCCGGCTGCCAGCGCGAGCGCGGGAATCAGTTTGAAAAACGTTCTCATGGAAATCTCCGGATAAAATCTCGTGGTGTTGGTCATGGCGGACGTGACGTTACTTCTTTGTGTCCGTTTGCGTCGGGGTGGGGTGCATGATTAATTTCTGCACACGCCATGCGGTGATTTCGGATGTGAAGATCTCGTTTTCATTGCGGCAATCGAGTTCGTGGATGGTACTGAAATCGCCCGCTCCCTTGCCCGCTTTGCCGAATTTGCCGAGGATAGTGCCATCGAGTTCCATCTTGTAGATGTCACCGGTTACTGCGGCGATATCAGCGTTGTTATTGTCCGGATTGGAATTGGAAACGTAGAGGTACTGGTGGGGGCCACCGGAGACACAGACGGCCCAGGGTGCGCCGACTTTGTCATAGATTGCCTTGAAGGTGAGGTCGTCATCAAAGACCTGAACGCGGCTGTTGCTGCGGTCACCAACGTAGATGTTGCCTTTGGCGTCAGAGGCCATGGTGTGGGGCAGGTTCAGTTCGCCCTGCGCACTACCGCGCGATCCCACTGACTTAATGAACTTGCCGAATTTGTCGTATTTCACGACACGCGAATTGCCGTAACCGTCGGAGACGAAGATGTTGCCTGCGGGGTCAAAAGCCACGTCTGTGGGGCGGTTGAGCGTGTACGGCTCGGCGGGCGGCGAGGGTGCGCCCTGGCCGGGAATGGCCGGGGTAGCGTCGGCGGCGTCGGGCCTGTGGCCGATTACCATCAAAACCTTTGTGCCTTCCGGATTGAATTTGATCACCATGTTTGAGCCTTCATCGACAGCCCAGATGTTGTCGTCTTTATCGACGCGGACTGCGTGGGCGAACTGGAAGCCGTAAACGCCTTCGCCGATTTCCTTGATATAGGTTCCGGTTTTATCGAACTCAAAGAGGCGCGTATTTTCGCTGCGGGTGTAGACAAAAACATGGCCTTTGGAATTAGTGGCCACACCAATGCCTTCGCCCAGATAGAGGCCCGGAGGCATTTTCAGGAAGTTGGGAACGACTTCGAATTTGAGCTCGGGGATATTTTCCGCCTTGGCTTTTGCCGCCTGCTGGGCGCGTGTGAGCGCGGGAGCCTGGGCCAAAGCGGACGAGGCCAGCAGCAGCGCTGCGGTGAAGGAATAGTACAGGGGATGTGGTTTCATTGCGTAGCCTCTTTTTGAGTCTTCAGTGTTTTTCAACCGAAGTTGGGAGTCTATCATGTAAGGCATGCGCGACGATCAGGCTCCCCTTGAATTCAGCCAGCGGCGGTTTGGCCTGTCACTGGCCGAAGGTATAGGGTTGGGATTCCACGGTGCAAAACTCAATGCGCAGCAGGACACTCCCGATGAACCGGGACGGATGCGGGCACGGGCGGTTGCGCCGGTCGAGAAACCAGCGGCGGCGGGGCTGCATCCGCTGAAGATCCGCAGCTATCGGGACACTCTGGTCTATATACCGGAAGCGGCTTCGAAATTCGCGAAGGTTCCGGTGGTGCTGTCACTGCACGGGGCGACCCAGGGTGCTGACCGCGGCATCTCGCTGTTGCAGAAAGTTGCTGATGAGTATGGGTTCATGATTGTGGCTTCGGCGTCGGCGGGAGGCACATGGGAGATCTGTAATAAACCCCAAAACCTGGACAAAAAAAGGACCGCTTCTTAGACAGGAAAGGCGGCATTGAAAATGAAGGAGAGTCAATGCCAAAAACGAGAAAGAGTCATCCGCCCAGCCTGAAGGCGAAGGTCGCCGAGGAGGCGATCC
>JANYDS010000076.1 GCA_025363475.1 Terriglobia bacterium
ATCTTCTTGCGTCCGCCTCCGGGTCGCCGAACCCGCCCCGCAGGATGCGTGGGAGCCTCCTCCAGTTCCTTCAGCCCTTGCCGTACCACCCGTCGGGAAACACCAGTCGCCTGCGCTATCGATGAAACCCCGCCAGGCCCCAGCTCCGGCTCTCCGCCGCCACCAGCAGTCGTCGCGACTTCTCGTCAAGCACCTTCTCCAACGCCTGAAATCGGGTACGCACTCCGGCAAGAGCATCCATGAACCCAGGATAGCGCCAAACATTTTCAGATGGAACTGTTATTTCTTAACAATGCCTAACCAGGAAGGAACCGGTTCTGCTACCGGGTGCACCGCCAGCCTGAAGGGCGAACTGGGTCCCCGCGGGATTCAGGTTGAGAGAGAGACTGTCTGCGATCAGGAGCGCAACCGGTACGCTGGCTGAGCCCGCCGTTGTGTTGACGGTAACGGTGGTGAGGTAGTAACCGGCTTTGAGTCCCGCAGGATTGGAGGTGACGATGACCTGTTGGGCAGGTCCGCCGGGGAGTGTGGCGGGTACACCGCTGATGGTGGCCCAGCCATCGGCGGCGGTGATGGAAGTGATGCCGATGATGCCGCCGCCGGCATTTTGAATTCCGAACGAACGCGAAACCGGTGCGGGGTTGGCTGCGGCTGAGGTGAAAGAAATGAGTCCGCTGCTGACAGAGAGCTGGGCTGGGGGCACGGTCACGGTCAGCGCGACAGAGATGGTCTGGGCGCTGCCGGCGCAGGGGCTGGGGGCCAGACAGGTGACAACAATTGCGGTCTGATACGGGTTGGCTGACGCCGGGAGTGAGAGTGACGGGGAATTGAGGGCCACGGACATGCTTCCCGGTGTGCTGCCGCTGCCGCTCACGCTGAGCCATGGGGCTGCGGGCGTAACAGCGACCGAGTAAGTGAGGACCTGGCGGACCACGCTGGACTGGATGGTAAGGCGTGAGGGACCGGGGACGTCGGTGGCTCCGGTCATCAGTGAGAACGAGAGCGAAGTGGAGGACAGAATGAGATCGGCCTGTGATGGCTTGATGACAATTTTTATGAGGCCTGGGAACATGGGGGCGCGGAGTGGTTTCGGGTGCATGGTCAGGCGACGGAATGCCCTCGTATCCGGCGGGAGTTTCTGGAGAAGGAGCGCGGAGTGATGGGTGCTTTGTCTTTTCGGCAGGAGTATCTGGGGGAGTTTGTGGATTGCGGGTCGGGGGTGTTTGAGCGGGGTTTGGTGGAGGCGGCTTTGGATGACTCGGTTTCGCCTTTGAGTTTTGATTAATGTTTTATTTGGGGTTGGATTTGGGGCAGCGGCGAGATCATTCTGCGATTGCGGTTCTGGAGCGGTGGGATGCGGGTCGCGCTTATTTGGGGGTGGCGATGAGGTGTCTGGAGTTGCGGTATGTGGAGCGGATTCCTTTGGGGACTCCTTATACGGGGGTGGTGGAACGGGTGCGTCGGCTGGTGCAGGACCCGCAGCTTTTGGGGCAGGTTGCGGTGGCGGTGGATGCTACAGGGGTGGGGGCTCCGGTGGTGGAACTGCGGTTGGGGTGTGAGGTGATGGCGGTTTCGATTACGGGCGGGGAACGGGAGAATCAGCAGGGTGCGGTGTGGAATGTGCCGAAGCGGGATTTGATTGCCGGGGTGCAGGTTTTGCTGGAACGCGGGGAGTTGAAGATTTCGCGCCGGTTGGAAGGATCGTGGGCGCTGGTGAAGGAGTTGCTGGATATGCGGATGACATCGACGGGCTTGGGACGGGTGCGGCTGGGGGCTGACGGAGGCGGGGAACATGATGATCTGGTGATTGCGCTGGCGCTGGGTTGCTGGCGGGTGCAGCGGCGGGGGAATGGTTTTGGTACGAGTCGGTTGCCTGGGGTTCACGGATGAAACAGACTATTTCGGGTGGGGCGGATCAGAGAAAAACTCAGTTTCGTCGGGCGGAATCGCCAGCGCATGACCCGGTGCCGGTGTATGCGACTGTGGAGCGGTATGACCCGGTTTTGCGGGCGCATTGCCGTTTGGTGCGGGAGGCCGTGGTGGTGCCTTGTTTGGCGGGGCGGCGACCGGTTTCTTTGTTCTAAAGCCCGGGCGGGTGGCAGCGGCCGTGCGAGAGGTTGAGCTAACCAAAGCACTGCCAATCGGAATCGGCATTACGGAGCAAAGAATTCATCGCGGGTGTCGGTGCAGGTCTGGCGTTCGGCGTTGCTTAGTGTGTCAAGACGGGTTCGCCCTGCGTTGAATACTGCGCGTGATGAAAGTCCGAGGCGGACCAGGTTGTCGCGGTCCTGGCGGGGCAGAATCAGGTAGTGCTTGCGGCAATCGAAACTGCGGCATAACAGGGGCCGGCGCTGGTAGATTGTGCAGCCGGATGGCCCCAGGTAGACGCAGGATCCTGCGTCTGTTGTTGCGAGCAGGAAGACCGGATTGCCAGCCCGGTCTTTAGCGACCTGGTATTGGTACGATTCGACGTCGTCGCCTTGTTCCGGATGGAGGAAGAGGCCCTGGCCACTCTTGCAACACTCGGTACAGGTGCCGCAGGGAACGTCGGTTTTCATTTAGCCGTTTTGGGCCAGACTACTCCCTGATCCTTCTTTGTTACCGGGCTGAGGCCGCGATAGACAAATTTTTGGATTCGCTGACCGCGATAAGTTTCGGTGGTGAAGATGTTGCCTTTGGAGTCGGTCGCAATGCTGTGGACTCCATAGAATTCGCCGGGCTGGCGGCCTCCTTCTCCGAAGGTTGTGAGGGTTTCGAGAGAGTCGCGGTTGAGGATGTGGATGCGGTCGTTTTCGCCATCGGCAAGGTAAATGAATTTCTGCCGGGGATCCTTTGAAAAAGCGATTTCCCAGGCGGAGCCGGAGCCGAGGGTTTCCTTCTCTATGATCATTTCCTTGATATAAGTTCCATCTGGTTTGAAGACCTGTATGCGATCGTTGGCGCGATCACATACATAAAGCAGATTGTCGTTTGAGAGCTGGGCGCAGTGGACCGGGTTGCTGAACTGCAGCGACGGGGGCGCGGAGGGATTGTAGGCGGGCAGACGAGCGTCGCTCGGCACCTTGCCATAGGCACCCCAGTGGCGTTTGTATTTGCCCGTCTCGCCATCATAGACAACGACCCGGTGATTGCCATAACCATCGGCAACGTAAACCTCATTGGTCTTGGGGTCAATGAAAGTCTGGGCGGGACCTCTGACATTATCCGGATCGTTGCTGCCTTTGCTTTGACCGGCTTTGCCGATCTGCATAAGGAATTTTCCCTCCTGCGTGAACTTCAGGATCATGTTGTCGTTGAAGCCGCCGCGCGCGGGACCGGCTGGCTCTTCGTCACTGCCGTTGATGGCACCGCGTCCGGCACCGGGGCCGCGACCGTTGCCGCCAATCCAGACATTGCCTTTGAAATCGACAGTGATGCCGTGGTTGGAACTGGGCCAGTCGTAACCGTTGCCGGGTCCGCCCCAGTGGCCGATGAGGTTGCCTGCTGAGTCAAATTCGAGGACCGGCGGGGCAGGAGCGCAGCATTGTGAGATGGGCGGTTTGGTGGTCGCGTGCTGTTCGCCGGCTTCGAGGGAACCGGGGCGGTGGATGATCCAGACGTGATCCTTTGCGTCGATGGAGAGGCCGATGGTTTGGCCGAGGATCCAGTGGTTGGGGAGGGGTTTGGGCCAGAAGGGATCGACTTCGAAGCGGGGTGCCAGTGTTGTGGCCGCGCGTGCCGTTGCTTTATGGTTGAGCGCGGCTGAACCGAGGCCGAGTATTAGCGCTGAAGAAAAGAAAACGCCTGCGATGGTGAGATTGCGTTTCATGAAGGAGTGGGTCTCCCAAACCCTGCGGTGGAGTGTATCACGGCAGGTTTTTGGGGGTTTTGAGGCGGTCGGAAATCACGGTCACAAGGGGTACAAATCTTTATTTGTCCTGTTATGTGTAACTTGGGTTTTTTGCGGGACAAGTTCGACTTGCGGCGATGATACTTTTCGTTCGAGAAAGAACGGCGCGCCGAGAGATTTGGCGACGGACGGGAATCGGAGGCCCTGATGAGAAGCAGGAAGGAACCAGCTCGGGATGTAAGTCAAATAGTGGCCTTTGTGGTTGAAGCAGAAGAAATCCATTCAACCTCACGAATTCCAGAAGATCAGGCGGAGGCGGTGGAACAGACGCTGAATGCGGTGTGGGGTAAGGTCATCGCGGAGGTATCGAAACCCTCAGTCGCGGATTTGATCCGGCTGTTGCAGTTACGGCAGGAACTGAAGTCGGACCGGGCAGCCGATATCACTGTGAGGTGGGTGGATTGGGAACCGACATTCAAAGAAGAATAAAGTACAATCCGCTTCCGAGTCAGAAGATATTTCACGAATCGGCTGCGAGATTCAAGGGCTTTTCCGGGCCGATTGGTTCGGGCAAGAGCGCGGCGTTGTGTCAGGAAGCGATACGGCTGGCGTATTTGAATCCGAGGCGGACTGGCTTGATTGGCGCTCCGACATACCCGATGTTGCGGGATGCGACGCTGATGGCGCTGATTGAGTTTCTTGGAGACAGCGAGATTCCGTATGAGCTGAACAAGGCCGACAACGTCCTTGTGTTGAAGGATTGCGGGTCGCGGATATTACTGCGGTCACTCGATGAATTTGAGCGGCTTCGGGGAACTAACCTGGCGTGGTTCGGAATTGACGAACTGACTTACACGCATGAGGGGGCGTGGTTGCGGCTGGAAGGCCGGCTGCGTGACCCGAAGGCGACCCGGCGCTGCGGTTTCGCGGTATGGACTCCGAAGGGGTTCGACTGGGTTTATCGGCGGTTTATCGGAGATCCTGTCAAGGGCTACGAAGTGGTGCAAGCGAGACCGTTCGAGAACCGTTTCCTGCTGGAGCAGATTCCGGATTATTACGAACGGCTGCGCGGCAGTTACGACGAGAATTTCTTTCGCCAGGAGGTGATGGGCGACTACCTGAATGTGAAGGGTGGTCTGGTCTATCACGCATTTGACCGGACGGAGAATCTGCGGCTGCGGCAGCTTGATCCGGCCTTGCAGGTAATTTGGGCGGTTGATTTCAATGTGGACCCGATGTGTTCCGTGGTGGCGCAGATTGACCGCTGGGGAACGGTTTCGGTGCTGGATGAGATTGTGTTGCGGCGGGCAACAACGGAGCAGGCATGCGAAGAGTTCGAGAAGAGATTTGGAATGCCGCAGAGGGGCGTCGTGGTTTATGGAGACGCTTCGGGGGCGGCGATGCAGACGACGGGGTCCTCGGATTATCAGGTGATCCGGGAGTACTTCGCGGCACGACTGGCGAAGGTTTCGTATCGCGTGCCGCAGGCGAATCCGCCGGTGCGGGACAGGGTTCAGACGGTCAATGGGCGCCTGAAGAACGCGAAGGGCGAGGTTGGTCTTTTCGTTAACCCGAAGTGTGTGGAACTGATTGCCGATTTTGAGCAGGTTGCTTACAAGGAAGACTCGACGCAGATTGACAAAGACAAGGACCGGAAGCGGACACATTTGTCTGACGCGCTGGGGTATCTGATCTGGCAGGAAAAGCGGGTTGCGCCCGCAGGAGAACGTAGGGAGCGGCTATTTTGACCATGAATAACCATATCGAGCAGGAACATCCGGACTATACGGCGAAGTCGGGGGTGTGGAAGCGCTACCGCGATCTTTATGCCGGGGGCGAGCAGTTTCGGGAGAACGCGGCAGACTATCTTATGCGGCGGAACAAAGAGCCGAATGACATCTACCAGGAGCGGTTGAGCCGGGTGTTCTATGAGAACTATCTGGGGTCGATTGTGGACTGGTATACGGCGACGCTGGTGCGGCGGGAGCCTGCACTTGAATTTACCGGGAGCGACGAGAAGGCCATAAATTTCTTCGGGACGTTTGTTCAGAACTGCGATCTGCGGGGGACCACACTCACGCAGTTCTATAAAGAGCGACTGACTGAGGCACTGGTTTGCGGGAAGTCGTTTATCGTAGTCGATTTTCCGCAATCGGCCAGCCCGGCTTTGACGCGGGCCGATGAGGATGCATCGGGGCGCAGCCGAGCTTATCTGACGGGTTATAACGCGGACGAAGTCATCAACTGGAGTTACGACCAGATGGGCGAGCTGGAGTGGGTGGTGATCCGGACGTCCTGGCTGAAGCAGGACAGTGTCAAGTCATTCGGCTGGAAGAAAGAGACGCGCTGGATTTACTATGACCGTCAGCGGTTTGAGATCTATGAGAACCGGATGGCGGGTCAGAACAAATCAGTCGAACTGGTTGACCAGGGGCAGCATGGGTTTGCGGGCATTGGCCGGGTTCCTGTGTTTGAGGTTCGCGTAAGCGAGGGGCTGTGGCTGACGAACAAGATCGCGTTGTTGCAACTGGAGCATTTTAATAAGTCGAATGCGCTGGGTTGGGCACTGACAATGGGGCTGTTCGCTTCGCCGGTGATTTACTCTGACCGCGAGTGGAATCAGATTGTGGGTGAGAGCTATTACATACAACTGGGTCCGAATGACAAGTTCGGCTGGGCTGAGCCTACTGGCGGTGTATTTACGATTGCGGCGGAGAATTTGACCCGGCTGAAAGACGAGATTTACCGGGTGTCGTATCTACTGCAGCAGGCGACGGACGGTGCGGGTGACCGGCAGTCCGGCTTGAGTCATCAGTGGAATTTTAGTATTACGCAGGAGATTTTGCGTTCGTTTGGCGACACGGTTAAGGACTCAATTCTGAAGGTGCTGCAGGGAATTGCGGCGGCGCGACAGGACCAGATGGCGATTGGCGTCACGGGTCTTGATGAGTTCGACATTTCTGATTTCATTACGGAGGCGGCGGGGGCACAGAGCCTGCTGAATATGGGGATTGAATCGCCGACGCTTAAGAAGCAGGTGTTCAAGAAGCTGGCGCTCAAGTATCTGTGTGACTCGCGTCAGGAGATCAAGAATCGCATTGCCAGTGAGATCGATTCCGCGGCCTGAAGAGGCAGTGCGCGAGGCGGTACGCGGAAGGAGACGAACAGAACAAACTATGGACGAGCCAATGAACGTACAGACGATCGTGCAACAGGCGGTCGATGAATATATGCGGCAGGACACGGTTCGCCGTGAACCCGCGTACAAGACGGAATTACAGGACGAGCGTCGCCGGCGTGAGCAGCTGGAGAAGCGCGTTAACGAGCTTGTTGAAGAAAACAAGCGGAGCCGGGCGGTAGCCGATGAGGCGCAGCGCAGCGGCAGTATCCGCTCGGAACTGCAGAAGCTGGGGGTTACGAAAGTGGACCTTGCTTATAAAGCCGTGCAGGACGGGATCGTGCGGACACCGGAAGGCCGTCTGGTGGCACGTGGTGACAGCGGTGAGACTTCAGTGAGTGAATTTCTGGCTGGATTTGTCCAGGAGAATCCGGAATTTCTGCCGGCAAGAATTGCCGGAGGCACAGGAGTAACGGGAACGCAGAAGGCCGCACAGCAGCCATCCACAGGCGCGTTTGATCTTGACCGGATCAGCCCGTCAATGAGCAAAGAGGACAAGGAACGAGTGCGGCAGGAAATATTGCGGGTTGCGTCGCAGACGCAGCGGTAAGAACAAGCAGCAAAAAGACAGAGGAGAACGATGCCTTCAATTACGTCAGCAAACGTAGCAAACGCGATTGTGAAACTGGTGGCGGCAGATGCATTGCCGGCGCTGGTGGGGAACCTTGTTATGGGGAACCTTGTCAATCGCGATTATGAGCCGACACTGGCTCAGGCGGGCGATACGGTAAATATTCCGATCGCGCCGCAAATGGTGGCGAATAATATCGCCGAGGGTGGATCCGTCCAGCCGCAGAATCCGTCGTTGGGGAATGCGCAGATCGTGCTGAATACGCACGCTGAAGCGACTTTCCAGATTCCGGATATTACGAAAGTGCTCGCGGTGCCGGACCTGCTTCGCATCTATATGCAGCCGGCGGTGATCGCGATTGCCGAAAAGATCGAAAGCGATCTGATGGCGCTGTATGCAGGCTTTTCCGCCAATTCGCCTTTGGGTACTGCCGGAACTCCGGTGACCGAAGCGCTGATTGATCAGGCGGAGACGACGCTGTTTCAGGCTAAGGTACCTTCGAGCGAGCCGAAGTATCTGGTGGTTGACAGCAATACTTATTCGGCTATGCGGCAGATTCCGCGGTTCAGCGAATTCCAGAATACGGGAGACGCGGGGATGCGGGCGATGATCGACGGGACGATCGGGAAAATCAAAGACTTCTATGTCATCCGTTCGCAGTATGTGTCGAAGACTGGAAGTTCTCCGGTTGGCACGCATAACATGGCGTTTGCGAAGGATGCGATCGGTCTGGTGATTCGTCGCCTGCCGCAGCCGCTGCCGGGTACGGGCGCGATTGCCGAATATGCCGAACTGGGCAATTTCGGTATGCGCGTGACTATGAGCTATCAGCCGAACACGCTGTCTCAGCAGTTCACGGTTGATGTGCTTTATGGTTGCGCGATTTTGCGTAACGGCTACGGCGTTCAGGTCAACAGCTAGCTCTGATTAAGAAGCGCGTTGACTAATCACTCCCATACGGTAGCGGCTCTGGAAGGTGGTGCGAAGATTTGTTGCCCTTTCTGAGCCGGGCCTGTCAGGCAGTGGTGCGAGGTTAACAGCTTGTGTTGCGGATATGTTGCGGGGGCGTTTCATGCGTCCCCGCGTTTTATTTTTCCGGGAGGAATCGATGGACTTAAGGGCATATTACGAGAAGGTTCGGGCGGCCGCCGGGACGATTGCGGGCGTGGACGCGGTGATGGTGAGTGTTGCTACGCCGGAGGGCGGCAAAGCCGGTGTGAAGACGGAAGTGCCGCGCGAGATCGCAGCCCGGCTGATGGCTGACGGACGCGCCCGCGTGGCGACGGATGAGGAAGCTGAAGAGTTTCACAATGTGAATGTTCTGGCGAAGGCCAAGCATGAACAGGATGAAGCGGCGCGGCGGATACAGGTTATGGTGATTCCTTCGCACGGTTTGGACAGCCGGCCGAAAGCACGGAACTAACCATGGCGCTCTTCGTAGATGGACCGGGCTGCGGGATCGAGGATCTTACGGATCAGGATTGCGGGCTGCTTGAGGTTTCGGAGAGTAACGGGATTAACGTTACGACGAAGGTGCGGCTGGCGCAGGATGAGATTGCGACTGATCTGCAGTTGTGGCTTGCGAAGTCACGGCTGGTGAGCTTACGACTGGAGCAGGTTGTTGTTACCCCGGTGTTGCGGCGCTGGCTGGTTATGCGGACGCTGGAACTGGTTTATCGGGATGCTTACTACAGTCAACTGGTAGATCGTTTCCAGTCGAAGTGGCAGGAATTTGCACGACTGGCGCGGGATACGCGGGAGAGCTATGTTGCGGGAGGCATGGCGATTGTGACTGATCCGCTGCCGCGGCCCGGGCCTCCGAGCCTGACTACGGCTACTGCCCCGCAGACCGGAGGAACATTCTATGCTTCGGTCGCGTGGGTGAATTCAAGGGGCCAGGAGAGTGCTGTTTCGGCTGCGTCATCGCTTGCGGTTCAGAACGGGCACGTGATGTTGGTGACGCCGACCGGCGCACCTTCAAATGCGACCGGATACCGAGTCTACGCGGGTACCTCCCTTGAGGCTATGACTCTGCAAAATCCGGTAGCGCTTGCACCGCGCACAACTTATCAGCACCTGCCTGGCCATGCTACCGACGGCCCACTGGGCGGGTCCGGTCAAGTGCCGGACTACATCCGGCCCATGACACGCGTGATACCGAGGGGATGAAGAAGTGGCAGGAATTACTGGAGAAATCATTTCGTCGGTGACCTTGAGGCTGAGGGCCGTCAATGACGGTGTGAATGCGCGTGTGGGCGCGATTGTGCATCCGGACTTGTCGCTGCGGGTGGCGCATGTGAATACATTCCTGACTTTTAACGCCAGCGCTGAGATCAGCGAGAAGAGCGGACATGGTCACTATCCTGCCGTGCTGGTTTACTGCGACAAGCTTTCCAATGCGATGAAGGAAAAGTTCCGGCGATTCTCAGGAAAAGCGCGGATGGTGATTGAGGTGAGGCACTCGCAGGACCGTCTGGATGAGATCGGGACGAACCTGCAGGTTTACGTGGACGCAGTCTGCGCGCTGCTGGACGATGCGCGGGGCGACTGGGGTGCGGGAGGATTCTATCCCGGTGGTTATGACGTGAGTTATGAAGCCGTGGCACGCGGCGGGAAGAACTTTGTGCAGCGAGCGAAAGTCGGCTTTGACGTGGAGGTCAGCAGATAACCTATGGCATTTATTTCATCGAACGCAAACCGGTGGTACTGCGCGCGCGAAGCGGCATACGGGCAGGTGGCGGCAATCACGGGATCACACAGGATTCCGGCCGTGAAGATGACCGCGCGGCAACAGCGCGAAAAGAGCACGCGGAAGGACAAGACGGGCAGCCGTACTTTTACGGGCTTGCCGGCGGGGATGCGGCTGCAGACTTCATTCAGCCTGACCTCTTACATGCGGGACTGGCCTGAACCCACGGTACTTCCGGCACATGGGGCGCTGATTGAAGGTGCTATGGGGGCGCCCGGTGCGCTGTGGGCGGGGGGTGCGGCGGCTGCAGGCTGCACGGATTCCACTCTAATTTTCAGTGCGCCGCATCACTTGACCCCTGGTCAGGCAGTGTCTTTTGGTGGCGAGATTCGATTTGTGGCAGGTGTTGCCAGCCCTTTAACGGCGGTGTTGAACGCGCCGTTGTCGCTGGCTCCGGTGGCGGGCGAGGCCATCAGTCCGACCGCGAACTACGCGCTGGCCGCTGAGTTGCCGAGTGTGAGCCTCTTTGATTACTGGGATCCGTCAACGGCGGTGCAGCGTGTGTTCAGCGGGGCGGCAGTGGACAAGATGAATATTCAGCTTAACGGCGACTTTCATCAGTTTGAGTTTCGCGGCGCGGCACAGGATGTGATCGACAGTTCATCCTTCAATACGGGTCAGGGCGGCGCTGAGATCTATCCAGCGGAGCCTGCTGCGACTGGTTTCAACTACTCACCGATTGCGGGCAATCTCGGGCAGGTCTGGCTGGGTGTTGTGCCCAACAAGTTCCTTACCGTGGCCAATGCTTCGATTGAAATTCACAATGACCTTGAGCTGAGGACGAGGGAATTCGGGGCGACTTTGCCGCGGGGGATTGTACCGGGCAATCGTTCGGTATCACTGGCGCTGGAGTTAATGGGTCAGGACGATGAAGCGACGACCGCGCTGTATCAGGCTGCAAGGCAACAGTCGCCTGTCAGTGTGATGCTGCAACTGGGTCAGGTGCAGGGCCAGCTGGTGGGTGTCTGGTTGAAGAGTCTGGTTCCGACCGTGCCTGAATTTGATGATTCGGATCGCCGTTTGCAGTGGAAATTTGGCGATACAAAAGCACAGGGAACTGTGGATGACGAAATTGTGGTGGCGTTCGCGTGAGGGCGCTTTCCGGAGGATCGACGTCGCACGCTGATTCGTGGTCTACACGAACAGTGGTGGCCTCGCAGAAGCACCCTGGCGTTCAGTTCACGATTGCCCGTATGACATTTGGGCGAAGGATTGAACTGATGCGGAGGGTTCGCGATCTGGCGGCCCGGCTGGAATATTTCGAAGCCGGGCACGACGCAAAGAATGGCATGGAGGCGTCTCTCCTTGGGGCGGAGATTGACCGCCTCTATGTCAGATGGGGCGTGGAAGGGGTTCTGGGGCTGGACCTCGACCACGCCCCGGCAACGGTGGAAACCATGATCGAAAGCGGCCCGGAGGATTTATTCGCCGAGATGCTGGAAGCGGTTAAAGCTGAGTGCGGATTAAGCGAGAAAGAAAGAAAAAACTAACAGTCGCATTCCACTTCCAGTTTTCGAACCGGGCCGGGTGGGATTGCGAGAGCTGCAGGCGACAGGGACTTGACAAGAAGCGGCGGTGCGGATTCTTGCCGGCGGAGAAGCGCGGAGCAACGCAAATTGTCTGGGGAAGAAAATCTGCGCAGGCCGAGGAATGTCCGAAGTCCCTGATTGCAGGCGAAAGTCTTGCGTTTGTGGAGGAGTTTCTAGTGCGGCGGAGGCTGGGGATGCAATATGAGCCCGGGCTTTCGGCGCGCAAGGTGGATGCGTTTTTGATATTGCGGGATGAGATGGAGCGCGAAGAACAAGATGGCAAACCGGACTATTGAAGAAACGTTTCAGTCAATCAGACCCAGGCGGGGGATTGCCGCTCCGGCGGTGATTGGAGTGGGAGTATCGAGCGCCGGTGGCGACCTGTCGTCGTCGTTGTCGCAGGCGGGTCTGCAGATCGCGCAGTTGCAGAGTGTCTATCAGCAGCAGGCGGCGCTGATTAGCGCTAACACTCAGGCGATTTTGAACAATACTTCATCGCGCGGGCAATCTGCGGCGAGCACAGTCGCGCATGCCGCTACTGGATTTCTGGGCGGAGGTCTTGGCCTGCTTTCTCCGCTGATCTCTGGCATTGCTCACTTGTTCGGTGGCGGGAATCAGGCACCTCAGGTACTTCCCACTTATGTGCCACCCCCGCCTGTTTCGATCAGTGCGGGCTTGACGTCGGGCTTCACCAGTGCGCAAGTAACCCCTGTGCCGGCCTATGTGCCGCCGGCTGTCGGGCCTGGCACGATATCTGACGGCGGCGCAAGCTTTTTGTGGCAGCCCGCCAACGGCCCGGCGGGCGGGGCACAGGCTCCGCAGATTACTGTCCATGTCAATGCGATGGACAGCCAGTCATTCATGGACCGAAGTACGGATATTGCCAATGCGGTTCGGGAAGCCATGCTGAACATGCACCCGATCAATGACGTAATTAACAGCTTGTGATGCCATGTCTGTCTTTCCTACTCTCAAGACCGGTGCGGTCACACAGTATCCGCTGACACGCAGTTTGCAGTTTGTGACGCAGACTGTTGAGTTCATTGATGGCAGCCGGCAAAGCTACCGGCTTCGCGGACGAGCGGCACGGCGCTGGAACATCAGGCTGGAAAAACTGGATCCGGAGGAACTCAACGCGGTGATTGATTTTGCGGAAGAAGTGGGAAGCGGCGTGTTTTCTTTTGTGGATCCGGTGGACGGCTCAACTGTTGGCCGGTGCGCGATTGCAGACGCGGGAGTCAGTGCAACGATGACCAGCGAAGCGAACGGCGGGGCCGTTCTCACAATCGAGGAAATCGCATGATCTGGTTTCCACAGCTGGCTGGCGGGTCGGTTGCCCAATTTCCTCTCGAGCGCATGCGACGGTGGCGTGCGATTAGCAATGAACTAGAGAGCGGCGAGCGAATTTCGTTGCCCGATTCGGGTGGCGGGAGCATCGGCTGGCGACTCTCGTATCAGGACCTGACAGATGTGGAAGCGGGCCTGCTTCAGACATTGTTTCGGGACTGCGGCGGCAAGTGCGGAATGTTTGCCTTTGTTGACCCGATGGCCAATTTACTGGGGTGGAGCGAAGACTTGACCAAGCCGGACTGGCAACGCGGCCAATTGCAGCTGGCAGCGAATGCGCGCGTCTGGACTTTAACCAATCCCAGTTCTGGGGCGCAGGCTGTAAGTCAGTCGGTTGGAGTGCCGGGCGGGTATGTTTCGTGTTTCAGTGTGTGGGTCAGAAGTGTTGCACCTGGTCTGGTTACTCTGCGAAGGGATTCGCTGAATCAGACATACCCGGCAGGGCCGGTCTGGACACGAATTCGGTTGTCCGGGACGGGCCTTTCATTGGCCACGCAATCGAACTATTTGGTGGAAGTCCCTGCCGGGCGAGCTATCGAAATTTCGGGACTGCAGGTGGAGGCACAGCCGTGGTCCTCTCAATACAAGACAGCACGAGCGCCGCGCGGGATCTACCCGGAGACCTGGTTCGCAAGCGATGAACTGAAGGTCACCAGCGTGGGACCCGGACGGTTCTCCTGTCAAATTGATCTGATCTCAAAGACATAACCGGCATTGACCGGAATTAAGGACAAAATGCTAAGCCCACTTACAGCCAAGGAGCAAGCCAGCCCGGATACGCCGGTTTTTCTATTCGACTGCACGCTTGCCGATGGAGTCGTGCGGTACTGGAGCAGCCGTTCCATCGCCTGGGAGGGCAGGAGCTACGAGGGGCGGGTAGTGCGGCATAGTCTGTTTGAAGCGCAACTTGCCTCTGATACTCAGATCGGGGGGGCGCCACGGCTAACCCTAGATTTGGCGAATGCGGATTCGTTGCTGTCTGAAATTGAACAGCAGACTGGGTTCAAGGGCGGGCAGCTTGTGGTGCGAGTGGTGTTTTTCAACCTTGTTACGGGAGCGGCAGTTACGGAGGACGCGGTGGTGTTCCGGGGTCTGCTGAATCCACCGGAATCGATCACCGAAAGCACGCTTCGGCTCAGCGCGATTAACCGGATCTCGATGCAGCGGTCTGTAGTTCCGAATGTCAGGGTACAGAGGCAGTGTCCGTGGCGGTTTCCTTCGACTGCGGAGCAGCGGGCAGAGGCTGTAACGGGCGGTGCCGCGCGGGGCAAGTACTCGCCGTTTTACCGGTGCGGGTACTCTCCGGATCAGACTGCGGGAGTGGGCAATCTGAATGGGACGGTACCGTATACTTCTTGTTCCCGTTCCCGGTCGGATTGTGAGCAACGCGGTATGTTCACGATTGATTCCGCGGCACGCCGGACGAGCCGCTTTGGCGGTATCGAATACGTTCCCCCTACCATTCTTGTTCGCGGTGCCGGACAGAAGTCATTTCAGCTTTCTGCGGTGCAAGACAACACTGCGAGTTACAACAACTTCGTGCCGCTGGTCTATGGCACCCAGTGGCATGTTCCGGATGTAGTCTTCTCGCGTAACGACGGGAATCTAACACGTATGGAAGTGCTGCTTGGCATGGGTGAAATTGATGGAATCGTTACTGTCCTGGTCAATGGCATTCAGATTCCGCTGGGCGTGAACGGGCACAATATGACGGCAACCGGGTGGTACAACCTGGTCAGTGCCGGCACACGCGAAGGTAACCAGGATGGGAACTTCGGGGACTCTGCGGGCCACCTGCTGGGAGATCCCTATGGCACGATGGCGTATCTGTCTGTCGTGGTTCCGAACCGGGTCAACGACGGGACGAGTATCCCGCGAATACAAGTTCTTTTGCGGGGATTAAAGCTCTGGCAATTTGATCCGCAGGGCACTCTGACGGGAGAGGCGTTCTCGAACAATCCGGCATGGGTGCTGCTGGATGTGCTGATGAGGTGCGGTTATGCGAAGTCTGAAATTGACCTCTCCAGCTTCAGTCTTTGCGCCGCATACGCAGCAGAACCGATTACTGTGAATGACCCTGTCGGCGGGACCGTTCAAATACCCCGGTTTGAATGTGATTTCGCTCTGAAGCAAAGTCAGACGGCGGGCGAAATTATACGTTCCATTTGCAATAGTTCGTCTATCTACCTGGTTCTTAATTCAAGAGGTTTGCTGGAGGCACGCAGCGAGAATACTTTTGCAGTGCAAAGCTCTGCACCCCCTGACGGAACAAACGCCGTAAACCCGTTCAACGGCGGGTGGCCCATGTACGAATTTGATAATTCGTCGATGGCTCGTGGCCGCGACGGAGGGGCCAGCGTCAAGCTCTGGAAAAAGGGTGCGAAGGACACACCGAACCGCTTGTCAGTGGAATTTCAGGACCGGTTTAACCAGTACCAGCAGGACAGCATGTCCCTGGCCGATGAGGATGATGTCGACCGCTGCGGGCAGGAGGTTGCGGCACGATGGAGCGCCGCCGGAATCTCGTCGTTCAATCAGGCATCGCGGATGTTGCTGCTGGGGTTGAACAGAGCGATTTCAGGGAACCTGTTCGTTGAGTTTGAAACCAGCGTGAAGGCGCTTGGGCTACTGCCTGGTGATCTTATTACGGTGACTTATCCGAAGGAAAATCTGGTACGGAGGCCATTCCGGATCATTAAGATCGCTCCTGGACCCAGCTTTCGAACTGCGGTAATTACCGGACAACTCCACGACGACTCATGGTATTCGGATGTCGCGACTGGTATATCGGGCGGCTTGGGGCGACAGACGGGACGGGGCTCAGGTTTGCCTGCACCTGTCGCGGGAATTGTCGCCGACGATTCCGGAACGCTTCAACTGGGTATCGCCGAGGCAGAGGTGGGAGGCAATGACGGGTCAGCCAATGTTGAACTCGCTGTTTCCTTCACGCGGCCATCTGGAGAGAGTTCTGCGCTGGCTTCGCCATTGCTCGGTCTTGTGCCTTCCGTCTCTTCCACTGGCGGGACGCTCAAAGGCCACACCAACTATTTTTATGCTGTGAGCGCGGTTGATGGAACCGGGGCGGAAGGGCCGCTTTCATTCGTTGCGCAGGCAACCACTGCGGCAGGCAGTGACACGAACGCAGTGTTGCTGCAAGGCATTGTGCTGCCTGTGCGCGGCGTGCGGTTTCATGTGTATCGCGGAACAGGACCGCAGCTCTTGTTTCGAATTGCTTCAGATCAGAGCGGCGTACCGACATTCAGCGACACCGGATTGTCACCGCAGGCCATTCTTCCGTCCGACGCGCAGTATGACCATGTGAATGCATATTGGAGATGGGAACTTCTGCCGCCGACTCCTGCGGCGATTCATGCCGTGAATTTAGTGGGAAACACGATCCTGCATCTTGGCCCGGATCAATACAAAGGGTCCACTGTGCGCATCACGAGTGGCACGGGTCTGGGGCAGGAGCGCACGGTCACCGGTAACACAGAGACAACGCTTGAAATGTCGGCGGCGTGGACTACCGTTCCGGATGCAAGCAGCTATTTTGTGATTGCGGAGAACGGCTGGCGGTTTGGTGCTCACGGGACCACCAGCCCTGTGACCTTTACGGTTCCGGAGAGGATTGGAACGGGCGTGCAGGTTTCCGTGCGGGCCGCGAATTCGGCGGATGCGGAGGCGCAATATGATCTGTCGCCGGTAACCCGGTGGGTGCTGGGACAGTCCGGTGATTTGGCGGCTGATTCGGGGCTTCCTCCTGCGCCCGTATTTGGTGTGGCGGTCTCTACCTCGCGAGGTGGAGTGGTCAATTTGGGGTCCATCGGGTTTTCGGGCCTTGCCAATACGACCGGAATTTCTGCGGGTACTTATGTTTTCTATTTCTACGATGAAATCAACGGACTAGCTCCTGGCGGGCTTGTTGCGCCTGGTACGGTAACCGCGTCCAGCTTGGCGCTGAGCAACGTTTATGCACCTGGAACGCTGCTGCAGGTCGACCAGGAGATTGTTGAAATCCAGCACTTGAATGCGGACGGAACCTCTGCGGTGGCGCGCGGGCTGCACGGGTCGGATGCAGCGGGACACGCGGCTGAAGCCCCTGTATACCAACTTTCGGAAAAGGTGGTGATTGTCCCGTTCGTGAAGAAGTTCTTCGGCAGCGCTGCCAGTGGTGACTGGAAATATAGTCTGGAACTGCCAGGCGCACGGGTGGCGAGCGTCAAGCTTTTTATGACGAACGCGCTGGGTGCCGGCACGGCCACCATCAACTCTTACACCGCTACGATTGACTCCGGACTGCGCACGCTGACGGGCGGGCAATACTCATTTCAGGTATCCGGTTACCTCGCGATTCAAACCGATGCGGCCCCGGCTGTTGTCGTGGATGCTCTGCGGCCTGTGAGGGATATCTACGGCATTTTACGCACGGCTTCCGCGGGCAATATTGTTCGGCTGGTGCTAAAACGCAATGAAGTCGCCTATGCCACGATTGAGTTCGCGGCAGGACACAAGACATCGGCGGTGGCAGCGGGCTTTGGGCTGACGCCCCTGCATCCTGGAGACTTGCTCTCTGTTGATGTTGTGGCTGTGGGAACGATCAACCCGGGCAGTGATCTTACGCTTGTCATCCGACTCTGATTACACTGTGAGTTGCTGCTCGTTCAAAATGTGTCGAAGCTGTACAAGCTCTATAAGAAGCCATTTGACCGCATTCGCGAACTGAATCCCCTGCAAAAAACTCCGTTGCACACTGATTTCTGGGCGCTGCGCGATATTTCTTTCAGTGTGGAACGGGGCGAGGTGGTGAGTCTGGTTGGCCCCAACGGCTGCGGTAAGAGCACGCTGCTGCAAGTGATCAGCGGGATTTTGCAGCCGACCACGGGCAGAGTCGTAGCGCGCGGGCGGGTTGCGGCGCTGCTGGAACTGGGAGCGGGTTTCAATCCGGAGTTTTCCGGGTATGAAAACGTGTTTATCAATGGCGAGATTATGGGAATCAGCCGCGCTGAAATGGAGCGTAACCTTCCGCTGATTGAGGCATTTGCCGAGATTGGCGATTTTATGTCGAGGCCCGTGAAAGAGTATTCCAGCGGGATGTACGTCCGGCTGGCTTTCTCAACGGCGATTCACGTGAATCCGGATATTCTGATTGTTGATGAAGCGCTGGCAGTCGGTGATGCGGTGTTCGCCAACCGATGTATCCGGAAGTTTGAGGAATTGCGGGAGAAGAAGACCACCGTTTTATTTGTTTCGCATGACCTCGGCCTGGTCAAGCAGCTTTCCAACCGGGCTATCTTTCTGCTCAATGGAAAGATTGAAGCGCAGGGCGAACCGCGGCACGTTATCGACAAATATATAGGGGTTGTTCTGGAACGGCAGAAGGCTTTCGACACCCAGAAGGGCAGTCATCTTTCCGCATCGAACCGGCACGGGGATGGTTCCAGCGAAATTCTTGATGTGAACCTGATTAACGCAGCCGGCCTGGTCTGCGGTGTGGTTGAAAGCGGCGAAATGGTCACGATCCGCATCCGCACAGTATTTCGACGCCGCGTGGAACCGATGGTCGGCATTCTGATCCGCAATCGAATCGGGATGGAAGTTTACGGCACTAACACTCAGATTGAACAAACAGAGCTTGGTCATTTTGAGGCGGGCGAGGAACTGGCAATCGATTTTAAATTTGCCTGCTGGCTCACGCCGCAGCACTACACGGTAACCGTGGCCACTCAATATACAGACGGTTCCAGCCATGACTGGCTCGATGACGTGATTTCTTTCGAGGTGATCTCGAGCCGGCAAGCAGCAGGTGTGGTTGATCTTCGTGCGGCTATTCAATGGCAGAAGCTGGCACCCGGTGAAATCAGTGAAATCGCAGATATCCCTTAAGGTGCGTGCCGGGGCTGGGAAGACGCAGTTTATGGGCGCCTGCGGCGAGGCCTGGAAGCTCCAGGTAGCAGCCCCGCCGGTGGACGGTAAAGCGAACGAAGCCATCGTCAAATACCTCTCAAAACTCCTGCATGTCCCCTCTACATCCATGAGGATTGTGACTGGTCAGGCGGCATCCCTCAAGCTCATCGAAATCGACGGAATTGATGCCGAAACGCTCCACCGCGTTATTCTCGAAGCGAATGGACCTCGCAAGAATTCAGGAATCGCTTCGCCGCCAGAAGATTGACGTCTGGCTTTTCTTCGACCATCATGGCCGTGATCCTCTCGCCTACAAAGTACTCGGTTTACCCCAGCCAAGCCACGTAACCAGACGCTGGTATTACGCGATTCCGGCTGAGGGAGAGCCTGTCGGTCTGGTTCATCGCATCGAAGCCGGCGTTATTGGCACAGTGCCCGGCGAAAAGCTGAAATACTCCACGTGGCAAGAGCAGAACGCAGGAATTGCACGCCTTATCGGCAAGGCGAAACGCGTTGCCATGCAATATTCACCGCGCTGCGCGGTACCTTACGTTTCGATGGTTGATGCCGGGACGATCGAACTGGTGCGCGAACTCGGAGTCGAGGTTGTCACATCCGCTGAACTGATTCAGGAATTCGAAGCATGCCTTTCCGAAGCCCAGTTCACAACTCACAAAGAAGCCGGTGTTGTGATGGATCGGTTGCGCGCGGGCGCTTTCCGTCTGATCGGAGAGCGGGTCGGCAACATCGATGAACTCACGGTGCGCGACTGGCTGCGAGACCAGTATCGCGTAAATGGCCTGATTACTGACGCAGGTCCAATTGTTGGTGTGAATGCCAATGCCGGCAATCCCCATTACGATCCGACTCCGGCGACTAACCAGCCGATAAAACGCGGCGATTTTGTACTGATTGACATGTGGGCGAAGTTTGACCGCCCCGACGCCGTTTACTACGACATCACCTGGACCGGAAACTGCGGTGCCCCCTCAGCCCGAGTGCAGAAGGTGTTCGAGACAGTCCGGGACGCCCGGGACCGCGCCATCGAAGCTGCCGCCAGTGCAGTGGCGGCCCGTCGCGATATTCGAGGCTTTGAAGTTGATGACGCCGCGCGGAATCATATTCGCAACAGCGGATACGGCGAATTTTTCGTCCATCGGACCGGCCATTCGATAGGCACTGAAGTGCACGGCGCGGGAGCGAATATGGATAACTTCGAAACCCACGACGAACGTCGCCTGCTGCCCGGTTCTCTATTTTCAATCGAGCCTGGAATCTATCTGGAAGACTTCGGAGTCCGTTCGGAAGTCAACATGTTCGTCAGCGCTGACTGCGCAGTTACGACTGGCGAGGTGCAGCGCGATCTGGTGCGGATCGGATAATTTCCCGCGCCCGCAAGAAAACTTCATTCAGCATGGTCTGCGTCAGCTTGCCTGTTGAAGTATTCTGCTGGCTCGGGTGAAATGAACAGAGCAGGGCAGGCGCAAGCTGATGCAGGAAATTATGGCCGAACTCATGCGCAGACACCCGTTCGCCGCGCACCCGAAGATACGATTCAAACGCAACGCGGCCCAGCGCCACCACCACCTTCACCTCCGGCATCAGTGCCAGTTCCCGCTCAAGAAAAGGGCGACAATTCCGCAACTCTTCCGGTTCAGGCTTGTTCCCGGGCGGAGCACAGTGCCCTGCAGCGGTGATCCACGCATCCGTCAAGACCAGCCCGTCATCGCGGCTGCTGCTTTCCGGTTGCGACGCAAAACCAGCTTCGAACAGCGCCCGATATAGAAAATGACCTGACCGGTCTCCGGTAAACATGCGCCCGGTACGATTCGCCCCATGGGCCCCCGGAGCGAGGCCAACGATCAGCAAACGGGCCGCCGGATCGCCAAAAGAAGGCACCGGCTTACCCCAATAATCCCAATCGAGGTAGGCCCGGCGCTTCGTCAGTGCTACCTCCAAACAATGGGTTCGAAGGCGCGGACATCGCTCGCAGGCGACAATTTCTTCGTTCAACAGGCTCATTCTGGTGCTCAACCACCGAAAAGTAACACAAATGCATTGACCTTGGCGTCACAAACAGTACAAAATACAAATACCCCGGTTGCTCCCCGGCAAATTGTTCAGCTATCGACAGGCTCCTCCGCGTCAAACATATTGATGAAGGGGTACGTTTTGAATTCCAAACTTCTGATGCTCGTCGCGGCCGCTGGCCTTCTGGCGACTGTGTCTTCGGCTACGGCGAAGACACGTTCCAAAACCGTGCGTAAAAATGTTGCCGCTCTACCCAAAGCTGCGGCCCGGAAGAAGGTCGTCGCCCAGACATGGGACGAACCCACCTATAAGGACTCCACCAGTTCTGACCGCATCGATGGCGAAGATCTGGTCGTGCGCAAGGCAGCCGTTGATGCGCTTGGTCCGTTGAACGGTGCCGTCGTCGTGGTTGACCCGGGAACCGGTCGCGTCCTGACTATGGTCAATCAGCCCCTCGCGCTCAGCGGCGGCTTCCAGCCCTGTTCCACTATTAAGGTATCGGTGGCGCTCGCGGCGCTGCATGAAAACATGATTGCCCGCTTCAATCCGATCCGGCTCAATTTCAAAGGGTCGCCGGATCTCACGGACGCCCTTGCGTATTCCAATAACTACTACTTCGCCAACCTCGGTGTGAAGCTGGGCTACGAAAAGGTCAACTACTATGCCCACCTGTTCGGCTACGGCGAAAAAGCCGGTTTGAACATTGAAGGCGAACATGCCGGGTATTTTCCGCCTGCGCCTCCGAAGAACGGCGGCATGGGCATGCTCACCAGTTTCGGCGAAGAGATTTCCCAGACCCCGCTCGAACTGGCTGGTTTAATCAGCGCAGTTGCCAACGGCGGAACCCTTTACTGGCTGCAATACCCGCATTCACAGGCCGAGATTGAAACGTTTCAGCCTCAGGTGAAACGCAATCTGAGCGATATCGCTCCGCATATCGAAAAGGTGAAACCGGGAATGCGCGGCGCTGTTGAGTTCGGCACTGCGCGACGTGCCAAGCAGGATGATGTAATCCTAGGCAAGACCGGCACGTGCAGTGAAGGCCGGACGCATTTGGGCTGGATTGGGTCGTTCAACGAAAGCGGTGGGCGGAAACTGGTTGTTGTGGTGATGCTGACGGGCGGCAAGCCGTCCATCGGCTCTATGGCTTCCACGGTTGCGGGCGACGTTTACCGCAATCTGGCTTCGCAGAATTTCCTGAGAGCGTCCACACCACTGACCCCCACGGGTCTGCTGCCTGCCAGCCTGCTGGCCGGGCGCTCGATCAAATAATCAGAGCAGCGGTTTCAAGTACTGCATCACGGTGCGGGCGACGATCTCTGCGCCTTCTGCAGTCGGATGAATTCCATCCGCTTGCATCAGGGCCGGGTTGCCGCCCACGCCATCCAGCAGAAACGGAATGAGCGTGGCTTTGTATCTCTTCGCCAGACTCTGGTAAACCTTTTCGAACGACTGAATATATTCAGGGCCGTAGTTCCGGGGCAGACTCATCCCGGCGATCACTACCTTGGCGCCTGATTTCTGAATAGCCTCAATGATCTCGGCCAGGTTCTTCTCCGTGGTTGTGACCGGCAGGCCGCGTAAACCATCGTTGCCGCCAAATTCCACGATCACGATCTTCGGATTCACGGCGAGAACGGTTGCGAGGCGCACTACGCCATCAGTGGTTGTATCGCCGCTCACGCCCATGTTCACGACCTGCCACGACAATTTCGCCCCATCAATTAAACGCTGAACGTCGTCAGGAAAGCTCTTGCCTGGTTCCAGACCGTAACCGGCTGAAAGACTATCGCCGAACGCAACAACCACCGGCCTCGTATCTTCAACTACAGCAGCCGGCTTCGGCCCTTCAGCCGTCTGAACTGGCGGAGGTGCCTTACCGCCACCACAAGCACTCAAAAACACTGCAACGATTGCACAAAGAATAAATCGGGGACTCACTGACATAATCATGACAGACAGCAAAACAGAGGAGTCTCTCATTTCCCGACCCATCATCGAAATCATTGGTCTGACGCGCAGTATCCAGACCGGAAGCCATACCGTAGAGATCCTGCGGGGCATCGACATCGCCATTCCTCAGGGCCAGTTCGTGGCCATTATGGGGCCATCCGGCAGTGGCAAAAGTACACTGCTCGGGTTGCTGGCGGGCCTCGACAACGCGACGAAGGGCCAGATTTTGCTGGATGGTGTGGATATCACCGGCCTGACTGAAGACCAGATGGCAGAAGTTCGCGGGCGCAAAATCGGCTTCGTTTTCCAGTCATTTCAGCTCATTCCCACGCTTACAGCAGAAGAGAATGTTCTGCTGCCTGCGGAGCTTGCCGGTGCCGGTCCGGAAGTGACCCGGCGTGCCAAAGAACTACTCACCCGCGTGGGTCTGGCGGACCGGCTTGACCACTATCCGGTTCAGCTCTCAGGGGGTGAACAGCAGCGCGTGGCACTGGCCCGCGCATTTATCACCAAGCCGCCCATCCTTTACGCCGATGAACCAACGGGCAATCTTGACGGCAAGAACGGAGCGCAAATTCTCGAACTGCTGCTGGAAATGAACCAACGTGAAGGGGCGACTCTGGTGATGGTGACGCATGATCCGGAGCTCGCCAAACATGCCGACCGCATCATTACTCTGCGCGATGGTCTGGTTGTGAGTGATGAATCAGTATAAGACCGCAGCCCGAATCGCATGGCGTGAAACGCGGGCATCATCCGGGCGCTTCATCTTCGTGATCCTTGCAGTGGCTGCGGGCGTGGGTTCTCTCACGGGGGTTCGCGGATTCTCCCGCACCTTCCACACCATGCTGCAGCGAGATGCGCGTACTTTCATGGCGGCGGATCTTTCCGTAAGAACCTTCCAGGTGGCCACGCAAACTCAGATTGATGCGATGGACGGTTATCTCAAGAAGGGTGCGGAACGAACCCAAATCACCGAAACTCTCACCATGGCCATGCCCCCGGCGGGCGACGTGCCGCTGTTAATTTCCGTCAAGGCCGTTGACCCGGCGGTCTATCCCTTCTACGGTACCGTCACGTTCAATCCGCCGATGGATTTGAAGACCGCACTACATCCTGACAGTCTGGCTGTTGCCGATGGCGTATTGCTGCGTCTGGGTGCCAAAGTCGGCGACACCATCCGTGTCGGCGGTCAGCCGTTCCGCATCAGCGCTGAGATTACCAATGAACCGGATCGCATGACGGGCAGCCTGAATGTCGGTCCGCGCGTGATGATTTCGCGCGAAGGGCTGGCACGCACCGGCCTGTTGATCGCGGGCAGCCGTGCGGCTGAGCGCTACCTGTTCAAACTCCCGGTGACCATCCCGGTGATCGCTATGCGTGATGACCTGAAGAAGGTTTTCAAAGACGCCCTGATTGCCGATTACAGCGAGGCTCATCCGCTGATCGAACAAGGGCTGCGCCAGTCCACTACGTTCCTGTCACTGGTCAGTCTGATCGCCCTCGTGATTGGTGCACTTGGCGTTGCAACTGCCATTCAGGCACACCTCCAGCAGAAGATGGATTCCATCGCAGTCATGAAATGCCTGGGTGCGAAATCGAGCCAGGTATTGCGGATCTATGTGCTGCAAACGGCGGGGCTCGGCTTCATTGGCAGCCTGGCGGGAATCGCGGTGGGAAGCCTGGTGCAAATGGCGATGCCAATTTTCCTGACCAAATATTTTCAGGTCTCGATCGCACCGCGCTTTGATCTGGTATCCGCCCTGCAGGGCTTGCTGGTAGGAATGTTGACCGTCCTGCTGTTTACGATTCCGCCACTGTTGGGCATCCGGCACATTCGTCCGGCTCTAATTTTCCGGCGCGAAATGTCAGCCCCTGCTGCTTCCTGGAAGGAACGCTGGAACCAGATTGCTGCGGCGTTGATTTCCGGACTCATCATCCTCGTTTTCGTCGGCCTTCTAGCCGCATGGTTAAGCGAAAACGCCCGCACGGGCCGCTATTTCGCAGCAGCCATAGCTGCCGGACTGGCTGCCCTTGCCGCCGTTGCCTGGCTGCTATTGCGCGGACTGCGCTGGATCAGTCGCAATCTGCCGCGCAGCGCCGGACCAGTGGTGAGGCAGGGGATTGCCAACCTCTACCGCCCCGGCAACCATGCGGGAGCGGCGGTGATGGCCTTGGGTGTGGGGGTTATGTTCACCTGCACAATCTGGATTGTGCAGCGCGGTCTGCTGAAAGACATCATTCGCACGGCACCTCCGGGGATGCCCAACGTTTATCTGCTGGATGTGACTTCGGCCAATCGTGAAGCGGTTGCCAAACTGATTGCGGCGCAGCCCGGCGTGATCGGTACCCCCGAAATGCTGGGTGCTGTGAATGCGCAAATTCAGTCGATCGATGGTGTGCCGTTCCTGCGTGAGAATCTGCGCGGCGTGGCACGGCGCTACTCCCGCGGCGTTGCTGTTTCGCCCGCTGCGGTAAAGCCGCCTTTCACGGATGTCATCGCCGGTGCATGGTGGAAGGAAAACAGCCATCCGGATGGCGCAGAACTCTCGGTAGGTGAGCCTGCGGCCAAGGTACTGAATCTGCATCCGGGTTCAGTCATAGTTTGGACAACTCCGCTACGAACGTTTTCATCCACCGTTGTGGCTGTCCACAAAAGTGAATCGGTGCGGCTCTCGGCGCGGGTGGAATTCTTTCTCACGCCGGCGGCACTCGAAGGTCTGCCCGCTATTTACTATGCGGGCATTCGCGCCGCTCCACCCAATGTCCCGGCCATTCAGAAAGCAATCTACGATAAATTCCCCACCATCACGGTAGTCAACATGGCGGAAGTGCTGGAGACCATTCAGGGCGTAGTAGATCAGATCTCGCTGGTGATCCGTTTCATCTCCACGTTTTCAATCCTGGCAGGTGCTGTGATTCTGGCGTCCAGCGTGGCGGGCACACGGTTCCGTCGCATCCGCGAAGTGGTGATTCTCAAAACACTCGGTGCCACGCGCAAGCGGATCGCGCAGATTTTCTCGGTGGAATTTCTCGTGATCGGCACGGTAGCCGGGCTGATGGGCGGCTTGCTGGCCGGAGGTTTCGCCTGGGCGGCACTGAACCGCCTGCTCAATGCCGATACTCCCCCGGACCTGTTCCCTGTCCTGGTTTCGGTTGTGGGAACAGCGCTCATCGCGATCGTCACGGGCTGGCTGGCCAGTTTCCGCACTCTGGGTCAGAAGCCGCTTGAGATTTTGAGAGACGAATGAACTGGCTGGCTCTATTCCTGTTAGCAGGTCCGTCGCTGCACTTTGACATTACAGATGCACGCGGACATAAAGCCTCCGGGGTGACGATTGAGGCCGGTGCGCCGGACCCCGACGGCTGGTCTCAGCTCAAACTCACCAAATCGCCAAAGAACAAAGCCGACATCATCCTGATCTGGCCGTTCGACGGTGAAGCCAAACTACAGGACGGGTCCGGAGAAATTCCGGCCATCGTTATCGAACGGGGCGACGCGCGGGCGCCCCGAAACCCGCATATTGTGGCCGCGATCATCACGCCTGTGGTCCTTGGCCTCGCGACTCTGGAACAACGAGCACAGGTAACCGGCCTCGATCCGGCTGCACTGGCGGAGGCCGCGGAAAAACTGACCACCTCCACTGACCCCTTCGAAAAGGGCGTCGGTCTCTTTTACAAAACGAACCCAATCGAGGCACTGACCCCGCTCAACGAGGCCTACAAACAACGTCAGAGGCAACTCACCCGCGTGCCGTCCGAAATTTATCCAGTCGCCATGATCTACGGCCGCGCCCTAGTACAGTCGAAGAAATTCGACGAAGCCGCCGTCTCCTTCCTGATCGCTCTCCGCCAGAGGGCGTCTGACGAATGGGCGCTCAAAGCCCGCGCCGAAGCCCTCAAACAAGTGGGTAAAGGCACCAAGCCATGATTCATATACAATAGTTGAGCGTCGAACGATTTGCCGCAGGTTCTGCCATGAGCGGTCCGATGCCAGGTTTGATTTTGTTCAGGAGAAAGATTTCATGAAAAAGGCAGTTCTCGGATTAGCAGTATTATTCACATCCACTCTTGGCTTCGCGCAGAGCGGACCCACGAAGGCGTTCGATATTACCGATGCCGAAATCAAAGAAGTTCTGAAAGGCGCACCGCCCAAGGTTGATCAGCAGCTGATGGTTGTCGACATTGGCAAGTACAATATCGCCGTCGGCGTCATCTATCGCGGCAAGACTGTTGCACCCGCGCCGCGCCCTGCCGGTTCGCCTGCTCCGCAGCGCCCTGCCAACTTTGTAAAGTGCGGCCCCGATGCGCCCCCCGCAGGCGCAAAGCTCAGCCCTCCCGGCTTGATCTCGCATGATGCGGAACTGGAAACTTATCAGATCATCTCCGGCTCCGGTACGCTTGTCACCGGCGGCACCATCTTCAACGGTTCGCGTTCGGCCCCCGACAGCGAAGTGACGAAGATCCTCAACGGCCCCTCCTGCAGTGGCACGGCTTATGGCGACTGGGTCAGCCGCGTTGTCCATGTCGGCGACGTTATCATCATCCCGCCGAACGTTGCGCACGGCTGGACAGGTATCGAAGACCACGTTACCTACCTCAGCGTTCGTCCTGATCCGGATCATGTACTGCCTGCCGGCTACGTGAATCCCGCGATCACAGCAATGAAAAAGTAGTCTGCACCTAAAACTTGCATGGAAAAAGGACCGCCTTCGGGTGGTCCTTGTTTTATGCGGTTGCTATTCCGGAACCACTGCCAGCACTATGACCGCGAACCGCGCCTAAGTGTACAAATAACCTGCCGCCTCCGCTAGACTGGAAAAGCTTGTGTCCTGTCAAGGTCAGTATCGAGGCTCATCCTCGCCATTGCGCTCCTGTTCGCCGCGCTGCCCCGCACCGGGATTGCCGCCCCGCATACACATCGTTATTCAGCCGATCTCTGGACCGTTCAAGACGGCCTTCCCAATAACGCGCTCACCAGTCTGATCAAAGGGCGTGATAGCTCTATCGACTTGCAGCAAATGAACAATGGCGCTGCGCCGCCGCGTTCGGTAAAACGAAAATGCTCCCAGCGCCAGCAGCCCGGTTGCGAACATAAGCGAAATGCCAGGCTCCGGAGCTGAGGCGGCATCGTTGATGCTGAACTGCACTGAGCTGTAATTAGGTTTACACGTGAAGGCGTCGGCATCTGAGCCCCAGACCACGCCCTTGTCTGGCAGATAACTGTCCTCAATCGAACCCTGTGCCTTCAGGACGCCGTCGATGCGGAAAATCGATTCCGTAAATGCTGGTGGTCAGTTCGTAGTGGTGATAACCGGGGGAAATGGTTTCGAGCACGGAGTAGTTCAGATTTCCCGTGGTGCTGTTATATCCGTTGCTCAAATCAACAGCAGTCTGGCCTGGTGTATCGGTATCGAAAAATATCACGTACCGTTTGAACCCATCCTGATACGAGACGAAGACAGAAGGATTAGGAGCGGTGCTGGCGGGGTCCAGAACCCGCAGGTCTGCGCTGAGCATCGAACTCTTGTGCCAGACCGCTAAATAGCGGCTTTGCCTACGCCGTTGCGTGCGGTAACATCACCCTCAGCCGGTGACCATCGGGGTCAAGGCCGGTAAAGGTGTAGCCGAAGTCCATCTTCACGGGCGGCTGCGCGATGCCGATACCTCGCGCAGTCCAGTCCGCAAACACCGCGTCCAGATCCGGGACCACGAAACAGAGTTCCGTCCCGCCCGCCGGAGTGGCCGCTGGCTTAACGTCGTGGGCCGCCCACAGGCCAATTCTCAAGCCAGATTTCAGAACAAACATCGCGAATCCCGGCGTGGATTCCACTGGCTGGTGTCCGAACAGCCCGGCATAAAATGCGGCGCTGGCAAGCGGATCTTTCACATACAGAAGTACAAAATTCAGATCCGTCATGCACCCAGTCTGGCAACGGGCGCTGTCAGATTCTGTCAGCAGTGTTTTTCACAGATACGAAGCGCGCCATTCCGCCAGCAAGGCAATCCTGCGACGCGGGTAACAGTCCGTTAAAACTGAAAGTTCCGCAATCCGGTCTGCCCGGAAATGGCGGAAAGCGCCGCGCAGTTCGCACCAGGCCACAATCACACGGGCGCGGTCGAAAAAAGCCCGCGCAACAGGCCAGACGGTTCGGGCGGTGGATTCGCCGTTCTCATCTGAATATTGAATCGTGACTCTGTGCTCCGCCCGAATCGCATCACGGATCGCACTCAAATCAAGGTTCCGTCCGGCCACCGGCTGACCAGGCCCGATCAGCAACCCGGCCGTCTCCGGATCCTGACGCATTTCGGGCGGCAGCACGGCTGTGATCCTTGCCAGTGCGCTCCGCGCCGCTTTGCTCAGGCCCGCGTCACCGCGCTCGGCCACCCAGCGTGTCCCAAGCATGAGTGCTTCTACTTCTTCGGCAGGGAACATCAGCGGTGGCAGCAGAAAGCCCGATCGCAGCATGTAGCCAAGCCCTGACGCTCCGTCAATGCGTGCGCCCTGATCCTGCAAGGTGCGGATGTCCCGGTAGAGAGTCCGCAGACTGATCCCGAGTTCTTCAGCGAGCACAGAGCCGGTTACCGGATGACGGTTGCGCCGCAGTATTTGCAGCAGGTCAAGCAGGCGTCTACTTCTCATCACTCCGAAGTTTATCCAGCAGATGAAACAAGGCGACGCCGACAACAGCGTTCACAACACCGAAAATCAGTTCCAGCCGCAGATCGAAGATAGCCGGAACATCCAGCAGGGAGCGCTGCAGCACCCAAAACAAAAACTGGTGAAACAGAAAAAAGATAAAGCACAACACCAGCCGAACCAGCGAATTTTCCACATCGAACTGCATCCCGATTGATGCGGAAAAATACCCCACCAGCGTCTTGCAAATACCGTACATGCCGATGTGTTGCTGGAACAGTGAATCCTGCGCCAGGCCGAGGGTCACGCCGATACCCAGACCTCGCAACTGCGAACGTCGCATCAGCGCGAAATAGATCGTCACGAGTAGCGGCAGTTCCACCCGCGAAATCACATGCAAGGTCTGAAACAGCGGCAGGTAGACCTGAATCAGCAGCGACAGCAGCGGGATGGCAACGTAAACCCAAACCGGATAAGTCGCGCGCCGCACTTCACGCGCATTGTCCACCATAATCCCGCGGCCTGCCATCTACGGCAACGCCTCAACGGGCAGAGGCTTCGGCAGGGCAGGGCGGGGCGCAGGTGCCGTAACGTGCGGAGGTATAACAGCGGGAGGTGTAACAGCGATATCTGCAGCCTGTGCAGGAGCATTCACGCCTGGCACCTTCAAATTGAAATTCGGGGGGGCTGACCCGGGCAAGCCTTCACCAAAAACATGCTTCTGTGCATCGCCGATTTTCTTGTACTGATCGCGCATCTTGCCCGCCGTACTGACAGGTCCTCCGACAGTCTCCGGCACGGGCGCATCGTTGTCCGGTTTCGCATCCGGAGCCAGGAAAACAGTTGAATCGGGCGCGGGCGCATTCGGAATGTCCTGATGCACAGGATCGATGATCACCAGCACTTCTTCCGCAGCGCTCTCCGTCCCCAGCGGCTGTACAATCACATCCTGAAATTTCGCGCCTTCCTGCACACTGGTGACCCGCGCAACAGGCAACCCTTTGGGGAAGATACGGTCTTCACCGGAGGTGAAGAACAACTCGCCCTTTTCCACCTTCTGGCCGCCAGGAACGAAGTCAACCTTCGCGCTGTTACCGAGGCCGCGCAGCACGCCGTGAACATGATTCTTCTGCGATTCCACCCCTGCGGCAAATGCCGGATCAGTCACTGAGAGCACCTGACTCGCTGTCGGAAACACAGCCAGTACACGGCCCACAATGCCATCTGGAGTAACCACAGCCATACCCCGCCTGACGCCTGAAAGAGAACCACGATCAATCAGAACAGACCGTGAATTTGCCCCCGGTGTGGCACCAATCACACGCGCGCCCAGCATCTTTGAAGGCGTCCGCGCCTGAAACCCAGCCAGCTCCCCGGCGCGCTGTGCTGAAGCCAGTTCATTCTTGAGAAACTGATTCTCCAGCCGGAACCGATTGACATCGCCGCGCAGCTGCCGGTTCTGTTCGCGCTCATTGCGCATCTCAAAATAATTGCTGAAGAACACGGTGGTGAAGTTCCGCGCGGTCTCAATAATACTGGCCACAGGAGTGACCGCCGTAACGGCCCACACCCGCACCAGCGGCACATCATTATCGCTCTTGACCTGCCACCCCAGCAGCACGATCTGGCCAAGAACCGCCACCAGCAGGACGGCTATATTCCGGTACCGGTAGATGATCGAATCCATGCGGTGTATGCGCGAATATTACGCGTAATCGATAGAAATTTTTCGCAGCAGTTTGAAGTCGCTGAGCATGCGGCCTGTGCCCAGAACAACCGAATTCAAAGGCTCATCAGCAATCGAAACAGGCAGCCCGGTCTCCGCCCGGATACGCCGGTCCAGATTCTTGATCAGCGCGCCGCCACCGGTGAGAACAATGCCGCGATCACTGATGTCCGCACTGAGTTCAGGCGGTGTGCGCTCCAGCGCGACACGAATCGCGTTGATAATTGTAGCGATGCATTCGGACAGCGCTTCACGAATTTCCGCATCGTTAATGGTGATGGTCTTCGGCACGCCTTCAATCAGATTGCGGCCTTTGATTTCCATCGTCATGGGCTTGTCGAGAGGAAACGCGGAGCCGATTTCAATCTTGATCGCTTCCGCAGTGCGCTCGCCGATCAGCAGGTTGTACTTGCGCTTGAGGTATTGAGTAATAGCCTCGTCCAGTTCGTTGCCCGCCACGCGGACAGAGCGCGAATAGACAATGCCAGAAAGCGAAATCACCGCGACATCTGTGGTGCCGCCACCGATATCAACCACCATGTTGCCCGCTGGTTCCGTAATGGGCAGACCTGCACCAATGGCAGCCACCATCGCCTGTTCCACCAGATGAACTTCACTGGCTTTGGCGCGATAAGCCGAATCCATGACGGCGCGTTTTTCCACCTGGGTGATTTCACTGGGGACGCCGATCACGATCCGCGGATGCACCATCATCTTGCGGTTGTGCGCTTTGTGGATGAAGTAGTTCAGCATCTTCTCGGTGACTTTGAAGTCAGCGATGACGCCGTCTTTCATGGGCTTGATGGCGACGATATTGCCAGGCGTGCGGCCCAGCATCTCTTTCGCTTCTTTGCCCACAGCTTCTACTTCGCCCGTATTTTTATTCAGGGCAACGATGGAGGGCTCGTTGACTACGATGCCTTTTCCTTTGGCGAAAACGAGCGTATTGGCAGTTCCGAGGTCAATGGCGAGGTCGGAAGAAAACAGACTGAAAAGAGAGCGAAGATTCATCTAAGTTGTTAAAAATAAAAGGGAGTAAGCCAAATATAAGGTACGCCTAATCGTAACACAGGCGGCGGAACCCCAACTGCCCGGTGTGGCTCGCCGATTCCTGCGCCAATGTGAAGTCGTTACCGGCAGGGAAGTGAACGGTCACAACCTGCGGCATGGTTGAGACGGCTTCGGGTGTTGGATGGGGGGCTTCCTGTTTTTGCCCTCTCAGATTGCAATGCCTGCTGCCCGCCTGCGCACGGTTACGACGGTAATATCGTCGGCCTGACCCCATTTTCGGGCCGTTTCGGCGATCTCCGCCGCGGTCTTGCCGCTGATCCGAAGTGCCCGGTCAAAGCCGAACAGTTCGCCCTTGGTGTTGGTCGCCTCCACCACTCCGTCGGAGACGAACGTGAGGGTTTCACCGCCCAGCGAAACCTCCGACTCGGGGTAGGTTACATCCGCCGTAATCCCCAGGGGAAGCCCGGAATCCACTTCAACCTCACGCCCTTCCAGATAGGGCAGTAAATGGCCGGCATTGGCGATGCGGGACTGGCCGTCCGGCTGCAGGATGGCGCAAATGCAGGTCACGAAGCCGCCGCGCAGCCGGCCTACGAGACCGCGGTTCAAGTTCGCTAATACCACTGACGGACTGCGCGAAGACTCGTTGCGCAGCGCGCCCACCACCGTCGCCACCACCATGGCGGCGTTCAGACCCTTGCCGCTGACGTCGCCCGCGACCACCAGCAACGAACCGTCGGCGGAGGGCAGGCTCTGATAGAAATCGCCGCCCACTTCGCGCGCCGGCAAGTAAGCTGCGTCGAAGGCGAAGGGGGAAGCGATGTCCATACTCTCCGGTACCAGCATCCTCTGGATTTCCCGCGCCGACTTCATCTCCGCGCGCAGGTCTTCGCGTTCCGCGGTCATGCTGCGGAAGCGGCCGGCCAGCACGTACAGAAAAACAAACAGCGGAGCGAACGATGCCGCGTAACTAATCGCGGAAACGCCACGCAGAGCAGCTTGGCTAACCGAGGGAATAAAGCGGACGAGATGCAGCATCTGCGCCACCGAGAAGACCAGACTCATGATCTGTTCGAGCCGCTCGCCCGAACGTAGCTTCCACACGGGCCAAAAGGCATGGAACGCCGCCAGATAAGTGACGAAGCGGACGCACATCCAGAAGAGGAGCGCATGGGGCTCCCAATACATTCGCCAGACGAACCAGTGTGCAGCGACACCGGGTATAGCCAGCGCGATGTACTGCACCAGCCATTGCAGACTGGAGAAGGTGGCGATCCAGAGCCACAAACGGGGAAGCGGACGCCGGGCCAGCGCAAAAAAGAAAAAAACACTGGCATACGTAATCAGGATTTCGCCCGCGCAGCGAATGCCGAACTGCACTTCGACCGGCACGCCGAGATGCAGAAGAGTGGCAATGCCTGCGGTGCCGCCGGCTCCCGTAAGGGTCAAAAGGCCGAGCCACAGGGTCTCTCGCTGTTCGCGCCCGCTCCACCAGAGGATCAGCAGCGTCACGCCGATGATGACAAAAACAGGGACAGCAGCGATGTTCGGCAAATCCGTGCGGGCTGCATCGCGCAGCAGACGCCCGCGCTCCAGTTCCACGGCCCATGCCGGTCCGGCCAGTGGGGTTTGCCCGGCAGAGAGACGGTAAGGGCCCCGTGTGAAACGGATTGCGACCAGCAGATCGTCGTCGGCGGCGATATCGGCCGGGATCGGAACTCCCTGCACAACGTCGGATCTAATGCGGCCGGTATCCGGATCGCCCCAGGTTCCTCGCGCCTGGCCGTTCAGATACAGCCGCCAGGCGAGCGGAGTCCGCAGGATGACGAAAAGGGGTTTTGCTGCGGCGAGCGGTGTCAGATTCAACCGGCATCGCTGCCAGAGATACACGCTGGTGTGCGCGGCCATGGAGCCCCCGGCAATGGTGTACTGCTCAGCTTGGACGTCGGGAGGCGTTCGGGACCAATCGCGATCGTCGAAATCCGGCTGGGCCCAGCGGGGATCGTCGCCTTCGTGAAAGACACAGCCGGTGGCTTCGACCGCCTCGGGAGTCTGTGCCGCCAGTGACATTGCAGCCAGCAGAGCCGCGGCAGCGAGACCAGCCGTTTTCACGCGACTGCTGCCGCGGCCGCAGTTTCGTCCGGATGCATCGACGTATATTTGGACAGCCCCAGCATGGTGAAAACTTTAACAAAGTGCGCCGAGAGACCGAAACATACTACCTTCTGCGACGCCTTGCCGGCCGCCATCAGGAGCTGAATCACCAGGGAGATGCCACTTGAATTCAGATAGGGCACTTTGGAAAAATCCAGTACAATCCTTGCTGTCCCTGCCGCCAGTTCCCGGTACTTGCCGAGGATAGCTTCTTCCGAATTACTGGTGATGTCTCCTTCGAAACGCATCACGGCCAGATCGCCGCTCTGCTCCACCCGGGTGATTGTCTGCGCAACCATGTCAGTCCCTGTTCCCTTTCAAATGAATCACCAGGCGGGCGTAACTCCCGTTCTGTTCCGTGCCGTACTCCACTTCATCCACCAGCGACTGGATGAGGAACATACCCATACCGCGAGGACTTTCTTCACCCAGCATCTTGCGGTCAATATCCGGTGCCTGAAATTCGCCGTTCACGCCCTGGCCGTGGTCGTGGATGCGGACTTCGAGCGACTCCTCGCCCATGGAGAGCGTCACCATGATCGCCAGCTGTTCATTGAGCTGATTGCCATGCTCAATAGCGTTGATGCAGGCCTCCGCGACGGCGGTTTTCAGATCGTCAACGCGGTCGCTGCTGAAACCCATAAGTTGCGCCACACTCGCCGCTGTATTCATGGCGACCTTCTCGAAGCCGAGCCGGTTGGGGAGCTTCAGTTCGGTGACCACCGCATCGTTCATTCGTTGTCTTCCTTTAAAAAAACGCGGCTAATGTAGAGCGCTGTCATGTCGTCGGTCTGGCGGGCATTGCCGGCGAAGTCTGCGAGTGTCGTCCACACGAAATCCAGTTGATCCTCCCGGGGCCGATCTCCCAGCAGGCTGAACAAACGGTCTTCGCCAAACTCCTCATCACCCTGAAAGACTTCGGTCAGGCCGTCGGTGTACACCAGCAACTGGGCGCCAGGAGGGAAATGATGAGTCTCCTGCTCCCACGCAAGGCCTGGCATCATCCCCAGTGGTGGGCCGCTGGCACCAATCTTCAAACGTTCTTGGCCGCGGCGCAGAAACGCCGGGTTGTGTCCGGCGCTGAGTATCTGCAGGGTGTGGGAGTGCGGATCCAAACTCAGGAGCACGGCCGTAACATAGCGCCGCCGGGCTTCAAGTCCCTCCCCCCAGTGCAGCGCGTTCAGCCGGGCAGCCATGTCCTCAAGCGACAGGCCCGACCCCGCAATGGCGCGGAAACTGGAGCGGAACGTCATGCTGATCATGGCCGACGCCAAGCCTTTGCCGGCGACATCGGCCAGGACCATCATTAGTGTGCCGTCCTTCAGCGGCATCACGTCGACATAGTCGCCGCCGACCTCGTAGCATGCGGTGGAGCGCAGGCTTAGCGAATATCCCCCAACGTCGGGAACTTCCTGAGGCAGCAAGCTGCGCTGAATCGTTCGTGCGGCCTCCATATCCATCCGCACACGCTCCCACTCGATCACTCGTTCGTGGTGTTGGGCATTGCCGACCGCCAGCGCTGCCTGCAGCCCAAGCCCTTCGAGGAAGTCCGTTTCCTCGAAGGAAAACGGCGTGCGCCGCCAGGTGACCAGATGGGCGATGGTTTCGCCCTGTTCGCCGGCCAGAGCCACCGAGGTATAACCGGGAGTTGCCCCCCAATCCGCAGATTGAGTCCAGTCATCGGGAACCGACCCTCGCAGATGATGCGACCGCAAACCAAGTTGACCGTTCCACTGGAAGAAGACGCCCTCCACTTCAAGTTCTTTAACGGCGATCTCCAGCGTCATTGCCAGGACTTCCTCAAGCCGGATGGTGGAGTGAACCTGGCGAGACGTTTCGAGCAGGGCCTGCACACGTGCGAGCTTCTGCTGCAAAATCAGGACATCATCCGCTGAACTGGCACTTTGCACTTCCACCAGTATCTCTTATCCTCGGAAATTCCATACCGGCAGATGCCTCGCTTCACCAGTCCACCACCCAGGAGTAGAACGGTTTGGCCGGACCGCGACTCGCGCCACACGAGCCACAGGTTATCCCCGATGGCGGAGTTCCGGCCACGGTCGAAACCCCGGCGGACTGCACCAGATGGCCCGATGTTCGCGTAACAGGCTTCTGCGTGTCCGCCGCATCCGCCCGGGTGGTAGAGCCGCAAGGTAGTTGGGGCCGACGTCGAAGAGAGTCCAGATATTGGTGTGGACGGAAAGCGCACGTACGATCCGCATTCCGGAAACTATCCGGTAATGCGTCGAACCGCCAATAAAACCTTCAATAATGGGGAAACAGACCAAATCCCTGGCTAGAGAGAGCTCGAAAGCTCGGGTTCGGGCTGTCCGGCGCCCAGTGCAGTTACAATCTCGCGCAGTTCATCCGGTGAAATCCGCTCGTAAACGGGCTTGCCGATACGGACGTTCACGACAGGCCGCCACACCTTTTTCCAGCTCTGAAACGGCCCGCCGCCGCAGCAGCTCAAAGGGTGTCCCCACAGGCCATCCACGTGTATCGGAATCACCGGCGCGTCATGGCCTTCCAGCATTTTTTCATAACCACGTTCAAACGCTCCCATCTTACCGTTGCGAGAGATCGCACCTTCCGGAAAGATGGCCACCAGTTCACCTTTTGCCAGTTCCGCGCGCGCCGTTCGCAAGGCGCGGATGACACCCTTCGGCGAAGCCCCGTGAATCGGAATCGCCAGCAGGACTTTGAAAAAATAATTGAACAACGGCGCGTCGTAAATGGGTTGCCACATTAGAAACCGCACGATGCGCGGCGTAGGCATTCCCACCAGAATGGAATCGGCGTAGGAAATATGATTCGAAGCCAGCAAGCCGCCGCCGGTTTTCGGAATATTTTCCGCACCTTCCACCCGGATGCGAAAGAAGGTATTGACGAAACACCAGAGGACGAAGCGCGTAAGTTTATAAGGCATTCAGCGCTTCCTGTTCAATTGCGATACCTGTTCCCGCAGGGTGTTCAAACTTGTGGCAATGCGGTCCGTTTCAGTGGTCACAAGAGTGTGCGGCTCGCTCCTTTCCATAGTAATCCAGGCTTGCCGCAGGTCGGGTAAATCACGCGGCGGCGCAGTGCTGTTGCGCACAGCCTCTGCCAGTGCGCCCAGCGTCACATCTGCATCCGCGCCAAACTGCCTGAGCGCCGCGGGGCGGGTGGAACCCACTGCGGATTCAAGTGCCATGGCCGCACGCGCAAAACTGTGTGAACTGACCAGAATAGAATTCAGACAATTGGCCAGTTCCTGGTGTTTGAGAAAAGTGCGCGTACCCGGTTCGGACGCCAGTCGTGCAACCGACGCCGCAGCGTTAGACCGCGCGAGGCGCCCCGGCAGCCGTTCCGCCGCGATTGCCGTGGCGGGGCCGGTAACAATCGCAGCAAGATAGCGGCGGTAAGCCACCAGCATGTCTGCAATCAACGTGTTGACCTGTGTATGCTCCCAGGTTGGCCAGATCCAGTAGGCGAGCAGGGCGATAGCGCCGCCCAGCGCAGTGTTGAGAGCCCGCGCCATAATTGCATCTATCGGGCTTGAGCCGCCCATCGCGATATAGAGCACAGCGATGGCACTGAGCGCGCTGACAAACAGACCATAATTCGCCGGGCCAATCCACCTGCCGAATAAAGCAAAGGTGGTCACCAGCAGAATATCTGTCAACGGCCCTGTATGCAAAATATGGAACAGTGCGGTCGCTATCACCAGCCCCATAAAGGTCCCGGCAATGCGAAGGATTCCGCGACTGAATGTAGCGGTGAAATCAGGTTTGAGAACAATGGCAATCGTCATGGGCAGCCAGTAGGACCGCTGCAGGCCCAGGCTTCTCCCCACCGTGGTTCCGATCCCGATGCACACAGCCATGCGCAGCGCATGGCGAAATACAGTGGATTTCAATGTGAGGTTTGCCTGCACCAAAGCGAGGCGGCTGAATGGATCGCGCGACGGGCTGGCGGTCGCCCTGCGCTGGTGTTCTTTTGGCGCGGCAGCAGCACGGAGCTGGGCTGCCAGCGCGTCCACATGACGCAACGCATCACGCCGCAGAGCCATCAGCATGGTGGAGCCGGAAGCGGGCGGCAACCCATGAAACGCCGTCACTTTCTCATTGACTGAATGCAGGGAACCGGGCTGCTGGCCGATCACCCGCAGTGTCTCGGCAGCCGCCATCAGCACGTCTGCGATGCAGGCTGCAGCCTGTTGGCCCGCCGCGTCTCGGTTTAGACGATGGGCCAGACGCCGCAGAGTCAGAATCGACAGTCTGATGCGTTCCGCCTGTGCCAAAAGAAACATCAGACGCTCGGACTCAACCGAGTGGTTCAGGGCAAGCGACGCCAGCGCCTGTTGCGCCTCCGTAATCGCCGCGGTGGCAGGCGGTGCGGCTGCGGAACCTGCTGGCGACACCGAAATTTGAGCCAGATCCTGATAGAGCCTTGCGATGATCCTGTGCTCGGGAGCATATGGTTTCACCGGCCAGAATGCCACAGACAAAAGCGTTTGAATCAAGCCGCCGCAGAATGCTATGGCGCCCGATTGCAGCGCTTCCGTGAGGGTAAGGTTTCGCGCGGTAAAAATGAGGAGAGTCACCAGCGTCACCGCACCCAAATCGCCCGCCTTTGGCCCCAGCACCACTATCATTCCGATGGCAAATGCCCAGAGCGTGGCCGCAATCACAGCAGTGGCGCTGTAATGCGCGGACAGTGCTCCCACCGCCACCGCTACGCCTACCAGCAAGCTCGCCAGAAGCATACGCCGGCCCCGTGCCGCATAAGGGTCCCGGCTGTCGGAATAGCAGACATTCAGGGCTCCAAGTGAACCCACCACACCCGCAGGAATATTGCCCAGTGCCAGGCCAATGACAAGCGGCACAACAATGCCAACGGTATTGCGCACCGCAATTTCAGGAGCAATTTTCGAAGGGTCAAACCGGAGAACAGTCTGCCAGAGCGGGCTTGCCATGCCGCGCTACGGACTGATTCGCGCCGTCTGCACTTTGGAACCGCCGTCAGCATTGCCCCAGACGATTGAAGTCTCAGTGCCGGAGCGTACCAGTCTCGGATAACCCAGACTCTCCCGTTCACCCTGTGCCACCTGCGCAACGGGCCCGGCTACGCCCTTGGCATTCACATGCCGCACCAGCAGACGCGCGTTATTCGTGCCTCGTTCGAGCCAGGAAACATACGCTCCGCCCGCATCGTCGGACGCGGTGGAAGTGTAACCATAAGCCTGACCGGTACTGATCAGTACCGCAGGACCAAAATTCGCTCCGTTGTCAGATGAAAGGGCCAGTTGTGCGCGCGGTTTATTCCCTGCCGCCGTATACCAGGCAACCGCCACATTTGCACCCTTCGAAGCCGCTGCTGCCGCGTTGATCGGGCATGCATTGATCTGCCAGCGGTCCGGACTGATGATCTTCGAAGCAGTCCATGCGTTGTTCTCAAACCGGATGGTTGCTATGTCGCGGATCTCACCGGCAGTGTGGTCGCGGTAGGCGATTAGCAGACCCTTTGTTGTACGAATTACCGACGTGGGGCAGCAGGCGCAGACATCAGAATCGAGTGTCTCTTCCTTCACGATTTTCGGGTTACCGCCTTCGGAACTCAGCACCGTGCGCATGAGTGTGACCGGGCCGTCTTCGCCCTTCAACGCCTGCAGCCAGATCATGGACGCTTCAGCGGGTCCGCTGGAAACCATCGACCCCAGCCCGTGCTGCACCAGACTGCGGTCTTTATGCCCGATCATGGGTGCAGACCAGCGCACCCCATCAGCGGAAGCGGCAACGTAAAGATACTCGGCTTCCGCACCTTCCTTCGGCATCTCAATCCAGTGGGCCATGAATGAGCCGCCGGGCAAAGCCACAACTTCGGGCAACTCCGCAGGGTGATGGAAAAAATGCCGACGCGCGACCACGGTGCGCACATCAGACCACGCAGCCCCGCGACGGATTGCATACCGCAGCGAGTCTGCAGCCGCAGACTTTTCCACCCAGCTCAACAGAGCACTGCCATCGGGCATCACAGACCAGTTTGCCTGCAGACTGGCCGCACCAGCAGGGCTCGGCTGCGGCTCAACTTTCAACACCTGTCCAAATAGCGGCAACGCCGTCAACGCGAGGAATATTGCGGTAGAAGTTTTCATAGTCAGAACGTGAATTTCAGAGCAGCCTGGACCAGTCTGGGTGCCGCCGCTTTCACCACTTGCCCGAAGAGCCGGCTGTCAACGTCGCCGTTCACAGATGCCGGACCGAAGAACTGCGCGTGGTTAAACGTATTAAAGGTCTCCAGGCGGAATTGTAGCGCCTTCGAATCTCTGAATGCGAATGACTTCAGCAGCGCCACATCGAAGTTCAACTGACCCGGCCCGTAAAAGGAACGCCGCGAAGCATTACCAGGCGTGCCAAGGGCATTGTCTGAATAGGCCCCGACGTTAAAGTAGGGCAGCCCGCTGCGTACATCCGAGTTAATATTGACGCCGGAACCGTTATAGTCGGGCAAGTCAAGACTGCGTGTGTTCACGCCATTGGGATTGCTGCCCATCAGCGAGTTATCGCCATCCGCGCGCAGTGTGACCGGGAACCCTGAACTGGCCCGTGTAATACCGGAAAGCGCCCAGCCGTGCGCCAGTTGAATTTCATAACTCAGCACCAGAGAATGCTTTAAATCAAACGCCGAGAGCGCGCGGGTCAGCCGATAGTTGAAGGGGTTAATGGGATCGGAAATACTGGATGCCTGATCGATGGATTTGCTGAACGTATAGCCCAGCGCGAAGTTAACCCGGTGCCCGCTGTGACGCAGCGTCGCTTCGAGCGAATTGTAATTGGAATTGCCGATGCTCGCATCATAAGCGTCATTTCCAAAGTTCGAACCAAGCCCTCTGCGCGTTTCATAGGTTTCTTCACTGAACGGGCCGCAGGCCGGTATTGCCAGACACAACGAAGCAATGCCCGGGTTTGCCGAATAGATCACTAGTAAATGATGGGCCTGTGAACCCACATAGCTCACGCCCAGCAGTGTGCTCATCGGCAACTGCTTTTCAATGGAAAAGAAATAGTTCTCGTTGTAGGGATACGTGTTCGTCGGCGGCGTCGCCGTCATTCCTGCTTGCGGCAGGAACGGTGAAAAATCGATATTCGGATTCGGGTGACTCAGGGTCGCGGTCAGCGGAGGAAACGTGAGCGGAAAGGGATTGCCCTTAAACGACCCCGTTGCTGCCGTCCGAAAAGGCTCCGCCAGCAGAGGCGGTGCGGGGCTGGTATAGCTCAAGCCATACGGCGGCTGCGGTTCATCAATTGCAACGGTATTCCCCTCAATCACGGAGTAAAACAAGCCGTACCCTGCGCGAATACTGAGGCCCGTTCGCGGCGACCATGCCACCCCGATGCGGGGTGAAAACCGGTGCTTCTGCGGCACCAGCGTATTGGGAACTCCGGCGTCGCCCGGGTAAACCAGGCTCACGGGTGCGGTGGGATAAACCTTCGACTGCTGCCCTGGAATAAACGTCGGATTCTGATTGTATTTTTCTGACCAGCACTGCATCAGATCCCAGCGCAGACCATAGTTGACCGTGATGCTGGAGTGAAATCTCCAGCTGTCCTGAACAAACCCGCCGGCATATTTGTGACGGCCATAATATGCCTGTGCATCCGCCTGGTCGTAGTTGCTGGCAATGCCGATCAGAAAGTCAGCCAGATCCGAACCCGTCTCCGATCCCGTGATCTGGAAAGACCCGTTGAAGGTCGGGTTCGGGTTCACATTTACCTGCTCCATACTCAGGGTCAGCCCGGCCTTCAAAGTGTGGAGCCCAAAGACCCGCGAAAAATTATTGGTTAAAGCGTACGTGTTGTTTGCCTGTTTCAGGTTGGTAGTGGGCGTGCCAATAGTGAAGGAATTAAAGATGATGGTTTCCACGCCCTCGATGGAAGGCGCAAGAGGAACAATGCCTGACGTGCCCACGCCGGTCACAAACCCCTGCGACGCCAGTGACGGACCAACGCCGCCCGATGGTTCCCCCACGTTGTTCGCATTCCGCATATAGCTGATCCGGAATTCGTTCACGGACGCGGCGCCGAATGTCTTCGTGAGACCGATATTAACCAGTTGCGCGCGCCCCAGATTCAGCGCATTGAAGCCAGGCACGGTGGCACCACCCTGGCCGGTCGGATACGGATTGTCTGCCCGGTAATCGTCGAAGAAGTAATAGCCGGAAAGCAGTCCCCAGCGGCTGCTGTTGGTGTCGGCGCGAAAGCTGCCTTTATCGTCGCGAACAGTTTGTCCGTGGGACGAAGTTGTGAACGTCGACGGCCCGTTGTTCGGGACCGGTATGTATTGCAGAAGATTACGCGCCGGCGCCGACCACGCCCGCTGCGGAATCACTGCATTCGGAAAGACACATTGCGCGTTCGAAGTACAGCCCGCGGTGTAATACGGCTCGTCTTCGCGCACCTGATAGCCAAGCTTTTGTGTTAGCAGATTCGCAAAGTAGGGGCCTCCAACCGTTCCGGTTAACTCGCCCGCACTGTCGGCGAAGTTCCCGGTGCGGTTGGAGGCGGTCGGTACCGCGATCAACCCGGTGTCGATCCCCTGGGCGGTCCTTGTCCCCTGATAATCGCCAAAATAGAACGCTTTGTTCTTGCGGATCGGTCCGCCCGCCGTGCCGCCAAACTGGTTTTGCCGGTAGAAGCTGCGCTCGGGAGAATAGAAATTGCGTGCGTCCAGACTGGTGTTGCGCAGGAACTCAAACGCGCTGCCGTGCAATTCGTTGCCGCCGGATTTCGTAACCACGTTCACGATGCCGCCGCTGTAGTTTCCATATTCAGCATCGAAGTTATTCGTCAGTACGCGGAACTCGGCAATGGAATCGAGATTAGGAACAATGGACGTCCCTCCGTTCATCAGTTCCTTGACGTCGCCACCATTGACGACAAACCCGTTGGCATCTTCCCGCTGGCCGCTGATCGATTGATTCCCCGGGTTCAGACCGCCCGATGGCGCAATCGCCACCGACGCACCCGCCATTACGATGGAATCCAGCGTCTGCGTACTCATCGGGACAATGCCGGGCTGCAAGGCCAGCAGATCGGTGAAGCTGCGTCCGTTCAGCGCAACTGAAGTCATGGTGGTGGCAGATACCACTTGCCCCATCTGTGTGCTGGTGGTTTCCACTTCTACCTGCGAAGCAGTATCTGAAACGGTCAGGTCTTCGGACCGCGTCTCCACCGGTAACGTGAGGTCGATCTGTAGTTCGCTGTCCGCGTCCATGCCCAGATCTTTGCGTTCCTGAGCGCGAAAGCCGCGCGCGGTTGCGGAAAGAGTGTAGCTTCCAACGGGCAGGCTGGGGAAGGCATAGAATCCTCTGGCATCGGTCGAGGTGTTGTTTTCGATGCCCGTCGCCGTGTTGATGATGGCGAGCAGGGCTCGGGGAACTACAGCCCCTGAAGGGTCTTTAACGGTTCCGGAAACCCGACCGGTCGTTCCGGCAAAACAAAGCCAATTGATGGTGAAGGCGCTGAAGACAATAATGATCAACCTGCAAAAGCGGGACATGGATAATCCGACGCTAACAGCTTTGCCTGACGCATCCGCCTCCGGAATGGACACTAATGGGTACAAATCCGGTCAATGACGTCGTTGTTTCAACAGGATATGATGGAACGGGTTCTATTCGTGTCCGTAACAGCAGAGGCTACACCAGCCGCCGACGCAGTCCGCGCTCAAGTCGAACGGATCGTCCAGAGCAGGATTTTCCGCTCCGCCGGGGTGCTCCGCCATCTCCTTACCTACCTTACGGAGAGGTGCGTCTCGGGCGAAGGTGAAAGCCTGAAGGAATATTCCATCGGCATTGATGCACTGGGCAAGCCGGAATCCTTCGACCCCCGACAGGAATCCGTGGTGCGCATGCACACTGCCCGGCTCCGGCAAAAGCTCGATGAATACTACCGGACCGAGGGGCCTGATGACGAAATTCTGGTGGACTTGCCCAAGGGCGGATTTCAACTGGTCTTTGCTTTCCGCCCCGTCGCCGTGCTTGAACTTCAGGTCCCGATCGCATCGGGTCAGGCCACCGGCTGGACTCGCCGTGAATTCGGGTTGGCTTCCGCGCTGGCAGCGGTCACCGCGCTGGCCGGTTTTCAGTTCTTCCGCCGGGCAAAATCAGGCGAGGGCGGGGAATTGTGGTCGCCCGAATTACAGGAACTGTGGAATCCGCTCATCGGATCAAACCGGCGGCTGATCGTCTGTATAGCTACGCCGTTGTTCGTGAACGTCCCCGGTTTTGGGCTGATCCGTGATTCGTCGGTCAATGACTGGGATAACGTCGAGCAATCGAAAGGGTTGAATTCAGTGGAGCGGGCGCTCAGTGCAGGGATGACCCAGCCCTCTTACGATTACACCGGAGTCGGCACGGCCTCCGGAGCGTTTCTGCTCGGGCAGTTCCTGGCCTCACAGCGGTCGAACGTTCTGATCACGCGTGCCAATTTGCTGTCGTGGCCGGAGATTGCTGAGGATAACGTCGTATTTCTCGGACCTGCCACTGGCATTCACCAGTCTGAGGATCTTTCCGCCGGTGCGCAGTTAACGCTAGAGCCGGAGGGGGTACGCAATCTGGCACCGGGTCTGGGCGAGACGGCTTTCCTGGCGGACGCGCCCGCCCGAAATACCGAAGAAAGCAGTTTGAGTTACGCGCTGGTAAGCAGGATTCCGGCCATGCATGGGCACGGGGCGATTTTCATGCTCTGTGGCAACCAGACGGGCAGTGTGATGGGGGCGGTGCAGGCGTTCACGAATCCGGCGAGGGCGCGGTTGTTAGTGGCAAAACTCAAGGGCAAGACGGGCAGGATGCCGGTGTATTTTCAAGTGGTTTTGAGCGTCAAGTCGTTCGACGATGTTCCCGTGGATATTTCTTATGTGATGCACCGGGAACTGGGGGTACGATAGAAATATGCCCGGGATGTTGATGGAAGTGCCCGCTCAGTCCCCACCGCCTGTACCTGCACGCCGGCCCTTGACCAGGTCGGATTGTGAATTGCTTGAATCGTCCGGTGTCAGCCGGGACCATTTCGAGCTGGTTGAAGGGGAACTAATCAGCAAGATGGGGAAGAAACGGCCACACGCAAACACACTTACAATGCTGCACGAGTGGCTTGTTAACGCTTTTGGATTCCGGCGGGTTCAGCTGGAAGTGCCGATCGATGTGGCCCCGGACGAAAACTCAATCAATGAACCTGAACCGGATGCAATTGTCCTCAGCCTTGAGGCATCCTCATACGCCAGCAATCCAAAACCAAAAGATCTGCGCCTGGTAGTTGAAATCTCAGATTCCACCCTGCTCTTCGACCTTGGAACCAAAGCCCGGCTCTATGCCCGCGCAGGGATTTCTGAATACTGGGTAATTGATGTGCAAGGCCGAAGGGTGGTCGTCCACCGCGGACCGCGTGCGGGCACTTTTGATTCGGTCCTGGCCTACAGCGAAATAGAAAAAATGTCTCCCCTCGCCGCGCCGGACGCATCATTCAAGGTTGCGGACGTTTTACCGCCCGCAACCCTCTAAAACCGTAATTACAGACGGTCGGAATCCACGCGCCAGTTCTTAATCGCCTTCTTGATTGCGTCAGGCGTCAGACTCTCATCCGCCGCTTTCTGCGCCAGTGCCACAAACTCGCCATCCGACGCAAAGCGAAGCCCGATAATCTGCCCCATTTTGAGCCGCTTGTCGAGCAACTTGCCCGTCGCCGCGAAATGCCGCAAGTTCTCTTCCGCACGAATCGCGCGATCCTGCGCTTTGAGGGCGAAAATGCGAGCAAAGAATGCAGTCATAAGGCCGCAGAACGCCAGCACAGTGATCAGTGCTGAACCGTAGCGAACGTCAGGCATGTGCATGGAATGGTACAGATTCACCAGCGATCCTACGAATGCCAGAAACAGTACCGGAACCAGAAACATGTGAAACGGTGCCACTAGTTTCGTGTGTTTAGCGTAATTTTGTTCTTCCATGTTCAATGGGCCTCCTTCAAAGCCCGCCAGGTGATTATAGCGATAAATCCGCTTATGCGAGATCGAATTTTGTCTGATGCAGCAGCGGATCGCTCTTCACCATAATCGTTCGGCCCACAATTTCCTCAATCTCCTGCAGGAATGAGTTGTGGTTGCTCTTGAGAATCTTCGCAACTTCCGGATTCACCCGCAGCATTACGTTGCCGGTTTCGGTCGCCAAAGCCTTCTGCATACGCTGGGCTTCCTGCAAAATCTCACTGATTACAGTGGACGCGCTCTTGATGTAACCCGCGCCTTCACAATACGGACATGGCGCGCACAGCGTCCGTTCCAGAGACTGCTTCACGCGCTTGCGTGTAATCGCCACCAGACCGAAATCGTTGAACTGCAGAATCTTGTAAGGCGCGCGGTCAGCCCTCATGCCTTCTTCAAGAGCCAGCATCACCTTCTGGCGGTTCTTGCGCTCATCCATATCGATAAAATCGACAACGATGATTCCGCCAAGGTCACGCAGCCGGATTTGCCGCACGATTTCTTTAATCGCGTCCGTGTTGATCTTGACGATGGTGTCTTCCAGCCGGTTCGACTTGCCCACATACTTGCCGGTATTGATATCGATCGCAACCAGAGCTTCCGTCTGATTGATCACGATATAACCGCCCGACTTGAGCCAGACTTTCGGACGCAGAGCTTTCTCCACTTCCGCCGTAATACCGAACTCATCAAAGATAGGATTCGAGCGCGTATAAAGCTTAACGCGACCGATCAGCGCGGGCTGGAATCGCTCAACGAACATCATGACGCTTTCGTAGAGTTCTTCGTTGTCCACCCAGATCGTTTTGAATGACGTGGTCAGCTGATCGCGCAGGATGCGCTGCACCAGATCCAGATCATGATGGAGCAGCACGGGCGCTGGCTTCTTCTCGGCCTTCTGGCGCATATCCAGCCAGAGATTGTAGAGGAAGTGCATATCCACGCGCAGTTCTTCTTCGGTTTTTCCATCTGCCGCCGTGCGACAGATGAAGCCGCCGGGAACTCCCTGACGATGGGTTTGCAGCACGCGCTTCAGGCGCTGCCGTTCTTCATCGGATGGAATTTTGCGCGACACGCCCACGTGTTCAACGGTCGGCATGTAGACAACAAACCGGCCGGGCAGGGCGATGTGCGAAGTGATGCGCGCGCCCTTCTGCCCAATCGGTTCCTTGGCAATCTGAACTACGATTTCCTGACCCTCTTTGAGCAGGTCAGAAATGGAGGGCAGGGGAGGCCGTTCGCGTTCTGGCCGTTCAGCTCGTTCCGGACGCTCGGTTCGTTCACCGCGTTCGCTGCGTTCCGTGCGTTCACCGCGATCCCGGCTACCCCGTTCAGGCCGTTCGCCGCGATCATTTCGTTCCTGACGTTCAACCGGAGCAGCAGCCTGGGCTGTGACTACCTGTTGTTGTTGCTGTTCGCCTTCAACTACCGGCTGCTGTGCTTCCTGACTTGCCGGAGCACCCTGACGGTCTGCACCTCTCTCACCGCCACGTTCGCTACCCCTGTCACCACCACGACCCTTGCGGCGCATACGGCGTGAAACCCGGTGCGGGAAACGCTGATTCGGTTCACGAACACTGGCTGAGCCGGTTTCAGACCCTTCGGCAACAGCTTCGGCACCGTCAGTAACTTCACCGGCTTCGGCAGCTTCGGCAGCCTCCTCAACTTCAGCAATTTCGTCTGCATCAAGGGGAGCAGCTTCCAGTTCGTCAATCTCCACCGCCGTGGGTGCGTGGGCGGTTTCGGTTTCCGCCGGCACAGGTTCAACTTCGACGACAGGCGCTGCGGTAACTTCAACTTGGCCCTCAACAACAGGAGGCGGTGCCTCAACAACTTCCGCAACCGGAGCGACAACCGCTTCCACCACAGGCGCGGGAGCTGGCACAACTTCGGCAGTCTTTGCCCAGGAAGCGACTGCGCCCTTCACCCAGGATGCAACGGCACCCAGACCCGCAAGGGGCTGTTCAACCGGCGCGGCCACAGCAGCAACCGGTTCTTCCCTCGAGACAACAACAACCGCTTCATCTCCGGAATATTTCGCCAGCGATTCACCCGGCAGAACGAAAATACCTTCGCCCGGAGGCGGCGCATCATAATGCCGTACAGCCACAGCGGAACGCGCCGCGGGCATTCCATACTGAGCGGCAAACTGCGCCACCAGCGGGGCCATCCCTGTCGCAGTCTCAGACACGGGCGCGATTACCTCGCCGTTTTCCGGCTCGGCTGCAATGACTTCAAGCTCAGTTTCCGCAAACTCTACGGGTTCGCCCGCAGGCGCTTCGGCGTCAGTAGCGCCAGTCTTGGGCGAAAAGAATTTGGAATCAGGAAGTCCGCCGCTGCGGCCACCGCGACGACGACGTCCTCTGCCGCGGCCCCTGTCCGCAGCACCACCACCCGCACCACGATCACCCGCACCACGATCACTACCACCACGATCACCACCACCACGATCACCACCCGCGGAAGGACCGCGATCATTGCCACCCCGGTCGGGTCTGCCACCGGAACGCGCTTCTTCAGAGCGTGGTGCCGGCACAACACCCTCAACCGTTGTCGCCGCAGCCGCTATTGCATCCGGACTAAAAATCGGCGCAGCACCGCCGCGCTCCAGTTTAAGAATCTTCTCTTCGACGGTACTGACGACAGCGTCATACTCATCGTTGTCTTCGAAAAAGTCGGAAACATAAAGGAAAGCGTCGCGTTCGAGGCCAATATCCACGAATGCGGACTGCATGCCGGGAAGCACCCGCGTCACCCGGCCTTTATGAATACTACCGGCTAGCGAATACTCTTTTTCACGTTCGTGGAATAACTCCACAACCTGGTCGTCTTCGAGAATCGCCACTCTTGTTTCGTGGCGACCGGCGGAGACAATAAGCTCTTTGGACATTCATCTTCTCCCGTTGGGCTCCAGAAGAGCACCCGGCGGAGAGAAATCCGGTCCCGTTCAATGAAGGGCTTCGCCCTGCGTAAGGGTCGTCCCGGCCCACTAGCAGGGCTGCGGCGACCGACAACTCACTTAACTCACGCGCGCCGGAGGGTGGAAAACAAATCGCTGCGCATTTCGGCGCTCGACACCCGACATCGGCACTGGGAAACCTAATTCTCTGACCGGAAACGCGGGACTCACATTGTCCCGACCGGAAACCCGAAGCTGGCTCAAACGGCTTACCGCTTTCTGCTTGCCCCGTCTTCCGAGAGTCTCCATGGCTCCCAACTCTAATTTAAAATTTCGTTCACTACTTCACAATTTCATCTACAACTGTTGAATCTGTTGCACTTACGATTACTGCGGATTCCGGAAGGCGTTCCAAACACCTGTATTTCCTCGTATCCGCTCACTTCGCTTCGGCTCACAGGCCGTTTAGTTGACAAATCTTCTGACTCGTACACTATTGACGAGACCCAGCATCAGGAATGTTGACCAGATACTGGAACCACCATAGCTCATTAGCGGCAGCGGAATCCCGGTAACCGGCATTCGCCCCACAACCATTCCGACATTTACCAGTATATGAAATAAAAGCAGGGCTCCGACACCCATACATACGTACATTCCGGCGCGATCCGGCGCAGTTTGTGCGTTTTGCACAATTTGCATCAGCAAAACGAAGTACAACACCATCACCACCATCACGCCGATGAAGCCGTGCTCTTCCGCAAAGGCCGAAAAAATGAAATCAGTATGCGGCACGGGCAGGAACCGCAGCTGCGTCTGAGACCCCTTGGTAACCCCTTTGCCCCATGTGCCGCCGGCACCCACAGCAATCTTCGACTGGATCAGTTGATAGCCGGTACCCTGCGGATCGCGCTCGGGGTCAAGAAAACTGACAATCCGGGCTTTCTGATACGAATGCAGTGAGCCATAGCCGACAGTCACTACCACCAGTGCGATCACCGCAATCGCGGTCCAGTAGCGCCAGGGTAAGCCCGCGAGAAAGATTCCCACGCCCAGGATCGGCAGATAAGTCAGAGCCGTACCCAGATCCGGTTCTTTGGCAATCAGCGCCATCGGCACCAGAATCACCGCGCTCAGCTTCAATAAGTCCTGTAGTTTCAGAACCTCAGAACTGAGTTCCGTCAGAAACCGTGCCACCAGCAGAATCACCGCAATCTTGGCAAATTCGGAAACCTGCAGGTGGACGCCGCCGGGGAAAGCGATCCAGCGCGTGGAACCAAAGGCCCGTTTCCCTACCAGCAAAACCACCACCAGCAGCACCACAGAGGCAATATAGAGCGGGTAAACCTGCGTCATCAGCGCGTGGTAGTCGATGTGCGCTACCAGCCACATCAGCAGCACGCCAGCCGCAATGAAAAGCAACTGCTTCCACCACGAGCCCTGCCAGATGGTGCCATGCGTCGCACTGAAAATTTGCAGCACGCCCAGCCCGCAAATGATCAGCACGACAAAAAACATCGTCCAGTCGAAATCTTTGAGGCCTGCCGATTGCAGCATAAGCTAATTGTTCAACTTCCGGAACAGAAACGCCGAATTCAGGGCCGCCACCGGATTGGTGCGAACCCGCGCCGCTTCCGCTTCCGCCAGCCGCGTCTTCTTGTCAAAGTACGATTTCATGACGTCACGGGCTGTTGGAGCCGCAAACTGGCCATGCACGCCCACGTTTTCCCAAAGCACAGCAACAATGATTTCGGGGTTGTTGCAGGGGGCATACCCTATGAACCAGGCGTTATCCTTGACATCTTTATGTGCAGCTTCGTATTCCGCAGAAGCCACCTGCGCCGACCCTGTTTTGCCGCATACATCAATCCCGGGTAATTTGGCACGTCCGCCAGTGCCGCCTTCATTCACTACGCCGTACATTCCGTAAACGATCTTTTTGACGTTTTCCTGGTTCAAAGCCCATTCGCGCGGCTTTTCCACTTTCGATGCCGCCACCGTCATGTGAGGTCTGTGCCAAACGCCCCCCGCCGCAAGGCCCCCGATTGCACTGGCAAGCTGAAGCGGCGTCACCGTCACTGCGCCCTGGCCTATCGCCACCGAAATCGTTTCCCCCGCAAACCATTTCTGGCGGAAGTTACGCAGCTTCCATTCCGTGGAAGGCATGGTCCCGGAGGCTTCGTTTGGCAGATCAATTCCGGTCTTGGTTCCGATCCCCGCCTGTTGCGCATAAAAAGCGATATTGTCGATACCAGTCTTGTTGCCCACTCCGTAGAAATAGGAATCGCAGGATTGCGCCATGCCCTTGTGCAGCGAAACCGAACCGTGGGTAGCCCAGCATTTGTAATAGTGGCCGAAATAGTTAGCACCGCCCGGGCAGTTGAACGCCGTGTTTTCATCCACGCTGCCGGTTTCGAGGCCAGCAATGGCGACAATCGGCTTGAAGGTCGAACCGGGCGCGCATTGCGCCTGAATGGCCCGGTTCAGCAGCGGATTACCCGGGTCTGACGTCAATTCACGCCAGTCGGCATTCTTGATTCTTACGGCGAATTTGTTGGGATCAAACGTCGGCTGCGACGCCATCGCCAGCACTTCGCCGTTCTGCGGATTCAATGCCACCACAGCGCCCCGACGGCCTTCAAGCGCCAGTTCCGCCACCACCTGAAGATCCAGATCTACAGTGAGTTGCAAGTTCCGGCCCGGCTTCGCTTCTTTAATACCCAGTAATTCGCGCTCACGGCCCCGGTTATCCACCACGCTTTGCCGTTCACCATCCACGCCGATCAGGGTATCGTTATACTCCCGTTCAATGCCGGTCTTGCCTACAATCTGGCCCTGATTGTATTTGGCGTACTGGGGCAGATCCAGTTCCGATTCGCTGATCTCCCCGGTGTAACCAATCACATGCGCCAGAATGCCGTTTTCGGGATAGAGCCTGCGCTGCGATTCGATGGTTTCCATTTCCGGGAAAGTGTCCGGATCGCGGTGGGCCTCTACGAACGCCATGTCAGCAGGTGTCAGCTCTTCTTTAATAATGATCGGCTCGTACTTCGGGCGGTTCTTGTACCGCTGCAGCTTCTTATAAAGGTCTGTGTAATCGAGGTGCAGGCCGTCTGCAATCTGCCGCAGGTGCTCCGTCTTCAGGTTCTCGCGCGAAAGGATCAGGCTCCACGTCGAGTGGTTATCCACAATCACGCGGCCGTCGCGGTCCAGAATTTTGCCGCGTGGAGCCACGATGGGGAGCTCTTTAATCCGGTTCCGTTCCGCCCGTTCGTTATAGAATTCCGGATTGCGGATTTGCAGATCCCAGAAGCCGGTCACCAGAAAGAGAAAGACCACGACCGCCGAATATTGAAAAACGGCCATTTTCGTGGCGGCAAACTTCGGGTCATCACGCAGCTGAATCTTGCCTGGCAGCAGCGGTTGCTGATCCGAATGATGTTCGAGGGAAGGGAAGGACACGGCAGTACTCAGCGTCTGTTTTCACATTAACAGAGATCTACACCTTACAGAAATTCTGCGTTAAAATCAGTGCGAAATGATCCGTTCGCGCCTGCTCCAAACTGTTGCTTTCATCCTGCTCGCCAGGCACCAGCTTCCCGCCGCCACGCCCACCATTGCCGAAGCGCAAGCCTTTATGAACCGGGCCGAGGCCGAACTGGCAAAGCTCAATGTGGTTGACCAGCGTGCCCAGTGGATCCACGAGACCTATATTACCGATGACAGTGAATGCCTCGCAGCCGAACAGGATGAAAAATACATCGCCCGCACCACCGAACTGGTGACTGAAGGCCGTAAATTCGAGACCCTCAACCTTCCGCCCGATTTGAAACGGAAGTTCAGGCTGCTGAGACTTTCCCTCGCCATGCCCGCCCCGCACGACCCTAAGCTCAGAGAAGAATTGACCCAAATCGCCTCCGGTCTGGGCAGCGCCTATAGCAAAGGCAAGTATTGCCCCGATGGCGACAAAAAAAGTGGAGACAAAGAAAAATGTTACGGCATTGATGATCTGGACGAACGTCTCGCCAAAAGCCGCGACCCCAAACAAGCCGCTGAAATGTGGGCGGGCTGGCACAAAGTGGGCGCCCCCATCAAGAGCCAGTACGCCCGCTTCGTGGAACTTTCCAATCAGGGCGCCCGTGAACTCGGTTTTGCCGATACAGGCGCTCTGTGGCGCTCAAATTACGACATGACACCGGAGCAGTTCTCAGCCGATCTCGAACGCCTCTGGGCCCAGCTCGATCCTCTCTATAAGGAACTCCACGCCTACGTTCGCCGCAAGCTGGTGGCGAAATACGGTCCCGCCGCAGACCGCAAGGACGGCATGATCCCCGCCCACCTGCTCGGCAATATGTGGGCGCAGGAATGGGGCAATGTGTATGACATCGTGGCACCCCCTGCCGCTCCGCAGGCCTACGATATCGGGCAAATTCTTCAGCAGCGGAAAACCACGCCAAAACAGGTGGTGCAGTATGGTGAGGACTTTTTCCACTCGCTCGGGCTTCAGTCCCTGCCCGGTACTTTCTGGCAGCGGTCGCTTCTCACACGCCCGGCCGACCGGGATGTCGTCTGTCATGCCAGTTCCTGGGACATAGACAACGACCAGGATGTCCGGCTCAAACTCTGTATTCATGGAACTACCGACGATTTCACCACCGTCCACCATGAACTCGGCCATACCTATTACTACCTGGCCTACCGGAAACAGCCCTATCTGTTTAAGGGCGGTGCCAACGACGGTTTCCACGAAGCCATTGGCGACGCGATTGCGCTTTCCATCACGCCGGAGTACCTGAAGAAGATTGGCCTGATCCAGCAGGTACCACCGCCCGCCGCCGATATTCCGCTGTTGCTCAGAACTGCCATGAACAAGATCGCCTTCCTGCCGTTTGGTCTGATGATTGACAAATGGCGCTGGGAGGTCTTCTCCGGCCAGGTGAAACCGGACGGTTACAACAAAGCCTGGTGGACCCTTCGCGAACAGTATCAAGGCGTCGCACCGCCCGTTGATCGCAGCGAAGCCGATTTCGACCCAGGCGCCAAATACCACATTCCGTCAAACACGCCGTACGCCCGCTACTTCATCGCCGGCATTGTCCAGTTCCAGTTCTATCGGGCAATGTGCCGCGCTGCCGGTTATTCGGGACCACTGAACCGGTGTTCGGTTTATGGTTCGAAAGCAGCCGGAGACAAGCTCGAAGCCATGCTGGAACTGGGACAGTCAAAGCCCTGGCCGGAAGCGCTGAAGCGCATGACCGGGGAGGATCGGATTGACGCCTCCGCAATGGTTGAGTACTTTCAGCCGCTGCTTACCTGGCTCAAAGAGCAGAATAAGGGTCAAAAAATTGGCTGGACTGTGGCTGCAAATCCGTTACTGGCCCAGCGGTAGTTTGTTTGGACTGTTGTGAGGCCTGCGCGGACGGGATTGTTTTCGATGTACTCCCTGACCTTCCAGAATTCCTGCTGGCAGCGTAAAGCTTTCTTCCTGCCAGAAGGGAGTTCCGCTTGACGCGAGGATGGCGTTGGCCCGTTTGGCGGTTATTCCTTATTAGAGACCGGGTCAGTTTGGGTATGGGGGCGGCGGGGGTGGCCAGCAGGTGGACATGGTTGGGCATAATCGCCCAGGCGTGTACCTCGTAATGTTTGAGGTTTTGGCGTTGTACTCGATTGCTTCCGCCACCAATGTCGGCAATTGCAGGCTGGCGCAGATCGAAGTTCCCAGTACTTGCTTCGTCGAGTAGTCGGTCCAGAGTTACGAATGCGTTCCCGGATCGAATGGCCTCCGGCGGAGAGACGCGATGGGACGGCAGGCTGTTGAATAAACACCAGGGCAGAAAGACCGGGTAATCAGTCGAGTAGACGTGAGGAAGCCGCCGCCGGTATTGGTCCATATTCCGGATAGTCCTGACGGTAGCGAAACTTCTCATGGGGGGCGGACGCCCTCGTCCGAATCCGGTCCCCTGACCGGATTCTTTGCACCACCACAAGCCGACGAGGGCGTCGGCCGCTGGTCAGGGATCGCGACCTCCTACATCCGTAGCAGGAAACGTCTGTTACAATTAACTCATGATCGCCTTGTAACCCTCCCCGTCTCCCCCTTTCAAATCTTTCCAAAAGGAGAACGACAAATCATGAGGCGTTTCTTACAATCCACCGTAGTCCTCTGTGCCGGTGTCCTCGGCATCGCAACCGCATCCGTTAAAAATGAGCAGGATGTTGCAAAACATCAAAAAAAATCCGACCTGCGTGAGACCATCCTCCGCAAGTTTCTGCAAGCACATAAATGTCCCGACGAAGCCTATACCGGCATGTTCCTCGCCGAAGCCGATACCCACGGCCTTGACTGGCGGCTCCTCCCCAGCATCGCGATTCTGGAATCCGGCGGTGGCCAGACGTCAAAAGGCAATAACATCTTCGGCTGGGCCAACGGCAAAAAGCACTTTACCAGCATCGGCGAATCCATCCATCACGTGGCCTCAGCCATGGCACATGCCCGGCCCTACAGCGGCAAAGACCTGAACGGCAAGATCAAAGCCTACAATCAGTTTCCTGACTACCGGATACAGCTTCTCGCACTGATGCATCAGCTCGCGCCCTCCGTCGCTGTTGCCGCAGACTAAGCCCCAGCCGGTTTGACAACCTGTGAACGCCCCTCTATAGTTGGAAATTCGACTTCGGGGGGCTGCTGACATTGGCCGACGAACAAACGCCAGACGAACACACGAACCAACCGGGTGAGCCTGTAATCGCCGCGTCTGTCGATCCGGACGAATACCAGCACCTACTCGAAGATTACAGCCATCTGGCCCCCCCCTCCCGCGACGAACTGCTCGAAGGCCGGGTTCTGAAGGTTTCTGAACTCCAGGTCTTCATCGACGTTGGCCACAAGTCCGATGGCATAGCCCCCGTCTCTCAGTTCACAGATCACGAAGGAGCCGTGAACGTCAAACCCGGCGATATCGTTCAGGTGATGCTTGAAAGTGGCCGCAACTCCGAAGGCTACCTGCTGCTTTCCCATGAAAAAGCCGCACGCCTGAAAATTTGGGACCGTCTGGAACGTGCTCTCGAAGATCAATCCACCATCAACGGTCTGGTCACCGGCAAGGTGAAGGGCGGACTCTCCGTCGACGTAGGCGTTATTGCCTTCATGCCCGGCTCCCAAGTCGATGTTCGTCCGGTCCGCAGCGCCGATCAGTTCAACGGCCAGACCATTCCCGTCAAAGTCGTCAAAGTAAACCGCAAACGCGGCAATGTAGTCGTTTCGCGCAAACTGGCAGTTCAGGAAGAAGTAACCGCCCGCAAAACCATCACGGCCGAGGCTCTGCACGAGGGCGCAATCGTAACCGGTACAGTCAAAAATCTCACCGAATACGGCGCTTTTATTGACCTCGGGGGCATTGACGGTCTGCTGCATGTGACTGATATTTCGCATGGCCGCATTGCCCATCCGGCTGAAGTTCTGCACGCCGGCGACGAAATCACCGTTCAGGTGCTGAAATACGATCCCGCCAAAGAACGCGTTTCGCTGGGCATTAAGCAGATGATGCCTGATCCCTGGACAGGTGCACCCGAGCGTTTCCCGGTAAAGGCCCGAGTCGTGGGCCGGGTGGTTACTGTTACTGATTACGGCGCATTTGTCGAACTCGAACCCGGCGTGGAAGGTCTGATTCACATCAGTGAAATGACCTGGTCGCGCCGTATGAAGCACCCTTCCAAGGTGGTCAAGCCAGGTGATCAGGTGGAAACGGTGGTTCTGGAAGTCAGCACCAAAGAGCGCCGCATCTCCCTGGGTCTGAAACAACTGGAAGCCAACCCTTGGACCACGGTGGCAGAGCGTTACAGCATCGGCTCGGTCGTGGAAGGCCGCGTGCGGAACATGACCGAATTCGGGGTCTTTATTGAAATTGAAGAGGGCGTGGACGGGCTGGTGCACATCTCCGACCTCTCCTGGACAAAACGGTTCAAGCATCCGAGTGAGCTGTTGCGCAAGGGTTCCATCGTGCAGGCGGCGATTCTTTCCATCGATGCAGGCAATAAACGTCTGTCGCTCGGCATCAAACAATTGCAGCCCGATGCGTGGGAGACATTCTTTGCGCAGTACCATGTCAACGATTCCGTGAAAGGCAAAGTTCTGCGTTTGGCGGGTTTTGGTGCTTTCATTGAACTGGCCGACGGAGTGGAAGGTTTGTGCCATTTTTCTGAAGTTCCCGGCTGGTCCGGCCGGAAATCTGATCCAGCCCCTTTGAAACCTGGCGATGAACATGAATTCGGAATCATCAGGATGAGTGAAGATGAGCGCAAAATCGGCCTCAGCCTGAAGTCGCTGGCAGAGTCCAGAGAAGCCAGTCGCCTGGGTGAATACCAGAAGAAAGCTGCTGCAGCCAGTTTGAGCCTCGAAGAATTCCTTCCGCGTGCCTGATAATTCGCCTGTGACGAAACAAGCTAATTGCTTTATCCTGTGTTGTTTGGCAAAATCGAATTAGGTAAAAGATGACTAAAGCCGATCTGATTGAAGAGGTATCGCGAGTCGTCGAAATGACCCGGAAAGAATCCGAAGTCATCGTTGAGGCGATCTTCGACAGTATTGTCCGTTCGCTGCGCAGCGGGGACAAGATTGAAATTCGTGGCTTTGGCAGTTTTCGCACGCGTCAGCGCCAGTCGCGCGTAGGCCGCAACCCGAAAACAGGCACGCGCGTGGAAGTTCCCGCCAAGAAAATTCCCTATTTCAAGCCCAGCAAGGAACTCAAGGATGTCGTCAACGTAGGCGGCAAACCGGCTGAACCCCTGGTCAGTTCCGAACTCCCTCCGCTCTAAGGGTGGTCCGTGGACTATATCTGGAGTCCCTGGCGCTATTCTTACCTCACTGGTGATCAGAAACCGAAAGGCTGCATTTTCTGCGCCATGGCGGCAGATCGCACTCATGATCAGGACTGGCTCATAGTCTTTCGCGGTGTCCACAATTTCGTGGTGCTGAACCGCTATCCCTACACGTCCGGGCACCTCATGATTGTGCCGCACACCCATTCTTCTGAACTCTCTGCCATTACTGAGGCAGCGGCCGCTGAACTGATGGAACTCACCCGGACCGCCGAGAAGAAACTGCGGGCTCTTTACCGGCCCGATGGCCTCAACATCGGTATGAACCTCGGAGCAAGCGCCGGTGCAGGCATCGCCGGGCACATCCACATGCACGTGGTCCCGCGCTGGACCGGTGACGCCAACTTCATGACCATCACCGCGGAAACACGCGTCCTGCCGGAGGAACTAGGCACCACCTGGCAGCGTGTTCAGGCGGCCTTCGCAGGCTAGTGATACAATCGCCCCTGCATGTTGCCTGAACTCATCGCTGAATTTCTCGGTACTCTGGTTCTCATACTTTTTGGTAATGGCGTAGTTGCCATGGTCGTCCTGTTCGGCAAAGGAGTGCCGGGAGAGATTGTAAACGGAGGGTTTACCAACATCACACTGGCCTGGGGACTGGCCGTCACGATGGGCATCTATATCGCCGGGAAAATTTCCGGGGCGCACCTGAACCCCGCCGTCACCATTTCGCTGGCGATCTATCGGGATTTCCCGTGGCGCAAAGTTCTGCCCTACATCCTGGTGCAGGTGCTGGGTGCTTTCGTGGCGGCGGCGCTGGTCTACTGGAACTACATGCCGGCGTTTCAGGCCTTCGACCCTGGCCTTGACAAAACTGCAGGCATCTTCACTACCTTCCCCACTTTCGCCCAGGTTCCCTTCGCCGGCCTGCTCGACCAGACCATCGGCACCGCGCTGCTGCTGATGCTGATATTTGCCATCACCGACGAACGTAACCAGCCGCCCGGAGCTAATTTGGGCGCGCTGATGGTGGGCCTGGTCGTGGTCGCGATTGGTATGGCTTTCGGTGGCATGCACGGCTATGCGATTAACCCGGCCCGCGATTTCGGCCCGCGCCTCTTCACCGCCTTGGCCGGCTTCAAGAATAATGGGCTTACAGATGGCCCCAGGGTTTTCTGGGTTCCGATTGTCGGCCCAATCCTGGGCGGCATCATCGGGTCCGCAGTTTACGATTTCGGCATCCGCCGCTACCTCCCCCGAAGCTGATGGAGGGCGGACGCCCCGTCCGCATCCGGTCCCTGACCGGATGCCCGCGTGACGCTCAGCGCGAACTCATAAACCACTTCATAGCTTCCGCCGCCACATCCGGCGGCAGCGTATGCTTACCGGCAAACTCGCGAAAAGTAACTTTGTAGCCTTCCCGTTTCAAAGCAGGAACAATCATCCGGCTGCACTGGTCAATCGGCAAAACCTGGTCTTCAGTTCCGTGTGAAATATAGACGGGCGGCTTGCCCCACCGTTCGTCACGCAACACAAATCCGGGCGAGAATCCGAATACCGCGCTGAAGAAATCGCCATTCGAAAGTCCAATCGAAAGCGCGCACGACGCCCCGTCGGAAAAGCCCGCCATCGCAACCCGCGCCCCATCCACCGGATACAGCGAGAACGCGCGCAGCATCGCCTGATTGATGAAAACCGCGTCCGTACCCCACTGGTCAGTGATCGCGTCCCAGGTCGTGCCCGCTGAGGCCGGTGCCAGCAGCAGGAAACCATGTTCATCGGCCAGTGTGCGCAGCAAGTCAATGCCGCGCTCCGGTCCGCGCGTTGCCCCGTGCAAAGACACAATCAACGGAGCTTTGGTAAATTTCGCAGCCGCCTCGGGAACATAAAACAGGGCATCCCGTTCGCCGCGCAGACCCAGGGAATGCAGCCCTGGTTTGGCAATTTCACCAGGCGTACCCGGGCGCGCGTTCAGTCTGTAAATTGCATTGCGGACCTGCGCCTGACCGGTCACTCCCAGCGCCAGTGCCGCCGCTGCGGCAAATTCCCTTCGAGTCGGTTTCATTGCACCCTCACCTTTGATGTTCTAACCTGGACGTGTGAAGCTTGTCCAACTCTTTCTGTTTTGCGTTGTTTCTGCGTGGGTCTCTGCATGGGCCCCTGCGTGGGCCTTTCAGGCGGCCAAACCGCTCGAAATCGCCAATCCCGTGCAGGACAAGAATTTCTATCTGCTCTCAGCCATCGAACGAGCGCCTGCCGCGCGAGAGGCCTTCAAAACCAGCGCTATTCTCGCGCGAATTGCCGCAGAGCGACTGGCCGCTCTCGATCACGCAGTCACATCCTGCAAAGCCGATAACGAATGCAATGCCGCTGCGTTCCAGTGGACTGAGGTACAGATTGACGAGGCAGGGAAGGCCTTGGCAGACCTGTACCGGACCTCACCCCCCTTGCATGCCCTCACCGATAACCAGCTCCGTGGCAGCGGCATGTACGTTCGCTACCAGGCCCTGACTGGCGCGCAACTCCTCGAACGCGCCTGGGCCGACTGCCTTCGTGGCATCAATCACATAATCGATGTCTATGGCCTGGGCAAACCGCCACGCTACCCCGAGATCGATTCCATTACGTACGACCCTAAATCGCCAGCCTGGCGCAACCACCTTGAGTACCTCACCCAAATCATGCAAGAGGACCACGCACGCCTCGACCTCGCCTTTTCTTCCTCCCTCCGCTTTGCGCTGGCAGCCATGAACCTCAATAACCGGGACGAGGCCGGCCGCTTGGAACCCATGGAAAACGGCGAAAATGCCGCGGCATTCCGGCGCGCCAAAACGCTCGACTGGGCGCGTTATCCTTACACGGCAATCGTCGTGCCTGGTTCCGGCAACGAACTGACGGGAATTGCTCTGTCCCTCGGCGGCAAGCTGCGGGATGAGATTGCGGTAAAGCGTTTCCGCGAAGGCAAAGCGCCGTTCATTCTGGTTTCAGGAGGCTACGTCCATCCCAGTCAGACTCCTTACGCTGAGGCGCTGGAAATGAAGCGGGAATTGATGACGCGCTTCGGTGTGGCGGAAGACGCCATCATCGTCGATCCGCACGCGCGCCACACCACCACCAACATGCGCAACGCCGCGCGGCTTATGTATCGTTATGGGCTGCCGTTTGATCGCAAAGCGCTGGTCACCTCGGACCCCAGCCAGAGCACATATATTGAAGGCGCGGTCTTCGCCAAACGCTGCCTGGATGAACTCGGTTACGTGCCTTACAAAATTGTGGGCCGGACGTCGATCTTCGACCTCGAATTCATTCCTGCAATAGAATCCCTGCAGGCCGATCCGCGCGAACCCCTGGACCCGTAAACCGCTATGATCAATCAATGGATGCCCAACCGGAACTGGCCCTGCTGGCCAGGGTTCTCAACGAACATGGTCTCGAAGCCATTCTGATTGGAAACATGGCGGCGGCGCTTCACGGCGCTCCTGTCTCGACCATTGACATCGATTTTTTTTCGCAAGACTCCCCGGAATATGCAGAAACTCAAACTGGTGGCTGCTGCGCTGGAAGCGGTCATCCTGCGCCCTTACTATCCGGTGTCAGCGCTTTTTCGGGTGCACCGCGAAAGCGATGGGCTTCAGATCAATTTCATGGGCCAGATTGACGGCGTGAACTCGTACGAGGGAGTCCGCGACCGGGCTGATTCCTATGACATCGCAGGGCAAAAGTTGCTTGCAGCGTGTCTCGATGACATCATCCGGAGCAAGCGTGCCGCTGGCCGCAGCAAGGATCTCGCGGTAATTGATACCCTTGAGAAGACACGCGATGAAGAAGCAAATGCCAGAGAAACCGGAAAGCCGGGCGTCAAAAAATATAAGCCAGGCCCTGAAACGTGAGTCCGACCGCGCTCTGATTGACCTGATTCGCTTCCGGCTCTCGCTGCCGCCGGAAAAACGGCTGAATTGCCTGCGCCGCAAGATCGGGCTCCGCGCCACCTGTCTCTAATTCAAGCCCGACTAAGGCGTGGTTCCCACCAGCACCGGCGAACACGCCTCACCCGCCAGATTTGCCGGAGCCGCCTGACGCTTCTTGCCCCCCAGCGCCGCCCGCACAATCTGCGCAATCGGCTGCGGCTGATCATGCTGCACATAATGGCTGCCGCAAGGCGCAAGCCAAAACTCTGAGTTGACCGCGCGCGGCTGCAAATATTTCCCCCAAACATACTCCGCAACCCGAACCGGCGAAACCATATCGTGAACGCCCCAGATCAGCGTCACAGGAACCGAACTCCGCGACAGACTTTCCAGAAACGAAACCTCAAACTGAGCACGTTCGTTCAGGTACTTGATCGTTTCCGGCAGCACCTGCACGCCATTCTGATGAGCGAAGTTCGCCGCCAGACCTTTCACCTCCGGGTCGTCAGCCTTCAATGCAGGAGTGTAAGTGGTCATCCCCATGCCACCTGCCAGCAAAGCCGGAGTCATATTCTTCACCGCCGCCGCGCTCGTCGCCGGGTTCAGCGTACGCTTCTGAAAATCAGTAAGATTCGCCAGCGGCAGGTACATATTGCCATTCGTCAGAAACAAATGCGTGATACGAAACGGATCAGATGCAGCTGACAACTGAATCAGGTTCAGCGCCACGCTGTCACCCCGGTCATGCGAATACAGCGCAAACTCCTTGAACTTCGCCACGCTGGTTAAAAAATAACGCGCCAGTTCCGCATCGTCCTTCAACGTGTATTTGTAACCATCCACTGGCTTGTCCGAAAAGCCATAACCCGGAAAATCCAAAGTACAAATGCGGAAGTCGCCACCCAGTTCTGCAATGAGTTGCCGGTAATCGAAACTGCTGGTGGGAAAGCCATGCACCAGCAGCAGTGACGGTTTCGCCGTATCACCGCTGCACCGGTAAAAAATCTGCAGCTGTCTCGCGCCATTTCCAGCCGATGCCTGCCACGTAAAATACTGGCCGCCCGATTTCCACGCCTCGCCCAGCTCCGGACCCTGCGCAAAGAGCCTGCTGTAAAACGTAACCGCAAGCGCGAAAGAACCGAGTCGACGGGAAAAGACCATCTGACCAGTCTAAGACACCACGAATAGCATAAACTCTGAAGCAAGTGCCCTTCGTCCGCTCGCTCGTATTAACCGCCTTCTGCGTGGTCTCGCTGCTCGGCAAGACCTGGCAGGTGGATGGCATCGTGGTCGCAATCGACCCTGCTTCGAAAAGCATCCTCGTTTCGCACCGCCCCATCGGCAAATACATGCCAGCCATGGCCATGCCCTTTCGTGTTGAAGACGGCCGGCAATTGCAGGGACTCCATCCCGGAGTCCGCGTCGAATTCGAGCTCGTCGTCAATAAAGACAGCTCGTTCGCGCGCAACATTCGCAAATTCGCCGGTCCGGATACGCCGCTCACGCAGCCCAAAGAACAACTCCAGCCGGGAGCCGCACTCTCTGACTTTCACCTCATTGATGAACAAAATCACGCCGTAACCCTAAGCGGCCTGCACGGCAAAGTTCTGGTCATTGATTTCATCTACACCCGCTGCCCGCTCCCCGACGTCTGCCCGAGACTCTCCGCCAGCTTCGCCGCAATCCAAAGACATTTCAAAGATCGGCCAGACAAAGACCTGGCCCTGCTCACCATCACGGTAGACCCCGATTACGACACCCCAGCCATCCTTGCCGAATACGCCAGGCGCTGGGGCGCGGACCCCACCCGCTGGTCTTTCCTCACCGGCGACGTAGCCAAAACCGCAGCCGAGCTGGGAGAACTATACTGGATGGACGAAGGTTCCATCGGTCACAATTCCATGACATCCATCATCACCCGCGACGGGCATCTGGCGGCCATGGTAGACGGTTCAGCCTGGCGCGTTGATCAACTCATCGAACTGGTTTCACACCAGCTGGAACAGAAATAAAATGGAGCACAAGCAATGAAAAAACTACTTGTCTTACTCGCCGCCACGTCACTCGCGGCCTTTGCCGCCGAAACCAAAAAGGGTGATAACTGTGCGCCGCCGCCCAGTGCGCTTGCCCCCACCCTGCCCGCGAAACTCCTGCCAGGCATGGGCGTAGTGCATTTCCCCATCACCACCAGCAGCAAAGAAGCGCAGGCGTTTTTCGATCAGGGCGTCGCGCAGATGCACTCCTTCTGGGCCCGCGAAGCCGAGCGTTCCTTCCTCCAGGCCGCAGCGCTTGACCCCGCCGCCCCCATGCCTTATTGGGGCGTTTCCATGGTGGCAGCCGGCGACTACCGCCCCCGCTTTCAGCTCGATCTCCAGACCGAAACGTTCGGCAAGACGGTCCCGCCGTCACTCGTCCGCGCCCGCGCCGCAGCTGACAAAGCCACCGAACTCAGCCAGGTGCCAGGCAAGGCCACCGATGTCGAAAAGCTCTATATCGCTGCCATCGCCGCCCGCCGCAACGCTGCCTCGAAAGACCCTGATGAGGATTTTGTGAAAGCCACCCGCACGCTGCTGGCAAAGCATCCCGATGAGATGGAAGCCCAGCTCTTCCTCGCCCTCACCATCATGCGCGGCTTCTCTGAAACAGACCGCAAACCCCTTGCCTCCGGCAGCACCGAAGCCGTCTCTATCCTCCGCTCGCTGCTGACCAAAATCCCGGAACATCCCGGTGTCCATCACTACATCATTCACGCGTACGAAGGTTCATCGTTCGCCAAAGAAGCCTGGCCCAGCTGTGAAAAATATGCAGCCCTGGTGACCAACATTCCGCACGCGCTCCACATGCCCGGCCACATCTACGCGCAGACCGGCAAGTGGGCGGAAGCTACCAAATCCTTCTCCGACGCGGCAGTCAATGAACGCAGCTGGATGAAGCTGGACAAGATGTATGGCGATGGCCACCATGGCCACAACGTTCATTACCTCGCCACCACATATTCATTCACGGGCCGTTATGACGACGCCATGGAATCGGCGAAAGAGTTGCTCGGCTACAAAGAAAACCCGGCTCAGGCCGCATCGGTGGATAACTTCGGCACGGCCTACGCACAAGGCTGGTTCGCTCTCATGCGCACCAATGTTCAGTTTGAAAAATGGGACACCATCCTTGACGAAACAGTTCTTGTCCCCTTCACCCGTCCGCGTCAGGAAGCCTGGCGTCACTGGGCCCGCTCACTCGCCTGGGCCAATAAAGGCGATGTCGCCGCTGCAACCGCTGAACGCCAGAAGTTTGATGACTCCGTGGCCGAACTTAAGGCTAAAACCAATCATGCCGAACCCGCCGATCTGATGGTGGCCCGCCAGGAATTGGCAGCCCATCTTGAAATCGCCCAGGGCCATATCAATAAGGGACTGCAGTTGTTTGAAATCGCCTCGAAAGCGGAACGTCGTTTAAGCTATTCCGAACCCGCCTACTATCCGCGCCCGATTGGCGAACCGATGGGCAAGGTCGCACTCAGGAATCACAAACCGGCACTTGCCGCGAGAGCCTTCAAGATCGCTCTCGAACAATATCCGGGCGACGTCCATGCCCAGAATGGTTTGCGTGCGGCGCTTGATGTGAACCCGGATCTGAACAAGGGCGTGAACAAGACTCCAGCCTCCCCCGTGGCGGGTACGGAATAGGAGTTCATGTCTGCCAGTCTTAGCCACACGCATAAGCGATCAAATGAAGGCCGCGTAAAAAACTTTGTAAACTAAAAACGTTACTTAAAAACAATCATGCTCAAACTCATCACAATCTCAATTCTGTTCGCAGCCGCTGCGCTCGCACAGACTTCCTCAGTCGGCAACTGGCAGTATGTTGACGGCCCCAAGACCACCTATATCCGCACCTTTGAAGAAGGCGGCCAGCTCAAAGCTGTTATCGAAAAAGTAACCAAAGCAGGCAAGGAAGACCCTGCCGCCACCTGTGCGAAATGCTCAGGCGAAAACAAAGACAAGCCCCTCAAGGGTCTCACCATTCTCTGGGACACAAAGAAAGATGGCGATAACTGGAAAGACGGCAAGCTGCTCGATCCCGATGGCGGTCGTCTCGTCTCCGGTGCAACTGAACTCGTTGAAGGCGGCAAAAAGCTCAACGTAAAAGGTTCCGTCTCCATCATCCACAAGACCCAGGTTTGGATCCGCCTTCCGTAATTCATGTTCTTGTTGCGCACGCTGATATTCGTTGCTTCCGCTGCAACACTGCTGGCTCAGGCTCCACCTGAGCCAGCGGAACAAACCCATATTATTGCGGCGATCCGTGAAGGTGCGCTGGCTTATGACGACAAACTTCCCAACTTCATCTGCACTCAGGTGACGCACCGCGAAGTCCGTCCGGAAGTTCAGAACGTGCAGGGCGTCCATATGTCAGCAGGCCGCGGCGGCGGCAGCACGAGCTTTTCCGCCGGCACAAGTGCCACCTGGGAGCCCGTCGATTCCCGCGAAGAACAACTCAGCTATTTTGGCGGCCGCGAAAAATACGAACTCACCGTGCTCAATGGCAAACTGGTCAGGAAAGGGCAGACAGCGGTGCCAGGAATGACCTCAAGCGGTGAATTCGGTTTCACCCTCAAAGGCATCTTCGACCCCCTCAGTAAAGCCGACTTCGAATGGAAGCGCTTCGATACTTTACGCGGACAAACCGTCTACGTCTTCGCCTACAAAATAGCCAAAGAGAATTCCGTCTCACAGCTTGATGCCGCCGGTAACCGCGTCGTAGTCGCTTATCACGGTCTGGTCTTTGCAGACCGCGATACGCATCAGGTCTTGCGCATTACCACCGAAGCCGAGAGCCCCCGTGAATTTCCGCTGCGCAACGTAACTAAAGAGCTGGATTACGGCCCCGTGACCATTGCCGGTGAACATTATCTGGTGCCGCTGCACGGCCACATGGAAATGCGCACCAGTTCAGATTTCATGCGTTACGGCAGGGCGGGCGGCAACTCCCCCGAAGTCACGCTGCGTAACGATACAGACTTCCGCAATTACCGCAAGTACGGCGTGGAAGCCACACTCAAGCCCGAGTAACCCGCTTCTTTCGGCTGGAGCGAATTCAGGTTTGCATCCGTTCGCCCTGTTCCGCCTTCAGCGCGCCCGCCAGGAAGAACAGTCCTTCCACGCGTTGCCAGCGCTCATCATCCATACCGATAGTTTCCATCAGACGCCGGTTTTCCGGGTATATAATGTTGCCCATGCCCGAAGACTCCGTAAGCTCCGGTATTTCCCGGCGCAGCGTCATCGCGAGCGCAGCCATTGTTCCCATTGCCGCGATTCGCTCCGCCGCTCAGGCTGCCCCCACCGCGCTGTCAGCGGATGAATTCAAAATCGTCGACGCCTTTGCCGACCGTCTCATCCCGAAAGATGAAAACGGCCCCGGTGCCAGTGAATGCGGCGCAGCCATTTATATAGATCGTGTACTGGCAGGCTTCAATGCCAGCGAAAAGACGGGCTTCAGGCAGGGCCTCGCATCAACGGATGCCTATGCCCGCACAGTCCACGGCGCTGCCTTCGCCGAACTCTCCGCCGACAAGCGCGACGCAGTGCTCACAGCCATCGAGGGCGGCTCTGCCGAGGGTTTCCCCACCTCCCGCGCCTTCTTCACCCGCATCCGCCGCCTCACCCTCGAAGGCACTTTCAGTGACCCTTACTACGGCGGCAACAAAGGCTTCGCAGGATGGGACCTTATCGGTTATCCCGGCCCGCGCCTCGCGGTCGGCCCCGACGATCAAAAAATGAAGATTCAGATCAAGCCCGTCCGCATGTCCGTCTGGGGGAATAACAGTGGCCATTAATCTCAAGCACGTCGATGTCGCAGTCGTCGGCCTCGGTGCCGCGGGTGGCGTCGCCGTCCTGCCCCTCACCCAAGCCGGTCTGAAAGTCGCAGGCATCGAAGCGGGCACCTGGATGGACCCCCACAAGCAGTACCACGCAGATGAAGTCTTCAATAACGTGCGCGGCGGCGTTACGTCTGTACAGAAGGCAAATCTCGAAATCCCCACCGTGCGCGAAAATGCCAACTCGCCCACCCGGCCCCGTGGTGCTATTCATCCTATGATGAACGCCATCGGCGGCACTTCCATTCACTATTGGGCCTCCGCCTGGCGTTTGAAACCCTGGGATTTCAAGACCCGTTCTGAAGTGGAAAAGCGTTACGGCAAAAGCGCCATCCCGGTCGGTTCCACTCTCGAAGACTGGCCGCTTTCTTACGACGATCTTGAACCTTATTACGACATCATCGAGCATGAAGTCGGCGTCTCAGGCAATGCGGGCAACATCAAGGGAGTTCTTGATCCCAAAGGCAACGTTTACGAAGGCCCCCGCAGCCGCGAATACCCCATGCCTGCTCTGCGCGGTACAGAATACACCGAACACATGATGGATGCGGCCCGCAAGCTGGGCTGGAAGCCCTTCCACGGCCCCTCCGCCATCAACTCGCAGGCGTATCACGGACGCCCCGGCTGCGTTTATCACGGCTTCTGCGGACGCGGAGGCTGTCACATCAGCGCCAAAAATTCCACAGCAGTAACCACCATTCCGGAAGCGATGAAGACGAAGAACCTCACCATCTTCGACCTCGCCCACGTGACTCGCATCAACACCGATGACAATGGCCGCACCACCGGCGTAACTTATATCCGGGGCGGCAAGGAATACTTTCAGCCGGCCAGTGTCGTGCTGCTTTCGTCCTACACTTACGAAAACTCACGCCTGCTGCTGCTCTCGAAATCGAAGGCGTTCACGAAAGGCCTTTCTAACAACCACGGCCAGGTAGGCAAGCACTTCATGGGACACTGGCAGGGCTCACCGGTCTTCGCGTTATTCCCGTTCAACATCAACGTCTGGTACGGCACACCCGCGCAGACAACTGTTGTTGACGATTTCGCTGACGACAACTACGACCATTCCAAAGCGGGCTTCATCGGAGGCACCAGCCTCAGCCTCGGCACCGAAATGCATCCCATCGAAGCCGCTGCCATGAATACCTTTGGCAAAGCTCCCGCGTGGGGTTCCAAGTGGAAAGCGTTCGTCAAGGAAAATGCCGGTCGCTGGACATCTTCCTACCTGCAGACTTCCACGTTCCCCTACGAGCAGAATTTCCTCGATCTCGACCCTGAAGTGAAAGATCCGCTGGGCGATCCGGTATGCCGCGTCACCAACGCTTCCATGCCCAACGAAGCCAAAGCCGCCGCCTACGGCCAGCAGAAGACTGAAGACTGGTTCCGCGCCGCTGGAGCGATTGAGGTCGTCAAGTTCCCCGGCGGTTCCGGCGGACTCTCCACCCACGCCTACGGTGGCACGCGTATGGGCGACAACCCGGAAACCAGTGTCGTGGATAAGTGGGGCATGTCGCACGAGTCACCCAACCTGGGCGTTCTCGGCGGCTCAGTAATGATCAACAGCGGAGCCCGAAACCCAACCCTGACCGTTCAGGCGCTAGCCTGGCGAACAGCCGACCACCTGGCAAAAAACTGGAAATCCATAGTCCACAAAACCTAAATCGTTTATACCCGTGCCGGGCCAAGCCGAACCCCAATGCCGCCCGGCACATCAGGCAAATAAACAATCCCCCCAGGATCAGCCGTATCCTCCACCATCTCCTCACCATCCACCTCCAGGTGATAAACACGACCAGCATCCAGCCCTACAAGAAAAACATTAGCGGCCTCCGCAGCAGCCGTAGTGGTCTTACCGCGAGGCATCAAAAACCGGTTCTCTTTCTTCGCAAAGAAAATCACAGCAGTATCAATATCCAAAGCTTCATGGGCCAGCTGAGGATCAATCCGCGTAACACTACCCTCCTGAAACAACTGCAACTGACCACCAAAAAAACCAATCCACATCGCATCGTCATCCCATGACGACCTCACAAACAACTGCCCGCCCAGTTCATCATGCAGCGCCAGCGGCACATGCTGAAAACTCAACCCCGGCTGATAAGGATTCGCCCACAACAACTCATACGGAATCCCCAGCGTACCCCGCATCAAAAACCGGTCATTCGTAACCCACCCCTGCAAAAACTGCGAAGAAGCGGTATTCGAATCAAACGCCACCATAGCTAGTTCCGCCGCCCGCGAAAGCACAGCTTTTTTCACATCCGGGCCGCGCTTTTCAATCGTCTCGTCCGCTGGAATACGGTATTCGTTATCACCGCCAGGCCACGGGGCAGGGTAGTGCGCCATCAGATGCACCACCGGATACTGCTCAAACCATTTCGGAAAACCTTCCCGCAAATCCAGATTCACGTTGTCGCGAACCACGTGCAGAATCTCCATCAGCGCATACGCATCCGCATTCGACACGCTCGCCCGCGCACTCTTCAATGACGGAATAAAACTGCTGTTCCAAAACCCTTCAATCACCACCCGCAGGGCCTTTTCACTGGCCGCCGGCTCCGCCTCCGTCAACACAATCGCAGCAAACACACGCGACCGCGCATCAGACAAAGTCTTCAACGGCCGCGTGTCCGCAATCTCCCGCCGTAATTTTCCCAAAATCAAAGACAGGTCGTCTTTCGAAATCAGCGGCCCGCACCAATCCGCGATCAAAGCGATCTGGCGGATATCATCGCCCGGCCCAACAGCCCATGCCACAGCCCGCACCCCGGCGTCACGATCATTCGCAATCTGATAACGCAGAGCCTGCGTCCAGCCCAGTTCCGGAAACGTCGCCGCGCCTGTCCACAGCGCCTCAAACTGATCCCAGCGCAAAGACCGCCGCTCTCTTTCACGCCGCAGCAGCTTCAACCGCGCCGGCCGCATCAGCAGACGAGGCGCTTCCGTGTAAACCTGATACGACTCCCCTTTATCCTGCCCCGGCAAGCCGCCAGCCGCCGCCAACCCCAGCAAACATTGTCCCGCCGTACGCCGCGTCATGCCCCTGATTTTGTCACAGCCGCGAGCGTCGCTTCCAGGCCGTCGCAAGCCGCGCCTACGCCATCCTCAGCCGCAATCCCGCGTGCCACCCGGCCCGCCGCTTCCGCATACTCGGGCTCGGCCAGCAGTCGCCTCAATCCCGCAGCCACGCGCGCAGCTTTATATTTCGACCGGGGAATCACTTCACCCACACCCAGCCTGGTGATGCGCAGTCCATTGTCCGGCTGATCATGGCTCCACGGCACCACCAGCATTGGCTTGCCCGAACGCAAGGCTTGCGCCGTTGTCCCCATGCCGCCCTGATGCACCAGCGCCGCCGCTCGCGCAAACAATTCCGAATAGGGCGCGTACTGTGCGATATGGACTGTCGCGGGCACTGCCCCTGCGGGTAAATTGCGGACGTCGCTTCCGATCAGCAGCACCGCGCGACAACCCAGTTGCCTCACCGCCTCCAGGCTCTCCGTATAGAACGAACCCGCGCTCATCACCGCTGCGGATCCCAGCGTAAACACGACAGGCGCAGGTCCCGAATCAAGGAAATCCCGGAGTGCTGATCCCATACCCTCGCCCGGCACCAGCCTGTCGTAAAAAGGAAAACCCGTGATCAATGTCGGCTCGTGCCAGTCCGGTTGCCGCACCGCAAAAACACTCGAAAACCAGGCCTGCATTCCCAGCGGACTCACCATGCTGTCAAACAGCGGATTCTTCAGTGGCATCAAACCAGCCTGAACCCGCAACACATTTATACGCTTCCCAAAAGGTCTCGCGGCCCGCTTCAATATTCGATGGACCGGACCCCAAAAACGTGGCCCCAACTGATGCAGATGGTCCAGCCAGGGCGCTCCCGAAATCGAAGAAGGATCATGCGCAGAGAGAAACACCGCAGGCTGCAGCGCCACCGAAATCCACGGCTTCTCCAAAACGTCTGCTACAGTGCGCGTCGTAAACGCAATGACATGCCCCACAATCAGATCCGCATCCGCAACCGCCACCAGCGTATCCTCGTACGACTGTTCCAGAAACGGCGCAATCAGTTTCCTGAAAAGGTACGCCCCGCCGGTACGCGGATGAAATGCCAGCCGCATCACCTCCGGTTCATCCAGCATGAAGCTGATATCCGGCCGCAGCGGATAGAACCCCAGCCCCTCGCCCTCAACCTTGGCCCTGTAGATTTCTGACGTGGCAATCGTCACCCGGTGCCCGCGCTCCCGCATCCCCAGCCCTACTGCAATATACGGATGCAAGTCACCCAGAGAACCCAGCGTCGTGAAGAGAATATGTGCCAACTACAAGCTTATGCGTGTGGCCGGTCCAGCCCGTGTCGTTTCATTTTGTACCGCAGTGCGTCCCTGCCGATTCGCAGTGCCCGCGCCGCCTGACTCTGGTTCCCGTGCGCCCGTTCCAGCGCCTCGGCAATCAGCCGCTTTTCGTGATCATCGAACGTGCCATCTGCCACCGATTCCGCTGGAGCGACTGGAGCCAGCGCAGGCGCCGCGCCGCCGCCCCGCGAAAATGTCCGAAAATACTCCGGCAAATCCTGCACATCCACCGTGTCGCCCATCGCCATCATGCAACCGTGGCCCAACACGTTTTCCAGCTCCCGCACATTGCCCGGCCAGTCATGCCGCGCCAGCACAATCTGCGCACGCTGCGTCAGGCCCCGTATATCTTTTCGAAACTGGCGCGAATACTTACCCACCAGGTGCTTCGTCAGCACCGGCAAATCTTCCTTGCGTTCCCGCAGCGCAGGCGTATGGATTTCCACCATAGACAGCCGGTAGAAAAGATCCTCACGAAACTGCTTCTCCGCAATCGCGCTGCGCAAATCCCGGTGCGTCGCCGCAATCACCCGCACATCAATCTTGCGCGGTGTCAAAGACCCCACGCGCAGCACTTCCTGGTTCTGCAGTGTGCGCAGCAGCTTGGCCTGGGTACCCACCGGCATGTCCCCGATTTCATCCAGGAAAATGGTCCCTTTGTCGGCAAATTCAAACAGGCCCATCTTGTCCTGCGCCGCTCCGGTGAAAGAGCCGCGCACATGCCCAAACAACTCACTCTCAAACAAAGTCTCAACCACCGCCGAACAGTTCAACACCACAAAATGCCCGCTGCGGACGGGACTCAGATTGTGCAGCGCCCGCGCCGCCAGTTCTTTACCTGTACCGGTTTCGCCCGTCACCAAAACCGTGCGGAAGTGCGGAGCCACCCGCCGAATCCGCGAAAACATCTCCCACATGGCGGCACTGCGACCCACCATGCCTTCAAACTGCGCGTCCTCCAGCAACTGGCCTTCAAGCGCAGCCGTCCTCTGCCGTCTGCGCGCCTCAGTCACCAGCCGGGAGATGCGTTCCCGCAGCGCAGCGATTGACACCGGCTTGTTCAAATAGTCAGCAGCGCCCCGCCGCAATGCTTCCACGGCAGATTCACTCGTGTAATGCGCGGTCATCAGAATCACGTCGATAGCCGGGTCAAACTCCACCACGCGCTCCACCACGTCCAGCCCGCTCAGGCCCGGCATCACCAGATCTGTCAGCACAATCTGCGGATGCTCGCGGAAGACAATTTCAATGCCTTCCTCCGGATCCTGCGCGGTGAAAATGCGAACGCCTTCTGATTCCAGAGCCGTCGAGAGCAGTTCCAGACTGCCCGGATTATCGTCGATGATGACGATCGATACGCTGCTTTCGGTATTCATCAGCCTTTGCCAGCGTTGCCGGCAACGCTCAGCACCGGGCATGGTGCCTCACGGATAATTCCATAAGCATTGGCTTTGAAACGTCCAAACATTTCCTGAATGCCGCCGCGCCCAATCACAATCAGATCCGCGCGTTTCGCCAGCGCTACACTGCGCAACAGCTTCGCCACGCTGCCGCCGTCTACAACAATATCGACGTTCGGACCCGCCTGATGCTTCACGTCAACCAGTTGCTCGCGTGCCACAGAATCCAGAACTTCACCGATCTTCGCTTCGGATCGCAGCGGCGTAATCTCACCCTCCGGTGCCGCGTGAACCATCTCAACCGTGGCCCCCGAATCATGCGCCAGTTGCAGCGCAACTTCCAGTGCTTCCTTGCTGCCACCCTTCAAATCCATCGCCACCAGAATCAGGCGCGGCTGCGGATGGGCCCGGTGCGTCGGCTCCGGGGAGTGCGCGTCAGTCCAGACAGGGACATTGGAATCATGCAGCACTTTCGCCGTTACTGAACCCAGCAGCGTGCGCCGGAAGGGGCCGTAACCATGTGTTGGCATGGCGATCAGGTCGACACCGTTTTCCGCAGCGTATTCAGTGATCACCGCAGCCGCAAAACCCTGTTGCACCACACGCTCGGTATCCACTTTGGGAAATTCCGCCGCCGCGAATGCCGTCAGCTGCTGCTTCAGTTCAACCCCAATTTCCTTGAAATCGTAAACGTCGGGATAAACCATGTTCATCCCGCCATAGATCGGGGGAGGCGGCTCAAACGCGTGGATCAGCACCACCTTCGCGCTATAACGCCGTGCCAGAGACAACACAAACGGTGCCGCTGCGCGCGAACGCGCCGAAAAATCAACCGGGAACAGGATCTTTTTCAGACTAAGCATATTTTCCTTTTTACGAACACTCCCTTTAAGGCACTCTGGTGGCCATCCTGCGCCCCTACACTCAGGGCATATTACCAGCTTTCTGCCCGAAATCTGCGTCATTTAACCCAACCGTGCGCGAATTAGCACCTTTGACTTCAGCCACCAACGGCGGGATAATCCAGCCAGGGAGTTTCAATTATGAAAACCGGCTCTTATATTTGCGCCACCCTAATCCTGACTGCTGCATTCGCCTTCGGCCAGACAGTCACCTCAGCCCGATCCGGCACCCTCCATTACTTCCAGGGCGACATTTCGCTCAACGGCGAACCGCTGCAATGGAAGGTCAGCAAATTCCCTGAAGTAAGAGATGGCATGGTGCTGCGCAGCGGCCTCGGTCGCGCGGAAGTGCTGCTCACCCCCGGTGTCTTCCTCCGCATGGGCGAAAACAGCGCCATCAAAATGCTGGATACCCGCCTGGCCGCTACGCGCGTGGAACTCCTCTCCGGCACTATAGCCGTTGAGTCTGAAGATCCCCGCATGTCGGTAAAAAGTGCTCCGGTGACCCTCATCTCCGGCGATCGCGAAATTCGCCTGTCCAAAAACGGCTTTCTTGAACTCAGTGCTGACCCCGCCGAACTGCGGGTTTTCAAAGGCGAATCCATCGTTGCCGCCGCCGGTCAGAACATCAGTGTCCGGGACGGCCACGTGCTGGCCTTTACTGACACGCTTACTGTGGCTAAATTTGACACCAGGTCTGCGGACGACCTTTACCTCTGGGCGCGAGACCGTTCCCAGCAGCTCTCCGCCGCCAGTATGTCCACCGCCCGTTCCCTCGATGATTCGAAGGGCGGCTGGCACTACAACTCCGGTCTCAATATGTACACTCTGGTGACCGCCGGCGGCACTTCCTGGAGCCCCTTTGGCTACGGCTTCTACAGCCCCGGTTCCGTCGGAGACTACTATTCACCTGTGGCATACTGGTATGGCGGCGCGACACGTGGTGCCAGTGCAGGTGGTCAGGCTCTCTCCGCGCAAGGGCACCCCACCACCACGCTTTTCTCCCCTGTAGCGGCGTTCCGGACCAGCCAGAGTGACTTTCCCACGCGCGGTGGCAGTGGCGGCGGCCCCACTGGTGGATTCGGCGGAGGCGAAGGCGGAGGTGCCAGCGCTGCAGCAGCACCAACCGCGCCGCCAGTCATATCGCACGGACCCCGCGGCCGCTAAATTAGGAGGCCGGGTCCCTCGACCCGCAGCCGGTGCCCCCCGCCGGCCTTCATGGGTTTAACCCCCGTGATATCCTAGACCTTCCCGCGAATGCGTGAATCCCAAAAAGGGAGAGATGGCCGAGTGGTTGAAGGCGCACGCTTGGAAAGCGTGTTTAGGGGAAACTCTAACGAGGGTTCGAATCCCTCTCTCTCCGCCATCACCCCATCTAATTGCCACAAACGTGCCCTGTTCAGGAAACACCTGATGTTTTCGAAGCACTATGTACCAGAACAACCAATCCGTTTTTGCCGTTCTTTGTTAACGAGGCTATCCTAAACTTTATGTTCAGACGATTTCTCCTGAGCTCACTGCTGCTGAGTTCTCTCGCGCTGGCCCAGGGACCTCTTCCCACCACCACTTCTCTAGCATCATCCGCCAACCCCGCAGTCTACGGGACAGGCATCACCCTCACCGCCACCATTTCGCGGCCGGGGGCTTCCGGCACGGTCACATTTTTCGATGGCGCAGTCAGCGTCGGAACCGGCAGCGCGCTCAGTGGCACAGCCTCGTTCAGCACATCAGCACTAACGGGCGGAAACCATTCCCTTACCGCTGTGTACGGCGGCGATTCCGGCAATCAGGGCAGCACTTCAAGTGTTCTGACACAGGTCATCACTAAGGCGACATCTTCTGTCACCCTCACCTCGACCGCCAACCCTTCGCCCTATGGAACCTTCGTCACATTTAATGCGGTCGTATCGCCCTCCGCCGCCACCGGACTCATCAGCTTCAACGACAACACAGTCAGCCAGTACTACGACAACGACGTCAACGGCACGGGCCACTGGAGTTACAACGGCCTCACCGTTGGCACACACCCCATCCAAGCCGTCTACCTGGGCGATTCCAACTACGCCACCAGCACTTCCGCCGCCGTCAATCAGGTCATCGGACCTGCTGTCACCAGCACAACCCTGACATCGTCCGCGAATCCCTCCACGTTTGGTCAAAGCGTAACCTTCACCTCCAACGTCACACCATCGACGGCTTCAGGCACCGTGACCTTTAAATATGGAGTCAACACTCTCGGTACCGGCACCATCGCGAGCGGCGCAGCCTCATTCACCACATCCACACTACTTGTCGGCACCTACTCGGTTACCGCCGTCTACAGCGGCGATGCCGGTAATGCCACCAGTACATCACCCGTCGTGTCGCAGGTGGTCAATCCTGCCAACTCCGGCGTTGTCGTTTCTTCATCTCTCAATCCCGCCACTTACGGTCAAAACGTAACCTTCACAGCCACCGTTTCACCCGCCACAACCGGCGGCAGCATAGCGTTTAACGACAATGCCCTCGCTCTGGCGTTGTCATCCACGCTTAACGGAGTAGCTGTCTTTTCCAGTTCAACCCTTGTGGCGGGCACCCATTCCATTACCGCGACTTTCTCGGGCAACGGCAGCTATGCTGCCTCCACCTCGCCCAGCCTCAGTGAGGTAGTCAATCCCATCAGCACTTCGACAACTCTGACATCCTCCGCAGCCACAATCCTGTTCGGCAAGCCGGTCAATCTCACTGCCGTCGTTTCACCCACCAGCCTCTCGGGGAAAATGACTTACTACGACGGCCCTTCAGTCCTCGGTACCATTCCGCTTACGAACGGTCAGGCTACTCTCAGCACCACCTTGATCTCTTCCGGTTTACGCCGTATCACAGCCCTCTATTCCGGCGATTCGGGTCACGCGCCCAGCCTCTCCACCCCGCTTAACCAAACAGTAACTGCGGTCGCTTCCAGCTCTTTCACCGTCGCGTCCAATAACACTCGCGGCGATGTCATTCAGTCAGTCGCCCGCGGCGATTTCAACGGTGACGGCAAGATGGATATAGCTGTTACGCTCGTACAAACCAACTTTGTTTCGGTTTCGCTCGGCAACGGCGATGGTTCTTTTCAAAACGGCGTATCTTATGCCACAGGTAACGGTCCGGACCGCGTCATCGCGGGCGATTTTAACGGCGACGGCAAGACCGATCTGTTAACCTCCAACGTCTCCTCTGGTAACCTGACTCTCCTCGCAGGCAACGGCGACGGAACCTTTCAAGCCGCTGTCGTTGTCGGTATCATTGCTGCCGCTGAAGAACTGGTCACCGGCGATTTCAACCGCGACGGCAAACTTGACGTCGCCGTCATCACTGGTTACAACACCCTCGATATACTCCTCGGCAACGGTGACGGTACCTTCCAGTATTTGCCCGCATTCAGTTCCAATGGGGCTCTGCGTGCCCTTATTGTCGGCGATTTCAACGGTGACGGAATTCTTGATCTTGCTGTCGCAGCCATCCAGCAACCGGCGATTCCTGAAGGCGCCACCCCACCCCCCCCTATTGGCTTATTGTCTGTCCACCTGGGCAACGGCGACGGCACTTTTAACCTGCCGGCCGCCTACACCATCCCGAACGACCCGCGAAGTATCACTTCAGCCGATTTCAATAACGATGGCTACGCTGACCTCGCTATCGCCGACTCGAATGGAAGCTCCGTTTCCGTACTCAACGGCGTCGGCGATGGTACTTTCCAAGCCGCGGTCACGTACGCTAATTCAACCACCCGCCCCTTCGCTATTGTCGCCGCCGATTTCGATGGTGACGGCAAGCCCGATCTCGCCACCGCAAACCTGGCCGACAATTCGGTCGGTGTTTTCATAAACTCAGGTTCCGGCACCTTCAACACCCCGAGTAATGTGGCCATTCCCGTCAGCGCCCCCTTCGCGCTGGTTGTCGGCGAGTTCAACGGTGATGGCAGAACGGATCTCGCCATCGGCGGGCTTGGCGGCAGCTTTGCCATCCTCACGAGTCGCGCCACTCCCGCCGTCAGCCTGACGTCTTCCCTCAACCCTGCCCCGGTAACCTCAGGCGTCGTCATTACTGCCACCGTTACACCGGCCACTGCCACCGGTTCAGTCACCTTTAAAGACGGCCTCACGGTACTTGCCAACGCTCAGATCACTCAGGGGATTGCTACTCTCACCGCCGGCTTTTCCCCCGGCACGCATTCCCTCACCGCGGTATATAACGGCGATACCAGCTTTGCGGCCGGCACATCGTCTCCGTTGTCACAGGTTGTGAATAGTCCAATAAGTTCAGTCGTACTCACTTCCTCCTCGAATCCCTCCGCTGCGGGTAACTCTGTAACATTCACCGCCACCATCGCCGGCACAAATGTGACAGGCTCCATAGCATTCCTCGACACCGTCACCGCACCGCCGGTGATCATCGGTTCCGGCAGTGTCATCAATGGCCGGGTCACGCTCACTACATCCAGCCTCACACCAGGCAGCCACTCGATCTACGCCAGCTACGGCGGGGATGAAACCCATCCATCCGGCACTTCAAACACGGTCAACCAGCAGATCATTCAGGTGGTCACCACCACGACACTTACGTCGAGCCCGAACCCGGTAACTGCACCCCAGCCCGTGACCCTCACGGCCTCGGTCTCTCCCGCAACTGCCACGGGCAACATTCTCTTCCTCGATGGCTCCAGTGTTATCGGCAACGTCAGCCTTTCTTCCGGCAAAGCCTCCGTCTCGACAACCACTCTCACGCCCGGCACCCACACGCTGACTGCCCTCTATACCGGTGATTCCGCCAATGCTGTCAGTACCTCCGCTCCGGTGCAGCAGGTTGTTACTTCCATACCGCTGGCACTTACAAACATCACTTTGCCGGCAGGTCAGGCAAATGTCCTGTACGGTCCCGTTGTGTTCACGGCCACCGGCGGCTTCGGTACTTACACTTTCACCGCTACCGGCTTGCCCCTCGGCCTGAACCTGAGCAGCTCCGGCACTCTGAGTGGCACCGTGACTGATGCTTTCAGTGGTGCAATTACCATCACCGTAAAAGATACAAATACGGGTACAGCTACTGGTAGTTTCGTCCTGACCATCGCCCTCCCGGCACTTACACTCAACGGTCCTGCCAGCCTCGGTAATCTGGTCGCCGGCAGCGCCGTTGCGGCATCTTACACCGTGGCCGGCGGAAAGATACCGTACGCCTTCACTCTCTCCGGAGCTGCTTTCCTTGCAGTGGACGCCGCCGGTAAAGTTACTGGTATCGCCTCCGCCCCAGGTAAATTTGACATCACGCTTACTGTCACCGATGCACTCAATAAATCCGTCAGCCTGCCGCTGGCGCTCACTGTCCTCGGCATCACCACTTCATCGCTGCCCCCGGCCAGCACCGTCGCCACCTATAGCGCGACCATCTCCGCCCTTGGTGGCATTCCTCCCTACACATTCACAGCCACCGGTGTACCTGATGGCCTGACTTTCGCGGGAGGAGTCTTTGCTGGTAAACCCACTTCTGTAGGCAACTCCAGCATCGCAGTCCAGGTCAAAGATTCCAAAGGCCTCATCGTCTCCGCCACGTATCCGCTCAGCGTTACCGGCCCCTCGCCGCTCAAGATCTTCTCAACGAATTTGAACGACGCAACCGTGGGCCAGGCCTATTCCGATACTCTCGCAGCCACCGGCGGCACCTCACCCTATACATGGACCCAGACTGGCGGCTTCCTCCCCGCAGGCCTCACGCTGAAAGCCACCGGAGCACTTTCCGGCCAGCCCAGC
>JANYDS010000093.1 GCA_025363475.1 Terriglobia bacterium
CCAGCCAAAGGAGTTGTATGACCGGTAAGACCACATTTCAGAATCTGGCCGTGGCGGGAGCGGCTCCCGCTTTTTCTGAGCCCCTCCACGTCGGCCGCCCCAACATCGGAAACCGCGCACGCCTCATGGAGCGAATCGAAGCCGTCATCGACAGCCGCTGGTATTCAAACAATGGTCCGCGCGTTCAGGAATTCGAGCAGGAAGCAGCCCGTCTCCTCGGTGTCAAGCATTTCATCGCCATGTGCAACGGCACCATCGCCCTCGAAATTGCCATCCGCGCACTCGGCTTCAAAGGCGAAGTCATCGTTCCTTCGTTCACTTTTATCGCTACTCCCCATTCGCTCCAGTGGCAGGAAATTACCCCGGTCTTCTGCGACATTGACCCCCTCACACACAACATTGATCCCGTCGCAGCCGAAAAACTCATCACTCCCCGCACCACCGGCATCATTGGTGTACACGTCTGGGGTCGCCCCTGTAATATCACGGCCCTCGAAGACCTGGCCCGCCGGCGCAACCTCGGGCTTCTCTTCGATGCCTCCCATGCTTTTGGTTGCTCATCCGGCGGCAAAATGATCGGCAGCTTTGGCCAGGCAGAAGTCTTCAGTTTCCACGCCACCAAATTTCTAAACACCTTCGAGGGCGGCGCGGTGGCCACCAGTGATGACGACCTTGCGCACCGTATTCGCCTGATGAAAAACTTTGGTTTCGCCGGCTATGACAACGTCATCTACCCCGGCACCAACGGCAAGATGACTGAAATGTCTGCCGTCATGGGCATAACCGGTCTCGAAAGTATAGGTGACTTCATTGCCGTAAACCGTCGCAACTACCACCAATACGCAGCGGAACTCGCGGGCCTTCCGGGAATCGACATCAACGTCTTCGACGAGTCTGAAAAATGTAACTTCCAGTATCTAACCCTCGAAGTAGATGAGAGCCGCGCCGGTATCTGCCGCGACGACATTGTCTCAGTCCTGCAGGCTGAAAATATCCTTGCCAGACGTTACTTCTATCCCGGCTGTCACAACATGGAGCCGTACAAATCTTTCTTCCCCAACGCGCACCTGATCTTGCCCGAAACCACAAAAATAGCCGCTCGCATTCTCGTGCTCCCCACCGGCACAGCAGTTGGAGAAGCCGGAGTCTCCACCATCTGCCAGATCATCCGCACCGCAGTTGCCAACGCTCCCGCCGTCAGAAACTCCCTCAGCGCCCGCTAAATGTCATCCGGCCCCGATCCGCTGGTCAGCTTCGTCGTACCTTCCTACAACTACGCCCGTTACCTGCCGGACTGTATTGATGGCATCTTTTCGCAGGAAGGCGATTTCGCATTTGAACTCATCGCCATCGATGATGCCTCATCCGATAATTCAGTCGAAATCCTGCAGCGCTACGCGCAAGACCCGCGAATGCGCATCATCGTGCACGAACGCAATCAGGGCCACGTCAAGACCGTCAATGAAGGGCTGGCTCTCGCCCGAGGCCAGTTCGTCGCCCGCATTGATTCGGACGACCGCTACCGCCCCTGCTTCCTCCGTACTTTGCTCCCGAAATTCGATCATCCACAGGTCGGGTTCGTCTATGGCGACGCAGCCATCATGGACCCTTCGGGAACGGTCACAACACCCTCCGTCGACCGCCACCACCACGGATGCGACTTTGAAGGCAACGAACTGCTCGACCTCCTGCGCGAAAACTACATTTGCGCCCCCACCGGTATCGCGCGCCGCAACGCCTGGCACGAAGCCATGCCAATTCCCGCTCACCTCGCCTTCAACGACTGGTACTTCAATCTGATGATGGCGCGCCGATACGATTTCTGTTACGTCAACACCGTAGTAGCCGACTACCGCGTCCATCCCGCCAACCATCACAGCCGGATCATCGCCGACAAGTCCGAAGAACCATCCATCCGTCACGTACTCGATTACATCTTCAGCGAACAGGAAGCCACCCCGGCGCTCGAAGCCCGCAAGCAGGGTTTCAAAGGACGCGCCTACGCCGCTCAGTATCTGACCCTTGCCAACAAGTACTTCGGCTATCAACTGCTTCCTGATGCCCGGCGCTGCTACCTCACCGCGCTTCGTTATTCTCTGCCCGAGGCGCTTTCCCTTAGGACGCTCCGCCTTCTGCTCGCCACATACCTTTCGCCTGACGCGTATGCGGCGCTCAAACGCCCGCTCAAAGGGCGGTGAATGCGCATCCTCCACGTTCCCTATTCTTTCTATCCCGACGCAGCGGGCGGCACGGAAGTCTATGTCCATTCCCTTGCCACCGCGCAACGCGGGCAGGGCCTCGAAATTGCCATCGCCGCGCCTGCCCCATCGCCTTCCCGATATGACTACGACCGGTTACCGGTCTGGCGTTTCCCTGTTTCCAAAAATCTCAGCCTCGCCGAACTCTACGGCGATGGCGACCCCGTTGCCGCCGCAGCATTTGGCCGCGTCCTTGATGAGTACCAACCCCACGTCGTCCACCTCCACGCCTTTACCAGCGCCATTTCCGTACTGCTCGTGAAAGAGATAAAGCGGCGAGGCCTCCCCGTCGTCTTCAACTACCACACGCCCACTGTCAGCTGTTCGCGCGGTACGCTCCGCCTGTTCGGCAAAGAAACCTGCGACGGTAAACTCGACCGCCTGCGCTGCGCCGCCTGCCTGCTCCAGAAGAACGGAGCGCCCCTCGCGGTCGCCAGTCTCATTGCCACTCTCCCGCCGCTGGCCGGACGCACGCTCGCCAAAACCGGTCTGCAGGGCGGAATCTGGACCGCGCTCCGCATGCCGGAACTGATGGCCGTCCGCTTCCATGCCTTCCACGAGCTCATGGCGCTGTCTGATCACATCGTCGCCCTTTGTAACTGGACCCGCGAACTGCTCCTCCGCAATGATGTACCTGACGCGAAAATAACCCTGTGTCGCCAAGGCATTACCTGGACTCGTAATTCGTTTCCCGCGCTCACGCCAAAGCCTGCGCCAAGCGCTCCGCTGCGGGTTGTATTCCTGGGCAGGATGGACCAAACAAAAGGTCCTCACCTGCTGGTCGAGGCCCTCCGCGCCACACCTGAACTTCCCTTGAGTCTTGACCTCTACGGCGTACGCCAAGGCGAGGCTGGACAAGGCTACGCCGCCAGCCTGATCAACCTGATCGGTGATGATTCCCGTATTCGCCTGCTGCCGCCCGTCCCCTCGTCTGAGGTCATCACCCGGCTCGGCGGCTACGATGCAGTTCTGATTCCATCCCAGTGGCTCGAAACCGGTCCGCTGGTGGTCCTCGAAGCCTTTGCGGCGCGGACTCCCGTCATCGGTTCCAATCTCGGTGGCATCGCTGAACTCGTTACCACTGAGGTGGACGGCCTTCTAGTTGATCCGCCATCCTCAATTGCTGCCTGGAGCGCAGCGCTGCAACGGATCTGTGAGAACTCGGACCTTCTCCAATCCCTCCGGGCACGCATCCGGCCTCCCCGCCATACAAACGAAGCGGCCGATGAACTCATGGCGGTTTATCAGAGATGAAGCGAGTTCTGTATATTCAATACACGAATCCTGCCGGCTATCCCCCGCTCCAGCACAGCAGCGGGATTCTTGCGGATGCGGGCTGGCAAATCCTTTTCCTTGGCACCGGAGCCTCCGGGGCAGGGACTCTCGAATTTCCGCCTCATCAGAACATCACCGTCCGGCAGATGCGGTTCTGTCCCCCTGGGTGGCAGCAAAAGCTGCACTATGTCAGCTACTGCCTTTGGGTTGTATGGATGGTTCTAACCTGGCGACCGCAATGGATCTACGCGTCAGACCCCTTCTCATGCCCCGTCGCTGCTTTGCTCACGCACTTCCCGGGCCTCCGTGTTCTCTACCACGAGCACGACACGCCAGCCCATCAGACGGGCAACGCCTTTCTCGATTTCATCACTTCAGCCCGGAAACGCATCGCGCGATCAGCCAAACTCTGCGTTCTGCCGAATTCTCAGCGGCTTGCGCGCTTCGTCAGCGACGCTGGTCCGGTAAAGGCGGCTGTCTGCGTCTGGAATTGCCCTGGCCTTTACGAACTTGAAAACGAACCGCGCAACCCTGCAACTGCGGACATATGGCTTTTGTATCACGGAACCCTGGTTCCGGAGCGGCTCTCGCCATCAATCATTGACGCTCTCGCTCTTCTGCCCCCATTCGTAAAATTACGAGCGGTGGGTTACGAAACTGTTGGGGCTCCAGGGTACGTTGCGCAGCTTCGCAGCCAGGCTGCGGTGCTCGGCCTGGTCGAACGCGTCGAATTCCTGCCCCCGGTGTCCCGCAACCGGCTGTTTGCAATCACCCTCCGCTCTGATATCGGTCTCGCGATGATTCCGTCCCGCTCGTCCGATCAGAATTTCGAAGCCATGACGGGCGCGTCCAATAAGGTGTTCGATTATCTGGCCTGCGGCTTGCCTGTGATTGTTTCTGAGATCCCGGAATGGCGCAAAATGTTTGTCGAATCAGGCTATGGTGCCGCCGCAGATCCGGCCGATGCGCGGAGCATTGCCGCCGCAATTCGCCACGTGATCGAAAGCCCGGAAACCATGCGCGCCATGGGTGAGGCTGGCCGCCAGCGAATTCTGCATGACTGGAATTATGAGGCTGTGTTCCAGCCCGTGCTGCAGGCAATGGAGGCCCGCACGTGACCGCTGCCCTGTCGGACGTGACCATCCTGGCGCAGTCACCACCGAAAACGGAAAGGCCCTTCTTCTCCATTTGCATTCCCCAGTACAACCGGACCTCATTTCTTCTGGAAGCCTGTAAATCCATCGCAGAACAATCGTTTCGCTCTTTCGAAATTTGTATTTCAGATGACCGCTCGACGGACGGCCGCGAGCCTGAACTCATCAATTACCTTGAATCGGCTCGTGTCGATTTCACTTATGCCAGGCAGAATACGAACCGTCGTTACGATGGCAATCTTCGGGGCTCCATCGCGCTGGCCCGCGGTGAATATCTGTTCCTGCTGGGCAACGATGACCGCCTCGAATCGCCCGAAACACTGGGGCATATTCACGCTGAACTGCAACAGAACGCACCTGTGCATGTGGCAATCGCCAACTACCGTGAACTCGGTACCGGGCGCACGTTCCTGCGCATACCGCACTCCGGAATTCTGGGCGAAGGTCCCGACGCGGCAGTGCTGAACTTTCGTAATTTCAGTTTTGTCAGCGGTGTCATCTTTCAAACGGAGGCAGCGCGCCGCTGGACTACAACCAGGTGGGATGGCTCTGAAATGTACCAGATGTTCATCGGCTGCCGTATCCTCGCAGCCGGCGGCCGGCTGGCCGGACTTCATGAAATCTGCATTGGGAAGGATATCCAGATCCCCGCTGAAACAGTTGATAGTTACGCGACCAGGAAAATTTCTAAACAGAATTTTGCGCCGGTCTCCCTGCCTATGGCACAAATCGCTCCACTGGTTACCGATGCCGTTGCTCCCTTCGTCACACCAGCCCGGCGGGAAGCCATTAATATCGACATCGGCATCCAGTTGCTGGTGTTTACCTACGCTTTCTGGCTTTTTGAACTGCGCCGGGTGCAATCATGGAAGTATGCAGCGTCCGTGTACTGCGGACTTGGCCCCAAACACATTCTGGCCGGCATCTCACCCTCTGCCCTGGGTCGCGCACGCCTCACTTCGGTCTGGCTGGCGGTGGGTCTCGCTGGCCTCCTGACGCCGGTTGTGTTTTTTGACCTCTTGCGCCCGTGGTTCTATCGCCTCGCCAAGCGGACCTGAGTGAACGTACGACTGTCATGGATCTAATCATCGCGGGCAATGCCGGAGGCACCAATGTGGGGGCCAGCCTGCTCCGGGCTGCTGACCAGCTCGGCCTGACCGCGCACCTGTGCGATACTCGTGCAGCCACCCGGGGTCCGCGTATCGCTTCCACCCTGAGCTGGCGTCTGTTCGGGCACCGCCCTCTTCACTTAAACGCCTTCAGCCGCTCTGTCGTGGCAAGTTGCCGGCAATACCAGCCAAAGACTCTCGTAACTACAGGTCAGGCCCCCGTCAATGCAGGTGCCCTGCGGGAAATTGGTGCGATGGGCATCGCCCTGGTCAATTATTCCACTGACGACCCGTGGAATCCCGGTTTTTACGCCAAGTGGTTCTCTGATGCACTTCTCGAATATGACCGCGTGTATACAACCCGCCGCGCCAACATCGGCGATTTTCTCCGACATGGTTGCACGGCGGTAGAGTACCTTCCCTTCGGCTACGATGATTCGCTCTGGCTGAAGCACCAGGTCAGGCCGGCCCCCGATACCCATGCCGATATCTTCTTCGCAGGTGCGGCCGAGGAATACCGCGTCGACTGTATTCGTCATCTCATCGCGGCGGGAGTTCGCGTCGCGCTGGCCGGAGATTACTGGCAACGGTTTCCCGATTTGCGCTCTTCATGCGTTGGCCATCTCGACCCGGCCCAGCTCGCAGCCTGGACCGCTGCCGTTCCCCTGGCGTTGTGTCTGGTTCGCCGGGCGAACCGCGACGGTCATGTCATGCGGACTTTTGAAATCCCCGCCCTGGGTGCTTGCATGGTGGTGGAAGACACCGAAGAGCACCGCGAGGTATTCGGCCCGGATGGCGTCGCGGTTCGCTACTTTCGCACTCCCGGTGAAGTCACTGCTGTCGCAAAAGAGCTTCTTGCATCACCCGAAACCCGCCAGCGGCTCGCTCACGTCGCGCAGTCTGTCATTCTGGGGCTGGGGAATACGTATGCTGACCGTCTGCGTTCGCTCCTCCAGTTGAATACCGCTCCCCGCCGGGAGAGCCTCTCCATATGAAAATTGCAGTCGTTGTACACGGACGTTTTCATGCCTTCGATCTCGTGCGGTCTCTGATCCGGCGCGGCGTTGATGTGGTCGTTTTCACTAATTACCCTGCCTGGGCAGTGGAGCGGTTTGGGGTTCCGCGCGTGCGTGTCCAAAGCTTTACACTTCATGGAGTCTTGTCGCGAATCGCGGGCTGGATCTCGTCGAAAACAGGCTGGGAGTACGAATCCTTGCTCCATCCGATGTTTAGCCGCTGGGCGGCCCGGCGACTGAGCACAGAGAAATGGGATGTAATCCACGCCTGGACCGGCGTGGCGGAAGAGATTTATTCGGATCCCGAATTCTCCGGTTCCCTCAAACTTGTCATGCGGGGCTCGGCCCACATCCAGACCCAAGCCAGGTTGCTGCGTGAAGAACAGATCCGTGTCAACAGTTTGGTCGACCAGCCCAGCCAGTGGATGGCGGCTCGCGAACAGCGCGAATATAGTCTTGCCGACCACATCGTTGTCCTGTCGTCGTTCGCACGCGACAGTTTCCTCCAGGAAGGAATCCCCGCTGAAAAGCTGCGCTTCCTGCCTCTTGGCACAAATGTGAGTGCCTTTCGTCCCACCGAAAGCGTCGCGGCCGCGCGCCGAACCCGGATACTCGCCGGAGCGCGCCTCCGTGTATTGTATGTGGGTGGCGTCTCGTGGCAAAAGGGATTTGCCGATCTCTCTGAGATCGTGAAACGTTCTGCCGGTCAATTCGATTTCAAGATCGTTGGGCCGGTGGGGCCTGAAGCGAAGGAAGCCGCAGCCAGCCTGCGCACGCAGGCTGTTTTTATCAACAAGCGCCCTCAAAATGAGTTACCGGTGGAGTATACCTGGGGCGATGTATTTGTTTTTCCCACCATTCAAGACGGTTACGCTGTTGTCATCGCGCAGGCCAGCGCAGCGGGTCTTCCGATACTCACCACCCCCAATTGCTGCGGGCCGGACCTGATCAAAGAAGGTGTCACAGGCTGGATTCTACCAATCCGGGATCCGGAAGCTTTCCTTCAGCGATTGCGCTGGTGTGATGAACACCGCGAGGCACTGGCTCAGGCTGCCGACGCTTGTTATAGCGGCTTTCGTACCCGTGACTGGGACGATGTCGCCGCGGATTTCGAGGCCCTTTGTTTGACGGGGATCGGCGCACACACAGGAGCCACACCGCCAAGCCATGTTTAAAGACAATCTCCCTCTGGTCCTTGCAGCCTGGATGGCGGTAGTCGGCGTTATGGTGATCGTCCGACGCCAAAAGCACTCGGCCGGTGTTGGCCTCGTGCTCACGTATATCCTCAACATGTGGTTGATCCACTGGGTTGCCAGCGTCGCTTATATCCTCCCCTGGAAATTGGGTGGCGAACCTCTCGCCACAACTGCAGGGACTGAACAGAGCCTCTACGCAGTGGCTGCATTCGCGTTCGGCTCTCTGGCGCTTGCCCCCTTTGTTGTCGATTCCGGTATCCTGCCCCGCGCCGTGGGTGTTTTTGACTTTGACCACCGGCTCCCCAAAGCATTCCTGGGTGCCGGAGTTTTGTTTTACGCAATTCTGACCACCCCACTTGGAAAACTGCCTTCAGTGACTGCCGTCATCTCCACGGGGCAACAGTTTGTCGTGGCCGGAGTTTGTCTTTGCTGGTGGCAGGCATGGAAGGCGGGTGACAGCAAAAAAATGGCCATGTGGCTTGCTGCGGCCTCGCTGCCGCCGTTTTTCACCTTGATCACCCGCGGATTTATCGGCTACGGTGCGTTCGCGTCGCTGACAATCCTGATCTTCGTCTCCAGCTTTGCGCGTTCGCGCGTAAAATTTGTTGTAGTTGCAGTCGTTCTGGGCTACATAGGACTTTCCGTGTATGTCACGTACATGAAAGGCCGGTCTGACATCAGACGGTCGGTATGGGGTGAAGAGGAATACGGGGGCCGCTGGGACGCGATTGCCACAACCGTACGCGCGTTTGAATGGTTTGATATTTCAAATCCTGAGCACCTGGATCGGGTGGATGACCGTCTGAATCAAAGCGGACTGGTTGGGTTTGCAGTGTTACGTCTTTCCGAGAATGGTGATTTTGCCAACGGTGCAACTCTCTATGACGCCGCCCTGGCGCTCATCCCGCGTGCACTCTGGGTCAACAAGACCATTACCGCAGGCAGCGGCGATCTGGTCGCGCAGTACACAGGTTTGACGTTTGACACTCACTCAACCAGTGTCGGAATCGGCCCCGTGCTTGAGTTTTACATCAACTTTGGTACCACCGGTGTGGTTATTGGATTCATGATCCTCGGTCTGATCGTGACCTCGCTCGACATCCTGGCGACGGAAAGGCTGATTAACTCCGATCTCGCCGGTTTCGTGATGTACTATCTGCCAGGAATCGCATTCCTCCAGGTCGGTGGACAACTCGTGGAAGTCACTGCCAGTGTTGCCGGGTCCATTGTAGTCGTATTTATCGTCAACAAATATTTGCACAAGTATCAGCGGCCACAGGTTGTGCCGCCCATCATCCTTGCCGGAGGGATTGAGATCGTACCGCTGTCCGCAACACAACATCTGACAGACGCTCCGAACCCGGTATGACCGGTCTGCTGGGCCTCTTTCCTTCGTTTGAATCGTCCGTTTTCGGGGGCGTTCAGGAAACCGGTCGGCAGGCTTGGTCCGTACTCAAAAATCAGTCGGCTCTTGATGCGAAAGCCTTTCTATACGAGGCGGGCACTTCCCGGGTTTCCGCGGCGGCGGATGCGCTCAGGTGTCGGTCAAAAGTCGATACCTTGCTGGTCTGGCACTGCGGCCTGTTGAAACTGACTCCATTTATCGCCAGTTCCATACGTCGTCGCGTTGTCTTTCTGCATGGTATTGAGGCCTGGCACCGGCATGATGCCTTTACTTCATGGCTGCTGCGCCGCACGCACTTGTTTCTGTCCAACAGCGACTACACCTGGCAGCGTTTTCTGGTGTCGCATCCCGAATGCTCGCAGATTTCCCACCGCACCGTTTCTCTCGGCTGTGGCGTCCCGCTGGACGAGGTGCCGTCATGCGATGCTGTGCCGGCTGCCATCATGATCGGTCGCATGCAAAAGGGTGAAGATTACAAAGGTCACCGCGAAATGATCGGGCTTTGGCCCCAGGTTCTTGAATCGATTCCCGCCGCCCGGCTCTGGATCGTGGGGGGTGGGGATCTGCGCCAGGATCTTGAACAACTCGTTCAAACCGCACGATTAACTGCGAGTGTGACGTTTTTCGGTGCTATCCCGGAAGCCGAAAAGAATGATCTGCTGCGCCGTTGCCGGGTTCTTGCACTCCCCAGCGCCGGCGAAGGGTTTGGGCTGGTTTATCTCGAAGCCATGCGCATGGGCAAACCTTGCCTGGTGAGCAATATCGACGCGGGCAGGGAAGTCGTAAATCCTCCCGAAGCGGGGCTGGTGGCTGACCTCCCTGCAATCCTGCGCCTGCTCAGCGCAGGGTCCGATTGGGACGAAATGTCGGCTCGGGCCAGGCACCGCTACGATTCAACTTTCACCGAAATGGACTTTCAGAAGCGCCTGCTCGCAGCCCTGGCCGAATGACGGAAGTTCGCAAAATTCTGCACGTCATTCCGTCAATCGCCGCGGTTCATGGCGGTCCCAGCGTAATGGTTGAAATGATGGCACGCGGACTGGCGAACACGGGTGTCGACGTCCATATTGCAACCACTAATGATGACGGGGCCGGGCGTTTGTCCGTGCCTTGCGGCGTGCCGGTACAGCGGGACGGCCTGAAGTATTGGTATTTCAACCGGCAGTTCAATTTTTACAAGTATTCACGGCCCCTCAGTCAGTGGCTCGCGCAACACGTGCCCGACTACCAGCTGGTTCATATCCACGCGCTTTTCTCGCATTCTTCCAGCGCGGCTGCCCGGCATGCGCACCATCACGGCGTACCCTATATCGTGCGCCCGCTCGGTGTGCTGAATCGCTGGGGTATGGAAAACCGTCGCCCATGGCTCAAGCAACTCTCGATGCGTTTTCTCGAACGCCCGATTCTCAACGGGGCTGCGCTCATGCATTACACCAGCGAACAGGAACGGTACGAAGCTTCTCTGCTGGGTGTCAACACCCGCTCGGAGATCATCCCCAACCCCGTGCCTGTTGCGGCTTTCACCGGTTCCAAAGAACGTTTTCTTGCCCGGCATCCGGAACTTTTCGGACAACCGCTGGTTCTGTTTCTTTCGCGGATTGATCGCAAAAAAGGTCTGGAACTTCTGCTGCCCGCATTCGACCGCGTGCGTGCCCGGATTCCGGCTGCAGCCTTGATCATCGCTGGTTCCGGTGACGAAGCGCTGGTCCGCGAACTTCGTACGGAAACTCCAGACGTGATCTGGACCGGCTTCATTCAGGGCCAGGAAAAGGCCGACGCGCTCGCGGCTGCGGATGTATATGTGTTGCCGTCATGGTCAGAGAATTTCGGCGTGTCGGTGGTGGAGGCTATGGCGGCCGGATGCCCGGTTGTGGTGACGGATCAAGTGGCAATCCACGGCGACATTTCGAGCGCGAAGGCCGGCCTTGTTGTCGCGTGTGATGCCGGGGCTATTGCCGATGCGCTCTCGCGACTGTTGGTAGATGGGGCGGCCCGCGCGACCATGGGAGAGAACGGAAAATGTCTCACCCGGACACACTACTCACCGGAAGCAGTGACCACCCAGCTGCTCGCGGCCTACAGGGCGATTCTCAATTGATCGCCCCCGTTTCGGTCATCATCCTGACGTTCAACGAAGAGAGCAACATAGAGGCTTGTCTACAGGCGGTGCACGGCTGGACTCAGCAAATTCTGGTCGTCGATTCGGGCAGTACCGACAAGACTCTTGAGATCGCGGGACGGTACGGCGCGGAAGTCTTCAATCATGCTTTTGAATCGCATGTTCTGCAGTGGGACTGGGCTTTGCGCAATCTTCCCATCACCGGCGAATGGGTGATGGGGCTTGATGCCGACCAGGTTGTCAGTCCTGAATTAGCGGCTGAAATTCAGCAGCTCAATTCACCCCGGTTTCAAGACGTCCACGGCATCTACGTCAATCGCCGCCAGATCTTTCGCGGCCAGTGGATCAAACACGGTGGTTACTATCCCAAATACCTGCTGAAGATCTTCCGGCCAGCCTGTGTGGTGACCGATGAGAACGATCTGGTGGACCATCATTTTCACGTGCGCGGCCCGGTCGCGAAACTCAAGGGCGACCTGATCGAAGCCAATCGAAAAGAAGACGACATCTTTTTCTGGATTGAGAAGCACAACAAGTATGCAAAGAAACTGGCCATTGAAGAACGTATGCGCCGCGACGGTAAACGGCCGGATTTGATAGAGGCGTCCTGGCTCGGCAACCCCGACCAGCGCACGCTGCGGATGAAAAAACTCTGGGTGCTGATGCCGCTTTATCTAAGGCCGTTTCTTTATTTTTTTTACCGGTATTTTCTGCGCCTCGGTTTCCTTGACGGGAAAGAAGGGGCTATTTTTCACTTTCTGCACGCATTCTGGTTTCGCCTTCTCGTGGACATTCACCTGGACAACAATGAACATTCTCGGACTTAACGCATTTCACGGCGACGCTTCTGCGGCCCTGCTCCAGGACGGTGTCCTGGTCATGGCGGTGGAGGAAGAGCGCCTCAATCGCATCAAACACTGGGCCGGTCTGCCCGCCGGTGGGGCGGCACTCTGCCTTGAAGGAACAAATCTTGCGGACCTGAAACACATCGCGATTTCGCGCGACCCGAAAGCCAATTTCTGGCGCAAAGTGGTTCGAGTCGCGACGCACCCTGAAGCGTGGGGCCATGCGCGGTCGCGTGCGGCCAACAGCCTGCGGCTCACGGGCGTAAAAGCGGAGCTGCAAAAGACGCTTTCAGGCAGCATTGAACAAGCAGAGTTCCATTTCGTGGAACACCACCGGGCGCATCTGGCGAGTGCGTTTTTCTGTTCCCCGTTTGCGGAAGCGGCAGTGGCTTCAGTGGATGGCTTTGGCGACTTCGCCAGTTCCATGTGGGCGGTGGGTAAAGACAACAACATCGACGTAAAAGGCACTACGCGGTTCCCTCATTCGCTCGGTATTTTTTATACTGCCTTCACTCAGTTTCTGGGCTTTCCGAATTACGGTGACGAGTACAAAATGATGGGCCTCGGGGCGTACGGAGAACCCCGGTTCGCGTCGAAAATTCGCGAAGTGGTGAGGCACGAGAACGGCGAGTTCCGGCTCAACCTCGATTACTTCATCCACCACACGGAAGGCGTTGAGATGACGTGGGAAGGCGGTCAGCCGGCACTCGGCAACGTCTACTCGAAGAAGATGATTGAAGCCTTCGGGCCGGCGCGGATTGCCCGCAGCGAAATCGGGCCGGAGACCGCTGATATGGCGGCTTCGGTGCAGGTTGTGTTTGAAGAAGTCTACTTCGCGTTCCTCAACTATCTGCACAAAGCAACGGGCCAGAAAGCACTGTGTCTGGCGGGTGGCTGCGCTTTGAACTGCGCGGCTAACGGCAAGATTTTCGACAAGACTCCTTTCACCGACCTGTATGTTCAGCCGGCGTCGAATGACTCCGGAACTTCGATTGGCGCGGCGCAATATGTGTGGCATCAGAAGCTGGGCAAGCCCCGGTCCTTTTCGATGAAACATGCGTATTACGGTCCGTCCTTTGATGAGGTGCAAGTCAAGGCTGCGCTGGACGCGGCTGGTGTCATTGCGCACCGTTACGACGAGGCTGAACTGCTGGACTGCACGGCGCGGGAAATCGCTGACGGTAAAGTGCTGGGCTGGTTTCAGGGACGTATGGAATTCGGCCCGCGCGCACTGGGCAATCGCAGCATTCTGGCGGACCCGCGCCGCACCGACATGAAGGACATTCTGAACAGCCGCATTAAACATCGCGAGCATTTCCGACCTTTCTGTCCTTCCATACGCGCTGACCGCACGGGCGAATTTTTTGAAACATCATACCCGGCACCGTTCATGGTGGCAGCTTACAAGCTGCGTCCGGAGCGGCAGGCTGAGGTGCCCGCTATTACCCACAATGACGGGACAGGCCGCTTGCAGACAGTGGAACAGGACCAGAATCTGCTCTACTGGAAACTCCTCACCCGCTTCGGAGAGCTGACCGGGATACCAATTTTGCTCAATACTTCCTTCAACGAAAATGAACCGGTAGTGAACACCCCGGCGCAGGCGCTCGATTGTTTCCTGCGGACCAACATGGATGTTCTGGTGGCGGGCCCGTTTGTCCTTTATAAAGCCGAGAACTTGCACGCATCGGAGAACCGCAAGGCATTTGGGAGCTAATGAAGATCCTGCTGCTCAATCAGTGCTTCTACCCTGATGTTGTTTCGACCGCCCAGCATACAAAAGATCTGGCGCTGGCACTGGCCGAACGGGGACATGAAGTGACTGCGATTGCGGGCAGCCGGGGGTATGACAATCCCGAGCTGCGCTTTCCCGCAAGGGAAACATGGAAGGGCATCCGCATCATCCGGATTGCGAGCCTGGCGACGGGCAAAAGCAGCAAGCTCCGGCGGGCGTTCAATTTCGGGAGCTTCTTTGTTTCGTGTTTCTTCCGGCTGCTGACCATGCCGCGTTTCGATGTGGTGGTGGCGCTGACGTCGCCGCCGCTGATCTCGGCTCTGGCTGCACTGTTTGTGCGAATCAAGGGGGGCCGGTTCCTTTTTTGGGTGATGGATTTGAATCCGGATGAGGCGATTGCGGCGGGCTGGCTGCGGGCGGATTCGCCAGTAGCGCGTGTACTGGAATCCATTCTGCGCTATAGCGCGAATGCCGCCGACAAAGTGATTGTGCTGGACCGCTTTATGCGCGACGGCATGCTGGCGAAAGGAATCGAAGCGGGGCGTCTTGCAACCATTGCCCCGTGGTCGCATGATCAGGAAGTTGGCTTCGATGCAGCAGGGCGGGAACGGTTCCGCGAGACGCATGGGCTGGCCGGTAAGTTTGTGGTGATGTATTCGGGTAATCATAGTCCGATACATCCGCTGGATACGATTCTTGAGGCGGCGCAGCGTCTGAGTTCGAGGGCCGATATTGCGTTCTGTTTTGTGGGCGGCGGCAGTGAACACGCGCGGGTGCGGGCGTTTGCGGCAGAGCATGGTTTGAAGAACGTGTTGTGTCTGCCTTATCAGCCGCTGGCTGAGCTTTCCAGCTCACTTTCGGCAGCGGATCTTCATCTGGTAGTACTGGGTAAACCGATGGCCGGACTGGTGCACCCCTGCAAAATTTACAACGTGATGGCGGTGGGGGTTCCGATTTTGTTTGTAGGGCCGGGCGAGAGCCATGTGGGTGACATTGTGCGGCGGTGGCCTCAACTCCCGATTACTGTGATTGAACATGGCGATGTAGCCAGTGCGGTGGCCCGGATCGAAAAGAAGGCAGACGGAGAAATGCCGAACGAGGCGCTGCGGGAAGCGGCGGGGGCATTCGCAGCGGACCGATTGCTGCGGGAATATATAGACCTGGTGGAAATTATGGAGCGGCCATGAAGATTCTGATCACCGGCGGGGCAGGATATATTGGCAGCCGGCTGGGATGCAGACTGGCCGGGGATCATGAGGTTGTGCTGCTGGACAATCTGCGGCGCGGGACGCGTGCGGCGGCAGAAGGGCTTGTGCTGGTGGAGGGCGATGTGCGCGACGCCGGACTGCTGCGGGAAGTGAGCCAGGACTGTGAGGTGGTGTTTCATCTGGCGGCGGAATCGGCTGTGATGTCGGCCGCGGCTGATCCGGAATACTGTTTTGAGACGAATGTCGCCGGGACATTTCGGGTGCTGCGGGCGGCGCAGGCGGCGGGTGTGAAGCGGGTGGTATTTAGTTCGTCGCGTGAGGTTTATGGCGAGTGTGCGGCGCTGCCGGTGGCGGAATCGGCTGCGCTGGCCCCTTGTAATGTTTATGGTTCGAGCAAGGCAGCGGCGGAAATGTGCTGCAGTTCGTTTCGTAAGGCAGGACTGGAAGTTGCGGTGGTTCGTTTATCGAACGTGTATGGGCCGGGCGACCAGGGCCGGGTGATTCCGCTGTTTGTGGGGCAGGCGGTGCGAGGTTTTCCGCTGACATTGTTTGGTGCGCAGCAGGTGATGGATTTTGTGTGGATAGACACCGTGGTTGATTCGCTGGTGCGGCTGGGTTTGGGCGCTTACGTGGAGGGGCCGCTGAATGTGGGCAGTGGCAAGGGAACGACGATTGTGGACCTTGCGAGGCGGGTGGTGGCGGAGGCGGAATCGGCGTCTTTGGTGGAGGTTGTGGATCAGCGTCAGGGAGAGGTGATGCGGTTTGTGGCGGATACGGCGGCTGCTGAGCGGGAGATCGGCCTGGCGGTTCCGGGAGATGCCCTGTTCGGGTTGAGAGAGGTTATTCTGGCGGCAAAAGTAGGATCAGAACAGGATCAGAACAGGATCAGAATAGGATCAAATTAGGATAAAGCAGGACTAAAGTAGGATGGTTGCGGACATCCTAATCGGCTGTTTTGTACACATAAATTATTGAAAATAAAGGTCGATGCTAATTATCTCCCTGTGGAAATTAGGATCGAACCGGCAAAAAACACTTTTTTCGGCACAGAGTCAAAGTTATTCAGTTGTCAAAGAGCGGGAACGCGATCAGTATCGCTCATCCGAGGGCGGCTGAGCGGTGCTTTGCGGCATAACTCCTTAGCTCTCATCGGGAAATTTTGTTAGAGGCTGTGTGACCGGGTTCCTGACGCTTGATGATTTGTTGTTGCCCGCGCCGTTGCCGGCGGTGGTGGCGGTACTCCTGGCGGCAGGTGTCTGGGGACTGGCGCGGGGCGCGGCCCGTTTCGTGGTGCTACTGGGGCTGCTGGCGGCGCTGGTCAATTCGCTCCTGATGATGCACCTGGCGGGACTTTTTGTCCTGAGGGTGCTTGCCGCGCTGCTGGTGGTGACCGGAGTGGTCACTTTGCCCGCGACTTTCCGGGTATTGGTAGCGGCGGCGCGCGTATTTTTGGGGCAGTCTTTGATGGAACGGTTCGTTTTTGGCGTTGCGGCGTGTATTGTCGGCGGGCTGGGGCTGGCGGCACTGGGGCCGGTGACCGATCCGGATTCGCTCGATTACCATCTGGGCGTTCCGCTGGAATGGTTGCGGAGTGGCGGTGCAATTAGTGAACCGCACTGGCTGCACGCGCGGCTTACGGGGCTGGGCGAGGCGCTGAACACGCTGGGTCTGGCGGGCGGGACGGATTGTCTGGGCGCGGTGCTGCAGGTTTGCGGACTGCTGCTGGTGATTGCGGTGGTCGCACAGGCGGGCAGAACGCTGCGGGACCGGTTATTTGGTCTGTTGCTAGTGCTGCCTCCGGCGATTCTGCCCCTGGCGACATCGCAAAAGCCGCAATTGCTGCCGGCTGCGGCGCTGGTTGTCGCAATGATGCTGGCGCGGACGGCTGAATCGGGCTCCGATTTCGCTCTGGTTTTTGGTTGTGCGGCGTTTGCGGTGGCCTGTAAGTATTCATTCGTCGTTTCGGGCGGAGTGGTTGCGGTGGCGGCTCTAGGCTGGGCATATCGGCGCGGGCGGTTGCGTGTGGCTGCCGCATGGGCGGCGGTCGCATTTGTTGTGCTGGTGGTGCCGGGGATGGGGCGGAATCTGGCCTTGTATGGGGATCCGGTTTCACCTTTCCTGGAAGCGTGGCGGAAGCAGCCGGACCGGGAGGTGGCGGAGTTTGCGCGGTATCTGGGAATTGTGGGCGGCGAGCATACGCTGGCGGGGGCGGGTCATTTTCTGAAGAGTGTTGTTTGGCCTGAAGGCGCGGGCGGAGGCCAGACGATTTTGGGGGTCGGAATTCTGGTTCTACTGGTGCTGTCCGGCAACGGGTCAGTAGTTGCCTTCGCGGGTTTCGCAGCGGTGCTTGTGTTTACTCTTTGGCAGGGGCAGATGGCTCCGAGGTATTTGCTGGAAGGGTACTTCTGGTGTGCGGCGGCGGCGGCTCCCTGGTCCCGGTTGAAGAGCTTGCTGTTTTGTGGCCTGGCTGTGCAGACGGCAGGGGTGGCGGTGATGGCGTTGTTTGCGGCGGGGCTGTTGTTTCCGGGGGCGCTGATTCCGGCGTGGCGCGACCGGGTGATGCGTCGGGCGACCTATGGATATGCCGAGGCGCGGTGGGTGGACCGGGTGGTTCCGAAAGGTGCGACGGTGATGTCGGAGAGCCGGGCTTATGCGCTGATGCCGCGGCCGTTTCGGATTCCGTGGTGCGCTTCGTGCGGGTCGGGGGCGGTGATGAATTTGGGGCGGGCGACTCCCGATGTGCTGGTTTTGGGGTATCCGGTGGCGGGGCAACTGGCTGAGGGGTGTTACTCCACGATCCTGGCGGGGCCGGAAAGGTTGCCTTATGCGGCGCGGAATCCATTCAATGCAAGGGAATATCAGGTAGTAGCGATGCGGGTCCGATGCGATTGATGTCTAAAACATAATTTGACATCAAAATGTGAAATAAGTATCATTAGGCCGTATGCGCACCACGCTCGCAATTGACGATGATATTCTGGAACTCACAAGAGAGCTGGCTCAACAGCAGGGGCTTTCGCTGGGTTCCGCGTTTAGTTTGTTGGCGAAGAGAGGTTTGGCTGCATCGATGCCGCGCCACAAGAGGAATGGTTTTGCCGTGTTCGATGTCCCTGACAACCACAGACAAATTGGTCTTGAAGACGTCCAGAAGGCATTGGCGGAAGAGGATGCCGCAGCAGTAAGTTTGATGACCGGGGAACGGCCGGGCCGGTAACAGCGTGGTCCGGTTACTTGATATCAACATACTGCTGGCGCTGGCCTGGCCGGCACACAAGCACCATGGCTTTGCCCACAACTGGTTCGCGCGGAATCAGGCCGGGGGCTGGGCTACCTGTCCGATGACCCAGGCGGGATTCGTACGTCTTTCCATCAATCCGAATGTAAGTGAGAGTCTGATTACGGCGGCGGATGCTGTGGAAGTACTGGAGGACAGTATGGCGACAGCGGAACATGTGTTTTGGTCACAGACCGCGCGGATTGATGAAATGAGTCCCGAAATCAGGTCACGGATCATGGGTGCACAGCAGTTGAGCGACGCCGTGCTGCTGGAGCTGGCGATTCGGAATGGTGGGGTGCTGGCGACGCTGGATCAGCGGATTTCCCATTTGCTGGCACCAGGATCTTCGTTGAGGAAGCATTTGGAAATCATTTCGCTCAATGACACGGAATCCAGCCCGTGCTGACAGCTTTTCGGAGAAAACTGCGAACCGCGCGCGGGCTTTCAGCGCGGATGATTGTGCTGGCCGGGTTGACGCTGGTGCTGACTGTGGCTGCGCGGCTGGCTCTGTGGCTGGTGCCCTTTCGGGTGATCCGGCGGGCGGTGGAGTCAGTGGCTCCGGTTTCGTTCCTGCAGGGGAAGGTCACCGCCCGCAACGTTGCGTGGCTGGTGCACGCAGCAAGTCGCAATGTATTTCGGGCTACTTGTTTAACGCAGGCGCTGACGGCCCAGGTATTGCTCAACGGGGCGGGGTTGAAAAATCAGGTTCACATTGGAGTGGTAATGGGTGAAGGCTTTGAATCGCATGCATGGGTTGAGTGCGAGGGCCGGGTCTTGATCGGCGGGGCGGAACAAAGCGCCCGGTATTCGAAACTGCTGACACTGGAAGGCCGACCCTAGTCCGTCCGCGTAGTGGGCCGGTCGTGATTAAACGCTATACTTTAACTTGTTGATGACTTCTCCGCGGGTGCTGTTTATAACAGCGCCGACCAGGTTGGATGCTTCCTCGCGGAAGCTGGAGTAACTCCGATTTCCGGGCTCGACCGGAACGGCAGAAAAGGGACAAAAACAGGATAAGATCTTATGACTCGCATGTTGAAAATAACCCTCGCATCACGCGTAAAGCTCAGTGAAGATGTGCTGATGCAGGAGTTGCAAGGCGAAGCCGTGTTGTTACATTTGCAGACCGGTGTCTATTTTGGGTTGGATCAGGTAGGAACGAGAATCTGGGTGCTCCTTGGCGAAAAAAAGGTGATCGGCGACGCTGTTGAAGCGATGACGGCGGAGTTTGACGTATCGATGGAGCGGTGCGCTGAAGACACGCTCGCGCTCGTGTCTAAACTACAGGAACAGGGATTGCTCGAAATCGAGTGATTACGGTGGTGCTCACACAATTTGATCAGGGCGAACTGTGAGCGGGTTCGTCGGCATCGTCAATCCGGATGAAATGCCGGTGGACAGGGATCTGCTTTGGCAGCTCACGCGGTCCGTCGCCTACAGGGGGCCAGCTGCGGAGGATGTTTGGATACAGGGCAGAGTTGGATTCGGACACACGATGCTTCGGTCAACGGTCGAGGCCGATACCGAAAAGCAACCCTGCACGCTGGACGGTGACGCCTGGATTACAGCAGATTGCCGAATCGATGACCGTGCGCGGCTGGTTGGTGAGCTGGTCAGTGGCGGCCGGTCCTGCACGGTTGCAACCTCCGATCCGGAATTGATTTTGCATGCCTGGGCGGTTTGGGGCGCAGACTGCGTGCAGCATCTGTTGGGCGATTTCGCCTTTGCCATCTGGGATCGCAGAACGAGCAGCCTATTTTGCGCACGAGACCACATGGGCATCAAGCCCTTCTACTACTCACCCGCGGGAGCCTGTCTTGTTTTCGGTAACACCTTGAATAGTCTGCGTCTACACCCGTCAGTGTCGGACCGACTGAACGACCTTGCTATTGGTGACTTTCTTCTGTTTGGATTGAACCAAGATCCGGGAACGACAAGTTTTCGTGACATTAGCAGATTGCCCGCTGCTCATACGCTGGCCTGGCAGGATGGCAGGCTCGACATTTGCCGCTACTGGACTATGCCGATTGATCCGCCGCTGCGGATGCCGAAGAGGAATGACTATGTGGAGTATTTCCTTGAACTGCTGCGCACGGCAATCCGCGACCGTTTGAGGGTGAGTTCTGTTGGGATTTTTATGAGCGGAGGCTTGGATTCAACAGGTTTGGCCGCTGTCTCGAAGGAGCTGGCAGGGGTGCCGCCGATGCTTGATGTCTCGGCCCATACCGTTGTCTATGACCGGATCGTCCCCGACGAGGAACGGTACTATGCAGGCCTGGTGGCAAGGCATCTGGGAATGAGTATTAGCTTCTATCCCATAGATGACGACGATTTCTACCCACATGACGGGGGCTTTCAGCCGCCTCCGGCGGACCCCGCCTTCATATCTGAAACAGGACCGCAGACGTACTCCAGGGAATTGCGCGGCATCGGTCAGAAATCATGTGTCGCGTTTTATGGCGAAGGTCCAGATAACGCGCTTACCTACGAATGGAAGACGTATGTGGCGCGTGAACTGGAACGTGGAAGACTCGGCAGCATCATGCTGGAGTTTGCCTCTTTTCCTTTCCTGTTCGGCGACTTGCCGTTTTCGAAACGGCTGGGCCGCAAAAAACACGCCGACAAAGAACTTAGCGCGGGGATGAGTTTTCCCTCATGGCTAAACAGAGATTTTGAGCGGCGCTTTCACCTGCGGGAAAGATTCGCGGCCGGGGGGATTCCGATGCAATCCGAAGTGCATCCTTACCGACCCGTTGGGTACGCTTCTTTTCAGAACCAGTTGTGGTCGTTGTTGTTTGAACGGTTGGATCCAGGAGTTACCGGAATTCCCGTAGAGGTGAGACATCCGTATCTCGATATCAGAGTGCTTCGGTTTCTCCTTGCGTTGCCCGTCCTGCCATGGTGTCGCGACAAATACCTGCTGCGGCATGCGCTGCGAAACCGGTTGCCGGCGGTGGTTGTTGCGCGTCCTAAGTCTCCGGGATTACCAGTTTTGGAATTGGAGCGTCGTTTCCCGGAACGCGTCGCCAGTGAGGTTTTTGCCCAAGAGTCGATTCTTTGCGAATATGTCAGTCATTCCGCTCTTCAGGTTATTGCCAAAGATCCGCTGGATTTGTACTTCGTCAATCTTCGCCCGCTCACTTTGGGTTTCTTCTTGCGAAGTTCCTCCCGCCCATGCATAATATAAACTAGCGTTTTATAATCCGGAGGAAAAATGAAAATAGCGACAGAAGACCCGAAGTCTGTGTACACCACCCCACGTTTTGAGCGGTATGGCGATGTGCGGGAGTTGACCAAGTCGATAGGTAATCACGGCGGGAAAGACGGCAAGGCCGTAACTATCAATCGAACCCAGGCATAGTCGCAAGGGAATGTGCTTTTTATCTCCACAGGGGTGACTTCGCACCCAATTCGATTCACGGTTGGCGGATGATCCAAGAAGATGCAGGTGCAGGCTGGGGCTATGAGCTTTTTGGCCTTTATTTGTGGTGTGAAACAGACATTCCGGGCTTGCAGCGCCGTCCGCCGAAAGTCGATCTGCCCGAATTCAGGCTTCATTCTGGATCTCTGCCGCTGGATTTTGATCCGGAACAGTACCCGGATCGTTGGTATGAGACGGATTACAAGTCTGAATCGGGAGAGCCCTTCTTTGTGATTGAAGCCTCTCTTGATCGGCCCGCCTCTTACTGGTTCAGGTATATTGACGAACACTCAGTAAACGTCATCGCGAATGCAGCGAGCCGTGACATTTGGCTGACGTGGGCCGCGGGCTCTTCACTTGAGGATGCACTCACTTATCTGCTGGGGCCAGTCCTAACGCTGTTCTGTCAGATACTGGGCGTATTTTGCCTTCATGGTAGTGCAGTCGCCATCGATGGCAAGATGATTGCGCTGCTGGGTTACCCGGGTGCTGGGAAATCGACGACAGCTGCGGCTTTCGCGGGTGCGGGATTTCCAATCGCTGCGGATGATGTCGTCCTGCTGTCTCCAGCTCTGGTTGGGTTTTCGGTCGCCCCATCCTACCCCGTGCTGCGGTTGTGGCCTTCTTCGGTCGAGATATTCTACGGAGATGGAGAGGCGCTGCCACGCTTGAGCCCCAGTTGGGAAAAAAGAGGACTCAATCTGGACGGCGGCGGATATCGATATCAATCTGAATCATTGCCGCTGGGCGCTATCTACATTTTGGGGGAGCGCAGCGATCAGGACGCCCCGCGTGTCGAGCCGGTGTCGGGTGTTGGCGCTGTCCTGGCTATGATTCCTCACTCCTGGGCTCGAAGCATGAATGCACTGGACCAGCGAACTCGGCAGTTTCGGGTTTTGGGGCAACTGTCTCAATGTACGCCGATACGCCAATTGGTGGCACATCAGGACTCTTCTCGTATTGCGGGACTGTGTCAATTGATCGTTGCAGATCTGGCTGAGCTTGGAATTGGCTCAGGTGCCGCATTTGAACCTTAAGCCTATGGCGCACACGATGCCCTGCCACGTGCTGAGGTCGAACGCACCGCGTGACAAGCAGCTGATCCGGCTGCCTTCGAAAAAAACTGTTCAATTGCGTTGTGATGTGGTAGTATCTACTAGATTTTGAAGTAATATATATTTAGGAGGAGAAGCATGAAGTTCAAATTATTCGCCCTGCCCGTTCTGCTCACTTTGTCTACTGTGGGTATGAAGGCAGCAACTATCGTTCTGACGTTTGAAGGCGTCCAGGACGGTGAATACGTCCAGAATTTTTACAATGGCGGTACAGCTAGCCTAGGCAGTTCTGGGACAAACTACGGCATTTCCTTCGGTTCGGACACGCTCGCGGTTAGGGATTATCAGACCTACGGTAATGGAAATACCGCCAACGATCCGTCTGGTACGACTACGATCGCCTTTCTCGCGGGCGCGGCGACCATGAATGTAGCGGCGGGCTTTGATACCGGTTTCTCTTTTTTCTACGCGGCACCTTTTGCTACCGGCAGTGTCAATGTATATGACGCTGTTGGCGGCGCCACCGGCGGCGGTAACCTTCTTGCCACGATTTCGCTCCCAACGACTGTGAATGGCGGACTCGATTTGGGGACCTACCCGGCTTGCGTCGATACGAACGGCGATCCGGTAGATTTCTGTCCCTGGTTTAATGTCGGCGTGGCGTTTTCTGGTATCGCAAAGTCGGTCGACTTTGGGGGCTCGGTTAACCAGGCCGCTTTTGACAATATCACGCTGGGTTCTAACGTCGCCATTGATACCAACGGCATACCTGAGCCGGCAACATTTTTGCTAATCGGTTCTGGTCTAATCGCACTCGCTTCCTTCCGGCGCAAACTAGTCGCTTAGGTTAGCTGATTTACGACCGTCCGCGTTCAAGATCCAGCACTTCCGCATGCATAATGCGCAAGCGCTGGATTTTATGCGTCCGGCCTGAAATATCTGATTTTTGAGTCGTTACGAAGCTCAGGTATAAATATGTCCCCACCTTCTGCCCGGATTCCCACGCTCGATGGTTGGCGAACAATAGCCATCGCAATGGTGCTCCTCAGTCATGGGGCGCAAGATATTTTCCCGGACAGTCGGTTCTTAGGCGGAATCGGCAGCCAGGGCGTTCTTCTCTTTTTTGCTATTAGCGGCTACCTAATTACTATGCTCCTGCTAATGGAACTGGAGCAACGAGGGCGGGTCCGAATTGGCGCCTTCTATCTAAGACGCGCTTTTCGGCTCCTGCCAGCGGCGTCGGTATACCTTGGCTCCCTTTGCGTGCTCGCGGCGTTCGGTGGAATAGCAATCTCCGGTGGAGAGATTGTTGCCGCGCTTTTTCTTTACACGGACTATTGGCTCAAGGCATCCTGGTACACGTCACATTTTTGGTCCCTGGCTGTTGAAGGGCACTTCTATATTGTTTGGCCACTGATCCTCGCCGCCGGGATGAAAAAGGCCCTCCTGGCCGCTCTTATCGTGGTGATCGCAACGCTAATCTGGCGACCGTTCGGCGAGAAACTGCACCTCTCAAATCTTGTATTTCAAAGAACAGACCTTCGCCTTGACAGTTTTGGCTTCGCTTGTCTCGCTGCAATCCTCTCCTATCAAAAAAAACTATCCTGGCTGGCTGAGTGGTGGCTCCTACCGATTAGTGTGGGGACGGCGCTGATCATAGTCATGATTCCGCATGAGTTGGATAACCTCCGCGAAGGGGGGCGCGCCGCAATCGCCACGCTTCTGGTAGCCGGGACAGTCGCACGCCCCCATGGCGTGTTGGCCCGCCTGCTGGAGCTAGGCTTGATGAGAGGTATTGGTCGAATCTCGTACAGCGTATATCTTTGGCAGCAGGTGGTGTTCACAGACGTAATCCGACTTCCACCCGGAGCCAAGTTGCTCGTGATTTTTGGCATCGCGTGGTTGAGTTATAGCTGGTTCGAAGTTCCTTTCATCGGGTTAGGCCGAAAACTGAACCTGTTCCTGGAGCGGGACAGCGAATCCGGGATCGCTGCGCCATCTACCGATGTTGCGTGAGGCCTATCTTGAGGAGCACGAACGACTCCGGTTCGAGCGCAATCGCGAATTCGAACTTGAGACAGGAGTTTTGGAGGCGCAGATTGCCAAAGGGCCTGCAGGCCCGACTCAGTTCGCGGAACTAATCCGGAGACTCGCTCCCCCAGCAGCCCAAGTGGTATTGCGCAATGCCAGGCGCCACTTCGTCCATTCGGGCACTAGCTCTGCCTCCCCGGAACACGCCTACATCAACGTTCTGATCGAGCACCATAAGATCGTAGCTGCTGCGCGGGCAGTAAGGGCAGCCCTGGTCCGGTTTCCCGACGATCTGTTGCTTCGGATCAAGGATGCTCTACTATTACCAGCGGTCTACAAAAACAGCCGCCAGTTGCTGCACTGGCGAACGAGATTTAGCCGGCGGCTGGACGTTCTTGTGACGGGGCTAAAACTGGACGGTCCCGCCGCGACCCAAGCCGCAGCCAATGCCATTCATCAATGGGACAATTTCGAGTTAGCTTATCAGGCAAGAAACGACCGGGATTTACAACGACGCTATGGTGGCCTTGTGCATGGAATATTATCTGCGGCCCATCCCGAGCTGATGGCATCGGCTGACGTTCCGCCAATACCCTCCAACGGAAAAATTCGTGTAGGCTACATATCTGCTAATTTACAGCGCCACAGTGTAGCCAAATCCCATGCGGGCTGGATACCAGGCCGCAATTCAACAGCAGCTGAGGTCTTCTGTTACCAAATTGGTGGTTCTGAAAGCGAAACCAGGGACGAAGTGCGGGACGCCAGCGATAACTTCCGCCACCTTCACGGTGGATTTGAGGCATGCAGCAAAATCATCCGCGCTGATGAACTTCACGCGGCCATATTCCTTGATGTAGGAATGGATCCTGTAATGGCGCTGCTGGCCTCAGCAAGGCTAGCCCCAGTTCAACTAGTGAGTTGGGGGCACCCAGTCACCACGGGTTCACCCAGCATCGACTATTACCTTTCCAGTGAACTGATGGAGCCTGCCGATGGCGATGCACAATATACCGAAAGACTCATCCGGCTGCCGGGCATCGGCGTAAACTACAGGAAGCCACTTATCCCCCGCCCACTAGTGGACAGCAGTCGGGCTCGTTTTGGGTTGCGAGGCGACAGCATCGTTTATCTTTGCTGCCAATCCACATTCAAGTATCTGCCTGCACATGACGACATCTTCGCAAGAATTGCCAAGGGTCTACCCAATGCGCAATTCGTGTTTCTGGTTGGCAACCCCAATTGGAAACCAGTGTTCCAGGAGCGACTCGACTTGGCATTCGGCGCTGTGGGACTGTCCGCTCGGGACTATTGCGTCCTCTTGCCGCGCGTCGGTACGGTCGACTTCTGGGGATTGAACCTCACGTCTAACGTCTATCTCGACTCATTGGGATGGTCGGGTTTTAATACGACGATGGAGGCGATCGCCTGCGGGTTGCCAATCGTGACTCTTGCGGGGAATTCGATGCGTGGCAGACACGGGTATGCAATTCTAACCCAACTCGGGATTCCGGAAACAATCGCCAACACAAAAAATGAATACGTCCAAATAGCGCTACGGCTGGGAACTGACGGCCAGTGGCGAAAAGAAATAAATCAACGAACTATTGAAGGGCACCAACGGTTGTATTCCGATCGCCGTTCGGTAGTTGCGCTGGAGACGTTTGTCGCGGATGAGGTTAGGCTTGCTGTGCAACGAGCAGCAACTCACGGTACAAGCGAAATGCCGCATTCACAGGCCCCATCCCGGAACTCGTAAGTGATGGAAAGTCTACTTCCCGGCTGGACGGCTAGTTGGTACGGCAGGATTTCTGTTCTGTTTCGCCACGAATTTTCAGCCGTACTTTCTGCCGGTTCGGTTGACAGCTCATAGTGTTCGCTAAGCTGGCTCCGGAAAAAAATTACGAGGCCCGTGACTATACCCGCGCGATTGGCCACAGCGGCGGTTGTTGTTGCGATTGAAGTGTCGCGAAAATTCCGCAGATCTGTCCGCGCGAGCAAAACGGGAGGCGCAAAGGTCTCCCAGTCGCGCGTAATATGTGGCTTCGCGAGAAAATGGGAAGATTTCCCGCTGGCGCATTCCACCAGCGGTCCGAAATCAATGCCGTACCACTCCAGCCAGTCGTGTTGAAGCTCAGTACAAAACCGATTCTTGTTGATCTGGGCGGGCGGGATTGAGACGGGAAGTCCCCAGATTTCAATGGAACGTGGAACCTGTCTGGCGTCAGCCTTCAGAAGGCGCCGCCGCGCATCCAGGGTCACTTCAAGAACCCGCTCAGCGTAAGGATCATTGCCGATGATCTCGCTCACGAACAAATCAGCAAGCTCCGGCAAATGAATCTGCGTTGACCAGCCTTCGATGATCGTAATTCGTTCCTGAAGATTGTTGGCCGCAACCACCTCTCTGGCAACGCGGCCGATTGCCCCTGCTTCAATCGCGTATACGTGGCGCGCACCCGCCAGAGCAGCCGCAATCGCGAGAACACCGGTTCCGGTTCCGATATCCAAAACGATGTCGCCAGGAATGATCGTTTCGCGAATGGCGGCAATCAGGCCCTCGGTTCGTTTGCGGTCATTCAGCATTTTAATGTGAATCTGGGGCTTATCAAAACCTTTGGGCAATTGAGTGAGAGACGGTTCGACGGTGCCGGATTCGTGGAGAATACCCTCAGCCTTTAACTGCAGGATGGTGCTAGTCAGGTCTTGCCAATCCTGGACTCCGGACGAATTTCTGCTCAGTAATTGCAGTGCCTCCTTTACGGACCGCGGCTGCCTAAAGGCGTCGAGTACGGCGAGGCCATTGGCTCCACACCGAATATCACGCCCTCGCCACGCTATGACAATCTCACTGTTGGATCGGACCTGAACCGCAAGATTTGCGGCGCGGCCCAGCCGGCTTTCGGATCTGATAACGTCAATTGCGGGGGTGGTTTCGTGCATGGGAGTTTAAATAATACCCCGGGCGTTGAAGATTCCCGGTCCACATACCTCTGCTCGCGTTCGGAGGCGATGGAGCACTATTGGGGAATTTCTCTTACCAATTCGTGCCTGGTAATCAACGATCCCTCAAACGTTGAATGCTTAAATACGGCAATCGGCACCCCGGCTAAATCAAATATCTGCGCATTCCAGACCCAGGTAATCTCCCGTTGGAATGTCACAGCGCGGATACGAGCCTTGACGGTATATCCCGGCTGAACTGGAACTGGATGTTCCACTGGGAATATGCTAAGCGCCCATGGCAATGCGTGAGCATCCAGAGGTGAATTACCGCATCGGACCCCCGCTGCCATTGTCGCGTCAAACCAGCCCGCGAAACCATGGAAGACGCCAATCCGTTCGATCAAAAAATCCACATCGAAAGACACGGCGGCCGATTCCACGAAGAGCAATTCAATCTGATCGGACGATTTCGGCGTGGCCAGCAGCGACTCCCTTTGTATTCTCGTGCAGAGTCTCTGATTTGCGGCAAACCGGCGCGCATCACCAAACGAAAAGCCGAAGCGTGGCTGGCTCCAGCGCGCAACATTCTCCTCGTAAAACGAGGTCACTTCGATGGGGCACACGCTCAACTGGAGCGCGGATGGGATGATTGTTCCCCCCGGCTTAAGCAGCCGACGACGAGCGTCAATGACAACCTCCAGCAGGTTACTGTCGACGCCGAAGCTGTCCAGCATGCTGGCAATCACTATATCGACTCGTTCAGGAAGATCGATTTCAAACGAGACGCCTTTGTAAGCTACGATGCGATCAGCAAATCCATTAGTGTTAGCAATGTCGGGAATGAGGTTCGCGACGGCATCGATTTCAATGGCGTATACCCGGGCGGCACCTGCAGCGCAGGCTTGCAGGCTAAGCACGCCGAGTCCCGCTCCGATATCTGCCACGACATCCCCCTGACGGACTACCTGAAAAATCGCGTCCCGGTATGCGTGCATTGCGACTGGGTCGCCACTATGCCACTCGTGAAAAGCAAGGAGATTCACTACCGAATTGTACTATTCCAGGCGCTTGAACTGATCAAAGCAGCTGCACCGAATGAGATCTCCGGCAATACTTCAAGTCTGGCTAATACCCGGCAACCTCGGAGACCGGCTCGACTCCGGCAAGAACCCGGCCACAAGTTGAGTAAACTCAAACGAATGGCACCGACGTTTGATACTGAGCCAGCCATCACGGACACGGGGTTAAAGCTTGCCTGGCGACGTCGCTCAAAAAACAGGATTACCAGCGGCGGATGGGACTGAAGTTCCTAACCCACAAGGTCCGCAGTGTTCCAATAAACCGAGGTAGCCTGTTAAGCCTTAGAAACAACAATCAATGCTCCGATATATTCATATGCGAGCCTCGCGGGTATCGAAGCGGCTCCCGTTATTGCCGCAGGCCACATTGCTGGTGTGGCAAGCCGCGCGTGCCTGGTCCATCGGTTGGGTTGCGCTGCTCCTCGCGCGGGGACTTCTGCCGGTAGCACAGGTCTACCTGACCCGCTCCCTGGTGAATTCCGTCCTGGCGGCCATGCGCCCCGGCGGAGTTTATGGTCCGGCTATTCGCGATGCCAGTTTCATGGCTGCTGTCCTGCTCGGCATGGAGGCGCTGCGGACACTTGAAACCTGGGTTCGAACAGCCCAGGCGGAGCTCGTCCGGAATCACATCAGCCGACTGGTGCAGGAAAAATCCGCTGAAGCCGATCTCGGGTTTTACGAAACCCCCGAATTCTTCGATCATCTGCATCGGGCCCGTGCCGAAGCCGCCAGCGTTCCACTAGCGCTGATTGAAAATCTGGGCGGGCTGGCGCAGAATGGCATCACGCTGGTGGCGATGGCTGGGGTGCTCACCATGTTCGGCATCTGGCTGCCCGTGGCGCTGGTGGCGAGCGGAGTCCCTGCAATGTATGTGCTGCTGCATTATGCGGCGCGCAGCCATGCCTGGTCCGTGCGGACCACGTCTGATGACCGCCGCAGCAACTATTACGACTTTGTTCTGACCAGCCGCGAAAATGCCCCGGAACTGCGGCTGTTCGGGCTGGCCGGGTATTTTCGGTCCAGGTTCGATGCACTGCGCGGGCGGCTGGCTGGTGAACGGATAGATTTGGCGCGTCAACAGAGCGTAGCGGAGTTTCTGGCCTCAGCAGCGGCGCTGGGGATTAGCGGACTGGCACTGGCCTGGATGGCGGCACGGGCTGTACGCGGCCAGGCTACGGCGGGGGATATCGCACTGTTCTATCAGGCGTTTCAACAAGGGTCCGGGCTGGGGCGGACGCTGCTGGGCAACATCGGGCAGATTTATCGGAACAGTCTTTATCTGGAAGGGCTGTTTGAGTTTTTGGGGCTGGAAGCCGAGGTGAAGAGTCCCGCACAGGCGAAGGCTTTGCCGGAGGCGCTGCGCCAGGGAATCCGGTTTCGTGATGTTACGTTCCGCTATCCGGGGAGTGAGCGCAAGGCGCTGGATCGTTTTTCGCTTGAGATCCCCGCTGGCACCGTGGTGGCGATTGTGGGTGAGAACGGAGCGGGCAAGAGCACTTTGATCAAACTGCTGTGCCGGTTTTATGATCCGGAAGCGGGCAGTGTGGAAGTGGACGGGTTAGATGTCAAAGATGCTGCGCTGGAGGATCTGCGGGGTCGGATCGCGGTGCTGTTTCAGGACCCTGCCCACTACCATGCAACTGTGGCAGGAAATATTGACCCCGGCGGCAGCGGCCTGACGGCTGGAATTGAAGCGGCAGCACGCGCGGCAGGGGCGGATACGATTGCAGCGAAATTGCCGCTGGGGTATAGCAATATGCTGGGCCGGTGGTTTGCCGATGGCGCGGAACTGAGCGGCGGGGAATGGCAACGGATTGCGCTGGCGCGGGCGTTTCTGCGGGCAGCTCCGATGCTGGTGCTGGATGAACCTACGAGCGCGATGGATCCGTGGAATGAGTCGGACTGGCTGGGTCGCTTCCGAAAGCTGGCTGAAGGGCGGACAACGCTGGTGGTGACACATCGTTTCACCACGGCGCGGATTGCGGATACGATTGCGGTGATGGCTGGTGGACGGGTTGTGGAATATGGGTCACATGAGGAGTTGCTGGCGCTGGGCGGGCGCTATGCGGCGGGCTGGCTGGCGCAGCGATGAAGACACAAAGCCGGGTGCGGGATTTGCTGCTAATCGTTGTTTTCTTCCTGATTTGTTTTGGTCTGGGGTATCCGACCCTGAACCGGTATGATCCCCGGGCGACGGGCGGACTCGGAGACACAGGTGCCTATTACGACCTGGCGGTTCACGGGGCGCGAGCCGCGCATGATTCGCAGTTAAAGTACCGGGTTTTGATTCCGATGCTGTCGCGGCCTGTGACTCGTTTGGCAGCCGGACATATAGGGAGCTGGGAGCCGGTTTTCTTTGGACTGCTGGTGGTGAATTCGTTTTTTACCGCCATCACGGCGTGGTTACTCGTAGTTGTGGGACGCCGGTTTACAGGGTCTCTGCTGGCGGCATGCTTGTATCTGCTGAATTTCGAGACGGCGAATATTCGTGTTTCGGGGATGGTGGATTCAGGCGAGGGGCTGGCGGTGATGGGCATGGTTTGGAGTTTGCTCTCAGGCCGGTTATGGCTGTTGCCGGTTTGGGGTCTGCTGGGCGCGGCATCGAAGGAAACCTTTGTTCCGATCTGTATGGTTTTTTCGCTGGTCTGGTGGTATTTCGACCGGCGGGTGATGGTGCTTTCCGCCGGAGTTGCAGCATTCGTGGGGATTGCGGTGTTGCAATCCGCAGTTGCCGGGCATGTGATGTGGCCGTGGGAGTTTGCGGCGGCGCTGGGTCCACAGGGAGATCACTGGAGGGCGTTGCGGGAGAATTTGCTGGATCAGAACTTACTGTATTGCATGATTTGGCTGGTGCCTTTGGGGATGCTGCGGTTGAAGAAATTGCCGGTGGCGTGGATCGCCGCGTGCGCGGCCGCGGTGCTGGTGGATTTTGGGCTGGTGACGTGGCATTTATCGAGCGCAGGGGCGGCGGCGCGGCCGTTCTTTAGTTTCGCGGGGCCGATGCTGAGTCTTTCGGCTGCGATGTACCTGAGCGAAGAATGACGCTGCGGCCTGAAGAAGCTTTGCTGCTGCGCTGTGCTGCTCCGGGTGAGGCGGGGGCGCTCGACGCAGACGGGATCGACTGGGACCGGCTGTGGGATCTGGCGGAATCGCACAAGCTGCTGCCGCTGGTTTACTGGCGGCTGAAGCCTGCCTCGATGGAAGAAAGCTTTCGGGCGAATCTGAAGAATTCGCTGCTGCTGACACGGGAACTGGTCCAGGTGATGGATCTGCTGGCGGCGAACAGGATTCCGATTATTCCTTTTAAGGGTCCGACGCTGGCGCTGCGGGCTTATCGAAATCTGGCGCTGCGGAGTTTTTGCGATCTGGATATTCTGGTGGGTCGCGAAGATGTTTGGAGGGCGCGCGATGTACTGGAGCGGGCCGGGTATCGGAGCAAGCTGCAGCTGGATGCGGGGCGTGAAGCGGCGTATCTGGATTCGTATGACGAAGTGGTGATGTATGGGCCGGACGGGACTACGCTGCTGGAAGTCCACTGGTTTTTTGTGCCGCCACATTTTTGTTTGTCGCTCGATTTTGCGGATTGCGCGGGAAGGCTGGAACAGTTACCGCTGGGTAACCGGATGCTGCCTTCGCTGCATCGGGAGGATTTGCTGCTGGTGTTGTGTGCGCACGGGTCGAAACACTGCTGGTCGCATCTGGGTTTGATTTGTGATGTGGCGTGGCTGCTGACTTCGTGTTCTTTTGACTGGGATGCGGTGCTGGGGCGGGCGCGGCGGATGGGGATTTTGCGAATGGTTCTGGTGGCGCTGGCACTGGCGGAAAAGACGCTGGGCGTGAAGGTGGCGGCGGAGCGGGATGTGGTGGCTGACCGGCTGGCGGATGAAATTATTGGGACTCTGTTTGGGGATCGGCATGACGAAGGATCGATCATGGACAACGGTTCGCTGCATCTGCGGATGCGCGAACGGTGGCGCGATAAAGCCCGGTATTTTCTGAAGCTGGCGACGCGACCGGGGGTGGAGGATTGGGAAGTGGTGAATCTGCCTGCTTCTTTGAACTTTTTGTATCGGGTGCTGCGGTTTCCCCGGCTGGCGGTTAAGTACCTGGTGAAGTAACGGCGCGGGCGGCGAGGAGCATCAGGCAGGGTTCAAGGTACATGCGGTGGCTGGTGTGTCCCCAGAAGACGGCGCAACCGGTGGCGAAGGTCAGGATCAGTAAGTAGATAAAGCCGAGTTCGCGCCATTGGCTGCGGGCGCGCCAGGCCCCGAAGCCGCTGAGGATTAACAGCGGGAAATATGAGATGAAATAGAAGGTTTCAAAGGCCAGAGATTTTTCCGGGCTGAAGACGGGGGAGAAGGCGATGCCGATTTTCTGGAGTCCGCGACCGAGGGTGACGAGGGGTCTGGCTTTGATGAAGTTCATGCCTGCGTTCCAATACCAAACGGTGCAACGGATTCCATTGGGGTCCGTTGCGGGGTCGCAGGCTTCTTTTTGGCCGGGCGGGTTTTCGAGTACTTCAGCGATGGAGGCTTCATCAATGCTGAGGCGCGGGAAATAGTCGAAAGTGCGCGGGTGCTGGGCGGTGTAGAGGGAGAAGCCGCCGTTGGAATAAATGATGGGCGTGCCGGTGACGTGCCACGTCCGTGCGACCCAGGGTGCGAGCAGCAGGGCGACGCCGAGGGTGGTCCAGAGGGCGCGTTTGGGCGAGAAGAAGGCGAGCCAGAGCAGGGCGGCGGGGACGAAGAGCGAGAGGTTGGCTTTGGTGAGGACGGTGAGGGCGAGGAGGGCGCCGGTTAAGATCCAGCGGTCGCCACGGAGCAGGAAATAGATGGCTGCGGTGACGATGAAGGTGAGGATACCGGTTTCCTGCAACACCGCATCGTGCCAGATGAAGTAGGGGTAGAAGGCGCCCCAGGCGGTGGCGAGCAGGGCGGCGGTGGTTCCGAAGGTGCGGTTGCCGATGAGCCAGATGAGCCAGACGGTACCGGCTCCGGCGAGTGCGCAGAGGAAGGCGATGGCGGGCAGCGGATGGCCGGTGAGGATTCCGGCGGCGACTACAGTGGGGTAAACCGGAGGGAAGAAGGCGCAGGAGAGGCCGGGCGAGAGGCAATAGCCGCCGCCTTCGGTGAGCGTCTTTGCCATGTCGTAATAGACCGTATAGGCCCAGAAATGGTCCGGGGCGACTATGACCGCTGCCAGACGCAGGAGCAACGCTGCGGCGGCGAGGGTGAGGGCGAGGCGGGCTGGTTTGCGGGGCACGGTCCTGACCATTATCGTTGGAAGCTAGAATTCAGTTTGGGCAAAAGTAAAACAACTCGCAGGGTTTTAGTTGTGGCGGTGGTGCTGTTGCTGCTGGCAGGCGGCGCGGTGGCTTTGTTTCGCAATGCGGGTTACTGGCTGGAAGCGCCGGATGCGGTGCGGGCGTCGCGGGCCATTGTGGTGCTGGGCGGGGGTGTTCCTTTTCGGGCGATTGAGGCGGCGCAGCTTTACCGGCAGGGTTTGGCGAAGGAGATCTGGATGACGGAGGGCGCGCCGGATCTGGGGGACCGTCTGGCGGCAAAGCTGGGCATGGTGCTGAGTTTCGAGCATGAGCGGAGTGAAGCGGTGCTGGAGGCGCTGGGAGTGCCCCGGTCGGCGATGAAGGAGATTCCGGAACTGGTGGACAACACGGTAAATGAGCTGCGGGCGGTGAGTCATTTTGCCGGGGCGGACAGGCGTCCGCTGATTCTGGTTTCGTCGAAATATCATGTGCGGCGGGTGAGGATTATCTGGGGGCTGGTGAACGGGAACGGCCCGCATCCGGCGGCGATTGTGCGGGCGGCGGCGGATGATCCGTATGACGCCGGGCACTGGTGGCGCAGCTCGACGGATGCGCTTTCGACGTTTCGGGAATTGTTTGGAATTGCCAATGCCTGGGCCGGGTTTCCGGTGGAACCGAGAGACCGTTGAGTTCGCATTCGTCGCATGGCCAGTCGAGGGAGGGAGAGCGGAGCCGGACTGGCCCGCTGCTGCTGCTCTTCGGGCTGGTGATTGTTTACGCAGTGATTGCGCTGGGGATGCCCGTGGCGCAGGCGCAGGTGCAGGACCGGCAGCGGCGTGACATTTTTCTGGTGGTTGTGGGTGTGTTGGGGCTGGCCGGCGGTTTGGTGTGGGGGCGGGAGAAGACAGAACGTAATCGCGAGGCGTGGCTGCTGACGTGGGCAACGGTGGGGCTGCCGGTGTGGGCTCTGGTGCAGATTATCCCCCTGCCGGTGGGGCTGGTGAATTTGCTTTCGCCCGCGCGGGGTGAGTTGTTGAGGGGCCTTGCGCCGGTATTTGGGACGGAATGGGGGCGGGCGGGTTTTGCGAGCTTGAGTATTGTCCCGGCGGTGACACTCAATCATTTCCTGCTGCTTTCGAGTTATGCGGTGCTGCTTCTCGCCGCTCGCGAGTTGGCGCTGCGGGCACGGCGGAAAACGTGGATGGTGGCCGGGCCTGTGCTGGTAGCGGGGGCGGTGGAGGCGGCGCTGGCGTTGTTGCAGTTTACGGCTCCGGGCGAGGCGCAGGTACGCGGGACGTATGTTGTCAGGAACCACCTGGCGGGGCTGCTGGAAATGGCTATGCCGCTGGCTGCGATGTACGGGGTGGCGCGAATTCGCATGGCACAGAATGGCGGCAGGGAAGCGAAGCAGGAGTTATTGAAGGGTGTGGCTGGTCTGGGGCTGGCGGCGCTGCTGCTGACGGCAGGAGTGTTGTCCCTCTCGCGCGGCGGGCTGATGGGGTTTCTGGGTGCGGCGCTGGCCATGGCTGTGATGTCGGTTGGGCGCGAGGTGCCGCTGCGGCAGCGTGTGGTGGCGGGGCTGGTTTTGGGTGCGGTGATTTTTGGCGCGCTTCTCGTCCTGACTCCGGATTCGCTGGTGGACCGGTTTGCGACACATTCGTCAGAGGGCCGGACGGCGCTGTGGCGGGAGGGGATCGGGGTGGTGCGGGATTATCCGCTGACGGGCGCGGGGATGGGTGGATTTCAGACGGCGTTTCTGAAATACAAGGCGCTGGAAGGGCAGTTTGTGGTGGATTATGCGCATAACGATTATCTGCAGGGGCTGGCGGAACTGGGTGTGATCGGGTTTCTGATGCCGGTGCTGATGGTGGGGCTGGTGGTGAAGCGCAGTGTGCGGATAGCAGCGCAGGCGTCAGAGATGCGGTGGGTGGCGGTGGGGTGTTTGGGGTCAGTTGTGGCGCTGCTGATTCATAGTGCGGTGGATTTCAATTTGTATACACCGGCGAATGCGGCGGTGTTTGCGTGGGTGTGCGGGCTGGCTGCGGGGGTTACGCCGCTGGCACCAAAAATTGTGCGGCGCAGCGGGCGTTCTGAAGGACATGATTCGCGTGAACCGGAGTAGCAACAGTTTCGGTTCCGGGTAACATTGCACCAGCAAAATCGGTCTGTTATGATCAGGCAGGCAAAAGAGTCCTCTCTCTTTTCGCATTTCGCCTATATCCAACCAGGGAGTAAACACAGCAAACTTAATGAGCTTTACCGTATTTCTGGGCAATTTGCCCGTTTGGGTCACCGCCGATGACATTAAACAATGGCTCTCCGCGGAAGACCTCGTCGCGGATTCTGTTAAGGTAATTCGGAACCACGAAACGCAGGAGTCCAAGGGCTTCGCGTTTGTGGAAGCGCCGACCCCGGACGAAATGCAGGCGATTATCCGCCGATTCGACCGCGCACCGCTCGAAGACAAAGTGCTTCGTGCCAACCCGGCTCAGCCCTCCAAGGGTGCGGTGAAAGGTTTACCTGCTCCTGCTGGTGCAGGTTCTGGTCCCCGAAGCGCCGTACAGCGTCCTGTGGGTGCTGGTGTGAGCGCAGCAGGTGGCGCAGGCCGGCCGGAACGCAGCCGCGGTGGCAAGAAACGGGAACATGAACCCAAGAGCGCTTTCGCCACGGAACTGGCAAAAGTACTGTAAAGCGGCTTAAACCGGTTGCCTGTTTCACACTTGTGATACTAAGGACACAGGCTCCGGTGACTTGCTGTAATCATTTCAATAACTTCGGTTTCGGTCTCTGTCGTGCTTTTAGAGCGCGAATGTCGCCGAAGGTGAATCTCTTTCTGATGCGGTCACTGCTGCTGGGGTCCGCCCTGGTGTGTGTGCCGGTGTGCTTAACGCCGCTTTGGGCGGGTCAGGCCTTGTTGCGCACGGCGGCCGAGACTAACGTCAATCAGCGGTATCTTGTTGAGAGCGTTTCGCTGGCTGGCGTGGAAGTCGCAAAGCTTGGTAATGCGGCTTTGCCGTTTCCGCTGCGCAGTCGTTTGTTTGATTTGGTGGGGCAGCAATGTGATGCGGCCATTCTGGAAGATCTGGCGCGCGAAATTCGTGAGCAGCTTCATCTTGGTTCCGTGACGCAGCATCTTTCCCGCGGCAGCGAACCGGACCGCATCCGGGTCAACTTCGATGTTGTAGAGCGCAAGCTGGCCTTTGAAATTTCCCTCCCGCGTTTTCTCTATCACTCCCAACAGCATTTTTCCGGCGAGCTTGACGCCAGTACGCGTTTCCACAAGAACATTTTGATGTTTGGCCTGATCAGCAATGGTGATGATCTGACCGAGCGGTTTACCGGGATGAGAGCGCAGTTTGAAAGCGCAGGTCTGGGTCCCAAAAAAGTTCGGGTGCGCGTTGGGTTTGAGGATTATCACGAGCAGTGGGCTGCGCAGACGCTTGCAGCGGCCGGGTGGGACCAGCCTGAGATCTACCGGGCGCGGTGGAATGTAGCGCCGTCTGTCGAATTTACTCCGGTTCGTTCGGTGACGGTTTCGGCGGGGATGAGTTTCCAGCGGATGGAAGCCGGAGTGGCCGGGGGACAGGAGCGGTGGGCCAACGCCACCACTTTCGGGGCTGCTTTCGGGCATAAGATTGAGGGAGACGTGGCCCAGCAACAGATTGAGGGAAAGTACGACCTGCGCCTGGTATCGCGTGTATTTGGTTCAACCTATGCCTATGCGCGTCATTTGATCTCACTGAAATACGAAGTGAAGTCGGGGCGGCACAGGGCGGCGGAGGTGTTTACGGCAGGGTCGATTGCCGGGGATGCGCCGATGTTCGACCGTTTCGTGCTGGGGACGAGTTCCAGTTTGCGGGGCTGGAACCGATATGATATTGATCCGCTGGGTGGAAGCCGGGTGGTCCATAACGAGATGAGTTACGCATACCGGGTGGGCGATAAGTCGGTTGAGGGTTTTTATGACTGCGGGACGCTGTGGCAGTCTGACCGTGCGGCGAAACTGCGGCACTCCGCCGGGGTTTCTTTCAGGCAGGGTGTTTTTGTCATGACTCTGGCCTTTCCTTTAAGGGAAGGGCGCGTCGAACCAGTATTGATGGCAGGGATGAATTATTAAGATGAATTATTGAGATGAACGATTGAACAAACCGATTCTCATGGCTTGTGTTTTTGCGATGTCTGCGCTGGCAGTGACCAGCAGCGGACCAGCTATGACTGTGCGTCTCGATGGGGATTATTTGCGAGTGGCGCTGCCGCAGGTGGATTTTCTGCACGGCAAGCCGCTGGACCGGCTGCGGGACGGGGCGTCGGTTGCGTTTATCGGGCAGTTGACGGTTACGACTTCGCCTAATTCATTGGCACCGGCGGCGCGGTCTCTGGCGCGGTTTGCGTTGAGTTACGACATTTGGGAAGAGAAATTTTCAGTGACGCGGATCGGACAGATACCGGAATCGCGGCGTACGATTTCGCATTTGTCGGCGCAGGCGGCGCAGACGTGGTGTATTGAGAATTTGGCTGTTGAGCGCGGGCAACTTCCGGCGGACCGGGATTTTTGGTTGCAAGTGGATTTCCGGGGAGAAGACCCGAAAGATCAGCTGGGTATTATTGGCGATCCCGGCATCAACATCACGCGGCTGATTGAAATTTTCGGACGTCCGGCACGGAGCGCACAACCACGGTGGCTGCTGAACAGTGGACCCTACCGGCTGACGGACCTGAAGAAAGTGGAGATCCGGGGGCCACGCGGGTGACGCTGCGCACCAGGCTGGCGCTGGTTTTCATTGCCGCCACGCTGATTCCGCTGGGCGCTACGGTTTGGGTTACAACGGCATTACTTGACCGGAGCCTGCGGCTTTCGCCGGTGAGTCAGCTGTCTGATTTATCGCTTTCGCTTGAGAAGACCGGTCGCGAATATTACCAGCAGGCGAGGGAACATTTGAAGGCGGATGCGCTTGCGGGCAAGCTGGCTCCGATCCCGGCCGTTGACCCTGCGCCGGATGTGGCTGCTCTGGGCGCGGTGCGGCAAGCCGCCGATGATTTTGCGGACAGCGAGGATACAGAACGCTTTGTCACGCTCGGCGAGGGCGGCAGTCAGCTGCTTTACATGCTGAAGAGGCCGACAGGGGTGCAGGTGTGGCTGCGGCCTCTCTCGGTACGAATGACTGACCTGTCGCGCGAGTACAGTGGGGCGCGGCGGACGGTGACATCGCTCGAAGGGATGCGGCGCGGGTTTTTTGTGACCTGGGGCCTGATGGCGGCGGCGATATGGCTGGTGGCTCTGGCGCTGGTCTGGCTGGTGGCGACGAGGTTCAGCCGCCCCATCGTCAAGCTAACGGAAGCGCTGCGAAACCTGGCGGCCGGGGACTTCCGCATCCGCGTGTTGAATGACCGTACGGATGAAATCGGCCTGGCAACGGAGGCTTTCAACCGCACGGCGTCGCAACTGGAACAAAGCCGCGACCGTCTGGTCAATTTGACTCAACTGGCAAGCTGGCAGGTTCTGGCACGCAAGACGGCCCATGAAGTGAAAAATTCACTGACGCCGATCCGGTTAACGGTGGAAGAAATGGTGGCGCGGGGGCATGAACCGGACCGGGGTTTTCTGGAGCAGGCTGCAGGGATTGTGGTGGATGAGATTGAATCTCTGGAGCGCAGAATTCGGGCGTTTTCGGAGTTTTCATCGGAGCCGCCGGTGTGTCCCGAACCGCTGGATTTGCACATGCTGGTGGAAGAACGGATTGCGTTTTTGAAATCGGCGCATCCGGAAATTCGGTATGCCGTAGAGGTGGCGGAGAATGCTCCGGATGCTCTGGCGGATGCGGATCTGGTGAAGGGAATTCTGGTCAATCTGCTGGAGAATGCGGCTGAGGCTGCGGGCGACGGCGGCCAGATTTTGACACGCGTGCGGCCCGTGGATGGCCGTGTGGCGATTGAGGTCCACGATTCGGGGCCGGGCCTGAGCGAACTTGCGCGGAATTCGCTGTTTCAGCCGACGATTTCCTTTAAGAAACGCGGCATGGGCCTGGGGCTTTCCATTGCGCGAAAGAGTGCGCTGCTTTCGGGAGGCGACATTTTGCTGATTGCCGGTGAACTGGGCGGGGCAGGGTTTCGCGTGTTGCTGCCTGGTTTGAGCAAGGTAGCTTGAATCAGTAATGGCAGCCCGGCGAATTCTGGTCGTTGATGATGAGGAAAATATCGGTCGCTCTTTGCGCATGATTCTGGAGCGCGAAGGGTATCAGGTGAATGCGGTTCATTCGGCGGCGGAGATGCGTGCATTCCCTGATAAGGGCCGGATCGATCTGTTCCTGCTGGACGTGCGGTTGCCGGATGCCAATGGAATCGAGCTGCTGCGTGAGTTGCAGGATGCGGAAATTACAGCGCCGGCGATCATGATTTCCGGCCACGCCACCATTGCTGACGCGGTGACGGCAACGCGCGGCGGAGCGTTCGATTTTCTTGAGAAGCCGCTGGGCCGTGACCGGGTGATGGTGGCGGTGAAGAATGCGCTGGAGCAGGGCAGTCTCAGGAAAGAAAACAAGCGGCTGCGTGAGGCGGTGGGGCCGGGGTCGCGGATGATCGGCAGCAGTCCGGCATTTGAACGCGTGCTGGAACAGGCGACGATGGCCGCGGGGTCGGATGCGCGGGTTTTGTTGATCGGTGAATCGGGGACGGGGAAAGAGCTGCTGGCGGCGCATATTCATGGGGCGAGTCCGTTTGCGGCGGGGCCGTTTGTGAAGGTGAACTGTGCGGCGATTCCAGGGGATCTGATCGAGAGCGAATTGTTTGGCCACGAGAAGGGTTCGTTTACCGGGGCGACATCCATGCGGCGCGGCAAATTTGAACTGGCCGATAACGGCACGCTCTTTCTCGATGAAATCGGTGATCTCCACGCCAATTCGCAAGCCAAACTACTGCGGGTGTTGCAGGAAGGTGAGTTCCACCGGGTAGGTGGTGAGCAGCCTATCCGTGCGACGGTACGGGTGATTTCGGCCACCAACCGCGACTTGAGCGCCATGGTGGCGCAGGGTAAATTCCGCGAAGATTTGTATTACCGGGTGAGCGTGGTGCCGTTGCGCGTACCGGCTCTGCGCGAGCGTCCGCAGGATATTCGCCCGATGGCGGAGTATTTTCTGGAAGATTTTTGCGGGCGCAATGGTTTCCGCCAGAAGAGTTTCGACGCCGGAGTTTGGGAGGCGTTTGAAGACTGGAAATGGCCAGGCAATGCGCGGGAATTGCGCAATGTTGTGGAGCGGATGGCGATTCTGTCGCACGGAGATCTGATCACGGCGGCGGCGATTCCACTGGAATTGCGTTTACCGCAGAAGGAAGCCGGCGGGCGCACCAGTGTGCAGGAAGCGCGGGAATCGGGTGAGCGGGAGCATGTTCTGCGCGCGCTCGAAGACGCGGGCTGGAATGTGTCCGGCGCGGCACGGGCGCTGGGGATTGAGCGCACGAATTTGCACAAAAGGATTCGCGCGCTGGGTCTGACCCGGGGGAAATAATGCTGCGCTCCCTCGAACCAGAGTTAATGGATTCACCTGAAGTCAATGGGCCGGTGCTGGAGAAGTTTCACCGCGACCTGGAGCGGGTGCATTTCCTGCTGGGCAGTTATCCCACGCTGGCCCGGTTCATCCGGAACGATGCGCAGCCGGTGCGGAGTGTTATTGATATTGGTTGCGGGGGCGGAGCGCTGCTGGTTTATTTGCGGCGTAAGCTGGGCGTGGAAGTGACAGGGATTGATCCCAAGCCGGGGCATAGCAATCAGGTCAAAATCATTGCGGCGGATGCGATTACTGAACGTCTACCGCTGGCGGATGTGGCAGTCTGTTCCTTCGTCGCGCATCATTTAACGCCTGAGCAAAATATCGACTTAATCCGCAACGTCAGCCGTTCCTGCCGCAGGTTCCTGATCCTCGACCTCGTCAGGCACCCGATGCCGTTGTGGCTGTTCACGATCTTTATCTGCCCCCTGATCGGCAAAGAAGCAGCAGCAGACGGTCGCCAGTCAGTCCGCCGGGCCTATACTCCAGGAGAGTTCCGTGAAATCGTCCAAACCGCAATCGCCGGCACCTGCGCGACGTTCACAACAGATGTTTCGCCGTTACTCTCGCGCCAGATGATTGATATTCGGTTTGGTTGAGGATTGCGGTTTACCTGCCGCCGAACAGATGATCAAAAAAGGCCGGCTGACCATTCACGCGGACCGGGGTTCTTCGATGACCTCGAAGCCGGTGGCTTTTCTGATGGCGGATCTCGGGGTTACCAAAACCCACAGCCGCCCTCATGTCTCCGACGACAACCCGTATTCGGGAAGCCAGTTCCAGACCCTGAAATACCGACCGGGGTTCCCGGAACGCTTCGGTTCGCTGCAGGACTCGCGGGCTTTCTGCGCAGCGTTTTTCGCTTGGTACAACGAAGAGCATCGCGATTCCGGACTGGGTCTTCTTGCCCCGGCTGTAGTTCACCATGGCCTCGCCCCCGCTGCTATTAAGCAGCGCCGCGCCGTACTGGACGCCGCTTACAGCGTTCACCCGGAACGCTTTGTTGGTAAACCGCCGCAACCGCTGCCAGCACCCACGGAGGTCTGGATTAACAAGCCACAACCTCAGGTGCTGACCTGACAGCAGGCCAGCATGGCCGTGCAGGGGGATCGCGCCCGCCCCGGCTTGCCCCGAAGGGGTAACGGGAAAGGGGAAATCAAATACCTTGCGCCGCGGGCTGCTCCGGATCAGCCCAAGCTCATGACAACAGTGTCAGAGAATAAAAGTCAGTAAATAGTGTTTCGAAGTGTCTCAAAAGTGTTGACATGTACCGCCCCGAGTAGCTTGCTCCCGTGGTATCTGCCGAGGTCCATCACTGCACCGGCCGCTATCCCTCCGAAAATGTGGCAATCCGCTGCTCCAGTGTGGTTCAAGGCAGCGCGAGGGCGATCATCTCCGGGAGTTCTCCGGCCATGCCGCTGACCGTCAGCGCGATGTACTGCCTGTCGCCCAATTTGTATGTCATGGGCGTACCGAGCGCGATTCCGGGAAGGTCAGCAGATGCCAGTTCCTTGCCCGTTGCTTTGTCATAAGCTACCAGCCGCGGCCCGTCGCCCGAGCCCCCGGCTGACAGCGCATAAATCAGCAGCGTTTTCGTCAGCACCGGTCCCGTGATGGAACCGCTGCCTCCCAGCGGAGGAAGATTGAGCGGCTTCAGCAGCGGGTTGTTCCGGAGCCGGTCACCGTTGCCGGTCGGAGTCATCCACAAGTGTTCGCCCTTGTTCATGTCGATGGCCGTCATCCGCGAATAGGGCGGCTTGAAGAGTTGCAAACCCTGTTTCATAACAGGGGGCGCGGCACGTGCTTCGACGTACTTTAAATTGGCTTTCAGTGACGGATCGGGTAATGCCAGCGCGTTCAGCGTATAGGCGTTTCGCGAAGGTACATACAGAATCCCTGTGCTCGGATCCACCGCCGCGCCACCCCAGTTCCCGCCGCCCGAAGCGCCAGGCCGCTGAAGCGTTCCCTGTAGCGAGGGCGGCGTATAGAGCGGACCGAGTCTGAAACCCTTTACGGCCTCCAGCGCCATCGCACGAATCGCAGGCGTGAAGTCGACAAGATCGCTTTCCTGTGCGCCCTGGTATTCAAATGCCGGCGGCCTGGTCGGGAAAGGCTGAGTGGGCGAGGCCTCTTCACCCGGAACATCCGAGGGCGGGACGGGCCGTTCGACAATTGGCCAGACAGGTTTTCCGGTCACGCGGTCGAGCGTGAAGACGAAGCCTTCCTTGGTGATTTGAGCGAGTGCTTTAACGGGCTTGCCGTCCACTGTGACGTTGAGAAGGTTCGGTGCCGCCGGATTATCGTAGTCCCAAAGGCCGTGGTGAACCGTCTGAAAATGCCAGACACGCTTACCGGTTTCCACATCCAGACAGAGAATGCTTTCGGCAAACAAATTATCGCCGTGACGATGTCCGCCGTAAAAATCCGGGGCGGTGGTGTTGGTGGGAATGTAGATGTGGCCGAGTTCGGGGTCGGCACTCATCATGGACCAGACCGTCACCTTGCCCGATGTTGCCCACGAATCGTCCTTCCATGTGTCCATGCCATAGTCGCCCGGCCGGGGCACTGTGTGGAAGGTCCACTTTACCTTTCCGGTGCGCACGTCGAAGCCGCGCAGCCAGCCCGGGATCTGTTCCTTTTTTAGGATGTAGGAAGAGATCGAGGCGGGAGTCACAATGACGTCCCGCACAACCAGCGGAGGGGACTGGACCGAATAGGTCAGCGCGTTCAGAAAGTCGCGATCTCCGCGCTTCGCATGCGGCAGGCCATCCATCAGATCCACGCGGCCGTGCTCGCCAAAGTCCTCGCAGGGGCGGCCCGTCTTTGCATCCACGGCAATCAGAAAGCCGTCGCCGGTACCCCAGTAGATCCGCTCATCCTTACCGTCTGTCCAGTACGCTACGCCGCGCTGGTTCCACCGGGCGGACATGGTTGTCGTTCCGGCCTCGTAGCTTTTCGGGTTATAGACCCACTTCGTGGCACCTGTTGCGGCATCCACTGCAGTGCCAACCGACAACGGCGAGTTGAAATAGAGCGTACCTCCCACCATGAGCGGTGTTGCTTTGAAGTTTCCAGTGAGCGGCGACGAGTTGTCACGCCAGCGGCTGGCATCCAGCTTTTTCAATTCGGCGAAGATGAGGCCTGGTGAGGCTGTCCACTCAGCGCCGCCGGGCAGGGTTACGGTCAGGGCTGCGTCGGGAGTTTTGGAGCGCCAGACAATCTTCAACCTGGCGAAGTTGTCTTTCGTGATCTGATCCAGTGGCGAATATTTCGTACTGGCCAGATCACCACCGTAAGTTGGCCACTCGCCATCTGAAGTGGAAGGCGAGTGGAAAGTCTGCGCTGACAGCATCGCTGCGCCCGCCAGAAGAAGTCCTGTCAGAAACCTGGAAACAGCAATCCGGGTGAGGGGAACGGTGGGAACGATATGCATGGCGTGGCTCCTTATAATTCGTGCCTAAATTCTTTGCGGGATAATATGCAGTGCAGCCAAACCTCCTGATTGTACGTTGGTTTGCTTATTGCGCAATACGGCAGGCTGAGCCGCGACCGCCAGGGAGCGTTCTTTCTTTGAGTGGTACGCCCCACAAGAACGGATGTCGCGCACCCCGGCGGAACGGCAGCGACAATCCCAAAGGCGTGCAGGCCATCAAGTTGCGCAACATCGCGAACCGGGCGGAAAGCACCCTCAACGTCGACGGCTTGTTCGTGGCCATTGGTCATTCGCCGGCGACGGAATTGTTCAAAGGCCAACTCGACATGGACGCAGAGGGC
>JANYDS010000026.1 GCA_025363475.1 Terriglobia bacterium
CCCGGCCACACTATCGACAGCTACTTTGAAGAGATTTGCCGCGAAGGCTTCAAGAAGCGCCTCGATACCGCCATCCATCACCTCGAAGCCCGCGGCCAGCGCCGCAACCCCATTCACGCATACGAAGCCCGTCTGAGCTACGAAATCGGCATCATCCGCCAGATGAAGTACCCGGGCTACTTCCTCATCGTGTGGGACTTTATCAAATACGCGCGCGACCACCAAATCCCCGTCGGCCCGGGCCGTGGTTCGGGCGCTGGTTCGCTGGTGGCTTATTGCATGGAGATCACCAACATCGATCCCATGCAGAACGTTCTCCTCTTCGAGCGCTTCCTCAATCCCGAACGCGTGTCCATGCCCGATATCGACGTGGACTTCTGCATGAACCGCCGCGGTGAAGTGATCCAGTACGTGACTGAGAAATACGGCCGCGAGCAGGTCGCACAGATCATCACGTTCAACACCCTGGCAGCGCGTGCCGCGATTAAAGATGTGGGCCGCGTGCTCGACATGAGTTTTGCTGATGTCGACAGGATCACCAAGCTCGTCCCCAACACTCTGAACATCAAATTGAAAGAAGCCATGGCGGTAGAACCTGGCTTCGCGGCCCTGGCCAAAGCGGACCCGCGCGTTCAGGAGGTGCTGGATGTCGCGTTGCGCCTCGAAGGCTTTGCGCGCAACTCATCCGTCCATGCAGCCGGCGTTGTCATCTCGCCCGTTCCGCTGCGTACCATAGTCCCGCTTTACCGCACCAACCGCGAGGAAATCGTTACCCAGTACGACATGAACGGGCTGGATAAACTCGCCTTGCTCAAAATGGATTTCCTCGGGCTGACCACGCTGACGCTCATTGATGACGCGCTGAAGTTGATCGAACGACGCCACGGCGTCAAGGTCGACCCCGAAGAACTCGACCGCGAGGATCCCGCCGCCTACGAAATTTTCTGCAAAGGTTTCACCAGCGGCATTTTCCAGTTCGAATCACCCGGGATGCGCGACATCCTCCGTCGTTATCAGCCCTCCCGCATCGAAGATCTCACCGCGCTCAATGCTCTCTATCGTCCCGGCCCCATGGCGATGATCGATGACTTTATTGAGCGCAAGCATGGCCGACAGGCAGTGGTTTATGACGTCCCGGAAATGGAAGAGGTCCTTTCCGAAACCTACGGCGTCATGATCTACCAGGAACAGGTCATGCAGATTTCGAATCGCGTCGGCGGCTACTCGCTGGGAGATGCCGATATTCTTCGCCGCGCGATGGGCAAGAAGAAGATCGAGGAAATGGCGAAGCAGCGTAGTCGATTCGTCGCAGGGGCCGCAGAACGTGGTCATCCGGCGAAGAAGGCCGAGAAAATCTTCGGTCTGATGGAACAGTTCGCCGGGTACGGTTTCAATAAGTCCCACTCAGCCGCCTATTCCTACGTTGCGTTCATTACCGCCTGGCTCAAAGCACACTATCCGGTGGATTTTATGGCAGCTCTGCTTACGTCAGAAACCGGGAACGTAGCCAAGGTCGTCAAGTACATCAACGAATGCCGCGAAATGAATATTCGCGTGCTGCCGCCGGATGTGAACGCCAGCGAATACACGTTCACGCCGGTGCGCGATGAACAGGGTGATGCCATCCGCTTCGGCCTCGGTGCGGTCAAAAACGTTGGAGAAGGAGCGGTAGAAGCCATCATCAAGGCCCGCACCGAACTGAACGGTTTCAAATCGATCTATCAGTTCTGCGAACACGCGGACATGCAGGCCATCAATCGCCGCGTGATGGAAAGCCTGGTCAAAGCCGGGGCGATGGATGGCTTGCAGGGTACGCGTGCGCAGCTGCTTCTCGCTCTGGATGGTGCGATCGAAGCGGGCAACCGCGCAGCGAAAGACCGCGATAGCGGCCAGACCGGCCTCTTCGGCGGACCGCTCGAAGCAGATCAGCCCGAACCGATGCTCCCCAAAGCCAACGACTGGAGCCAGAAAGACAAACTCACCGGAGAAAAAGAGCTGCTCGGATTCTACGTCTCAGGCCACCCGCTCGATGCCTACGAAGACAAGATTGCCGAACTCGCCACCTGCGATTCTTCAAGACTGGAAGGCCTGGAAAAAGGCAAGGAAGTCGCCCTGTGCGGCATGATCACTGGCGTCGTCAAGAAGCGCAATCGGGAAGGCAAACCGTGGGCGTTGTTCATGATCGAAGACCGACTGGGCAATATAGACGGCATGGTTTTCACCACGCAATACGAACGGCTAGCCGCCTCACTGGTGGAAGATCAGGCAGTACTGATCCGCGGTTCGGCCCTGCCGGAAGAAGGCAACCCGACTAAAATTTCGGTGCAGGATATTGTGCCGCTGGATGTGGTCCGGATTCCGCTTCCGACGCTCATCGGGATCAAGGTTTATGTCGGCCGGGTCGATTCCGACAAACTTCATGAACTCTTCGCCCGCAAACCAGGTGACACGCAGGTTCGTCTGAAACTGGAATCGGCGAAGGATTTTTCCATGATTCTCGACATCCCCGCCAAAGTAAGACCAGACCGCGAATTTAAAGCCGAACTGGCTAAAATCTGCGGTCCGGACATGATCGAAGTGCTGGGGAGTTAGACGATGGATTTTGATGAACAGCTAGCTAAAGGGTCTGTCAGAACGAATACAGCGCCTGTCTGATAAGAACCGAGTGCCTGCGGACGAGAACCCAACAATAGATGTGAGTATGGCCGCAGTCATGGGAGCAATCGCTCGCCTGGTGCGTATTGCCGACGGGGGCACCAGTTAGAGATTGATGCGAATGATCGGAATCAATGAATTCCGGTCTTCCGGCCGCATCGTCTTGGGGCGGTTCGCCAGTTCACTGTTCAGGCTGTGTACGAATTCTTCAATCTGAGCCTGCATCGCTTCCATCCTGGCCCGCATATTGAGGATGATCTCAACCCCCGCCAGATTCACACCCAGATCACGCGTAAGGTGCAAAATCACCTCAAGGCGTTCCAAATCTTCATCCGTATAAAGGCGCGTGTTCCCGTCACTGCGGCTGGGCTTCAATAAGCCTTCCCGTTCATAAAGGCGCAGGGTTTGGGGGTGGAGGCTGTACTGCTCCGCCACCGACGAAATCATATAAGCGGCTTTGGATTTCTCACGCATCGCCCATATCTCCCTCAAACAGCGCCGCCCGCGGGTCTTCCGGATGCAACGTCGCCAGTTCGCGCAGCAGTTCCTTGGTGCGTTCATCCTGCACTATCGGAGCCTTGAGCATCACCTGGACAATCTGATCGCCGCGCGTATTCTTGCGCGCATTAAAGATGCCCTTTTCGCGAAGCCGGAACTTCTGTTCGTTCTGCGTGCCCGGCGGGATTTTCATACCCGTCCTGCCATCGATCGTGGGCACTTCGATCTTGGTGCCAAGCCCTGCTTCCGCCACCGTAATCGGAACTTTGAGCAGGATGTTATCGCCCTCACGCCGGAAAAGCGGATGCTCTTCCACATGAGTGGTGATGTAGAGATCGCCCGGCGGCCCGCCCTGGTTGCCGGCGTTACCCTTGCCCGCAACCCGCAAGCGCGAGCCATTCTGCGCCCCGGCAGGAATACGAATTTCCACCGATTCTTTGCGTGCCAGCCGGCCCTCACCGTGGCAAGTGGCACAGGCATTCTTAAGCCGGCCCTTTCCACTGCAACGCGGACAGGTCAGATTAAATTTCATGTTGCCAGCCATCTGACTGACATTGCCGCTGCCATTACACTGCGGGCAGGCGACCGAACCGCTGTCATTGCCCCCTACGCCGTGGCAGGTCGGACAACCGTCATACCGCGCCACTTCAATCTTTGCCGTGGTACCCCGAATCGCCTTCCAGAAACTGATATTGAGCCCGTATTCCAGGTCCGCGCCCTTTTCCGTCACTTCTTCAACATGCTCTTCGGCCCCACCATGGAAGAACTGGCTGAAGATGTCTTTAAACGCGCCGCTGCTCTTGCGTGTTTCGGATTCGGCCTTAGCTCCCTTATACATATCCGAAAAATCGAAGCCATTGAAATCCATGTTGGGATGGCTCCGTCCGGCGCTCGGCGGCTGAGGTCCGCCGAAGCCGGAATCGGAGTAGAAGCCAACCTGGTCGTACATGTCGCGCTTCTTCTTATCGTTCAGGACATCGTAGGCTTCCTGAACATTCTTAAAACGGTCTTCAGCGGATTTATCACCCGGATTTAAGTCCGGGTGATATTTCCGCGCGAGCTTCCGGTAGGCTTTGCGGATTTCGTCATCCGACGCGCCGCGCGCTACGCTGAGCGTTTCGTAATAGTCGTGCTTGGGTGCAGACGCCATTGCCTCAATGAGCCAAAATTACTTCTTGTCGTCTACGTCTACGAATTCCGCGTCCATCACGTCTTCTTTGGGTTTCTCCGGACCGGCACCAGGAGCACTGCCCTGCTGAGCACCCGGAGCATCCGCACCACCCGGCGTCGAAGAAGCTTTATACATGGCTTCGGCAAGCTTGTGGCTGGCCTGAGTCAGTTTATCGGTCGCGGCGTTCAGCTTCTCAGGATCATTTTCATTGATCTGCTGCTTCACATCCGCAATGGCCGCTTCAATGTTCTTCGCATCGGCATCGCCGATCTTGTCGCGGTGTTCCTTCAACGTCTTTTCGACGTTGTGAACCATGGAATCGGCGCGGTTGCGTGCGTCGATGGCATCCTTCTCCTTGCGGTCATCCGCCGCATGAGATTCGGCATCGCGAGTCATCTTCTCGACCTCTTCTTTGGAAAGGCCTGAAGAGGAAGTAATGGTGATTTTCTGCTCGTTGTTGGTGACCTTATCTTTGGCAACCACGTTCATAATGCCGTTGGCATCGATATCAAACGTGACTTCGATCTGCGGCACACCGCGCGGGGCTGGCGGAATTCCAATCAACTGGAACAGGCCCAGCTGGCGGTTGTCCTTAGCCATGGCACGTTCGCCCTGGAACACTTTAATTTCGACCGACGTCTGGCTGTCCGCAGCCGTGGAGAACGTTTCGCTCTTGCGGGTCGGGATCGTCGTATTACGGTCAATCAGTTTGGTAAACACACCGCCCAGGGTTTCGATTCCGAGCGACAGCGGAGTCACATCCAGCAGCAGAACATCTTTCACTTCGCCGCCCAAAACACCGCCCTGAACGGCGGCACCAATGGCAACCACTTCATCAGGGTTCACCGTCTTGTTCGGTTCCTTATTGAAGAGTTCTTTAACGATGGTCTGGATGCGCGGAATGCGCGTCGAGCCGCCCACCAGAACCACTTCATCAATCTTGTCCGGCGTGATGTTTGCATCCGCCAGAGCCTGCTTGCAAGGGCCAACCGAACGCTGGAAAATATCCTCACACATGTGCTCGTACTTGGCACGGGTCAGCTTCATCGCCAGATGCTTGGGGCCGCTCGCATCCGCCGTGATGAAGGGCAGATTGATCTCAGTTTCCAGCAGCGTGGAAAGCTCCATCTTGGCCTTCTCGGCACCCTCTTTGAGGCGCTGCAGAGCCATCTGATCTTTGGAAACGTCAATCCCCTGTTCTTTCTTGAACTCGGTGATGATCCATTCCATGATGCGCTGATCAATGTTGTCGCCACCGAGGTGTGTATCACCGTTGGTGGACTTCACTTCGACAATGCCTTCGCCCACTTCGAGGATCGAAACATCAAACGTACCGCCACCAAAGTCATACACGGCGATGGTTTCGTTCTTCTTTTTATCGAGACCGTAAGCAAGCGCGGCTGCGGTGGGTTCGTTGATAATGCGCTTAACGTCCAAACCAGCAATCTTGCCGGCATCTTTGGTCGCCTGACGCTGCGCGTCATTGAAGTAAGCCGGAACGGTGATCACTGCTTCGGTCACCTTCTGCCCCAGGTAAGCTTCAGCAGCTTCCTTGAGCTTGGTGAGAATCATGGCGGAGATCTCAGGGGGTGAATTCTTCTTGCCCTGTGTCTCGACGCGCACGTCCCCGTTGTCGCCGCGGACAACCTTATACGGCACCATGGTCTGCTCTTCGGTGACTTCGTCAGCGCGACGTCCCATAAAGCGTTTGATGGAGAAAATCGTATTCTCCGGATTCGTGATCGACTGCCGTTTCGCAACCTGACCGACAAGGCGTTCGCCAGCCTTGGTAAACGCTACGACCGATGGTGTGGTCCGTGCGCCTTCCTGGTTGGCAATAACGGTGGGCTGGCCACCTTCCATGACTGCAACCACCGAGTTGGTGGTGCCGAGGTCGATTCCTATGATTTTGCCCATGATGCGGATCTCCTGATTCGTCGTATTAGTTCAACCCAATTATGAAATATGAGTGTTGCGTTGTCAAGTGGTCTGAGTTGAACTGGATTGATTATGCTCCACCGCACCAACCCACAGAACGTGAATACGCCCGAAACGACTGATTTTACAGGAGAAAATAAAGTTGCCCGGCGCGAACTGGCAGCACCTTGGCTAGCTAAACCGCCGTATCACTGGGAGCGGTTACCCGTCAGGCTGGCCTGCGGGTGAAGAACGAAGACGCCTTCGCAACCATCGACCTGACCGTCCTGCCGGTCCCCGCAGATACCCACGGACCAGTCACGCGCGGCATGTTTATGGTTTTGCTCGAGGAAAAGACTCCGGCGGATCCTCGTCTTTCCTCGGAAAAAGCGGTCGATCTTGTAGACGGGGCCGCTCACCTGGTACCGGATCTTGATGCTTATATTGTGAAGCTCAAGCAGGAGTTACGTTCGAAGGACGAATACCCGCAAACCTCGATTGAGGAGCTGGAGACCTCGAACGAAGAACTCCGCTCCGCGCATGAAGAAATGCAGTCGGTGTACGAAGAGATGCAGGCCACCAACGAGGAACTGGAGACCTCCAAAGAAGAGTTGCAATCGGTCAATGAAGAACTGGCCACCGTCAACAGCGAACCCCAGACCAAAGTTGCCGATTTGTCCCGTGCCAACGGTGACATGAAGAATCTGTTGAGCGGCACCGGCATCGGCACCGTTTTTGTGGACCATCTGCTGCAAATTCTGCGGTTCACGCCCACGATTTCGGCGCTGATCAACCTGATTGAGAGCGACGTCGGTCGCCCGGTTGACCAGATCCGATCCAATTTTGTGAGCTACGATCATTTGGCCGCGGATATTCATGAGGTACTCGAAAACCTGGTTCCGAAGGAAACGGAAGTCCAAACCAAAACCGGGGAATGGTATTTTCTGAGGATCCGGCCCTACCGGACACTGGAAAACGTGATTGAAGGCGCGGTAATCACGTTTACCGAAATTTCGGTGATGAAACAGGCACAGGAGTCCCTGCAGGATTTCCGAAACCCTTCGACGACTGGCAGTGGTGGTGCGATATTCACGAGACGCAGTCCTCGTGCATGATATGACGGGTCGGATTCTTGCCTGGAACCCTGGCGCTGCGAAAATGTACGGGTGGAGCGAGGCCGAGGCGCTGGCTATGAATATTCGGGACATGATGCCGAAAAACGACGCGGAACAAGCGCTGGCGCTGGTCCGGGAAAAATGCGAGGCTGGCGCGCTGGAGCCGTGGCAAACGCAACGGATCGGCAAAGGGGGCCGGGCTGTGCAGGTATCGCTTGTTGTATCAGCGCTGGTAAATGACGCGGGAGAAACCTATGCCATCGCCTCAACCGAGCGGCGCGTGGACGAAAAACTGAGGGCAGGCACTCCGGTCGCCTAATGTAATTCGGTTTGGATGCCAAACTGCGGGTGGGGGTGGCGTGGACTTCAGTCTGGAACCAGGTCCTGTGTCCGCTGGGTCGGCACCAGTGGAATTCAGACGGAACGTGTCCGCAGTGCCATAAGGCGTGCCAGCACTTTACTACGGCACTGAATGTGGGGTCAGGAGAGCGGTCCTGCCTTGAATGTTACAGCGAGTTCACGCCCGCCGACAGGCGTAGGATCAGATTTTCATTAACAAGAGAAGCCGGCCAGACCGGAATGAACTGGCCGGCTTCTCTTGTGATTAGAACGAGATGCGTGCTCCAACCTGTACGGCGCGCGGTCCGGTCTGACCAAAGGTCTGGGCGGAGCGTTGCGTCGGCTGGCCGAACTTAAACGCCTGCGTGGCAGGGTTTGCCGAGACCGTATCGATGGCGGTGCCGTACCCACTGAGATTGGCGATGTTCAATGCATTGAACATTTCCGCGAGTACCTGCGCTGAATAGCGCTCACGGAACTTGAACGTCTTGGTGAGACGGAAGTTCTGCGAGATCACCGGCTTGGTGAATTCATAATTCTGCGGCAGGATGAGCTGCGGAATCGCACCGCCGTTCGGGTATTTCTTGCCGAGGTAGGCGGTGTTGAAGTTCGCAACAGCAGTCGCGAGTTCCTCCTTGCCACAGCCGGCGTTGAAGCAGTTGAAGGTGATACCCGGCAGCATGCTTTGTGCGCTGGCAGTTGGGTTGGCACCGGTCCCGGTGAGGTCACCACCGGGGACATAGGCCCCGATGGGAGTCCGCGTGATCAGTGATGAGTTAAAGCCAAGCGAAATGCCCCACGGCAACTGCACGATACCTGACACATTCAGGTTGTGGTGCGCGAGCTGCGGGCCGAACGACTGGTTGTAATTGTTCAGGTTGTAGATATTGCCAAGAGCATCGAGGGACTGGAAGGCGTAAGATGCCGTTCCCTGATAGTGATGCGACATCTTCTTGGTGAGCTTCATCAGCAGGCCGTTGTAGACTGCACGACCGCCGTCCACCCAGAAGGTGATGGGGCCGTTCGAACACTGTACGCCCGGCGTGAAGTTAGCCGTGAAAGCCCCGGCTGCATTGGCGCAGAAAGGGATCGCAGGCGACCGAACACCGTTGCTGAACGCGTTGAAGTGGTTGAGATCTTCTTCACCCACCTGGACATCGGTCGTGACTTTGCGGGCATAGTCAGCGGCAATAACGAAACCAGCGCCGAGATCGCGCTGGAGGCCCAGAGACATCTGATAGCTGCGGGGCAGCGGGAAGTTCTGCGGGTAGAGCTGAACTCCAGACTTGGCAACGTCAATCGCACTGACTGCGATCGTGCCGCTGGTCTGCTGGACCGGCGCGAAGCGCTGGAGCAGCACAGGAATCTGAGCATTGAGCATCTGTACGAATTCGCCGATTGAAATATTGGTCAGCGTACCAGTGGGAATGGCGGCACCGATGGCGAGCGGCGTGGTAACGCCACCTGCGCCGACGACCACTTTACCCGGCAGGCTGTTGGTGATGAGGTTGGTGGACATGGTCACACGGCCATTGCCCAGCGGCGTGATGAGGTTGCGATCACGATAACGCTGGAAGATGGACTGTGATTCAAAGTAGATGCCGACACCGCCGCGAATTACCGTCTTGCCGCTCTTGCCCGGGCTCCAGGCAAAACCGACGGAAGGCGAGAGTTCGAGATAGTTCACTTTGGTGGCCGAAAGATCGGAGCCGTACAGCGGCGCGACAAACGCGGGCTTCGGGACGTCACTGTTGAACACTCCGCCTTCGTACTGCCACTGCAGGCCGTAGTTGATCGTTAAGTTGGGCCGGAACTTCCAGCTGTCCGTTGCGAAAATCTGCGGACGGTTGTTGTGATAACCGGCCTGCTGATAAGCGCCGGGATTGTTGGCAGAGCCGATACCGATACCGCCACTTGATGACGCCTGCGAACCAAATAGCGGCAGATTCAGCAGATCCGCGTTGTTGGTGATGGTTGTCGGAAGGTTCGGGAATATACCTGCACGGGTAGCGGCATCCTTGACAATGGAAGCGACGTATTCAGGAGACACCGCGCCTTCGCAGGCCGGGGTGCAGAAACCCCATGCAATCGGGGAACGATCCTGATGGTACTGACCGCCTGCGCGGAGGCGGTGATTGCCCTTCTGCCAGGTAATCGATTCGATGAACTGGTAGCGGTGGGTAATGCCGATTTGCGGTGTGATGGCATTGTTGCCGAACGCGAAGCTGCCGGAACCGACCACCGAAGCGATCGACGGCAGACCCCAGCCGAGGCAGGGGAACTGACATTGCGATTCGGGAGGCAGCGTATTGATGCGGTCCCAATAGAACATGGCGAAACGGAAGTCATTCACGATGGTCGGGGTGAGAACGCTGGTGATACCCACGACTCCCTGATCGGCCCAGTTGGTCTGGTTGGTCCAGTTGGAAGGTTCGGCAACGCCTGTGCCTTGTGGTCCGAAACCATTATTGCCGTCGTGCGAGTAACGCAGGAACGCGTTGTGGTTTGTATTGATGCGGTAATCAAAGCGCGCGGTAATGCTCTTCTGCCGGTACGGGCTGGAGAAAACATTCTGCAAGCCACGGATGGAAGGAAGGTCGGGCTGCACCTGAACGGCCTGTACCTGATTTGTGTATTCGTAATTCGCGAAGAAGAACAGCTTGTCTTTCCTTATCGGTCCGCCCAGGTAGAGGCCGGGGTTGCGACGCGCAAAGAACGGACTGGTCACCAGGCTGCTGCGGGCGAGGCCCGGATAAGCCGCCATGTTGTGGTCGCGGAAGAAGAAGTAGCCGCTGCCATGGAAATCGTTGCCGCCTGAGCGCGTCACAATGTTGATGGAGCCTGCACTCGCGATACCGTTGCCGAGTTCGAAATTGATGGTGGCCGTCTGAAACTCCTGAACGATTTCGTTCGAGAAATTCATAGCCGTGCCCGCGCCTTCGACGTTGTCGACAATACTGCCGCCGTCAACTGTAAAGTAACCGCGGTTGGACGTTCCCAGCACGATGATGGAGAACTGGGAGTTAAACACTCCGACGGACGCCGGTGCTGACGTAATGCCCGGTTCAAGCGTCGCAAGCTGCAGCAGGTTACGGCCATTGAGCGGAAGTTCCTGAATACTCTCGCGGGCGATCACGCCTGCAACGGTATTGCTTTCGTAGTTGATTTGCGCCGTGGCGGCTTCAACTGTCACTACTTCTTTGCTGGCACCGATGGAGAGCGCGAGATTCACAGTAGTGGGGCTGCCCGCCTGAACAGTGGCTTCGCGGACTACCGTGCGGAATCCCGTCACTTCGGCCCGGACTTCGTATGCGCCCGGAGGGAGCGCAGTGGCGCTGTAGAGACCCTCGCCCCCTGCATTCACACTTCGGCTTGCGCCCGTGGCTTTATTCGTGATCGTGATGGACGCGTTCGCCATTACAGCTCCCGATTCGTCAGTGACCGTACCCGATATCAGCCCGGTTCCCTGGGCGAATACCATGGCAGTTGCTGCGATGAGCAGACACATATATAGTGCGCATGACAATGCACGCTTCAACATCGTTAAATTTCTCCTTGTTTCTGAAAAGCCCCGTCCCTGCACCGGAACTCAAAACCGGGCGGGATGTTCAGCAACCAATTCTATAAGGGGGTGACTGCTGGAGCAATGGGCGTTGTTGGCAAGTTATGAGGCGATCTTGGCATATGGAGGGCGGAGCCCTGCCCCGTGCCGGACGTCCTCGGCCAACTTCACAGGACTCAGGTTGCATAATTGGAGGAGGAGAATCCACTTGAGCCCTCTGAAATTCGCCGTGCCGATCTTCATTGCTGCCTCCGTCCTTGCCCAGACCTCACCGATTCAGATTCGTGTCGACGCGACAGCGGCCACACGCCGCCTGGTCAAAGCGGAGATGCATTTCCCGGTTACGGCAGGCGCGCTGTCACTGATGTATCCCAAGTGGATTCCCGGCGAACATGGCCCCACCGGCCCCATCGTTGACCTGGCAGGGCTGAAAATTTCCGGCAACGGCAAACCAATTTCCTGGAGGCGCGATGATGTCGAGATGTACGAGTTCCACGTGGATGTGCCGGCGGGTGTGTCCACGCTCAACGTTCACGTGGAGTACATCCTGCCCCCGGATTCAGGCGGGTTTTCTTCAGGCAGTTCCACCTCGTCCCAACTGGCGGTATTAAGCTGGAACCAGTTCCTGTTGTATCCAAAAGGCGTCCCTTCCGATCAGTTGCGATTTCAGGCAAATATGACGGTGCCTGCGGGCTGGCGTTACGCGACGGCGCTTCCTATCGACAGGGAGTCAGGCAACGAAATTTCTTTCAAACCTTCATCACTCACCACGCTGATTGATTCGCCCGTGCAAACCGGAGCGAATTTCAAAACCGTTGATCTGAATCCAGGTGGAGCGGTTCCGCACTACCTGCACATAGCCGCGGACAGCGAGCGCGCCACCCGCATCAGTGAAGAAATGACGGGGCACTTCCGCAACCTGGTGCAAGAAGCGAATACGCTCTTCGGCGCTCACCATTACGCTGAGTACCACTTTCTGAATACCCTCAGCGATCATATCGCCCACTTCGGTCTGGAACATCATGGTTCCAGCGACGACCGGCTGGAAGAAAATGCGCTGGTGGATGAGGACCTGCGGCGCATCACTTCCTATCTGCTGCCGCATGAGTTCGTCCATTCGTGGAACGGAAAATTCCGCCGCCCCGCAGGCCTCGCCACTCCCGATTACACCCAGCCCATGAAGGGCGAATTGCTCTGGGTCTATGAAGGGTTAACCAACTATCTGGGGGAGGTGCTGGCACCGCGCGCGGGCCTCGCCACCACGCAGGATTATTTTGATCGGCTGGCTGGTCAGGCGGCCATGCTCGACCGCCAGTACGGGCGCACATGGAGACCGCTCGAAGATACCGCCGTCGCGGCTCAGGCACTTTATTCGTCCCGCCCCGACTATGAGTCCCTGCGACGCACCACGGATTTCTATGATGAGGGGACGTTGCTGTGGCTGGAAGCGGACGTGATGATTAGAACGCTCAGCCAGGGCACGAAATCGATCGACGATTTTTGCAAAGCCTGGGCCGGCGGACCTTCCGGCGGCGCCGAAGTTAAACCTTATGGATTTGACGATGTGGTGCGAACCCTGAATTCCGTACAGCCTTACGACTGGGCGAAATTCTGGCGCGACCGTCTGACTTCCACGGCACCTCACGCTCCCCTCGGCGGCATCGAAAATGGCGGTTACAAACTGGTTTATACCAGCGAGCGCCCTGGGCTTGCCCAGGCAGCGGAAACTGCGCGCAAATTTACTTCACTTGCCTATTCTCTTGGCCTTTCATTCAAAGACACCGGAGAGATTGTGGACGTCAATCTGGGCATGCCTGCAGAAAAGGCCGACATCGCTCCGGCGACCAAAATCATCGCCGTGAACGGCCGGGAATTTTCGCCCAAACTGCTGCGCAACGTGGTCGAGGATGCTGTGAAGACCACCACGCCCATCGTTTTGCTGATAAAAGATGGCGACTACTATAAGTCTTTCAGCATCGATTACCATGACGGCGAAAAGTATCCGCATCTGGTGCGTGATGAATCAAAGCCTGATCTGATTTCCGACATCATCCGGCCCCGCGCCGGCAAGTGAGCACATGGCCTACGACGCGTTGTTGTTGATTTCTTTTGGCGGGCCTGAAGGCCCGGACGATGTTCTCCCGTTTCTTGAGAACGTGCTGCGGGGCCGGAACGTCCCGCGTGAACGAATGCTTGAAGTGGCGGAACATTACTACCACTTCGGCGGTAAAAGTCCGATTAACGATCAGTGCCGGGAGTTGATTGAGGCGCTGACCGAAGAAGTGAGTTTGCCCGTCTACTGGGGTAACCGCAACTGGCATCCGATGCTGAGCGACACCGTGAAGAAGATGAAGGATGACGGAGTGACGCACGCCCTGGCGCTTGCCACCTCGGCGTTCGGGTCTTACTCCGGTTGCCGCCAGTACCGCGAAGATATTGCGGCATCCGGCGCGGATTTTCCAGTTGAAAAGCTTCCACCGTACTGGAACAATTCAGGTTTCATTGAAGCGATGACGGAGCGCGTTGTAGATGCGCTGGCGAAGTTGCCGGGGGCTGAAGTGGTGTATACCGCGCACAGCATTCCGGTTTCGATGGCGGCGACCGCGCCTTATGAAAATCAATTGCGTGAAGCTGCCGGGAAGGTAAACGCAGCGCTGGGTTTGGGTGCGCCGAATTTTGCGTATCAAAGCCGCAGCGGCCCGCCCTCGCAGCCCTGGCTCGATCCGGATATCGGCGATTATATCCGGGCAACTTCAGCGAAAAAGCTGATTGTGGTGCCGCTGGGGTTCTTGTCAGATCACATGGAAGTCATGTACGACCTCGATCTGGAAGCCGCTGAAATCGCGAAGGAACATGGAATCGAATTCGTAAGAGCAGGCACGGCGGGAACCCATCCACTCTTCGTGAAGGGCCTCGCCGCGCTGATCGAAAACGTTGTCGCGAACGGCTTTACTTCGTGCCGGGCGGATTGCTGCCAGCCGGCTTCTCGACGACCTTGATGTGAAGATCCCGCAGCTGCTGCGGACGCACTGCTGACGGCGCATTCATCATCAAATCTTCCGCGTTCTGATTCATCGGGAACATAATGATCTCGCGGATGTTCGGCTCGTCAGCAATCAGCATCACGATGCGGTCAATACCCGGCGCAATCCCACCGTGTGGCGGCGCTCCGAACTTGAGCGCATTCACCAGCGCCCGGAAGCGCTCATCCACTTCCGATTTCGGATAACCGGCAATTTCAAAGGCCCGATACATGATCTCCGGGTTGTGATTGCGGATGGCTCCGGATGAAAGCTCGTACCCGTTGCAAACGATGTCGTACTGAAACGCTTTAATGGTCAGCGGATCCTGCGTGTTCAGGGCTTCCAAGCCACCCTGCGGCATGGAGAACGGATTGTGACTGAATTCAATCCTGCCCGCTTCCTCGTCGAATTCATACATCGGAAAATCGACAATCCAGCAGAACTTATAAACATTCTGTTCAATCAGACCGAGCTGATTGCCCAGAAAATCCCGCAGGTTGCTCATGATGCGGCAAACCTTCGCCGCTGCAGCGTCAGCAATGATGATGATCGCGTCTCCGGTTCCGGCTTCCGTACGGGCTTTTAATGTGGCTGCCTCTTCAGGGGTGAAGAACTTGGCCACCGGGCCTTTCAATGAACCGTCAGCTTCAACCAGCAGCCAGGCAAGCCCGGCAGCGCCGTTTTCCTTAGCCCGTGCTTCCAGACGATCCCAGAATGAACGTGTCTGCTGGCTGCTCTGTGGCACTTTCAGCGCGCGCACCGTTTTGCCTGCAAACGCCTTGAACGTGGAACCTGCAAAGACATCCGACATCTCGCGGATAATCAGCGGATTGCGCAGGTCAGGTTTATCGCTGCCATAGCAAAGCATCGCGTCCTGATAAGCAATGCGCGGGAACGGCGCAGGAGTCAGAGGCCGTGAAGGATTGAACTCTGAAAACACTCCGACAATCAGCTGTTCAACCGCCGCGAAAACGTCTTCCTGTGTAGCGAAGCTCATCTCGAGATCGAGCTGATAGAACTCACCCGGCGAACGGTCAGCACGGGCATCTTCATCGCGGTAGCACGGCGCGATTTGGAAATACCGGTCGAAACCCGCCACCATAATGATCTGCTTGAACATCTGCGGTGCCTGCGGCAAAGCATAGAACTTGCCGGGATGCCGGCGTGCAGGTACCAGGAAATCGCGCGCGCCTTCCGGACTGCTGGCGGTCAGAGTCGGCGTCTGGAATTCCGTAAAGCCAAGCTCAACCATGCGGCGGCGGATACTGGCAATTACCTTTGAGCGAAGAATGATATTCGCGTGCATCTTGCTGCGCCGCAAATCGAGAAAGCGATAAGTGAGACGCAGCTCTTCCGGCACCTGAGTCTCAGGGAAAACGTTGAACGGCAGCGGCTCCGCGGGGCCAAGCACTTCCACTTCAGTGACCTTGATTTCGATGCCACCGGTAACCATCGCCGGATTGACCTTACCCTCTTCACGGTGGACCACCTCGCCGTCGGCGCGAATCACCGTTTCCTTGGGCAACCGGATCACCATTTCATACATGTCCGTGCCCGGCGCAATCACCAGTTGTGTGACGCCATAGTGATCCGCCAGGTCGATGAAATAAACTCCGCCGTGGTCGCGGCGGTTACGGAGCCAGCCGGAGAGCCGGATCGAGGTGCCTACATCGGATTCGCGAAGTTCGCCGCAGGTATGAGATCGGTACTGATGCATGAGTGGTTATTGATTCCTGATTTTCTGAAACAGCTCTTCGCGCGTCACGCGGTGCTGTTCGCCGGATTGCATGTCTTTTAACGAATACTGTCCTGCTGCGATTTCGTCGTCACCCAGGATCACCGCAAACCGTGCGCCTGACTTATTCGCAAGTTCCATGGCCCGCTTCAATTTCGCGTTTGCAGCCACTTCAACGGAAATTCCAACGCGGCGCAAATCGCGCGCCAGTATCCCGGCATGAAGCAGCGCAGCTTCGCCCAGCGGAGCCATGAAGACGGCCAGTCGCTCGCCTTCCGTTTGGGCTTCCGTTTGATCCACCGTCATCACCAGACGGTCTTCACCAATCGAAAAACCGATACCAGGGGAATGCACCGGCGAGCCGAGCGATTCCGCCAGGCCATCATAGCGACCGCCACCGAGCACCGAATTCTGCGCCCCCAGATTTCCGTGGATCACTTCAAACGTGGTCCGCATGTAGTAATCAAGGCCTCGAACCATACGCGGGCGAATTTCATACGGGATGCCCCGGCTGTCCAGATGAGCGCGAACGGCAGTGAAATGGTGATTGCAGGTATCGCACAGATGGTCAAGGATCGAAGGCAGCGCGTTGATGATCGCCTGATCTTCGGGCACTTTGCAATCCAGCACGCGCAGCGGATTGGTTTCCGTCCGGCGCTGACAATCGGTACAAAGCTGCGCAGCCACCGGAAGCAGCGCCTCCCGAAGTTTTTCAACAAACGCCGGGCGGCAGTTATGATCGCCCACGGAATTGAGCAGCAGCGTAAAACCCTGCAAACCGGCACGGGTCAGAATTTCGACGACAAGCTCGATCACTTCCGCATCAACGAAAGGCGATTCGGACCCAATAGCCTCCGCGCCAATCTGAAAAAACTGTCGGTATCGGCCTTTTTGCGGACGTTCACGGCGGAACATCGGGCCAATGTAATAAAGTTTTTGAATTCCCGGACGCTGGTCCAGCCGGTGTTCAATATAGGCACGGATCACCGACGCCGTGTTCTCAGGCCGCAAAGTAAGCGATGAACCATCACGGTCTTCGAAAGTGTACATTTCCTTCGAGACGATATCGGTTTCGGCCCCAACGCCGCGGGCAAACAGCTGCGTCTCTTCCAGAATGGGGGTGCGGATTTCGTGGTAGTTATACGCACGGAACACGTCCCGCGCGATGGCATCCACGCGGTTCCAGACGGCGGTGTCCGGAGGCAATAAGTCCCGGGTTCCTTTTACGGCGCGAATCATTAAAACTTAAGAATCCTTGAAGAACTGAAAAATGAAAAAAAGGCGGGAAAGCCAATGTTATCACGGGCAAAAAGAAAGGCCGGGCTTCGCAGCCCGGCCTTTCTTTTTGGTGCGTTAGGTTGCAGTTTAGAGCCGCAGTTTAGAGCCGCAGTTTAGAACAGGACGCGCAAGCTAACCTGAGCGCGCCGGGACGTGGTGCCATCCGGGCTGGCCGCGGTTGAACTCGGGGTCGCGTAATCCGGTCTCAGCTTCAGAGTGGTACCGCTAAAATCGTATTCGGCGGTACGGCGACTGGTGTCGTACGGAGTGTTGAATACGTTGAACGCCTCAAACTGCAGATAACCGGTAACTCTTTCGGTGAACGGCAGTTTCTTGGCAAGGCGGGCGTCAACCCGGTAAATGGAATCAATGTTCAGATTGCTCACTGGCTGGAACGGAACGCGGCTGAAACCGCCACCGAGGCCGTTGAGAGAACCGGACACCAGAGCACCCGTAAAGGCATTGCCCGAAACGTTGGTTGTCGAGTTGACCGGCTGAGGTGTCTGCAGGGTGGTAACCGAGCTGATCTGCCAGTTGTTGACCAGGTAGCGGGCCATCATGCTGTTGTTCTTCGTGAATGTCGGTGCCCAAACATCGGTGATCACCAGACGATGCCGGACATCGCTTGCAGCAGAACCTTTTTCAGAAGAGAAATTGCCGTTCTCGTAGCTGGAAGGTGTCGAGCTGAAGAAGATGTTGTTGCTGGCGTTACTCTGGTTCAAATCGATTGCATGTGACCAGGTATATCCAACCGTGGCGAGGAAGCCTTTGCTGACCCGTTTGTTGAACTGTACGGCCAAACCGTTGTAATAGCTGAGACCCGGATTTTCCAGCTGGCCGATTTGCCGGTAGCGGGGATCAGGGCGGGTCCGATAGGTATTTGTTGTGTAGCTGCCTGTCGGGTTGCCGGCGGTATCTGCGATGGTATAGGTGATAGGCGCACCAGCCGGACCAACGTTCAGGTCACGAACCCCGTAAAGACGAACACCACGGCTCCAGATGTAAGAGACATTCAGGCTCATGCTCGCCGACAACTGGCGTTCGATGCCAAAGTTCGCCTGATGCGTGTAGGGGTTACGAAGATTCTTGTCGGCAACCAGAATGTTAACCGTGCCAGCCGGCGGCGTAAAGGCCGTGGCGGAAAGGTTACTCGGATAGACCGGTCCGGCAGCAAGCTGCGCACCGGTGCCCGCGTTATAGGTGATGGCAGTCTGATAGACGCCGTTCGACAGGAAGAGATTCTCAACCAGGCCCGACTGGAAACGGGCGAAGAACATTCCATAACCCGCACGGAACAGAGTCTTCTGATCGCTGGTGAGGGCATACGAGAAGCCAACACGCGGGGAGAAGTTCAGGTTGGGCGAGTGAATTACGCCGGTGGCCGGAATATCAGGATTAGTAATCGTAGGCTGCGGTATGGAAGTGTATTCATAACGCGCGCCGTAGTTAACTACCATCCGCGGACTCAGACGCCACTGATCCTGGGCATAAAAGCCGTAGTTGACCAGGTTGGTATCAATCTGCGGATTGCCAAAGGTCTGGGAGTAAGTGTTCCAGTTCTTCCCGCCCGTGGTGTTACCGCTGAAATCGAGAGCGAAATTGTTCAGAGTGGTGTAGTTATAGCTGCCGAACTGGTTGCTCAAGGCCTTCACGAAATCTTCCGTGTGGGCGATGGTGAAACCAAATTTCATGGTGTGGGCACCATGGCTCCAGCTCAGGTTATCTGCGATCTCATAGCGGGTTTCGCTGGGATTGAGCCGCGGATAAGAAATGGCAACCCCGAGGTTGCCGGTGCTCGCGACCGTAAGACCTGCGCGGCCAAGACCCGGATAAAGAAAGTCATCGCTGGCAGCGTCAAACAAGCGGTCATGGAACCAGCCGAAACGAACTTCGTTCACCAGCGAGGAAGTGATGACACTGGCCCACTGCGCCCGACCGTAGCCGTCGCGAACCGTTGAATCGGCGTTGTTGCCTATCAGGGCACCGGTGTTGAACACAATGCCGGTTGCCTGAATACCGTGCGGCGAAACCCAGCGCAGCATGTTAACGCTGAAGCTCAGGCTGTTCTTGTCGTTCAAATGATAATCAAGCTTGGCCAGACCAAGATCCTGCGTCACGCTGCGGGAAACGTTGGCGAAGTTGCGAGTCAAAATCATATTGACCGCGGTGGCGCATTGCGCAGCAGTTGCCTGCGGTCCGGTGAGTGCCGGGCAGGGATTAGCCGCTGAGTTCAGTGTGCCGGCTGCCGTGAACATGCCCGAAGTCAGACTGTTAATGGCCGGAAAGTTGCGGCGCGTGCCTTCGTAGTTAACGAAGTAGAACAGCTTGTCCTTAATGAGCTTGCCGCCGAGACTGAAGCCGCCCTGTTTGCGGATATCCTGGGGATTAAACACGGCATAACGGTCGCGTGCGTTTAGCGAACGGTTGCGGAAGAACCAGTAGCCGGTTCCGTGCATGGTGTTCGAGCCACTCTTGGTAACGGTGTTAATCACACCGCCCATCGCGTTGCCGTATTCAGCAGAGAAGTTGCTTGAGATGACCTGGAATTCCTGCACTGCTTCCTGCGAAATCGGGCTGGAAATGCGGGTGCGTCCGGCGTTCTCGTTATAGAACTGGTTGGTGGTGTCGTTGCCGTCGGTGAGGAAGCTGTTGTGGCCGGCAACTCCACGGAAACTCAGCAGGCCGAAGGCCCCGTCAGGAGCCACGCCCGGGCTTGACAGCACGTAGGAATCGACACGACGGCTGTTGTTCGGAAGGTCCAGAATCTGTCGCTGATCAACCAGCTGGGAAACGTCCGTCTTGGTGGATTCAACCGCGATACCAGTCGCCGAAACGTCAACCGTTGTGGTGGTCGAAGCAACGCCAAGAGTGATGTGCAGATCCACATTCTGACCAACCGAGAGATTGATATTGGTGGCTTCGTAGTTGGAAAAACCCGACTTCGAGACAGTCACCTGGTAGCCGCTGTCCGGAATCAGACTGGGCGAAGTGAAGATGCCACCGCTCGTGGTTTCAATGGTGCGGTGAACACCCTTCGCGTCATTTGTTACCAGAACCGTCGCGCCCGGAACTACCGATCCGCTGGCGTCAAGCACCAAACCGGAGATCGAACCCGTACCGGCTGACTGAGCAAAAGCACTCACTGCGAGTGTGAGCACCAGACCGAGGGAAAATAAGCCTTTTCGCATCGTTAAACTCCTTTAATATTTGAACTGCTGCTAACCCTGAACTGAACTTCAACCACGCTGCTATCGCTCCCCGGGAGAAAATGACCCAAACGGCTGTTACCCGCAAAACTGCTGCTTCAAACAGATTCCATGGAACTTAGTGGTGAAGATGGAGTATCGTTTTGCAATCGCGACGTGGATGAAAGACGGTATAACAACAAATAGCAATAGAATATGACAATCTGATTACAATGTCATGCCTTCTCGGTTTCAGGCGTGCGCTTCTATACCTGCGGCCTCACCTTCATTGTACTTCGTGTGTGCAGCTTTCGTTTACAATAATGTGGAATGAAGTTGCGCAGTTCCAGTAAAAAGGTAGCCAACGGCCTGGTGGCCGTGAGTTCCGCCGCCGTACTCGCTGTCTACGCGGCAGGATACACCCGAACCCAGTCGGCGGCAGACAAACTGGATGGCGAAGGCCAGGCTGCCGGCCTCCGGTCCGCACCCCGTGGTGGCCCGTCTCCCGGCCCCACAAGCGCAGCCTTGCCCGCCATAGCTGCGCTTGCCGCGACAACCAGCCCGACTTTGCCAGCGCCCGCCACACCGGACGTCAACAATAAAAGCGATAAAACTCTCCTGGTCGGGTCCGTTAAGCCGAAATTGGCAGCGACTCTTTCGACAGATGCTCCGGCAGTATCCGTTCCCGTCGCGCCTGCTCCCGTTACGTCCGCCGCGCCTGCCGAAGACCCCGCAGTCACAGCAGCCAAAGCCGCCGCCCTCCCTCCCTGGAAAGACGGTTCCTACGCCGGCTGGGGTACCTGCCGCCACGGCGATATCGAAGCTACGGTTGTCATCGCAGACGGAAAAATCGCTTCTGCAACCATCACCCAGTGTCTGACGCGTTATTCGTGCGACATCATCGAAAAACTACCCCCGCAGGTCTCCAAACGACAAAGTCCTGAAGTCGACTACGTCTCCGGGGCCACGCAGAGCGCCGGAGCCTTCTACTGGGCCGTCGTCGGCGCACTCGGCAAAGCGAAGTAACAGCGCCTTGCCTGTCCGGACGGAAGTGGTCATGGGGACGCTTGCGACCATACAGGTCGTCACCCATCACAGTAATGCCGAAGCCGCCCTTGACCGCGCCTTCGGCTGGTTTCACGAAATCGAAGCGCGCTGCACACGGTTCAATCCGGCCAGCGAACTCATGCTGCTGACTGCCCGGACTGGCATACCGGTACCGGCCAGCGATATCCTTTACGAGGCCGTGCGCTTTGCCCTCATGGTGGCAGAAGAAACCGGCGGCGCATTTGACCCGACGGTAGGCCACCGCATGGAAGCCCGTGGTTACAACCGCGAACACCGCACAGGGCAAAGCGTAGTCAGCGCGATCACCGCAGATGACGATGTAAGCTTCGGGGACGTGCGTCTCGACCCCCGTAACCGAACCATCACTCTCCTCCGCCCTCTGATTCTCGATCTGGGAGCCGTCGCCAAAGGCCTCGCCGTGGATGCGGCCGCCCGCGAGTTGCAGCCCTTCCGCGACTTCGCCATCGACGCCGGCGGCGACGTTTATATGGGAGGCGTAAGCCCCAACGGCAAGCCCTGGACTGTAGGAATTCGCCACCCCCGGCGCGACCGCGAATTGATCGATACGCTCTCCATCTCAAATCATGCTGTCTGCACTTCGGGCGACTATGAACGGCAGGACCACATTCTGGATCCCCGCGCGGGCACCTCGGCCCGTAGCGTGGCCAGTGCGACCGTAGTAGCCGACAGTGCCATGCTGGCCGACGCCTTGGCCACCGCCGTCTTTGTACTCGGCCCGGAAGCGGGTCTCGAACTGCTCAACCGCATGGGCCTCAACGGTCTGATCATTACCCCTGAGCTTGCCCGTTTCGAAACCCCGGGGCTTCGCCATGCTGCGTAAACTCAAGACTTTCCTTAAAACTCCCAAGGGTCTGCTCACCATTATTTTGATTGTGCTGGCAGCCATGGCTGCGCCCGGTCAGGGCATTCGAGTCCTTTTACCAGGGCTGTTGAGTGCAATGCTCGCGGCGGGTGCCGTGGATGCTGTCATCCTCCGGATGAAGAACAAGAAGAAGTCCTGGGAGTTCCCCGACGGTGCCCTGCTCACCGCCATGATCGTGGCCATGGTGCTGCGGGTGCAGGAACCTTGGTACGTCATCACCATTACCTCAGTAGCTGCAGTTCTCAGCAAGTACATTTTCCGCTCGCGATCAGCCAATGTGTTCAACCCGGCCGCACTTGCCATCGTCGCCAGCTACTTCGTATTCCATACCGGCCAGAGCTGGTGGGGTGCCTTGACTGAGGTAAATATTTATGCGCAAATCGTCCTGATTGCGGCAGGTATATTTATCACCGACCGTGTCAACAAGATCCCCCTCGTCCTCACCTTTCTCGGTGTCTATTTCCTGTTGTTTACCATCACTTCTTTCGTAGCCGATCCGCGCTGGGTGGCCGAAATCTACCGCTCCCCCGACCTCGAAGCCGTGCTGTTTTTCTCGTTCATCATCCTCACGGACCCACCCACTTCACCCGCCAAGTATCCAGATCAGATCATCTGCGGGGTCATTGTAGCGGTGGTAAGCTTCGTCCTTTTTGAAAAGGCGGGCGTAGTCTACTACCTGCTCGCAGGAGTCCTGACCGGCAATATCTGGGAGGCCTGGCGGAGGGCCAACCGGCGCACCGGCACCTCCTTCCCCCGCGGTATAGGCAGCTTCCTCGTCGAAATCACCCCTTGGCGCACTTAACCTTGTACATTGTCCAGGCCGCGGATAATATACGAGGATAGTTTTTTTGGTCAGGCCCTCTGTAAGTTCAGCTATCCGAAAATCAGATGGAAACTGCCCCGTCAGCGCCCGCCGCCAACAACCGATAAAGCGTAGCCCGGCTAACCCCCAGAATTTCCGCCGTCCGCACTTTATCATCGCCGCTCATCTCAAGAACCCGCCGCGCATGTCGCCATCCGATCTCGTCCATCGACACAGCAGGCCAGCCAAAAGACTCTTCCCCCACCTGCGATCCAGTCGATCCGCCCGCTGAAAAACTGTCCGGCAAATCATGAATATCAATACGTGCCGAATCGCAAACCATACAGGCATATCCCAGCACATTCTCCAATTCCCGAATATTGCCTGGCCACGAATACCGCGTGAGTAAAGCCTCCGCGCGTCGCGTTAACCCCTCAATTGCCTTGTCATACTGCTGCGCGAAAACATCCACGAAATGTCGCATCAACAGCGGCAAATCTTCCCGCCGTTCCGCCAGCGCAGGCAAACGGATTTCCACCATCGACAGCCGGAAGAACAAATCGCCACGAAATTCCTTTGTACGGATCGCCCCTCTCAGGTCACGATTGGTCGCAGCGATAATCCGCACGTTAATCCGCCGCACTGCCGGCGACCCCACACGCTGCACCTCCTGCTCCTGCACCACCCGCAGCAGTTTCGCCTGTGCCGCCATTGACAATTCGCCGATTTCATCCAGGAACAACACACCATTGTTCGCATGTTCAAACAGCCCGGTTTTATCCGACGAAGCTCCCGTGAACGCCCCGCGTACATGCCCGAACAATTCGCTTTCCATCAGATTTTCAGCAATCGCCGCGCAGTTGTAAACCACCAGCGGCCCGGTGCCAACCGGACTCAGCTTGTACAGCGCCTTCGCCACCAGTTCCTTGCCCGTACCGCTGGACCCCGTAATCAGTGCGGTCCGGAAATGCGGTGCAACCCGGCGTATCCTGGCGAAAACATCCAGCATCAGCGGACTGCGCCCAATAATCCTTTCAAACCGGAACTCACCCACCATTTCCCGGTCCAGCATCCTGGCGCGCGTGCGGTGGCGCGCTTCCGAAATCAGCAAATCGATCCGTGCCTGCAGGCGCTCCACGTTGATCGGCTTATCAAAGTAGTCACACGCACCCTGCTGAATCGCCTGCACTGCCGTCTCCGTGGAATAGTGCGATGTCATCAGAATCACATCGATTGAAGGGTCGGACTCGACGATATGGGCCAGAACCTCCATGCCGGACATTCCGGGCATCACTAAATCGACCAGCACAATCGCCGGGCGCAGCTGACGGACCAGTTCCACACCGCGCACCGGGTCCTGCTCTGGAACGATTTCAAGGCCGTCCTGCTCCAGCGCCGCCGTTACCAGCGCGAGCGACTGTAGATCGTCGTCGATCACCACCAGCGTTACAGGAGAGAGGGACATTCACCGCATTATCTCAGCCATGCGACTCCCCGCGCGAATTAATCGCCCGTGAGACCCCCACCTCGCCACTTGCCCGCACACATACTCCGCATCCGGCTCGCAACAAAGGAGTTACGCCGCAGTACCGGTACTTTGAATTTTGGCATTCGAAGCGCTTGTACTGATGGCCTATGGACACCCTGTTTCCCGACCGTATCGCGGGGTATCTGAAGCTCTTCAAAATGACCCATCACTCCATCACCCAACTCAACCAGTGTTCAATATGCAAAGCCCTGCGCCTCGAATATGAACTGAGTGTGCAGCAGCACCTTCAACACCGGAGAAAACTGGGGCTGCTTGATCCCGAGGGTCTCGTCGAAAAAGCACGGGCGGCACGGGCCGATGCCAAGCGAGCCGTCACAGAACACCAGAAGGAACACAAATCCCCTAAATCCGCTCGTCCGATGAATGCAATGAGCGGCTGGAGCGGCTTAACTTAAGGAGGGGGCGGGTCCCCGGACCCGGCACCGGGTGCCCTGGTCCGGCAATCGGAGCGTACCGGAATAGTAAAAACAAACCTGCTACCCGCCCCCGGCTTGCTCTCGACCCGGATTCTGCCACCATGCCGTTCCACCAGCCTGCGGGTAATCGCCAGCCCCAGTCCACTGCCATCCCGCAGGCTGGATGGACGCACCTGATAAAACTTGCGAAAAACCGCTTCCTGCTTGCCAGGAGGAATTCCCAGGCCCGTATCACTAACCGAAACATGTACATCGCCGCCGGAGATTTCGGCGCTGATTCCCACCTTCCCGGCCTCGCCCGTGAACTTGATCGCGTTGCTCAAAAGGTTGTACAGAATTTGCCGGAAACGCACCGGATCCGCTTCAAATATCACCTCTGCAACCCATGATTCCAGCACAATATTTTTGCTCTCCGCCAGCGGCCGCAGTGTGGCCAGAATTTCTTCCAGCACCTCGCCGAAGGAGAGTTCCTCAGGATGCAACTCAAGAAATCCCCATTCAATCCGCGAAAGATCAAGCACATCATTCACCAGATCCTGCAGATGCGTCGCAGCCTGAATCACATGCCCAAGATAACTGCGCTGCTTTTCGTTCAGCGCGCCGGCACGTTCCTGCAGCAGCACACGGGAAAAACCGAGCATCGCGTTGAGCGGAGTCCGCAGATCGTGACTGATACCCGCCAGAAATTCTGCCTTCTCGCCCGCCACACGGTCCGCTTCGCGCGTACCCCTTTCCAGCCGTTCATTGTCCAGGCCGCGTTCCCTGGCCCGCTGGACAGCCAGCCGGCGCTCCTCGTATTCCGCACCGGGCTGTTCTAAAAGCAGGAGTTCTCTTCCAGAAACGGGCAAGGCGGTAGCTCTCAATGCCCTGTCGCACCCCGCCAAATCGAGTTGCTCCCAAATATCGGAAACGAAACGAACCCCGCTTTCTGTCGCCAAATCCAAAAACCCGGCCAGGAAAGGAAAATTATCTTCGATTGGGATCCTGCCCGAAGCAGGTAAAACCAGGATTTCACTCAGCCAGGCGGGCTCCTGTACAACCAGCAGAAAACCAGCGTCGTCGTATTCAAAGACCGCGATCTCAAGCCGTTCCAGAACCTCAAGGGCGGTTGCCTGATCAAGCATCGCGCGAGGTGCGCCGCATGATCCCGCGAAACAGCATCACGGGCGCTGACACCATACCGATCGCTGCCAGCGAAACCAGTCCCGCTGCCGCAATACTGACGACAAACATCCCCACACCCGCCACCAGCAGGATGTTGGGTGATTCCTGTGCATGTGCTTTCGCAAGAGGTTTTTTGACCTCGGGAGCCGACTCCAGTTCAGTCCGGTAAACCCACTCCGTCGCTGCGGGCTGATGAGACTTCTGCGGAATTTCAAAAACCGGCTTGGCCCGGCGCGTTTTCGCCGCCGGTTTGCTCACAGCTTTGCTCACAGGCGCATGTGCAGGTTTCGTTCGCGGACGCTCAGTTCTGGGTTTCATTTACCGGACCCTCTCAGCCACAAAGTCTACCAGGTTTCCGTAATCAACAGCAGCGCGGCTGCGCGGAGCATACTCCCAAATAGTCTGGTGACTCGCCGTAGCGTAACTCAGGTCAAGACACTGCCGGATTCCTGGACGGAAGATGTGCGCACCAATCGCCGCATCCCCTTCCAGTGCGCTCAATGTCGCCCGAGCTGCGTGCGTACCCGCATGGACAAACGTCGGCACCACAGCCAGCACGCCGAGCGTCCGTTCCGGCCAAAGCTCCCGCACCTGCGCCACTCCGCTCAGCGTTTGCCGCGCGCCAATCACAGCCATCAGGTCCATACCCACCGGCACCACCAGCTGATCGGCAAAAAGCAGGGCGTTATAGGTCAACAGATTCATTGCGGGCGAGCAATCCACAATCACCGCATCATAGTCAGTTTGGTTGCGCAGGCGGCGCGTCAGAATGGTTTCTCTTTGCGTTTCCCCTGCCAGCCTTCGTTCCAGTGCAAAACCAGCAGGCGTAGAGGCGATTGCATCAAGGCACGGACGGATACTTTTGAGGATGACTTCGTCGGGCGATGCCTCGCCCAGCATCAGCTCTTCAAATGTCCGCGAAGGTTGCAGCTTAAGGGTATGGCCAATGTTGCCCTGAGGGTCTGCGTCAACCAGCAGAACCCGCAAGCCACGAGCCGCCAGGCCCGCCGCAATATGAATCGCGGTGGTTGTCTTGCCCACCCCGCCTTTCATGTTGACTACAGCTAAACGAAGCATGGTGGCTGCGCCGGACGGGCCAGTTTAAAGAACACAATACCACTTTAGAGAACACAGTACCGCAAAAATGTTTGGGAATCTGATCTGGACGCGGGCTATTCGCCCGCATAGGGTTCAATGTCCCAGCCAAATATACGGCTGACGAACCCTCGGACCCGCCCCGGGAGCGTGCGGACCACAACCGGATGATGTGCCTCTTCCGTGGGCGCAAGCAGCAACGGATGCAGGGCGCGCAATGAGGTTAATTCTTCATCCTGAACCGAACCATCCCGCCAGGTTTCAGACCACGTGACCTGCGCTGCTGTGGCTCCGGGCCTTTGACAAACTCTTTTAACAAGTGTCAGCAAACGCTCTCCGGGAGGCGTGACATCAGCCTGCAATATTCCCAAAAACCATTCACTCCCCCGAACCCAGCCGGACGACGTAAGGTGATATTCAACTTCATAGGGAGACGAGCCACCATCCTGGCTGTGCCGGAAACGGTTCGCCTGAGCACGAGGCAGTCGCTGAACGATCGCCACACTTACAATCCCGTACACACCCAGAATTCCCAGACTGGCTGCGCTCGGTTCTTCAAAAGAAAAAACCGGTGGCACAACGAAGTAAACAAGTGTCGCCGCCCAGACCGCACTGAAAAACATGCCGATCACCCGCCCCCAGCGAATAGCCGCTAAACCTGTGACGGCTGTGCCAATAACGCAACTGGTAATAAGCAGTGACAATTTTGACCGGGATTCTTCATATCGATTTTATAAAGATTGGCTGACTGCGGCAATCCCCTGTTTGCCGTAGCCCGGTCAGTTATGGACGAATCATTACGGTCGCTGAAGATCTTTCAGCGCAACCGTTCCGATATCGACAATGATTTTGGCGTAGGCTCGGGTCGTATTGGCCAGACCCGTGGGTGGAATGATTTCTCCCGTCTCGCGGTCCGAATGCCAGTAAAGACCCGTATCGATCAGCTGAATCGCAGGCGCGAACTGATAAATCCGGCCGATTTCACCAGCCGGAGACCGTGCCGGAATCTCCTGGGTCGGCACACCAAACGCGGCGTAGGCGTTGACCACAATATCTTCCAGCTTCCTGCTGCCGCCGACATACCAGGTAAATGTAGATGCCCAGTTCGATTTCGTGATGACCTGGTTGCCGATCACCATTTCATTCGCCGCTGTATGTTCACAGTTGATCAGCAGCGCGGTCTTCGCAAAAATCTCTTTGTGCTGCGCAAGCCAGGTCCCGCTCTCTGCCGTACCGTCATGGTGGCCGCTCGTACCAAGAAAAATAATGGTGCGCCGCCGCTGCGCCTGCGGCACCTTCGCGAAATATTCCGCCAGGCCCAGCATCGTGGCCACTCCAGTGCCGTTGTCGTTCGCGCCCTCAAACCAGCCGTCCCGGTGTGCCGTTACAATTACGGTTTCGTCCTCCGCAGTCTGATATTTTGCCCCTGGTACCGTCCCCCAAACGGTAGATGTTTTTTCGTTGGGAATCATCTTCAGATCCATGTTGACCTGCAAGCGTGGAGCAGACCCGCCACGCGCTTTGCCAATCATCTCGCGCATTGCGAGCCCTTCTTTATAGCTGAGCGAGAACGTAGGAACGTTGCTGCCCACCGGGTAGAACTGGGTACGCATATTACCCGGAATCAAAATCGTGACAAATATGGCCGCCGCGCCCATGTCTTCGATTCGCTTGAAGGCACCGTCCGAGATCGTCGCGTGGCGTGAAAAATAATCGGTGCTGTAAAAGAAGACGGCTTTACCCTTCAAATCCCGCCCCGCCAGATCGCCCGCCCCTGCCAGCGCCACATCCACCGCTTCCAGATCCAGACCTTCAGCGGTAGTTCCCGGCGACCGGTGAGTTGGCTGCGCGGTTTCCAGTTTCAAAGTCTGGCTGCCGCTAGTCGCCGCAACCGACCACGACTGCGGCATCCACTGCGGCGGCAAATCAAACAACTGTTGATGAACCTCTTCGAGGCCCGCCTGCCGCATTTTCCGCATCATCCACTGCGCATTTTCCTCATCGGCCGATGTGCCGATGATCCGTCCCCAAAACTGATGGCCCTGGTCGCGATACTGCCGCGAGATCGCCGACTGTTCCTCTACATACTGCTTAAGGTGCTTCCCGTCGATGGATGAGTAAACTTTATTTTCGGGCGCAACCGGCCAGACAAGATACGATTCGTCCAGCGGATGCAAGGCCTTCATTGGTGGCAGCGCGGCAGGCCGTGTTTGTGCCTGCAGGGCAGCGACGAAAAGCAGAGGGGCTAAAGCTAAGACGCTTGTTCTCATAAATATCTCCCGGAAACTTTGCCAATCCTATCGGCCAGTCCGGTTGCTGTCAACCGGCAGTGCTGCCTTCAAATCATCGAACTTCACCGCCTGTGTCTGCGTATGCATCTCAGAGTGCGAGAAGTTGTCGCGTGTCAAGTAAGTGTAAACCATTGAAACTAATGGTTTGAAAACAGCTATGATGGGAATTCACACGGGGGTGTGGTAAATGAACGATCAACTTTCAACCGCTGCGAAATTGTTCGCAACGGCATTTGCTCTGACCGCTGCCGCAGCGGCACAGACGGCACCAACTTTCACTAAAGACGTGGCACCGCTGTTCAACAAGAACTGTGTAAATTGCCACCAGCCAGGCGAGATCGCCCCGATGTCGTTGCTTACTTACGAGCAGGCGCGGCCCTGGGCGAAATCCATCAAGGCCAAAGTCGCCTCCGGGCAGATGCCCCCGTGGCACTCCGTCGATCCAAAAGGAACCTTCCTCAACGATCGCCGCATGACCGATGAAGAAAAGAGCATCATCACCCGCTGGGTAGATGGAGGCGCGCCGCAGGGCAATCCGAAAGACATGCCGTCGGCACCGAAGTTTGTGGCAGGCTGGGAAATTGGCAAGCCTGATCTGATTCTCAGCATGGCGAAGCCCTACACGGTACCCGTTTCCGGCACCATCGACTATCAGTATTTCCAAATTCCCAGCACTTTTACCGAAGACAAGTGGATCCAGAAGATTGAAGTCCGTCCGGGCGCACTCAGCGTAGTGCACCACATTCTTCTGTATGCCAAAGATACGGCTCATCCTGGTCATATCTTCGATGCCTACAAACAACTCATCCCGGCACCCCGCAATTCTTCGCGGAAGCTTACACCCGAGCAAATGGCGCAAATGGAAAAGCGTGATCCAGGCGTACTGATCGGTATGACTGCTCCCGGCACCAACGCCATGATTTTCAGCCCTGGCGTTGCCATGAAGATTCCGGCAGGCGCCACACTCACCTTCCAGATCCACTACACCGCCAACGGTAAGACCGAAGTCCCTGACCAGTCAAGCGTCGGCATCGTGTTTGCCAAGGCACAGCCGGAAAAGGAACTGCGCAACACAGCCTTTCTGAATCCCACGCTGGTGCTGCCCGCAGGCGTAGCCGATGTAGCCGTGCCGACGACCATCGAGTTCACCGAAGATTCACACATCACAGCACTGGTTCCGCATACTCACCTGCGTGGCAAGAGCTGGGAGTACAAACTGGTGTTCCCCGATGGCCACACGCAAACGGCTCTCTCGGTTCCCACCTATGACTTCAACTGGCAGACTTTGTATGTCTACACCAAACCGGTCGCTGTCCCCAAAGGTACCCGGCTCGAAGCCATCGCCCATTACGACAACTCTGTGAACAACAAGTCAAACCCTGACCCGACGAAGGAAGTTCACTGGGGCGATCAGACCTGGGAAGAAATGCAGTACACCGGCATTCAGTACACGGTGGATGGCGCGAAACCTGGAGTTCCCTCACCGGCTTCCGCCGGCGGTCAGTAAATCTTTCGGATCGCAAAATAGAAAAGGCCCCGGGCGCGTTCATGCGCCCGGGGCCTTTTCTATTTAACGCTACTTATTCAGCCACGCCAGAATATTGCGTGTTACCAGATCCGAAGCATCCTGCTGCACGAAATGACCAGCACCGGGGATAGTAACCAAAGTCCAGTCCTTCTCCAAATACTTCCAGGTATCATTCAGCGCACCGGGCAGCAGTGCCGTGTCGTCCAAACCGTGGAACTCAAGCACTGAGGCCTTCACTTTCACCACAGGCGACGGATCTTCGCGATACGGCTCCCGCGGATAGTTCGCCTTGTAGAGATTCATCATCGCTTCAAAATCCGATTTCTTGAACGCCTCCACATACTTCGCACGAGCCGCCGGGTCTTTTACCCAGCGTGCCAGGCCCTCAGCCGTCAGCTTACTCGCGGCATCCGGCTGCTGATTGTTGCGCGCATACTGGCTGTTCTTAGCCTGTTCGGGATTATTAACCAGCTCACGTGCAAGCCCGCGTGGATGCGGCAAATTAAGAATGATCAGCTTGTCAACAAGTTCCGGCCGCGACATGGCCAGGTTCCAGGAAATCATGCCGCCCCAGTCATGCCCGATCACAATGGCTGAACTGGCACCGGCGTCTTTAATTACCGCCGCGACATCGCCCACCAGCAGCTTCATGTCGTAGTTCTCGACGCCCTTCGGCTGATCGCTCAGATTGAACCCGCGCAGATCCAGCGCCGCCACTCGATATTTCGGAGCCAGCGCTTCCATCTGATCGCGCCACGTGTACCAGTAATCCGGCCAGCCATGCACCATCACAACCAGCGGCCCGGAGCCAGTGGTCACATAGTGAATCTTCACGCCATCGTGATTGGCGTAGTGATTTTCCACCTTCTTTTCAAAATCAGGACTGGCGGCTGACAGCGAGGCAGCAAGCAGAGCAACAGAGGCAAGAATACGGGTCATGGTTGCCATATTACCCTTTCATCGCCCTCTCTGCGCGTGAAACGCTCGCGGTCCAGAAATTCAAGAATCGGAATCGCATACTTCCGGGAAATCCCGGCCCAGTCTTTGAACGTGGAAACAGTGAAAGACTCCCCCGTATGGGTACGCAATAGTGCGCGCAATTCAATCAGCGCCGGCGTTGGGATTACAATGTCATCGGATATCCGCGTTAGCCTGCCTTCGCGCAAAAGAATTTGTAGCAACGACCGCGCCCGCGCCGTCTCCACCCCGGAAGCCTTCAGCACATCGGCCACCGCCGGGGCCGAAAGTCCGGCTTTACCAAACGCCGCCTCAATCGCCAACCGCGCCTGCTCTTCATCCTGTTTCAACACCACCCGATGGCTCTTGAGCCTCACCAGATCAGCTTCCTGAACCAACTCCGGCACAGCGGCCAGTGCGTACTCAAACAAATCACCCGGCGCACCCGGCATCACGCGCGCCTTCAAATCCTGCTTCGGGATACCCGCCAGCAGCGACTGGCTCTTGTGAAAACTGCGGCAGGCAGAAGCAAGCTGCTGTTTGATTTCTGCCAGACGCGCCCGTGAGATGAAGTGCGCCCCAATCTTTTCCACCTCGGGCCAGGTTCCGAAATGGCGTAAACCGGTAAACGCACGCAGTTGCGCTTCTGCAATGCCGAACGTCTGTTCAGCAATCAGCGTTTCCGGCCCCATCGCCGCCAGGCGCGAAGCAGCGTCTTCTCCCCGGCGATATTTGTGGCCGCTGATATCTGTGACTACGCCACCCCCAATCGTGGTCACGGGCGAAAACATGCGGATGATAAATCGGTCACCTGGCAGCGTCAGCAGCGCCTCTTTCAGGATGATCCGCGCCCAGGCGCTTGCACCCGGTTTGAGCGCCGCGCGCTTGTCCGGAAATCGGACCTCCGCTTCAATCTCCGCCGCGCCCGAATGAAAATGGACCGGCGCGCGGTGTTTCAGCGGTTTGGCATTCGGTAACAAATCAACCCGGCAATCCATCACCGTAACCGGTGTGAAAACACCGGCTTCCGTCAGGACCATGCCGCGAATGATCTCCGCAGGTTCAATTCCCGGCAGGTTCACCGCAGTCCGCTCCCCGGCCTTTGCACGATCCGCCGCCTCGCCATAAACCTGCAAACCACGCACGCGCAAACGCCGGCCAGATGGCGTTAACTCCACCTCCTGCTCCCGCCTGACAGACCCCGACATCATCGTGCCCGTCACCACCGTGCCAAAACCCTTCATCGTGAAGGCCCGGTCAATGGGCAACCGGAAAAAACCAGCGGCACTCTTCTCATCAGCCGCCCGCGCAGCCTGATCCAGAGCACCGCGCAAGGCATCCACACCCTCACCGGTAACCGAACTCACCGCAATACGCGGGGCGTGCTCAAGAAACGATCCCGCCACAAACTCGTCCACTTCAAGCCGCACCAGTTCCATCAGATCGGCATCCACCAGATCGGCTTTCGTAAGCGCGATAATCCCCGACTGCACTCCCAGCATGCGGCAAATTTCAAAGTGTTCTCGCGTCTGCGGCTTGATCGATTCCGCCGCTGAAATGACAAACAGCACTACGTCAATCCCCGCCGCGCCTGCGAGCATGTTCCGCACAAAACGCTCATGCCCCGGCACGTCAATAAACCCCAGCCGCAGATCTTTGCCCAACTGCAAATGAGCAAAACCGAGGTCGATCGTAATGCCGCGCCGCTTCTCTTCCGCGAGGCGATCAGCATCCGTTCCCGTAAGCGCTTTCACCAGCGCTGTCTTGCCGTGATCAATATGTCCGGCGGTACCAACGATAATATTTCTCATGCGCGCCGTTCTCATCCTAATACCCGGCGGGCTCCGTTCCATCAAGCTTGAGCTTCTGTACCTTGCGCCCCTGATGGCGGTGTTCACCGGGTCACTGGTCTATTGCGTGCTCGCGATACTCGGCGCAGTTCGCTATCGTCTGACGCGCATCCCGCGACTCACGGTGTGGCCACCCGTCTCGATTCTGCGCCCGCTCTCTGGCGCGGAAGACAATACGGAAAACAATCTCCGCAGCTTGTTCGAGCAGCGGTACCCTGAATTCGAAGTCCTGCTCTCCGTCCACGAACTCACTGACCCCGCCGCACCGCTCGCCCGGCGGATCATGGCGGAATACCCGCATATTGTTGCCCGACTGGTCGTCGCGGGCGTCTCCCCTTTCCCCAATGCCAAGGTGTGGAGCCTGCGCGCGCTGCAAACGCTGGCACGCAACGAAGTCATCGTGATGACCGATAGCGACATCCTGCTCCCGCCGAACGCGCTGACGACGATTGTGGCCGAACTGGAGCAACCCAACACCGGTCTGGTGACCTGCCCTTACCGCGCCACCGCCGGCCGAAGATTCTGGTCACGCCTCGAAGCTGTGGGCCTCAACACCGAATTCCTCGCCGGCTTGCTCACCGCCCGACTGCTAAACGGAGTTGATTTCGCCATCGGCTGCACCATCGCGACACGCAAAGCCGAACTCGCTGCGATCGGAGGTCTGGAAACGCTGCAGCGCTACCTCGCCGAAGATTTCATGATGGGCAATCTGGTCCACCGGCGCAAACGCAAGGTGATCCTTTCGCACTGCATTATCGAGCACTACATCGGAAGTGACCGCTTCTTCAAAAACTGGAAGCACCGCCTGCGCTGGGCCCGCAGCACGCGCCGCTCCCGCCGCCTGGGCTATATCGGAGAGTTATTTACGAAAACGACGGCGATTTCGCTGTTGCTGGCTGCAGTCCCTCATGGGTCATGGGGCTTCGCCTTGATTGGCCTCATGTTCCGCGCCGGAGTGCAGTTCAGCACTGCAATCTGGGTGTTGGATGATCCCCTGGTGGAACGATTCTGGTGGTTGTTGCCGCTCGAAGATCTGGCCAGCTTCCTGACCTGGATCCTGGGCTTTTTCGGCAAAACCATTCTGTGGCGCGGACGAAAGCTGACGCTCGAACCGGACGGCAGCTTTTCCGGCTGATTTCGTTAAGTGAGACTTAGCCCTTCGCTTTATTCAATTCTTCGATCAGCGCAGGCACCACTTCAAACAAGTCGCCCACAATACCGTAATCGGCCACTTCGAAAATCGGCGCTTCCGGGTCTTTGTTGATCGCCACGATCGTCTTCGAACCCTTCATGCCAACCAGGTGCTGAATCGCACCTGAAATACCCACCGCGACGTACATCTTCGGCGCAACAGTCTGACCTGAACTCCCCACCTGCCGTTCCATCGGCAGCCAGCCGTTATCGCAGATCGGCCGTGAAGCCGCCAGTTCACCACCAAACGCATCAGCCAGTTTCTGCACGATGTGGATGTTATCCGCTTCTTTAATTCCGCGCCCCACTGAAACGATGATGTCCGCCGCCGTTAGATCTACCGCCCGCTGCGATTCGCGGAACAATTCCTTTGGCTTCGTCCGAATCTGCGCCGCGCTCAGTTCCACGCTGAACTTCTCAACCGGTGCCGAACCGGCCACCAGCTTGTCCGCGCGGAAAGCCCCCGCCTGCACCGAAGCAAAATACGGCGGTTCCCCTTCGAACCGGATATCCGCATTGATCTTGCCCTGGAACAACTGCCGCACCAGCACCAGCGTTCCGTTGTCTACACGGTGGCCGATCACGTCACTCACCAGCACCCGGCCCATAGCTGTAGCCAGTTTCGGTGCGAAATCACGCACCTGATAGGTATGAGGAAACAGCACAAACGACGGTGCCTGCGCCGCAATTAACTGCTTCAGCGCCAGCGTGTAGCCATCCGGCGTGTACTCATTCAGCAGTTCATTTTCAACCACCAGAACTTTGTCGAGTTTGTAGCCTGCCAGAGCGTCTCCGCCGCCGCCCAAAACTGTTGCACAGACCGGCAAATCCAGCTCACTGCCCAGTTGCTGTGCGGCCGCCAGCGCTTCCAGCGCCATCTTGTGCAGCACCCCGCCGCGTTGTTCGAGAACTGCGAGAATCCCGCTCATATCACCCTCACCTCGAAACGCAGCTTCTCAACCAGCTTTGCAGCCGACTCTTTCGCTGGCCCGTCAAAGACAACAGATTTTTTCGTCTTTCCCGGCATATAGATCCGGTCCAGATGGATGACCTGCGCGGCACTCACGGCAAGCTCCGCCGCTGGCAGCTTCTTCACTTCTTTCGTCTTGGCTTTTTTAATGCCCATCAGCGTGGCGTAGCGCAGCTTCGTCGCACCCGATTGAATGGTCAGCAGAGCAGGCAGCGGAATTTCCACGTTCTGGAACCAGCCGTCTTCCAGTTCGCGCTTCACCGTGAGGGTATTCCCATCCAGTTCCATGCTCATGATGAGTGTCGCGTGCGGCAACCCCATCACTTCCGCCAGAATCACGCCGGTTTGCCCGTAGCCCAAATCATCGGACTGCAAACCCGTCATCACCAGATCAGGCTGTTCGGCCTCAAGTGCTTTCGCCATAATCCGCCCCAGCGCCAGCGGATCAGAAACTTCAAAAGCATCAGTTTCGACATGAATCGCGCGGTCGGCACCCTTGGCCAGTGCTTCCCTTATCGTTTGCGAAGCCCCTGCCGGCCCGGCGCAAATCACCACCACTTCGCCCGACGCCTTCTCCCTCAGTTGCAGCGCGGATTCGAGCGCATAAGCATCCGGTTCGTTGATCTCATACGAGAGGTCCGCGTCTTCAATCCACTTGCCCGCCGCATTGATCTTCAACTGGCTGTCGCGCGAAGGAACCTGCTTGATGGCGACTACGATCTTCATTCGTAATTACTCCGTGAATTTTTTGAAAATGAGCGCGCCGTTAGTGCCGCCGAACCCGAATGAATTGCTCAGCGCGCAATCGATCTTCATCGGACGCGCCTGATTCGGGATGTAATCCAGATCGCAGTCCGGATCCGGATTCTCGTAATTCGCCGTCGGTGGTGCCACCTGATCGCGAATCGCGCAAACCACAATACCTGCCTCAAGTCCGCCCGCGCCACCCAGCAAATGCCCGGTCATCGATTTGGTCGAACTGACTGACAGCTTGTACGCGTGGGACCCGAATGCCCGCTTCATCGCATTGGTTTCCGCCTTGTCTCCAAGAGGAGTGGATGTGCCATGCGCGTTGATATAGTCCACGTCTTCCGGATTCAGACCCGCATCGCGCAGCGCATTGCGCATCACGCGGTACGCGCCCTCGCCATCTTCCGGAGGGGCGGTGAAATGGAAAGCATCGCCGCTCATCCCGTAGCCAACAACTTCAGCAAGAATCGGTGCGCCCCGGCGCTTGGCAAATTCCAATTCTTCGAGGATCAAAACCCCCGCGCCTTCGCCCACCACAAAACCATCACGCTCGCGGTCAAACGGACGCGACGCCCGCTCGGGTTCAGCATTACGCTGCGAAAGTGCGCGCATGGCAGCAAAGCCACCCACAGCCAGTGGAGTAATGCAGGCTTCCGTGCCACCGCAAATCATGGCATCGGCATCGCCGCGCTGAATGATTTTAAAGGAGTCCCCGATCGAATGCGCACTCGATGTACAGGCCGTAGCCGTAGCTGAATTCGGACCCTTGGCACCGGCTCGGATGGAGATGTAACCGGACGCCAGATTAATAATAGTGGCCGGAATGAAGAAGGGTGAAATCCGCCGCGGCCCGTGTTCGAGCAGCGCTTTATGTTCACGCTCAATCACTTCGAACCCGCCGATGCCGCTGCCGATATAAGCACCGACGCGCTCCGCGTTTTCTGCTGTAACCTTCAAGCCGGAAGCCGCAATCGCTTCTTCATAAGCCGCAATACCCACTTGGATAAAGCGCCCCATCTTCTTGATGTCTTTTTTTTCGATAAACTTTGCGGGATCGAAATGCTTAATCTCGCCCGCGATCTGCGAATTGTGATGCGAGGCGTCAAACGACTCGATTCGCGAGATCCCGGTGCGACACTCCAGCAGGCCTTTCCACGTAGCTTCCGTGGTATCGCCAACCGCTGAGAGCAGACCGACGCCTGTGACTACGACTCTGCGGGAAATAACGGTATCTCCTTCTGTGTGCCGCGAACCGCGTGCGGCCACCGTTCCATTGGATGCATAACGCATCCGGAAAGTAACAGCCTCATGCAGGACGGTGGAACCGGGTGGCGAAGTGCCCCCGGGGCTATGATTATTTCTTCTTGCCTTCGATGTAAGTGACCGCGTCACCCACCGTACCGATCTTCTCTGCGTCTTCGTCAGGGATTTCGAGTTCGAACGCTTCTTCGAACGCCATCACCAGTTCGACAATGTCGAGCGAGTCCGCGCCCAGGTCATCGACGAATGAGGCCTTGTTATCGACCTGGCTTTCATCCACGCCGAGTTGTTCGACAATGATCTGCTTTACTCTCTGTTCTACGGGCGATGCCATACTTCCTCCACTATAACCTGTATGCAGTCTGCTCCGGGGATTCGGGATCCGGAACGGGTCACGCAAAGTTCTGATTCTACACCAGGCCCTGTTTATACCCGCAGGAATAGCGGTGTTGTTAGCCTGCGGCTATCCGACCGGCTGCCGCGATCAAGACTGTACCTTCGTACTTTAATTCCTGGAGCAAACGGGGCAGCGTGGTTTCGTTGTGATCGGTGAACCGGCCGGCTTCGAGATCAGCTTCAGCCTCGTCCAGCGACGCCATCAATTCAGCGCCGGACCGCTCCCCGGCTTCCCGTTGCTACAACGCATCTCTTACGGCTTCCCCGGGCATTACCGTAGCGACCATCATCAGTTTCAACCCTTCCCGGCAGTGGAGTTCAAACTACCTGTGCAACCATCAGAACATCATTCCCGATCTCTGCGTAGTCCTCATTTCTACCCGCAACCCCCTGAACATCGGTGCCGCCGCGCGCGCCATGGCTAATTTCGGGTTCGAAGATTTGCGCGTGGTCAACCCTTACGAAGTCGCCTTCCAGGAAGCCGTTTCAGCGGTAGGCGGTGCGCATGTCCTGCGGTCTGCGAGAGTCTTCGCCACCCTCCCTGAAGCCCTCGAAGACTGTTCTCTCGTGGTCGGAACCACTGCGGCCCAGCACCGCGAAATCCAGCAGCCGATCGAAAGGCTTGAAGCTGGCGTTCCTCAGGTCCGCAACCACGCAGGTAAAGTTGCCCTGCTTTTTGGTTCAGAAAAATTTGGTCTCTCGAACGAAGACATGAGCTATTGCCACGCGCTCATCCGCATCCCGACCGTGCCCGGTACGCCGTCCATGAACCTCGGCCAGGCTGTGGCGGTTTGCCTCTGGGAAATCGTGCGAGGGGACGACTCCCCGGTCCGCGACACGCTCTCCACTGAGATTCCAGGTACCGACGCCGAACTCCTCACAAAGATGATGCTCGAAGTGCTGAATGAATCCGGCTACACAAACCGCATCACGGCCGTGTCTACAGATCAAAAAATCCGCCGCTGGATCAGACGCCTCCGCATCGGCCGTCGCGACGCTCCGCTATTGCTCGGCATCTTGCGTCAGGTGCTCTGGAAATTCCGCAAAGACCAGCAGGGGCCGCACCCCGGATAGTGACGGTGGACCTTAACAATCTGCTTTATTGTTTACTGAGCCGCTTGTAATACTCAGCCACCGCATCTGCATAACCGGGTGCAGTCGTACGTGGACGAGTACTCCGCACACTACCATCATTCGCCTGCAGCTTCTTCCGGAGAATCAGTTCCACCTGATCGATCTCAGAGAGCACCTGCGAGTTGATTACCGCTCCCAGTTGCCCGTCATTGTTCTGATGTCGCGGGTCCAGTTCCTGCGCCTTGCGCTGCAAATCTCCCACCTCACGGGCCAGATCCTTGTCATCGCCCGCCGCCGCCCGTAAACGCCCGATATCGCGCATCAAATCGCTATAGGCGGCTTCCTGGTTGATTTGCGGCACGGGCTGCATGCCCTGGTCCTTGAAGTTGCGGTCATCGCCGAAATTACTGCGCCCCGTGAACGGTCCGTTGTTAACGCCGAGCCCGCCACCATTAGGACTGCCACTTGACTGCGACCCCATCCCTGCGCGCTGTCCGCCCGGTTGCTGGCCACCTTGCTGCCCCTGGCTACCTTGTTGACCCTGGCCCGGCTGCTGGCCGGCCTGTTGACCGCCTGGCTGTTGCCCCTGACCCTGGCCCTGTTGCCCACCCTGCTGGCCCTGTTTTCCCTGTTGCTGGCCCTGACCCTGTTGATCACCCGATTGCTTTCCCTGGCCCGGTTTTCCCTGTCCCGGCTGTTGACCTTCGCGCGACCGCGTCAACTGCTCAATCCCCTGACGAACCCGACCGGCCTGATTCAGTGCCTGCTGCGTGGCAATCTGGCCCTTGTCGTCCGAATTTCCCGTCTGCGCCTGCTGTGCCGCATCACCTTCCAGCTTCTTCAGGTCATCCTTCAACTGATTTAGAGACCGTGTCACCGGCGCTTCCCGCAGGATCGCGTACTGCCCCATCCCCTGTTCCAAGGCGCTTTGCGCCCACTCCATCCGGGTCCCCACTTCTTCCTGCTGGGTGCGCCCCATCGTATCCCGCAGCTGCTTGGAAATTCCCGGCTGCGTACCGGAAAGATTCCGCGCCGACGCCTGCATTTCCTTCTGCAACTGGTTGTACTGGTCCAGCAACTTCTGTTTCTCCTGCACCAGTTGCTGCGCAGCTGCCTGATTCCCCTGATTCTGTGCAAACGTACGCTTCAGTTTGCTTTCAAACGCTTCCTGGCCCGCAGCCAGTTGGCTGGCTTCATTAGCCATGTTGCCCAGTTCAGAGCCGTTCTGCTGATTCCGCATCGACTGCAGCGTCTGACCCGCTTCTTTCAGGCGCTCCGCAGCCTTCTGCGCCTCGCTCTGACCCTGACCATTCTGCTGACCCGCCTGACGCGCTGAAGCCGAATTACCCATCTCCCGCGTCGCCTGCTCCAGTTCACGGATCGCCCGCTCCAGTTGCTGATTCGAGGCCTGTTCCTGACGGGTGCGGGGACGTTGTGCTTGTTGCTGCCCCTGCGGCTGGCCCTGTTGCGGCTGTTGCTGTCCCTGCGGGCCGCTCTGACCCGAAGCCGACTGCTGCCCCTGTTGCCCGCCCTGCTGGCCGCCCTTAGCTTGCTGCCCCTGCTGCTGCCCCTGCTGCTGACCCTGCTGACCCTGCTGACTCTGGTCTCCGCGCTGCAGCGCTTCCATCTGCCGCTTCAGCTCTTCCGCCTCACGCCGCAACATTTCCTGCTGCCAGCGCTGCTGCGCCATCTGCTGCTGATTCTGCTGTTGCTGCGCCAACTCCTGCTGACGCCGAGCCAGCTCCTGCAGCTTCTTTAGCGCTTCATCAATCTGCTGCTGTTTCTGCTCTGCCGCCGAACTGGCATTGGTCTCATACTGATTCTTCTCTTTATCCAGTTCCAGATCAAACAGGTTGGCCAGATCGCGACCAGCTCCGCCACCACCGCCGCCGCCGCCACCGCTTTTGCTCTGCTGCACCTGAATCTGACGGAATGTGGATTCCGCCCGCAGCAAATGCTGCAGCGCCTGTTGTTCCGGGGTCAGCGCATCCTGGAAACCCAGCGCTTTCAGCTTCTCTGAAGCTGGCGACATCGAAGCCACCGCCAGTTCCATTTCCTTAACGAACTGCGAAAAGGCCGCACCGCCGCCATCCAGCTGCCGCGCCTTAGTCCGGTTGGCCAAAGACTGAGCCTGATCCCGCAGCTTCGACTGCACTTCAGACAAATACTTGCCGTTCTCAGCCGCCGTAGCCTTGGTTTTTACTCCGCCCTTCACTTGGTTAAACGTAGCCGCAATGATTTCCTTCTCGCGTTCAGAAATCTGCTGGCTGTCATCCGCACCGCCGCCACCACCGCCGCCACCCGATTCCTGCGACTGCGAATACTCAAATTCAAACGGCACAGCCTGGATGAAGAACATGTCGGTCTTCGACGAATTCTTGCCATCCCGCGCCGTCGCATACAAACTAACGATGTCGCCGGGGACCAGCTTAAAGTCCTCCATCGACAGCATCGTAGAGCCTTCCACCTTCTTCGCGCCCTTGCCCTTCAGCATCGAAACGATCTTTTCCGCCGCCCCGTTCACCGAATAATGCAGATCCAGTTCCTGCAGCGGAAATTCATCCTCGCCGGAGATCTGCACTTCCACTTCTTCAATTGGACTCACCTTCGCATCGCGCCCCGGCTTCGTCAGCTTCACCACCGGCTCGCTCACCTTGCGGGCCTCTATAAAGTAATCGTCCGAGAGCCGCACTAGTTCGCCATGGTCCATCACGGCTACGTGATAGGAACCGTCTTTATCAATCGGCACCGCAGCCTTGCTCAGGTTGCCGCCAGCGGCCTCCAGGGGCGTGGCATGGCCTTCTTCAAACACAATCTGCGCATTCACCAGCGGCTTGTCAGTTCGGATTTCGACATGTGCGACAGTGCCTTCCACCGCCCGCAAATCTCCACCCGGGTCTTCGATCATCGCCGCCAGTCCGGTCCACGACGGGTAATTGTAAGTGACGCGAATGCCCTTAACGGAAGGCAGTTCAATCGTGTGGATCTTGAACGTGGCAGATTTAACCCCGCCCGCTTCCACGTAGTATTGAACGTCTTCCTGCACTCCCGGCAGAATGAAGCCAAACCCCGAACTTCCGCCTTCGGGCTGCATCGGCGCTTCTTCCCACTTCGCTGCGCTTGCGTACTGCACAAACACGTTGGCATTTGGAGCCGCAAAGCCACTCAGCTTCGCTGAAATCACCACGTCAGACTTGCGCCGCACCGTCTTCGAACCTGGCTGCACCGTAATCGTGTAAAACGGTTTGCCCGCAGCGTCTTTCGGATAACTGCCCCACAACAACTGAGTACCGTAACCAAACCCACCGCCAGTGCCCCAGAAAACAAGCCAAACCAGAACACCGGCCGCGGCCGTGGCAAGGGACGCAAACTGGATAATCCGGCTGCTCTCGACTACCTGCTCGGGCTCCGCAGTGCGCGCAATCCGCAGCGCATCTTCCGCCAGGAGAGGCAAAAACGGATCGGAGGCATTGGTCTTCGCGCGTTCCGTGAAAGTCAGCAGTCTCTGATCAAAACCCGGCACACGGTGTTCCACTTCCTGCGCCGCGCGCCTGCGGTTCATACGCAGCAAAGGAATCACCAGGCCCGCCGCCACTGCGCCGCCAATGCCGACAAACAGCAGAAAACGCCCGAAGATCAGCCCTGAGGGAGCGAATGCGAACTGCATCAGCACTGCCACGATCAGCACGGTGAGCAGCAGCGCTGCGCCCACTACTGCGGCGGCACCGCGCGTCCAGGCAAAAAACCGGAGTCGGCGCTCCAGTCTGTCCAGATAATGAGCAAGGCCTTCGAGTGGATTCACGCGTTCTCCTCAAATCAACTGCAAATCAAAACAGCTACGCCGGATCGGACGCACCTTCACTGATATGCCGGTTGCCCAGCACTGATTCCGCCACCGCCAATACCACCAGAGCCAGCAGTACCCACCACCACAACTCCGCCTTTTTATCCTGCGTAGTCTTGCCCGCCGCCCCGGTCGCCCCGGCTTTGGTTCCGCCAGGAGCTATGCCCGTATTTTTCCACAATTCGAGCGTCTCTGCCGGAACCAGTGAAAAATCCGATTCCCGGCGGTCTGTATTCACCGCCGCCAGTTCCGCCCGTCCGTTGGCCCGCCGAATCTCAAAGAACCCCATCGACGGGAACTGGAACGTACTCGCCTTGGCCGATTCCGACAGCGAAAGCAGCCGTTTTCCGTCCGGCCCTACCACTTCCACCGGCACATTCTTTTCTTTTGCCGTCCGCAGATCCACAAAGGAGCCGACGCGGTAGTTGCCCGGCGAGGTACCGATTCCGCCCATGTCATGGGTTAGCTGGTCAATAAACGGGAGCCAGACTGGTTCAATCGGCAGGTTATTGGCGATGTTGTCGAAGGTCGAAGTAAACACCAGTGCGTGTCCGCCGCCGATGCGACGGTCAATGAAGAGGGGTGACCCATCCGACAGTTTCGCGGCAATCCGCGTCTCGGGGGATGCCTGCGGCAGTTGCAGCTTCGCGGCCTGGAAGAAATCTACCCCGCCCCAGTTCTGTGCCTGCGAAAACGCCGGATAGGAAGGATCTGCCGAGGCCACGGTCAGCACCGCCTCATGGTCTGGCGCAATCGTATGCAGGCCCATCATCTGTATATCGGCGACGGGCAGATGCCGCCCGGCTGTGGTGTTTTTGCCCAGCGTCAGCAGCACCGACCCGCCGTTCTGCACATAGGTATTCAGCGCGTCATTGAACTTCTGCGCAATCGGACCCGGATCGGACAGAATCACGAACGCATACTTCGAGACATCCAAATTCGAGGTCTGTGTCGCCGCTACAGATTCCAGCTTGAACGCCGCTTCGGCAGACGATTCCAGCGCCGTTTTCACATACAACGGACTCGCACTATCGTTATCCGCATGGACGAGAAGCGCCGGTTTCGGGTCAGCCCGTTCCACCGGGAAGAGCCAGCGGTCGTCCAGCGGGAACACATCCCCGCCATCCACCTGAATCTCGCAGCGCGTCAGCCCGTAGGGTGCGTCGAGGGCCAGAAACTCGACCGTCGCCCGGCCGTTGGCCGGAACCTTCACCGGCTTGGTTTCTAGCACCTTGCCGTTTGCCCGCAGCGTGACTTTGCGCGTGGATTCTTCCGTGTTGTAGCCGGCAATCGTGGCTACAGTCCGCACCTTCTTCGTATCGAAGACGCGGCGTGGTGCATCCACGCTTTCCACTGTCCAGTTGGGCAGCGCCTTGTTTGCGACTGCGTGCACCACCAGCGTAGTGCCGTCGTCAAGCCGCGCATCGGAAAACGCCGCGGGCCACGATGACTTCTGGGTATCGGTAAAAACATGCGCTGTAATGTCAGCCTTCAGGCTTTCCGAAACGGACCGCAGCGCCCGCGAAAGTTCCGCATACGCGCTGGCGTCATCACCCTGTTCGAGCGAAGTCACAGCCGCGCGTAAAACCTGTTTGTCCGAAACCATATCGGTGAGCAGCCGCGCCGGGCCGCCAAACGAAATCACCTGGCCGCGATCCACATCACGCAGCGTATTGATCTGTTCCATCGCAGCCTTCTTCGCATCGGCAAACCGGTCGCCCTGCCGCATGCTGTAAGAATTGTCGAGTGCGAAGACATAGGTCCGCCCGCCATTCACATTGGCCATGATCGTCGAGTGAATGTAAGGCCGGGCAAAGGCCAGCACCAGCAGAGCCACAAACAGACACCGTAGCGCGAACAAAAGGAAATACTTCAACCGCCGGTGCTTGATGGAACTCTGCGTCCGCTTCTCAAAAAACATGAGCGAACTGAACGGCAGCGGCGTCTGGCGGTATTGCCGCAACAGGTGGACGTAAACCGGCAGGCCGAGGGCAACAATCCCGGCGAGAAACCATGGCGCAATCAGCCCCACTATCTTTTCCTCATGCGCACCGACATATAGCTCCGCAGCCCTTCATCGAGCGGCCGTCCCGTGTTCATGAACACGTAATCCAAACCAGCAGCCGCGGCCTTGTCGGCCAGCGTCTTCATGTGGTCTTCAATCTTCGCTTTGTATTCGTTGCGCGCGTAATCGGGAGAAACTTCCATGGCCGATGCCGGGTCTTCCGCGTCCTGTAAAAGCACCGGATCGCGAAACTTCGGAGCCAGTTCGTTCGGATCAAGAATATGAAACAGAATCACTTCATTGCCGCGATAACGCAGAGGTTCAACAACCTTGATGATCTGTTCCGGCTGCTCATAAAAATCTGAGAGCACGACAACCAGCCCGCGTTTTTTCAGATACTGCTGAAAGTGTGTAAAGGGCTTGGTGAAATCGGTGCGCAACCCGCCCTCTGCGCTTTCAATCGCGTGCAGGAGCCGCATCAGCTGGCCCTGCCGCGTGGAAGGCGGCACGTAGTTCGAGACATCCTGATCAAACACAATCAGCCCCGCTGCGTCCCTCTGTTGCGAAGAAAGATAAACGAGCGACGCTGCGATGTACCGCGCATAATCCAGCTTGTTGATCTTGCCGGAACCGTAGGTCATGGACGCGCTGGTATCCAGCAAAACCAGCAGTTGCATGTTGGTTTCGCCCTTGAAACGCTTCAGATACAGGCGCTCCGTACGGGCGTAAACATTCCAGTCGATGTGGCGAAGGTCATCGCCTTCCACATACTGCTGGTACTCCGCAAACTCCTGGCTGAAGCCGAATTTGGGCGAACGGTGCAGGCCCGCGACAAAGCCATCCACCACCGTCTTCGCCACAAGGTCGAGCGAAGACAGTGATGCCAAAACTGCGGGGTCAAGAAAGCGTTGCAGCATTCAGCTGTTCCGGGCGCTAGTCCCTCGGCGCGGGCTTCAACTGCAAAATTTGCTTGAGAATATCATCGGCGGACAGACGTTCCGATTCCGCATGAAAATTCAGCAGAATACGATGCCGAAGGATCGGAATATATAACTGGCGAATGTCTTCAAAGCTAACGTGGTACCGGCCCTGCATAAGCGCCCGGGCCTTCGACGCCAGCACCAGGAACTGAGCGGCGCGCACACTGCCGCCGTAGTTGACGTATTTCTTAACAACGTCAGGGGCCGAAGGATCTTTCACGCGGGTGGAACGCACCAGCTCAATGGCATACTTCGCCACCGTATCGCCGATGGGCGTCATGCGAACCAGTTGCTGGAAGTCCAGCAGTTCCGCCGCCGTAGTAACGGGATCAGCCTTCGACACGTGCGTCGTGGTCGTCAGGTCGATCACTTTGAGTTCCTGCTCAGCAGTCAGGTAATCGAGCATGATGTTGAACAGGAAACGATCCAGCTGCGCTTCTGGCAGTGGATACGTGCCTTCCAGCTCAATTGGGTTCTGTGTCGCGAGCACGAAGAAGGGCGCGGGCAGGGTGTAGTGATGACCACGCACAGTACACGCGCGCTCCTGCATCGCTTCCAGCAGGGCGGACTGCGTCTTCGGTGGCGTACGGTTAATTTCATCCGCCAGCAGTACGTTGGCGAAGATCGGACCCTGTACAAACGTCCAGGTCCGCTGGCGCGTAACCGGATCTTCTTCAATGATGTCCGTACCGGTGATGTCCGTAGGCATCAGATCGGGCGTGAACTGAATCCGCTTGAACAGCAGTCCCAGAACATCGGCCATCGTTCTCACCAGCAGCGTTTTCGCGGTGCCCGGCAGACCGGTGATCAGGCAGTGGCCACCCACAAACAGGCCGATACGCACCTGTTCCACCACTTCTTCCTGACCTACGATCACGCGACTCACCTGGCGGACGATTTCAGCGTCCACCTCGCGGAAGCGGGCAATGCGCGCTCTTAATACTTCGGGATCCTGTTGGGTCTCTGGAGTGGACATGAATAGTTTATTTTTCGCTGTCGCCGCTCACTTCGAGCAGCAGCTTTTGGGCTGGCCGGAAATTCGGGGCTGCTTCAAGCGCTAAAAAAGCTTCCTCTCTGGCCTGATCTCTCTGGCCTGCGGCCTGAAAGGCCCTTGCAAGATTGTAATGGCTGCCCGCTGCGTCAATCGGTTTCATCGCCACGAGTGCCTGATATTCCAGCACCGCGCCTTTGGCATCGCCGGACTTCATCAGCAAATCACCGCGCTTCTGGTGCAGTTCGGAATCAATCGGGTAGATGTAGTTCATCCGCTGAAGTGCGGCTGCGGCTTCTTTGAACTTGCCCGCTTCTTCGAGCAGCCCCGCATACTTCTTCATCGTTTCCGGGTCGCGTCCGCCGGTCTTGGAATAGCGGCCCAGCTCTTCCATCGCGCAGGTTTTTTCGCCCTTCTTGATACAGGCGTCAGCTACGAAGGAATAGACGCTGCCGGCCTCCACATAATCGGGGTACAGGCTTTCAACCTCGCGGCCTTTGGCAATCACTTCATCCGTCTTGCCCGCTTTTGCGAGTTCGTTGATCTCGCGCACGGCTTTGGTCCATTTCTCGAAACCGGCAATTGTGGTGGTGTTTTCTTTCTCGATGACTGCGAGGAAATCTTTGTCGAAAGCTTCCGGCTCCAAGCCCAGCTGTTCGCGAATCACTTCCACGGTGGGCTTGTTTTTCGCGTACGCGTGGATCATGTCGAGCAATTTGCTTTCACCCCAGCGCGATGCGATGTAATCACAAATCCTGCCTGCCTGGAAGTAGGAAACGATGACCTGCGCGGGGAAAGACGGGTGGATAAAACCACGGTCAATCTCAGAGACGGGCAGCAATTTTTTGTCACGAATCGCGGCCAGTACATCAGGCGTCAGCCGGTCGCCCCAGTCGGAATGGATGGCCGTTTCTTCATGCACTGCCATGCCTTCGGTAAACCAGCGCGGCACGCGTTCATTGGTCAGGTTGATCACGTACACGTGGCTCATTTCATGCCACAGCGTGCTCGCCCAGTGAAAGCTGCCTGGTGTGCGGCCGGAAGGGCTGTCCATAGCCACCACACTGTTGAAGGTCACACCCAGCGCACCTAAACCCGGCATGCCCATGGTGCGGACGGCAAAATCTTCGTGATCGGGATAAACCTCAACCTGTACCGGCACCTTCATCTTGTACTGATACTTCTTTTCGTAGGTCGCCATGATGGTGTCCAGTTCAGTCTGAACAAAGGGCAACAGTACGTCGGCTTCTTTGGCGTTGAGTTTGATGACGGTGGTGGGCGTGCGGAAGGTCTTGAACCGGTTGTAGCTGTCCATCAGGGTCAGCGTGTTTACGGTCGGCTTGTCGCGGTAGTGATTCTCGTAAGCCAGTTCCAGTTCTTTCCGCGCTTCATCTTCGCGCGCGAGGCGCATCAAATTCACTCCCAGTTGCGAATGGGCACTCCACAGATTGGGTTCTGCCGCTATCGCCTTGCGGTAGTAAGCGATACCGTCTTCGTACCGGCGGTTGATCACGAGATAGGAAGCCAGCGCCGCATAGCCCTTGCCGCTGGTGCCGAGCTTCCCGATCCACGAAGATTCCTTGTCGTCGAGCAAATCAAGGGCTGCCTTTACGGCAATTGCCTGAATGGCATTAGATTGCAGCGCGAGTGCCGCATCTGCCTCGGCGGTGGCGGTCTTGTGATCGTCGTCTTCGAGTGCGATCCGCGCCAGCAACTCATGCGCTTCGTAAAGCTTCGGATCTTCTTCGAGTGCCTTCTTCGCTGAATCTTTAGCCTTAGGGTCGAAACCCATTGCGCCCAGTTCCGCCATTCCGAGGAGTGCCCGGGCATGCTTCGGGTTAATTGCCAGAGCTTCCTGGAAGAGCTTCGATGCTTCTTCAGGATTGAACCGTTCCTCGAAGAGCTGCCCCCATCGTACGCGGTAATCCGCATTTGTTGGGTTTGCCGCAGTGAGGGCTTTGAACTCGTTGTTCGCACCCTCAAAATCCTGAGCGCGCCATAACGAATTTGCTCGGTCGAGACTCTGACCCCAGCTTGCCGCTGCAAGCGCGAGAATCAACGACACCAGCCGCACAGACCTCATTTGTCGATGCTCTCCTGCAACCGCGAAAGTTCCAGCAACAGCGCCGTCAACTGTTTCCGGTATTCCTCGGGAGCCATGAGTGACTTCTGGTACTTGAGAGCGTCGATCTTGTTCTCGACCTCGTCTTTGCGCGTAATTAGTGCCCGCTTGGCCGGGTCAGTCACCACCACCGCCGCAGACCCATACTTCAGGAAAGGAAACGAACCCGCCCGCAGCGGATCATCCAGTTGCGGATGCTCCGTAGCCAGGCGCTTCTGTTCCTTGTAGAAGTCAGACGTCTTCTTCTCGGCATACTGGAATGCTTCCAAGGCTGAGACCGTCTCATTCTTATCCACATCGGCAGCCGCATCGCGCATGGCTTCCACCCAATAGCGCGCGAATACGGTGGCATTCTTTTCCATGCCGTTCTTCGTGGCCGTAATCACCGTGCGGTTGTCTTTCTTGAACGCCGCAATCGCCCCGCCGCTGGAGCTGGTCATATCAACCACCAACTGACGCCCCGCTGGAATTTTGTTTAAAAGCCCGGCGAGTTCGGTACCGGAAATATCAGGTCCGCGCAAATTGAACTTGTATTCGGTGCCATCGAAAGTTCCGTGCCCGATCATCATCAGCACAAACGCATCGGCGGGTTTGGCCTCCCCGGCAATCTTCGCCAGAGCGGCTTCCATCTTCGGCTTGGTCGCATCCGCGCCTTTCAGCGTTTCAACAACACGATCCGTCTGCGGCCCTGTATGCAGAATTTTGTCGACGTCGGTAGCCAGCATGGTGAAGCGCTGTTCGTAGTCCGGCTCACCACCCAGGCCCGCCACAGTGAGTACATACGTCGCGCCGAAAGCGTGGCATCCGGCCACCGTGGCCAGAACCGACAACAAGAGACTCCGTCTCACACGACCCCCCATTTGCGCCGCAGCAGCCACTCGCCACCACGAATCAGCAAGGCCAGCAGAAACAGCACCGGCATATCCCAAAGGTCAAGATTGTCATGCCCCGTAATGCCCGCTTCTGAAACCGCCACGGCATCAGAAAGCTTACCGGCGTTGTCCGGTGTATTGTAGGTCCCACCCGTATCGCTGGCGAGTTTTTCCAGAAGATCACGATTTTGAGCAGCGCCGAAATTCTCTGCCACGCCGTCTTCCCGGCGGAACGTCAGGGTATCCCGGCCCAAGTCAATCTTGTCCTGCCGCGCCGTAGTCTCCGCGACATAGGTCCCGGGCTTGTCGGCTGAATAAGTCCCTGTGTAGACGCCCGATTCCAGCGGATCCGGCTTCAGTTCCACTACGTCTGAACGGCCATCGGGCCGGACAATCGTGGTCTGCACAACGGCACCGGCCACCGGATTGAAAGTCTTGTCGCGCACGTTGACCCGGAACGGGACCTGTGTTTCATCCGGCAAAACCTGATGCGGGGTTGCTGAAACCACCGTCCCTGGCGTTTCCGTTACCATCCAGCGCATTAACTGCTGCCAGAACATGGCATGAGTCTTGTCCGTGTGATCCTGCAGCATCTTCCAGCGCCAGCTGCCTGCCGAAGCAAACACGCCCACACGGCCGCGTCCATAATTCTGAATCGTCAGCAACGGGGACGAACGATGGCCCGGTTCTGCCACCGTCATGAGAACCACAGCACCGGGTTTCGGTGTGCCCATGCCCGCATAATTCGCCACCTGCGGCATCTTCTTCCACCGCGCATCATTGCGGTCGCGCGCATCTTCCAAACGCGTGATCGGGCTTTCCCTGCCCGCTTCCGTCAGCGCTACATCCGCAAAGTTCCGGCTCCACGTCTTTTCTGCCGGAATCTTCAGCGGCATCATCTCTGCCATGGGAGTGGATGCATAACCGCCATCAGCCAGAGCAAACCGTCCGCCGAGGAACAGCACTCCGCCGCCGCGCCTGTCGGCAAAATCGCGGATCATCTGCTGTTGAGCATTGCTGAAATAGCTCGCCTCAACGCTGCCGATGATCAAGCCGTCGTAAGCAAACAACTCTTCGGCTTTCTCGGGGAACCCGTTTTCCAGTTCTTTTGGATTCGCACCGACCTGACGGTAGGTTTTGTTCTGTGTAGTCCGCACCATGCCGAGAAATTCAATCGCCGGATCGTCGTAATCCATGATTGCGCGCCGAATGAATTTGTATTCCCAGCGCGGTTCGCCATCGATGTACAGAATCCGCATCTTCTTTTCGGAGACGTTTACGAGGCGGGTCACATAGTTGTTCTGAGCATTCTGCTCGCCGGCTATCGGTTCGATCCCAATCTGAAAGGTATGCGCGCCCTTGGCACCTGCGTTGAAAACCACGGTCTCGCTCTGTTCCTCATCGGCTTTGAGCGTGAGTTCCTGCTGCGCCACCGGACGTCCGTTTTCGCGCACAGTCAACTTCACTTTGCTGTCGGAATAACCGTGCTGGCGAACGGCCACCCGCGCGGTCAGTTTCGATTGCGGCAATGCCCGGGCAGCGGTCGCCACATCCACCACTTCTATATCTTTTTCGAAATGATCCGGCCCGAACCCCACCGTATGTACCGGGATGCGCAGCTGCCGCAACTGAGCAATGGTTTCTCGATCCACACCGCCAGTGTTATCGCCCCCGTCGCTCATCAACACGATGGCGCCCAGCGGCATGGTCCCCGCCTCGGCCGCAATGTGTTTCAGACTGTCGCCGATGCGCGTGGCGTTGTCGTCGGCTGCCAGACCCTTCGTTTGTTCGACCCGAACCGAATCACGTCCGAAGCCATACAACCGCACCTGAAATTTCTTTTGCAGATCGGCCAGCAAGTGGTTGTCGAGCACCTCTTCGGCACGCTGCAGGCGGGGTTTACCGTCGTCCGCAATACCCATGGATCGCGAATGATCCACCAGCACCGCGACTACATTCTGCTGCGGTCGCAAACGAGCTACGCTGAGCGCCGGATGCCACAGCATGAGGAGCACCAGTGCAATCAAAGCTGTCTGCGCGAGCCAGATCGCAACGGAACGGGAATGACTGAGGAAACTCCGTTTCTGCCGCAGATTCCAGAAAAGCCCTGCTGCAGCCGCAACTACCAGCAGAACGAGCACCCAGACCGGCAAGGTCGACAGAAGGACAAACTTCCCCTTCGCGAACAGAGATGGCGGGTACTTGAACAGGAATTCAAACATAGTGGGCTGGTTGACGGCTGTCTGGCTCTTAATGACTCATTGCATAGATGATGTAATTGATTCCCAAACGATACGCCTGCGATGTATATTTCGCCTCATATGCCGGATTGTCCGCGTGTTCCCATGCGTCCCCATCGTCCTGATTGAAACACATGGCTACCATCACCCGCCCCTGGTCGTCATAGATGGCCCGCCAGTGGGGCACGGTTCCATCTTTTTCGTATATCTTGCCACTGTAAAGGTACTGCAAACCGGGCACTTGCACTCGGTGTTCCAAATCATACACCGTGTGAAAGATCGGATCGGCGTCGGGGATTTCCACGATGGGCCGGTCGGGGAAAACCCTCCCCATACTCTGTACGAAAATATCCCACTCGAAAGACCCGTGGAAATCGTCGAGCATCAGAAAGCCGCCGCGCAGCAGGTATTCGCGCAACACCTTGCACTGATCATCCGTCAGATCCCAATGCCCCGGTTCCACGGCATAGGACCACGGCCAGTTGTAAATCTCGGTTGGATCATTCACGAGGTCGATCACCTGTTCCACCGAGCGGGCATGCACCCGCGACAGGCGGCGGACGCCTTCGACAAACTGGCGGTCCGCCTTCGGAAAATCAATGGGCCAGCTGCCGCGCTGGCGGTCATACCCTGCATAACGCCCGGACGGGTAGCGTAACCGTGCGAACGCCCATTCCGTGCGCTCCAGGGCGTCTTTCGGGATGGGGGCAGGATTGTCTTCTTCCGCCGGATAGGTGGTGAACCGGGCCTGAAACGCGAGCAAACCGGCTGCTCCGGTGAGCAGAATCAACGCGACGATGAAGACCCGAAACCGCATCTGTTAATTAAGTACCAACACTAGTTGAGCACGACTCTAATTGAGTACCACCATGGGATGGTACAGGTGCGGCAGCACGATTTTGCCAATCGCCACCAGGCGCCCGTCCCGCCCCATTGCCTTCACGTATTCTGCCCCCATTTGCACGCGGAAGGCAGAGACGGTAAAGTCACGCCCCTGCCGGATATGAGTGATGGTTATTTCGTCCACGAAAACACCAGGAAATTGCGGCAATAATTCATTCGACGGGACGAGTGCGGTTTGCAGTACACCATCATCTTTAAGCGCCTGCAACTGCTCCAGGGTGCGGGCCTGGTCAAGCCGGAAGGGCCCGGCCTGAGTCCTGACGAGTTCCTCCACATGGGCTCCGCAGCCCAGCAGGCGGCCCAGTTCATGGGCAATGGCGCGGATGTAAGTACCGGCCGAGCAACGCACGCGGAAGCGTCCCCGCGTCCCTTCAACGCCCAGCAAGCTCAATTCAAAGATAGTGACTTTGACTGGTTTCAATTCCACCGGAATATTCTTTCGCGCCAGTTTATAAGCGGGGACGCCGTTGATCTTCTTGGCAGAGACCGGGGGGGGCACCTGTTCGATTTCGCCGCGCATGGGCGCGATGCAGGCTTCAATCTGTTCCGCCGTGATATTCGGTTCGGTAACCTCGCCCAGAATCTCTCCCTGCCGGTCGTAACTTGACGTGGCGAAGCCGAAACGAATGACTGCTTCGTAGGTCTTTTCCGCATGATCCCAGAATTGGGCCAAACGGGTGACCTGACCGATCATGACTGGCAGAACGCCCGTCGCCAGGGGGTCGAGAGTCCCCAGATGGCCGACGCGCCGGGTGCCGGCAATGCCGCGCATTTTGTTCACTACGTCGTGTGAGGTCCAGCCTCCGGGCTTGTTCACTACGATTACGCCTTCGAGAGTTTCACCGGTATTGACTGGCCCCATACTGTCAGGATACCCGGCGAGCGAACACTAACTTCCGTACCGCCAACAGCTTGCCGGACTACGGGGCGTGCTCCCTGGCGTACGACAGGTGTGGTATACCATTTGTGTGGGAAACGGCAAGTTGGCCTCGTACGGAATCGGGAATCAGCTTCGGAAGGCAAGGGAAGATCTCGGCCTCAGTGTCGATGATGTTGCCGACCAGACCCGTATAGCTGCCCGTTTCCTTGAGGCGATCGAAGGCGAGCAGTTGGAAAGTCTGCCGGGTCTGGTGTTCACCCGCAACTTTGTGCGCCAGTACGCCAACCATCTCAAGCTTGACCCGGAACCACTGCTTAACGCGCTGCCCAGGCTGGACGAGTCTCACATCCAGTTGCCGGTACCACCTGCCCGCGCCCGTTCCGCCCGCTGGGATTCGCGGGGTAAATCGATGGCAACTTTGGCGGTATGGCTACTGGTGATTGCTGGAGCCGGCTCAGCAGCCTGGAACTATCGGGATGTGAATGTTCTGGCCCGGCTGCGTAATTTTTATCCCCCGCCACGGCCGGAGGTGCAGGTGCGGAAGGAAACGCCTTCTGCGACTGTAATGGCTGTGAATGTTCCGGCTCAGGCAAGTCTTGCGGGAGTTAAGCCGGGCGAAGTAAAATCGATAGAACTCAAAGTGATGATCAGAGCCAGGGAAACCAGTTGGGTGAGCCTCGCCGCTGATGGCAGATCGGCCTTCGCGGGTATTCTTCAGGCCAATCAAACTCAGGAAATTACAGCGGTGGAACAAGTCAAACTGGTGGCTGGTAATGCGGGCGGCGTGACTGTTTTTCTGAATGGCCGGGAACTGGACCCTATCGGCCCCTCGGGTCAGGTGAGGGTGGTCAGACTGACCGCTGACGGACCGGAATTTCTCGCCAGAGCGGCACACCCGACTGCTGCTCCGCTTTAGCTGCCAGGTTGGAAGGGCCTGGGTTTCTTGGGTTTAAGTCGGGTTTTCCCGGGTTCTTCCCAGGTTTCGATTCAGGTGGCTGCCTTTTGTTTTCAGCAAGTTACTGGGTTCGAGCGTGCAAAAAACTAAAAACTTGGGTATTTGGCGCTCCGGAGTGGAGGTGGTGGCCGGGACGCACTCCGGATGTTGTGGGCGCTCGTTTCATATTCAGTTGGCAAAGATCGTGCGGGAAGCGGCCTTTGACAGGCATACCTGCGGGTACGCCATGAGAGTACACCCGCCGCAAGAGGTTGCCAGCCTGGGTGTTAGGTAAGACGTCGGATCTTCAGGTGAAAATATTTTGGCCGGAAGTGTGACCACCCTCTGGAAAATTCAAAGGCGGTCATGGATGAACGCGAATTTCTGCACGGATGCCGTCGCAGGCTATTGAGAAGATGGCGGAGGAAGAGGGATTCGAACCCCCGAGAGCCTTTCGACTCTAACGGTTTTCAAGACCGGCGCATTCAACCGCTCTGCCATTCCTCCGTTCACTATCTTATCTGATCGGTTCGTTCTACAAAGTGCGTTACAGCGCGGTTTTGATTGAGCAAGGCTCATCCGGCTTCCGGGAACAACCCGGGCATCCAGCGTCACGCTACGGCCGCAGGGAAGGCGAGGCGCAGGGGTGCCCGCGGACTCTCTGAGACCAGGACTCCTTTGCTGAGGAGTGCTGAAACAATGCGGCGGGCTTGCCGCTCGCCGGTCCCGACCACTCTATCGGCACCGCCGCGCGGAAGTTCTCCGCGATACAGCACCGCTTCGAGGATGTTGCTGGATTTCGGAGGCAGGAGGCCGAGGCGAACTTCCTTGCTCTCAATGCGCCGCTGGCGACAAATAACCAAAGTGACTTCGAGCACGTTTCGGGACTGCAATTGCCTGTTTTCTGACGCGGCTCTTGCCGCCCGTTCTTGACGCCACTGCCGCAAGCCCTCCCGCGCCTTCGCGGTAGTCGATCCGGATCACCTCGAACCCGCTGACTGGCCGCGAGCGGAGTCTGGAAGGCATACCGTGGTAAATCGAACCGATGCGAGGATAACGTTTGAGCTGGTCAAGAACAGCCGCGCGGAACCGGAACGCTGCTGCCGCGTCGCCCTTGACTACGAGGTAATCGCGGAACTACCGGATCATTTCGTTTTCAGCAAGAGGGAAAACTTCTACGGTCACCGACCGGGATTCCGAACCCCATGGTCAGTTGCGATGCGATCAGTTTCTATGTTTATAGGGTGCCAGAAAGCGTGGTTCGCCTCAGCGGGTTCGCCCGAATTGAGACCATCGGCCAGAAAGGTCTCCAGTTCATCCGGTGTGCCTTCAAAGTCGGGAACAGCGACGGTCTCTACAACAGCGAGAGCTGCGTTGAGAGCTTCCTCAGCAGAACGCCAGGCTCCGGCTGCGACCACCGCGTCGATTCTGCGTTCCTGTTCAGAGATGAGTTGATAGGCCATAAAGAACGGTTACTGCGGACAACCTTGTCAGTTTACTCCTGATTGAACATGGCAGGGCCGTTATTGCCGATGGCGTTGAGATTAGAGGATCCACGCCTCGCGGCAGAAACGGAGGAAGCGCGACCGGGTAAATGGTGACGCTCCGATTCCGTCCTGAACGAGCTTCAAGGTTTGCGGCGGACACTTTGCTCGGGAGACTTTCAGTCTGGTATTCAGGTCCCGCTCATACTTGGCCAGCGGTCAGCTTCGCCTGGTCAGTTCCTGACCGCGTCAAATTCGTATTCTGCCTTTGGGATTGGCGCAGCCGTTCCGCCGGGTGCGCGACATCCGTTCTTGTGGGGCGTACCACTCAAAGAAAAAACGCTCCCTGGCGGTCGCGGCTCAGGGGTGCGCGACATAGAAGTTAAACCTTAAGCTGCTTTGCGTGATTCCCAATAGTTCTCCATTCGGTTGTTGAGATGATGGCAGCGGAGAGCGATGATGGCGTTTGCGCCGCTGACTGTCCAGAACATACCTGACTGTTTGAGGCGACGGCCGATCACAGTTTTGCATCCGGCCTCGATCACACCTGAGCCGACGAACAGGTGCTGACGGCGGAACTCGGGATAGCGCATGCGTTCGGCGTTGTTCTCAAAGTAGGCGGCCTGGGTTCGGATGGTCTCAGCAAGCGCGGGTGTGGCGGCAGTAAGAGTGCGGAGAAACCGAACCAGCTTCTCTATTTTCCCGTCATCGAGTTTGGGCTGATGGCGGAGCATCCATTGCTTCTGTCGCGGGATGTCGCCAGGGCGGAGAAGCCGAGCCACGTCCCAAAGGTGCTGACGTGCATGATACAGATCGACGATCTGAACGGCGCCGGGGAAGTGGCGATCCGCATTATTCCAGATCCATTCGGCTCCGTCTCCGATGACGATTTTCTTTTCGGCGCGGCTCCAGCCCCGGTTCCAGGCTTCCAGATAGATTCTGTTGCCGAACTCGGTGGCGGTCTCGATGGCACCGGTGTAGGTGGTGGAGCCGGGATCGCGAACAGCGTAACCTTCGTCATCCCACGCAGTCTGCGTAAAGACACAGCCGAACTTGACCTCGCGGGTGTGTGCCGGCTGGCCCTCCACCTTGCCGGTTCGCCCTGCGGTTTCCTTCTTGACGACGGGAATCCCGGTTCCGTCCATCTGCACATAAAGAATCGGAATTGGCTCGCCCATGATGAGTGGCAGATGCAGTTGTAAAGCCTGGTTCACAGCCGTCTGCTCGCGGCGGATGATGTCTTCGCCAATCGATTCGGCGGTCCGTTCCACGGCCTTGGTTGTTACCTGAAGACCGGCAAGCAGTTCGATCTGTTGGCGTCCGTGATCGAAGGGGGCTTCGGAACCAACCAGCGCCAACATGCGGCGGACGCCGGGCGAGAGGTCTGTCTTCTCAATGTCCAGAGCTGCATCGTCGGGGAACTGGCCATTGTGGCATTGGGGGCAAAGATACCAGGGCCGAAGGAACTCCACCTCACCGACTACGGTCAGCACGTGCCGGGAGCGCATCTGGCGGAACCGCGCGTTGTGTCCGCAGGAGCAGGGACGTTCCCGCTGATCCGGGCCGGGCGGTTCACATCGAAGCAACTGAGTGAGCGCGGCAGCACCGGCCTGATGCATGGCGGCGCGCAGCGCCATCTCCACCGCCTCCAGATCCAGTTGTCCGGATTTTCGACGGTCCTGAAAGATGACCCGGAGCAGCCCGCTTACTTCGCGCTCGATTTCCTGCCGGATGGCGTGCGCCGTTTTTTTTCCTGCGGAGTCAGCGTATCTTCAACGGTTCTCAGTTCACAGATCTTTTCGCTGACGACAACTACTTCCTCGCAGAGTTTCTGAAAGTGGTGGAACTCCGCGACTTCACGCTCTGCCTTGCGCAAAGCCCCGAGCGAGGAAAAGGTCTCAGTCACGGTCTTACCTTTCACCTTGCGCGTGAGCCGATAATTAGGGCCGTGCCCGGCATCACCGGATTTGGCACAGTGGCAGGTTGGCTTCCCGCACTTGCCGGAGGTTGCGGTAATCGAACCTCGCCGGAGATCGCCCAGATCGACGATCCGGCGCAGGACTTCGGATTTCTGACGTTCCAACACGGGCAGTGTATCGGCCATGAAGAGCCTCCTTATCTTAGCGTATATAAACGCTAAGATTTCCGCAATAAAAAAAGAAACCCTTCGGGTCATCACTTTCATGTCGCACACCCCTCCGTCAGTAGCGGCGCATGCCGCCTGGTTTGGCGTGTTATCCTTAAGGAAGTTTCTTGAATGCCCGAGCCTGAACCGCTGGTGATGAGGCCTGAACCAGGCACGATTTCTCTTCGCGCATGGCTGGTCGCAGCTGCGGTCATGATACTTATCGTCACCGCGCAATTGGTGACCGTCACAAGGGGCCCGAACATTCATCAGGACGAGACCACAATCCTCGATCTGGGCCGGACATTTCTTCATCCCCACACGGATTGGTCCGTCGACATTATGGTGTCGGGGCAGCCAGTGGCGCTGGTCAACTACCTCGGGAGCCTCATCCAGGAGCTGGCCCGGTCGGTCACTTCTCCTTCGCCCGTCGGTCCGCGGGTTACTTCGATGGCCGGGGCCGTCCTCGCTGCAGCACTGCTGGCGAATTGGCTGGCTCTGTTGGGAGCCTCTGCATCCGCAGCGATGGGGCTGGGTTTTCTCTTTTTTCTTGATCCCGTTTTTTTCGGAAGCTACAGGGAAGCTCGGCCGGATTGCTGGGCCATAGCGCTCGGGTTGGCGGCCTGCTGCATTCTCGATACCCTGGCGACAGACTGCCGCCCCGCCGGGAAGAGCACCCGTTCGCTTCTGTTGGCTGGCGCGCTTCTTGTCGTTGCCTTGTTCATTTGGCCTACTGCGGTCTTGCTCGTCCCTCTGGTCCTTTGGAGGGCTGCGGCATGTTCCCGCCGGATTGGGAAACCCGGCAACACCCTCCGCAATTTGCTCCCGGTCGCGGCAAGAATGGCCCTTGGCGGTCTCCTGATCGCGATACCCATTCTGATTCCTGTTTGGGGTCTGATCCGTGATACCTCATCTCTGGACGCGTTGCTCCACAACAATCTCGCGGCACGAACGACCTTCTCGATAGCCCACGTATTGTCCAATGTGCGGAACCTGGTACAGATCTCCAAGCTGAGTCCGGTTGTGCTCGTCGGCCTACTGGCCGGTCTTGTCACACCCCGCAGCCGGACGTTGATGGCGTTAACGTCTCTCCTTCTGGGCGTTTTGCTGGTCACGTGGGTTTACGAAATGCGGATCGTTTATCTGCTTCCCTACCTGCTCTGCCTGACAGCCCGCCTGGAGGAAACACGTATCGGCTCATTTTACCGGCGGGCACTGAAGCCCGCGGTCATCAGCGGATTGGTCGCCTGGGCCGCGTTTGTCACCCTGGGTGTTTTCACCGCCTCAGTGCTGCACTGGAAAACGGGTAAAGATCCCGCCGTGCTTTCTGAGTCTGCCCTTGACCACATCGGTTCAGGTCCTCACGCTGTCTTCCTGGATACCAGTGCATTGGCGTTTTACTACGTCGGACGGGAACTCGGCTGGCACATGTATCGGCCCCTCGAAGAAGGGGAAGGCGCAGTCCCATACTTCGAAGTTGCGGCCGGACTCTTGTCGAAGGTCGACTTTGCAATCGTTACCAGGGATACGGCACCTGCGATGAAGGATCTCCTCATCCGGAAGGGACTCGGCTACGAAGTCACCCTTCTGGATTTTGCAATCGACCGGAGATATCCGTATCGGTTGGCGCTCGGACACGCCCCCTACGGGCCCTATTTGCTGTATACGCGAAGGTCGGGCCGTCCCTCGCGTTAACCATCCCGCAGCGGTTTCCCGTCCCACGTTTAGCTCAACCGCGATAACATACCTAGGTCTATGACCGCATGAATCGGTTTCTTTTGGAGCGCTGGTAGCGGAATTTCTGGCGGGCTTTGCGCCGAGTGAACTGCCAGTTGATTTTCACGCGGTCGTGGTTGGCTTTGGCGTTCCAGGCTGCGGTTTCGCGCTGCAGGATGGCAAGGGTCGGGATTCTTCTTTTAGCGAGGCATTGCCGGGCGAGAAGGCTGATCTCGATCTCGGCCTGATTCAGCCAACTGCCATGTTTGGGCGTGTAATGGACCGTCAGCCGGTTCCAGAGTTCGGTTCCTTTCTCTTGCCCGAAGTAGCCGGTAAGAGTCTTGGGGCCATGGATGTTCAGATTATCCATG
>JANYDS010000036.1 GCA_025363475.1 Terriglobia bacterium
TGCCATCCTGGCGGCGAAACACCTAAAAAAAGTCCAAGTCGAAAAATCTGAAAACAGGGCCTGTCTATCAGATAACGCGTAGGTTGTGCGGCTTACTCTCAGCCGTAACCGGACAGCAGTGATCAGTATATTAGTATTCACTGAGGATTAGGGGACAAGAGTGGACTGTTTCACATTGACCGCTTCCGCCCTGATTTGCTTACTTAAGCACCACCCCGGCCTGAACTTCGTTCGAGACCTGAACAACGGCCAGATCCAAGCCCGGCACCGCAAGCACTTGCGGGCTCGCATTGGCTGCCAGCGTGAAGAACGCATAGTAACCGTTGCTCTGACCGGGATTAACTGTCGGGGGCAGGCTCAGCAACACATTGGGCGGCACCGTGAACGATCCGGGACCGACAGGCGCGGCGCAATGGGCATCCACTTCCACCTGCGTGTTGCCATGGCCCGTTCCTGCCCTGAGGAGGATATCGACATAACCGTTCGGATCGCCCCCGCTCCAGGTGAAAGTGAGCGGTTGCGTACGGTCATTTGTTGCAGTGCTTATTGCGGCCTGATTGGTCCGGTTAAGAACTGGCGGTACATTGAAACTGGTGCTGAAAGCGGCAACATCCGGCCCGCCGGGCGCTGTGACAACATACGTTCCGGCCAGGTACGAAGCCGGGCTGGCACTATACTGGCCAGGGTTGGCCGACGTCAGTGTGAGTGGTGATCCCGGTGATTGCCGGGGCCGCAAATATGCTGGCCGAGGCCAGGACCACTTGCCATGATCAGTCTGGTAGTTGTTTGCATTGTTTCCTTGAACTATATGCTATTCGAATCCGCTATGTTGCAGCTGGGTTCGAAGCAGACGACTCTGCTCCCCCGCCTAACGCTTTCACCTGCCCCTGCCGATAGTACAGGAGAACGTCACCGCGAATGCGCAACGCTTATGGAAACTGAGCAGCAGAACGTCGACAAATGGCTGGACCGGGCCATCACAGAGTTCAGTACGAATCCGCTCAGCACGCAGTTGATCCGGCGACTGGCGCGGGAGTATACCGAGTCGTTTTCCATTGCGGCCATCCGCCATCTGACGACCACCGAACACGCCCAGGCAGACCGGTTCCTGACGGTGCTCTTGCTGCAACAAGGTTCTTTGTTTGAGCGGATTTCCGATCCGGGCCAGGGCTCCCGTGAGCGTTCCGTCAATCTGTTCAAGCGGTTACTCGCCGTTGACCCGTCCTTCGATGTCAAACTTGCCCGCATGCTGCCGGACCGGTCGGGAGTCAACCACAGTAACGCCTATCGCGGAGCGCGTGCGGGACGAACGCTCGACATTCTGGATGAGACTTCCGCGGGTCGGCGCTTGCTGCCGGTCCTCAGCCATCTGGTGAACAGTCCGGACCCCAGTACCTGCGCAACCGCCACACTCTTTGTGGGACACCGGCTGAAAAGCCCGCAATGGGCAGCGAAACAGCTGGATCGCAGTGATAACCGTGTGCGGGCCAACGCGGTGGAATCGTTATGGGGCCTCGCAACCGACCCGGCCAGGCTCCTGCTGGAGCGGTGTCTTGATGACGAAAGTAACCGGGTCGCAGGCAACGCACTGGTGGGCCTCCATATTATTGGCACGCCGGGAATTCACGACGAAATTGACCGGCTGGTCCACGAACCGAAAGCGGAATTCCGCGCCACTGCCGCATGGGCCATGGGTCGGATGAATGATCCTGCCATGGCTCCGGAATTAACTGCACTGGTGCGAGATCAGAACAAATGGGTGCGAAGTGTAGCTCTGCGTTCGCTCTTGAATATTCGCCTCAGCGCGCGTGTCGATCACGCGGCGGCGATTCAGGTTGAGCCGCCGGTTGTCGTGGTTCCGGAACCCGAACAAATCATCTACCGGGAGGTGCCCGCCAAGGTGTTCCATATTCAGCTCGACGGCTCCAGCTTTTCTTCCCGGGGCTCGTTAATGGAATAGCTCAAGCCGCCGGGCTATTCACAGGCAGGGCGTTACAATGACAATTACGAAAACGGCCCGACCCACGTAGCTCGTTCAGCCGCTCTCAGAAAGATCGCTATGTCATCGGCTGCCAACCCCATACCGGCTCAGTTTCCCCCCAACAAACTCCTGTTTGACGGGTACGATCCGGGCGCATTTTACGACGAAATGATCGCCCCCAACGGGGAGCCCCGTCCGTATGCCGCACCCATGTACGAAAAGCTGGCCAACATGCCGCTCGAAGTGTTTGAAGAGCGCCGCAAACTGGCTGACCTTTCCTACCTGGTGCAGGGCATCACCTTCACAGTTTACAGCGACGGCAAGGGTACCGAACGGCTGTTCCCGTTCGACCTGGTGCCGCGCATTATTCCGCGCTCCGAATGGGATGTGGTGGAACGCGGCCTGGCACAGCGCGTTACCGCCCTCAACCTCTACCTGCGCGACATTTACGGGCCGCAGCGCATTCTGAAAGACCGCATCATTCCCCAGCATCTGGTCTACTCCTGCAAGCATTTCCGCCGTGAAATGGTGGGGTTGCAGGTTCCGCGCGATATCTATGTCCACGTGGCGGGCATTGATCTGGTGCGCGATTCGCGTACCGGCCAGTATCTGGTGCTGGAAGATAATGCCCGCTCCCCCAGCGGCATCTCTTACGTCCTTGAAAACCGCATCGTTATGCGCCGGACTTTCCCGCGCGCGTTTGAACTGAGCGAAGTGCAGTCGGTGGATCACTATCCCGCAGAACTGGTGAAGATCCTCCGCAGCTTGTCGCCCCGCAGCGGCGACCGTCCGGTGATCGTACTGCTTACACCCGGCCTCTATAACAGCGCCTACTTCGAACATTGTTTCCTCGCTCAGGAGATGGGAATCGAGCTGGTCGAAGGGCGTGATCTGGTGGTTGTAGACAATGTGGTCTACATGAAGACCATCTATGGCCTGACCCGCGTTGACGTGATCTACCGGCGCGTAGATGACGATTTCCTGGACCCCCTGGCATTTCGCGCCGGTTCGCTGGTGGGTGTGCCGGGCCTGATGAATGCATACCGGGCCGGCAACATCGCGCTGGCCAACGCCGTGGGTACAGGCGTTGCCGATGACAAGGCAATTTACGCGTATGTACCGGCTTTCATACGCTACTACATGGGGGAAGACCCCATCCTGCAAAACGTGGAAACCTACCTGTGCTCCAACCCCGATCAGCTTTCTTACGTGCTCGAACACTTGCCGGAACTGGTCGTCAAGGCGGTGGGCGAATCGGGCGGCTACGGCATGCTGATGGGGCCGTCGTCCGACAAGAAAACCATTGAAGAATTCCGCGAACGCCTGATTGCGGACCCGCGCAACTATATCGCGCAGCCCGTGATTCCCATCTCGCGCGTGCCTTCTTACGACCCTGCCATCGGCGGCATGAGCGCGCGTCACGTTGACCTGCGGCCCTACTGCCTCTACGATGGCGAAAAGGTCACCATCGTGCCGGGAGGCCTTACGCGCGTGGCGCTGCAAAAAGGTTCGCTCGTTGTGAACTCGTCGCAGGGAGGCGGAAGTAAAGACACCTGGGTCCTGCGGGGTGAAGAGTAATGATGCTCTCCCGCATCGCCGATTCGCTGTTCTGGATCGGGCGCTACATGGAACGGGCCGATAATACCGCTCGAATTCTGGACGTGAATTACCACATGCTGCTGGAGCAGCCGCCGGACACTTACAAGCTGCGCTGGGACCCCCTCATCGCCGTAACCGGAGAGCGCGCACGCTTCTATAAGACTCATGAAGAGGCCAGTGCGCAGACGGCTTTTGAATTTTTGGGGTTTTCCGAAGAGAACCCCAATTCCATCAGCCAGTGCATCGTCCAGGCGCGGGAGAATGCCCGCACCATCCGCGACCGCATTTCGCGCGAGCTTTGGGAAGACATCAACGGTCTGTATCACAAGATTCTGCGGCTGAAGGACGAAGGCGAAGATCTTTCCCGTTTCTGCGATGCCGTCAAACGCGGCGGCCACCGATTCCACGGCGTCTGCGATGCAACGCTTGCCCGGGACGAAGGCTGGCATTTCGTACAAGCGGGCTGCGTTCTGGAGCGCGCCGAAATGACCGCGCGTATCCTGGATGTTCACTATCATCAGTTACTCGAAGGGCCGCAGCTGCTCAGCGAGGCGCGCAGTCACCTCTGGATGGCAGTGCTGAAGTCGGTGGCAGCCTATGAATTTTACAAACGCCAGAATACGCTGATTGAACCCACGCGGGTTGCGCAGTTGCTGCTTCTCGACCCGCGCCATCCGCGTTCGGTCCGCTTCAACCTGGGTATCCTGCAGACCTCACTTCACGCCATCAGCGGCTCCATGCCCGGCACCTACGCCAACGAAGCAGAGCGTCTGACGGGCAAAATCCATGAGCGTCTGACATACGACAGCATTGAAGAAATTTTTGCCGATGGCCTGCACAACTACCTGACGGAACTTCAGGAAATGTGCCGCAATATTGGAGAAGAAATCACGCGCACTTATCTGAACTACGCTGTGGCGCAGGGCTAACCTCAAACATGAACCCGATGAACCGCTATCGCCTGGCCCACGTCACCCAGTTTTCATATGACGACACGGTTTCAGAGAGCTATAACGAGCTGCGACTGCGGCCGCGGCATGACGAATCGCAAAGCTGTTTGTCGTTTCGGCTGACCACCAGCCCTGCCTCTACGCCCGCCGCGCATCTCGACTATTTCGACAACTGGGTTCACCAGTTTCACATCATGCCCGAACACCGGTCTTTGCGAGTGGAGTCAGAAGCGGTGGTGCTGGTGCATCCCATGATTCCCCGCCCGGCCCGCGATTTTTCACTGGCGGAACTGGATCAGGCACGCGAATCGCTGATGGGCGACCATTACGACTGGCTCTCCACCACGCAGTACTGTCCGTTCCTGCCGGCGCTCAATGAATTGATCCTGCAGAGTGAACAGCGCTCCGCAGGTGATGCCCGCGGCTTTGCTGAAGCTGCGGCCAGCGTCGTGCATGAAAGCTTTAAATATAAGCCGGGCGCCACGCACGTCCACTCCTCGGTGGAAGATTCGCTGGCCACCCGCTCCGGCGTCTGCCAGGATTTTTCCCACACACTGCTTTCCATGCTGCGTATGCGGGGTTTGCCGGCGCGCTATGTCTCAGGCTATCTGATTACCGGGGATGCGCTCGACCCTCAGGCTTCTATGGAAAAGGTAATCGGCGGCCAGGCTTCACATGCCTGGGTTCAGGTCTACATTCCCGAAACCGGCTGGATCGGGCTGGACCCGACGGCCGGCACCTTCGCCGAAGCCCGCCACATTCTGATTGCACGGGGTCGCGATTACGGCGATGTTCCGCCGGTTCGCGGTGTGTATAAGGGCCATGCAGGCCAGAGCCTTTCGGTGGATGTGCTGGTGCGGCCCGCCCTCGATAACGATGGTTCGGAATTGTTGCAGGAAACGGCCGCTGCCCCGCCCCGCCGCGAAGACGAGCAGGAGCAGCAACAGCAACAGCAACAGCAGTAGAATTTGCTGTATAGCCACTGATTTCGCCGCGATTGTTGAAGCGCCTAAGGCGGTCTTCTCGAAGTACGAAAAGAAGCTGGACGCGAAAGCCGACTCCCGGATGGATTATATGCTCACCAGCCAGTTACCCTCACTCTTCCCGCGGCACAAGGGGCAACCGACGTTCTTCGGTGTGGTGCGGACGGGCAAAGCTTATGTAAGCTTCCATCTCATGCCACTCTATTATGTCTCCTGAGCTGGACGCGACGGTTTCCCCCGCGCTGCTCAAGCGCAGGCAGGGTAAATCGTGCTTCAACTTTAAATCCGTGCCGGACGCTGAGCTTTTGACCGAACTAAAAGCGCTGACTAAAGCCGGTTTCGATCAGTGGAAGGAAAAGAAGTGGCTGTAAGAGGAGATTAAGCGGTTGCGGCGACGGGCTCAACTGGCTTCACCAGTGATTTCCGCAGCTCGCGATGGCGGACCCGGCGAGCAATCTTCTTTTTCCGCAGCCGACCGTAGCGCGCCTTATCTCCGTTTTGTGATGACATCTTTCTATTGTCCTCTTTCCTGAGCGCGAAAGTGGAACTAAATGCGATTGGCTATCCGGCCACCTGGACGCCAACCTTCTCCCCGCGCCGTCTGACTTCAATATTCAGCCGCTTGATCTTCTGATTCAGGGTGGAAAGGGGTACTCGCAGCGCTTCCGCGGCCTCCGTCTGGCTGCCGTTAAACCGGTCCAGAAATTCGAGGATGGTGCGGCGTTCAAACTCCGCCACGATTTCAAACAGCGAGGCGTCTGACGGCAGCGTGCCGTTCTCGCTGCGCCGCAGACGTATCCCGCCCGCGTGCAGAAGGTAGTCAGGCAGTACATCCAGCGGAATCACCTGAGTGGAAGCGAGGACGACAGCCCGCTCTACGACATTTTCCAGTTCCCGCACGTTGCCCGGCCAGTTATGATCCAGCAGCAACTGCAGAGCTTCCGGCTCAAACCGCAGGATGGTCTTGTTTTCCGCGTCTAGAAATTTTTCGTTCTCTTTACTGAATTTTTCGAGAAAGTGCTGAATCAGCAGCGGGATATCTTCGCGCCGGTCACGCAGGGGCGGCAACACAATGTTGATGACGTTCAGGCGGTAGTAAAGGTCCTCACGGAATCTTCGTTCTTCCACCATTTTACGCAGATCCGCATTCGTTGCAGCCAGAATCCGCACATCCACCTTCATTACTTCATTCGAACCGAGGGGGGTGAATTCCTTCTCCTGAATCACACGCAGGAGCTTTGCCTGCGTCTCCGGCCCGATGGTTCCGACTTCATCGAAAAATATGGTGCCTTTATGCGCGACTTCAAACGCACCTTTCTTGTTGTGAATGGCACTGGTGAAGGCACCCTTCACATGCCCGAACAGAGTGGACTCCAGCAGATCGGCCGGCAGGGAGCCGCTGTTGACGGGCACGAAAGCATGTTCGACACGGGGAGAATTGGCGTGAATCGCCTTGGCTATCAGTTCTTTACCGGTACCGGTCTCGCCCGTAACCAGAATGGTGGAACGGCTAGTCGCAACCTGCATCACCAGATCGAGCACACGCAGCATCCGTTCACTCTTGCCGACAATATTGGGAAAGCTGTAGCGCTGCTTCATCGCGCGCTTAAGCTGCGTATTTTCGTCGAGGAGACGCTGTCCGGAAATCACCCGGGCAATTTCGATTAAGAGCTTTTCGTTATCCCAGGGCTTGGAAAGATAGTCATTGGCTCCGAGCTTGACGGCCTGCACGGCGGCCTCAACGGTGCCATAGGCCGTGATCATGAAAATGGGCGTAAAGCGGTCGCGTTCCCGCACATCGCGCAGCACTTCCATCCCCGATTTCTCCGGCATCATCAAATCCAGCAGCACCAGATCGTAAACCCGGGATTCCAGCTTGCGTTCACCCTCTGCACCGTTGGGCGCGAGGTCAACCACGTAGCCTTCCATTTCAAGCAGCGTTTCGAGGCTTTCGCGGATTTCCGCTTCATCGTCAATGACCAGAATCCGGCCCTTACTGCTCGTCAAACGTGTACCTCCATTTTCTGCACCATCGGGCGTGCCACGGGGAACTCCAGGTGGAAACAAGTGCCTTCGCCCTGCCGCGAGTTTGCTTCAATGACGGCCCCGTGCTCCTGGATGATCCCGTATGTAACCGACAGTCCCAGACCTGTGCCTTTCTTAGCCGATTTCGTTGTAAAGAACGGATCGTAAATGCGGCTGAGGTGCTCCGGTGCGATACCGTGACCGGAATCAGTGATTTCAACCACGGCACCTGGTTCCCCGGATGCGGTAGTGCCGCAGCGGGTTTCAATTTCCAGCACACCGCGCGGCTCCATGGCGTCTCTTGCGTTGAGAAACAGGTTTAGGAACACCTGCTGCAGTTTGCCGGCATTGCCCTTTACCGGTTCCAGCGCCGGATCGAGACTGGTCCGTACTTCAATGCCGGCCTTCTTCAGCTGATGCTCCAGCAGTGACAGTGTCTCTTGAATCACCTGATTCAGTTGCACGGCGGTAAGTTCGGTGGTTGAGGTACGCGAAAAATTCAACAGCGAATTGACAATCTCACTGGCGCGGAATGTTTGCCTGGCTATCTTTTCCAGCATGCGGGATTTCTGTTCGTCGCCTGCTACCTGTTTGGTCAGCATCTGGGCGTAAGTGGAAATCACGGCCAGCGGTGTATTCACCTCATGCGCGACACCGGCGGCGAGGAGACCGATGCTGGACAGCTTGTCGGCCTGCACCAGACGGCGTTCCAGTTCCGTGCGGTGTGTAACATCATCGAAAATCACCAGCCGCCCGATCTGTTCCATGCCCCGCGAAATCAGCGGAGCGATGGCGATATCCATGGTGGCTTCACCGTTCGCGGTATCGAGGACAAACTTGTCGAGCCGATGGATGCGCACTTCGCCCCTGGTGCGTTCAAGTTGTTCCATGAGGGCGGGAGGGAACAGTTCAGCCAGCGTACGGCCAAGGGCATCAGCGCGGCCGATGCCGCACAAGCGCTCCATTTGGGTATTCCAGCTTTCGACGCGATCATCAAGACCCGCTGCCAGAACGCCGACGCTGATGGATTCGACAATATTCTCGCTGAATTCCTTCAGCCGCTCGTACTCGCCCACTTTCTGTTTAAGGGAAAGATAGAGGTTGGCATTCTCAGTGGCGATGCCGACGTAGTTGGCCAGCGTTAGCAGCAGTTCCACATCGTCGCTGGAGAGAAACTCTCCGGTTTCTGTGCGGCTTACGCCGAGGAAAGCAATGGTTCGGCCCCGCACCGTACAAGGCAGGTAGTAGTTAAGATCAAGATCCGCAATCGTTTGCCGAACCGACGCCGGCCAGGCCTGCGCGATGGCATCGAGGTGATATCGGGTTCGTTCAAAAAAAATGTAGGGGGTACGCTGCGGCCAGTCGAGAAAGCTCAAATCGAGGGCATTGGCGGAATACAAAGGTCGCGCGCTCGACCCCATCGAAAGCCGCAGTTGCCAGGCCGGACTGTTCCCGTCGCTGGCACTTTCGGCGGGATTCGCTATCAGGAAAAACGCTACATGGCGGATGGACAGCGTCTGCATCAGGCGGTCAGCAACGGACTGCATCATCTGATCCGGATCTGTCTCCGAATTCAGTTCACGGGCAAACTCAATCAGCGTGCGGCGGTAATTGTAACGGTCGCGATAAAAATAACGATCCAGACGTTCCTGTATCCAGTTGCGAATTGGCTGAAACAGGAAAGTAGCCACCAGCATGACCGTGATCAGGCCCGCCCCGGGCAGATCTTTGATATTGCGCTGGGCCAGACTGCCCAGTGAATAAACCAAGCCATAGAAGGCACCAAGGACGCAGAGAGTGGCAAGTGTATAGGCGTAACCGCGGCGGAAGATTACGTCGACATCCATCAGCCGGTAGCGCACGATTGCGTAAGCGATCGTAAGGGGAACCAGAGGCAGTGTCGCCACCGAATAGTTCAGATACGGACTCATCGGCAGATCCAGCAGGAACGGCAAAGCGTAGACGAGGGCGAAGGGTCCAAACCCGAAGACCACACCATTACGCAGCCACTTAAGTTGCTGGCGGACTACCGGGTCCTCAGCCGCCCGATAGCCAGCCTGCAAAACCAGACCACTTGCAAGGTAGGCAACCGTGAGCAGCAACAACCAGCTGCGATCGAGGGCGTTGAGGACATCTTTCAGAGGCGTCTCGGGGGCAGTCAGGAAGCCTGAGGCAAACCCCGCGTGCACCAGCATGAGGAGCGCGCCCGGGACATAGAGAAGCGGAGCAAACCAGCGCCGGTACCAGGGCCGTGGCTCGGGAAATGTCAGGCAAAAATGGACAAAAAGCGCAGGAGCGAGCCAGCCAGCCACCAGGTTGCCCCAGTAAATCGCCATGTCGAAGGGATTCAGCTTGCCGGTATAGTGAAAACCGTAAAAAATGAACGAGACCAGACAGAAAATGTAAAAGTGCCGTGCCTTGTAAGCGCTGCCGCGGCGCAAGTAAACAAACAAGCCAATAGCCAGGTAAATCGCGCCCACCAGGTATTGCCAGGTGATGGCAAAACCCTTAACAGCTTCACCTACAATCACGGTTACAGGAACGTCTACACCGTTACGGCGAACCACGTAAGCAGCTTTTGCCCAGGCACCAGCCGAAGCCAGCCGCTGGGAAATGTCAGCTGTCGAAGTTACCGGTACCGCCTGAATTCGTTCCACGACATCGCCTGCACGAATTCCCGCCCTTTCAGCCGGGCCATCAGCGATAAGGCGCAAAGCAACAACTTTTCCGCCCTGATCGGCCCAGATCACGCCATCATCCGGCAGGCGAAAGCGATGAATCTGTTGGTAGTTAATCGCAGCAGCAATCGCCGCCGCTATTGTTAGCACGGTCAGTATGGCGGTCGAAAGCTGGAACCTGAGGTCCTGAAGCATGGGTTAGGCGGACAACGACAGCAAGTCAGGGCAAACACACCTGTACGACTCTTCACGTAAGCAGTTCGGCTGCCAGAAAAATCCGACAATCCCGAATGTCAAGATGATGTAAACAAAAGGATTACAAAATCCCAGGAAACCTGTCGATTCCATTTTTGGAATCTATGACATTTTGGAACACCGGGAAAGCGGAGTCAGATTCCGGCAGACGGGCGTTCTTTCCTGATCCAGACCACAAATTCATCCGGAACTGTCATGGTTGAGAGTCGGCTTTGGCGCACGAGAGCCCAGTCGGGGAACAGGCCTGATTCCTTAATTTCGCGAAGGGTTACCGGAGGTTCAATCAGGTTGAGAAAATGGAAATCGGCCACCGCCAGTTTAGGATCGTGGAGATCTGCTCTGCCATCGCCGGAAACCTCGGCCAGACCTACGATCGCCGCAGCGCCCATGCTGTGGTAGATAAAAACCAGATCACCTTTCTTCATTTCCCGGATCGCACGCAGCGCCTGGGCGTTTTTAACGCCATCCCAGACGGTGCGGCCGTCTTTCTGCAACTGTTCCACAGGATATGTTTCAGGGTCAGTCTTGGCCAGAAAATATCTGGTACCGGAACGGGCTGTTACCCTCATAAACTTAAGTATATTCTCACGGGCTTCGCGAATTGATACATTTAGAGGGAACTCTTGAGATTCAGAATCCATCAAAAAAGTGTGCCGATGAGACTGGCCCCGCAGACTATGTCGAAGCTTGGTGCCGCAACGCTGTGCCTGATTGCGATTTGCGGGAACAAAGCGGATGCGCAGGATTCCATCTTGCCGGCGCCTGTGACGGTCGAACACCCGTTGCCTGAAGGTCCGCAACCGGTAGTTATTCAGGCACCTGAACCGCAGACGGCGGCCCGGGGGCCGACGATTGTGCCTGGCCCGACTCCGGCAGCATCCGCTGATGCGCCGTCGAAGCCTGGCCTTGAATTGCCCCCGGCGAAGCTTGAATTACCGCCTGCCCGGCTTGATTTGCCCCCGGGAAAGAAGGATTCAGCGGCAGCAGCGCCGACCGTGGCGGACGGGGAAAAGCGCTACATAATAGGCTCGCTGGACGTACTTTACATTCGCGTTTGGAATAATGCGAATTTGACCGGCCCGGTGGATGTGCGCCCTGATGGCATGATCTCGCTGCCGCTGGTAGGCGAACTAAGAGCAGACGGCCTTACCGTTGCTGCGCTTAAAGACCAGATTAAGGTCAGACTCAGCGACTTCCTCAACAGCCCGGAGGTGGATGTGCAGGTCTCCCGGGTCAACAGCAAGAAATTCTATATTCTCGGACCCGTAAACAAGCCGGGCGGCTACCCGCTGGTGGGAACTACTACTGTCTCAGAGGCCCTTTCGAACGCGGGCGGATTCCGCGAGTTCGCCAACCAGAAGAAAATTTACGTTCTGCGCGGCACCAAAAAGTTCTACTTTAACTACAAAGATGTCATTGTCGGTAAACATCTGGAGCAGGACATTCCGCTCGAAAACGGAGACAAGATCGTGGTCCCGGAATAACCCGGAGGTTTCTAAAATATGGCAACCCCCACAACCTACATTGCAATTGCCCGCCGAACTCTCGACATCGAAGATTACATCGATATCGCCCGGCGGCATAAGTCCTGGATCATGGGGCCGACGCTGTTCGGGCTGGTGATCTCGATCATCGTGGCGCTTGTCTTGCCCAACACCTACGTTTCGACCGCGGTAATGCGAATTACTCCCTCGCAGATTTCCGCCAACATCGTTGCCACCACGCTCAATCAGCAGCTCACAGAGCGCATCATGACCATGCAACAGGATATTCTCAGCCGCACCAGCCTTTCCAATATTATTCAGGACCCGAGGCTTGACTTGTATAAGGCTGACCGGGCGAGCAAACCGCTCGAAGATGTGATTGAAACCATGCGTACGCGCGACGTTGCCATTCGAATCGTTGAACTCCCAGGCAATATTGTGGAGCGGAGGGGCGCGTCGGCATTCAACATCTCTTTTTCCTATCCCGACTCACACAAGGCCCAGCAGGTCGTCCAGACGATGATCACCAAGTTCACTGAGGTGAACCTGACATCGCAACGCGAACAGCAGAACGTGGTCACATCGTTCGTGCACGATCAACTGCTGGAAGCCCGGGCCAACCTGAACAAACTAAACGAAGATTTGACAAGTTTTAAGGTTGAAAATGCGGGTAAGCTTCCCGAACAGACCAATCTGAATATTGCTCAGCTTTCCGCTCTCCAGCAACAGCTTGCCACCGCTACAGGCTCAATGGAAAGGCTGGACCAGTCCAAGATCCAGCTCGATGCGCACCTCGACACGCTGAAACAGCAGATGGAAATCTACAACCTGTTCGACAAGGAGCCGGATGCTGTTGTCATGGCTGCGGCTAACAGGCAGAACGATCGCCTTGCCATGCTGAACAAGCAGGTGATCGATACAGAATCCGCACTGGCACAGATGCGGCAGGTCTATAAACCAACCTATCCAGATATACGGGACGCCGAGAACCGGCTTCAGGTGATTCGCAGAGAACGCGACGACCTGATAAAGCGGGATTCGGACGATGCGGCAAGAGCCGCTGCGCAGCCCAAAGAAGCCGCGCCCAAAAGAAAGACCACGCTGCAGCAGGCTCAATCCATGACAGCTCTCCAAGGCCAGATCGCTGCGACCATGGCGCAGTCAACTAGCCTCGAAATGGAGCGGACCAGCCGGCAGAAAGATCAGGAAGAACTAAAAAAACAGATGCTTGCTTATCAGGCCCGGCTTACCGCAACTTCCGCCATTGAAGGCAAATACGCTGAGCTGATTATTGGCCAAAGGGCCGCCAGTGAAAAGGTTCAGGTGCTTGAAGGCAAAGAACAGCTGACCGAACAGAGCGGCCAGTTGCTGCAACGCAAGGCGGGCGAAAATCTGGAAGTTCTTGACCCTCCCAGCCTGCCCGAAAAACCGGCTAAGCCCAATCGTCTGCTTGTTGTTGGAACGGGGGCCGCAATCTCGCTGATTCTGGGTCTGGTGATGGCAGGCGTTCAGGAAGCTCGCGATACTTCGCTGAAAAATCTGAAGGATGTCCGCGCTTATACCAACCTTCCGGTTCTTAGCAGCATCCCCCTGCTGGAAAACACGATGCTGGTGCGCCGGAGCCGGCGGCTGGCTTACCTGACATGGTCTGCCTGCATCATCCTCGGATTGATCGCGATCGGTGCAGCCATGTATTACTACTACACGAAAGTTGTAATTTAAATTGATCCTGGCCGATAAGATGAAAGCCGACATATGAGCCGCGTTCATGATGCTCTGCGCAGAGCGGAACAATTACTGGAATCCGGGGGCATGGACCACGCTTCGTCGCCTGGCGACCAGAACGGGTCCCTTGTAGTATCCGGGGAGAACGGACTTGCCCAGTCCGGACAGATTAATGTTCCCGGTTCAGTGAATGCTTCGAACGGCCTGATGCGCTCTGATGCCCGGCAGCTTGACGTTGACTGGCGCAACTTTCTGTCTCGTTGCAAGGTCATCCCATTCCAGCCCGCGCCGGAAACGCACCTCATCGACATGGAGAAGCCGCATGAAGTTCCGGCGGAAGAGTTCCGCAGCCTTCGAACACGGCTGAATCACCTGCAAAGTCAGCAGGATCTGCACTCCATCGTGGTGACCAGTGCTTCGCCTGCGGAGGGTAAGACTTTTACTGCTGTAAACCTCGCGCTGGCGCAGGCGCAGCTGGAAACCCCGGTTCTTCTCGCGGATCTGGATTTGCGCCGCCCGACTGTCCACAATTTGCTCCAGTGCGAGCGCTCACCAGGGTTCTCAGATTTTCTGCTTGAGCAACGACCGCTTGAGGAGTGCATCCGGCGCATCGGCACCACCAATCTCTATTTCATGCCTGCCGGTTCACAGGTCAAGAATCCGCTGGAAATTCTCAACATGCGGCACGTGAAGCAGACGCTGGAGGGCTTCCGCAAGATCTTCAACTGGATTGTGCTGGATACTCCGCCGTTGCTGTTCTCCGCTGACGCCAATCTGCTCTCGACCATGACTGATGGCACGATCATCGTTGTCCGCATCGGCTCCACCACGTTTGACAACGTGATTCGGGCCATGCAGACACTTTGCGAGAACAACGTGCTGGGAATCGTTGCCAACGGCGCACGGGCCGGTGAGCTTTACAGCAAGTACACGTATTACTACTCGAAGCCGGAAGAAGAACGCGGTGACGACGAAGATGAAGACGAGCCGGTGGCTGTGGCGAAAAGCCAGGCAGCCAGCGACGACGAGGACATCGAAGACCAGGAAGAGGAAGACGAGTAGCTGCCGGTTCGCAGCTACCAGCCCTTGTTCTTCCTCAGTTCAGTCACATGCGCGACATGATGCCTGCCATGCCACGCGTAAATAGCCAGTGCGCGTTCGAGGGATATCTTGCCCATGTCGGGGTGTACGTAACACCGCTGCCAGTCTGTGTCGGACATGCCACGCAGCAAAACTACCCAGCGATTGTGTAAGACTTCCAGCAGCATCAGGGAAGTCTCCACCGGAGTCGCCGCGACATCACCCAGTAGCGCCCATGCCGCCTCGTCGTAGGGTTTGATCACCGGCTCGGTTTCGGTGAGCGCCAGCTTGATGCGGATGAAGGCATTCATGTGGCTGTCCGGCACGTGGTGCGCGACCTGACGAAGCGTCCAGCCTGCCTCGCGGTACGGCGTATCGAGTTGTTCCGCCGTCAAACCGGCGAGCGCGGCGCGCAATTGAGCGGGCGCTACCGCGATTTCATTGATCCACCCGGTACGGTCCCCTTCGGTGATAAATTTTGGACTGGGAAATTTTCCCACCGGATAACGCGGATCTGCAGTTGGTGTATCGCTCACAGAGATTCTCCTCTAATCAGATCTTCAAAAGTCTCACGTTCGCGGATGACGCGCCAGCTGTCGCCTTCCACCAGAATCTCAGGCCCGCGCGGTCGCGAGTTGTAATTACTTGCCTGGACGAAGCCATAGGCACCCGCTGTGAGGATGGCCAGACGGTCGCCCGGATTCAGAACCGGAAGCAGGCGGTCGCGTGCCAGAAAGTCCCCGGTCTCGCAGATCGGCCCTACAACATCGGCGAACAGTACATCCCTTGCGACAGGTACTTTCAGAGGAAAAATATCGTGATGTGCTTTATAGAGCGCGGGGCGGATCAGGTCATTCATCGCCGCATCCACCACAACGAATTCCTTTGAAGGTGTCTTTTTGCGGTTCAACACGGTCGTTAGCAAGACACCAGCCTGCCCGACGATAGAACGCCCAGGCTCAACCATTACTTTAAGTCCCGAGGTCCCGACCTGTTCACGAATAGCGGAGACAAACTCAGCAATTCCAGGGGCGCGTTCGCCGCGTTCGTAGGCGATGCCGAGTCCGCCGCCGAGGTCGATATGATCGATCAAATGGCCATCTGTCCGCAACTCGGCAATGAGGGCGAGAACTTTGCCCGTAGCTTCCAGAATCGAGGAATAATCCAGAATCTGCGACCCGATATGGCAGGCGACTCCGGCTGCCCTCAAGTTCGTGAAGTGTTTGGACCGGGAGTAAACGGCGCGCGCCTCACCGATATCGATGCCGAATTTGTGGTCGCGCAAACCCGTACTGATGTAGGGGTGAGTGACGGCATCCACGTCGGGATTGACCCGCAGCGAAAACCGTCCGATGACACCCAGACGCCAGGCAATGCCATCGATTTCAGCCAGTTCAGCTTCCGATTCGCAGTTGAAATTACTGATTCCGCTCCTGAGTGCGAGTTCAATCTCGGCCGCCGTCTTGCCCACGCCGGAGAATACTACGCGGGCAGGATCTCCCCCGGCGCGCAGCACCCGCTGCAATTCTCCGCCCGACACAATATCAAACCCGCAGCCGGCTTTGGCCAGCAGCGCGAGCACGCCCAGGCTGGAATTCGCCTTGACCGCGTAGCAAATCATGTGCGGCATCGCGCCAAAAGCGTCATCGTAAGCGCTGTAGGCTTTAAGAATCGCGTTCGCTGAATATACGTACGATGGGGTGCCCGCCTCGCGGGCAATCACTTCAAGATCAACCTGATCGCAGAAATATCTGCCATCTGAGTAATGGAACAAGAGAAAGTCCTTTAGTTATTACGCTACACGCATGACAATCAGGGTCTGGTCATCAAAGCGATCTGTATTGAATTTTTCCAGATCGCGGAAAATCTCTGCCACTACCTCAGCCGGGGTATTGTGGGCGCACCGCCGCACTACCTGCGCCAGCCGCCCGCGGCCATACTCTTCGCCGCCCGGGCTCAGATGATCGGAAACGCCGTCTGAAAACAGCACGATCAAATCGCCGGCCCGCGCCTGAAAGGTGATTTCGTCATACTCGCGGTCCGGCAGCAGACCAAGCGGCACACCTTCCACCTGAATCTTCAGGATGTTGCCCTCACGGCAAACCATAGGCGGCGACCCGCCGGCATTTGACATGGTGAATTCCTTGGAATGCGCATGCCAAAGCACCACCAGCAGCGTGACATAACGCCCCTCAACCTTGCGCTGCACCAGCGCGTCGTTGAGGGCCTTCATCAGTTCCGCCGGACTACGCCGCTTAGGTGCCATGGAACGCATACGCCCGTTCACCATTGCGCCATAGAGCGCTGCAGCCGCGCCTTTGCCGCTGGAATCGCCGAACGCGATCACGAAATGCTCGTCCTGATGTTCGTAAAAATCGTAAAGATCGCCCGAAATCTCGCGCGCAGGACGCAACCCAATCGCCACTTCGAGCCCCGAAATCGGCGGAGCCTCGGCTGGCAACAGCACCGTCTGCAGCTCAAACGCGGCGCGCAGATCTTCCTGCATCCGCCTCTCGCGCTCGCCAATTTCGTGGTACAGCCGGGCGTTTTCCACCGCAATTGCCATTGACGGAGCCAGCAGACTCAGCGTTCGCGTATGCTCGTCCGTGAAATAACCGATCCGTTCGCTTTCAAGATTCACCACCCCAATCACCCGGTCGCGAACGATCAACGGCACCACAATTTCTGACCGGACTCCGGGGTAAGTCGCGATATAACGGGGGTCCGTCGTGGTGTCGTGAACGCGAACCACCTCGCGGGACGTCGCAGCCGCGCCCGTAATCCCCTTCCCCAGCGGAATGTTATCCAGATTGATGCGCTGATCGTATCGGATGCTAAAACGATGCTTGAGCAGTTGCAACTCATGGTCGACCAGCAGAATACTGAAGGCATCGTAGTTAATCAGGCCCCGGACGCTTGACGCTACCTTGCTCAGAAGCTCATCCAGATCGAGAATCGACGTGAACTCCTGCGAAATCCGCGACATCGTGTTGATCAGGCGGAACTGCCGGCTGCCGCGCGTATAGAGGCGGGCATTGTCGATCGCGGCAGCGATACGGGCAGCAATCAGACTGAGCATAGCCCGGTCATAATCCTTAAACGCACCCGGCACAGTGGACTGCACGTCGATCACACCCACCAGCCGTTTACGGGCAATCATGGGCACGCACAACTCGCTGCGGACTACGTCAGAGGTGCTCAGGTAGCGTTCGTCTGTCGTGACATCGCCAACCAGAACCGGTTCGCGGTGGGCTGCGGCAAAGCCAACCAGACCCTCGCCCAGCGCAATCGAAAGGTTCTTGACCAGCTCTTCGCGATGCCCCACGGCATAGCGAATGCGCAGATCCTTACGTTTTTCATTGAACAGCAGGATGGCGAACAGGTCGAACGGGATCACACGGCGGACAATCCCCGCCACCGATTCCAGCAGTTTTTCCAGCTCCAGCGTTTCCGATGAAAGCGTAGCGACTTCGAGGAGAAAATCCAGAAGATCACTGCGCTCACGGAATTTTACGGCCGGCTTGACGCGAGGCGCGGCCATATTAAGGGGCAGCCGTCTGGCTTGCCTGTTCCTGAGCCGCAGCTTCCATAATCGCCACACTGGCACTGGCACCCACGCGCGTGGCACCTGCGGCCACCATGGCCCGCAGATCTTCCAGCGTGCGAATCCCGCCCGAAGCCTTCACGCCCAATTCCGGCCCGACAACCGCCCGCATCAGGGCAATGTCTGCCACCGTGGCTCCGGCTTTACTGAAACCGGTTGACGTCTTGACAAAATCAGCCCCGGCATCTTTGGCTAACTGGCAGGCGATTTTCTTCAAATCGTCATCGAGAAGCGCCGTTTCGATGATGACCTTGACGATGGCACCACGCGCATGGCTAGCCGCCACCACCGATTGGATATCGGTCTGGACAGCCGCAGTTTCCCCGCCCCGCAGCGCCCCGATATTGATCACCATATCGATCTCAGTCGCGCCGTCATGCAGGGCTTTCAGCGTTTCAGCCACCTTTGCGGCAGTGCTGGTAGCCCCCAGGGGAAAACCGACCACAGAACAGACTTTAACTTCGGACCCCTTCAGCTCTTCCGTCACCAGTGGCACCCAGAACGGATTCACGCAAACACTGGCAAAACCGAACTGACGCGCTTCCGCACACACCTTAAGCACCTCCGCCCGGGTAGCCTCGGGCTTGAGAATGGTGTGGTCAATGAGACACGCGACTGCCTGGTCGTAGGGCATCCTGGGAAAATAGGGGGAAAGACCAACGTAACACAGACAATCCAAAACGTCGCGGAATCCGTATGGGTCTCTGTATGAGAATTTTCCGGCCGTTGCTTTCGTTCCTGTTCCTGTCGCTGGTTCTGGCAGGTTTCGCGGGTGCCCACCCCATGGGTAATCTCAGCATCAACCATTATGCCCGGCTGGAACCAGATGCCAAGGGCGTCAACGTCACGTATGTGCTTGATCTGGCAGAGATTCCGACCTTTGAGCTGACGCAAACCTGGAATACGCCGCAGGGCACACCGATGGGCGTGGTGGAAAGCAAAGCAGCGGCCCAGGCACGGGAATGGGTTCGAAATCTGGTCTTCACCGAGGACGGCAAGCCTCGCACTGCGACGGTGGGAAGTACCCGCCTGGCAATTATTGATGGCGCTGGCAACCTGCCGGTTTTCCGGATTACAACGAAACTGAGCGTTCTGGCGCAGGGCGGACGGTTCGAATATGAAGACCGCAACTACGCTACCCGCGCGGGCTGGCGGGAAGTTGTGGTCGTGGCGGGGGCTGGAGGGAAGCTGGAAAACTCGTCCGTTGGCAGTCAGGACCTGAGCGAAGGGCTCACGGCTTATCCGCAGGATCCGACGAAAGCTCCGCCGCAGGACACGAAAGCTTCCTTCACCTGGAAACTAGTTGCTCTTCCGCCCGTCATGATCAGTTCGTTAACCCAGCCGGACGCTCCTGCCGTTGTGAAGGCCCCTGACGCCGTTCCTGACACGGTTCGCGACGTCCGGCCTGCCGAAGCGCAATCCGGCGGAACCATTAAGCGCAATGATGCGATTTCCACAATCCTGCGGATGAAAACCATTTCCTGGCCGCTCATGGCGACACTGATCGCGCTTTCCTTCTGGTTCGGGGCTCTGCATGCGCTCGAACCTGGCCACGGCAAGACTATGGTTGCAGCGTATCTGGTGGGGGAAAAAGGTACAGCCAAACATGCCGTGCTGCTGGGCGGTATGGTGACTTTCACGCACACCATCAGTGTGTTCATACTGGGTCTGGTCACTATGTTCCTGTCGCAATACATCATGCCGGACAAGCTTTCAAAGATTCTGGGCGTGATTTCCGGCCTTTCGATCGTCTGGATAGGGGGCATGATGCTTTGGCGCAGGACGGCCGTCGCGCTGCACAAGCGGCACCATAGCCATCATGATCACGGGCATCATCATTCACATGATCATGCGCATGATCATGATCATGATCATGACCACAATCACGACCATGCGCATGACCCGTTCACACATACCCATGACGGTCACACCCACAGCCACGCGCCCACTGGTGACATCAGCATCGGCAGCCTGATCGCGCTGGGAGCAAGCGGAGGCCTGGTACCCTGCCCCTCCGCACTCATTCTGCTGCTCAGTGCCATATCGATTGGCCGGGTGGGCTTAGGCCTGATCCTGCTGTTTTCGTTCAGCATAGGCCTCGCCATCGTGCTTTCCTGCACTGGACTGCTGGTGCTCTACGCTAAGAACCTGCTCCCCGAAAAATCACGTGGCGACAACTTCGTGTTTCGCTACTTGCCGGTAGCCTCAGCGGCTGTAATTTTTGTGATCGGTGTGGTGATGACCAGCGTCTCTCTCGGCTGGATACCCGCCACCCGCTTCATCAGTTAGGTGCCGCAGCACTCAGGCAGTTGCTCGCGCAGAACGGCGAGAGGGCGCATAGCTTAGAACGGGAAATCCTCCATCGCCGGCACCACCGAATGGCGGCCGTGCCCGGCCCAGATTGAGAGAATCCTCTCGTCCAGACGATGCGCCTCAACTGGCGTCTCTACGCGAACGGCGTTGGAGTGATTGTACTCCGACTGGTCAGTGGGAGTGCCGAGGTGCAGCACCGCGTAATAGCGTTCCAGTTCCGTTCTTGTCAACGCCCAGTTCGTTCCACAGTCCCTCTGGTTCGCCCGGCCAGTAGACAGCGCCATCCAGCGTTCCACGATCACAGAGGATCATGGCGTAATTGCCATCCTCCAGGCCAGGCGTTCGAGTTCCCGCCGCACATGAAAAAATTGCCCGTTGCACAGGCCGTCTGGCGCTCGCACCCGGAAGGCGATGGAATCCGCCTCCGAACAAAACAGTAGCCGCTTCCGGCAAAATCAAAACGTGGCGGCAGAACGACCGTGCAGCCATTTCGAGAACTGCGGTTTTACCCGCCCCCGGCCCGCCGGTGACGGCAACCAGCCGCGTTGCATGATTGCGGCCATCGCACCCGCACGCCCGCGAACCATGCAACAGGGATGTCGTCAAAATCGATTGCCGTTAAGCCAGGTGGCTGGTGCAGAACGCGCAACGCCGGGCTTTGATTGCCACGTCACTCAGACATTCCGGACACTTCTTTGTGGTCGGGTCAGAGGAGGGCGGTTCTTTGGCGGTGCGCGCCATCAGCGCATTCACCGGCACAACGACGAAGTAGTAAACCGAGGCTGCCACCAGGATGAAAGCCACAATCGAGTTGATGAAATCGCCCACCAGAAACTTGCTGCCATTGATCTGGAATTGCAGCACAGAGAAGTCCGGCTTGCCCGCAATTGCCGCGATCAACGGCGTGAGCAGGTCTTTCGTCAGTGCCGCCACAACGCCACCGAACGCGCCTCCGACGACCACACCCACGGCCAGGTCAACTACATTGCCACGCAACAGAAATTCTTTCAAGCCACCGTTTGCCATCCTGGAAATCCTTTCGAGCTCCGAACCATTATTAGGAACCGCCGGAGTCGTTCGAGTGCCGGTTCGAGAATACTCCGGTCCGCAGCATAACAAATCCGCACTGAGCCCTCGCCGCCGCGCCCGAACGCAACGCCCGGCGCAATACCCACTTTCGTTTCCATCAGCAGACGACGACAGAAATCAAAGGAGTCGGTCAGCCCTTCCAGGCGGGGGAAAACATAGAACGCGCCTTCAGGCCGCGGCACGGTAATGCCAGGCATCGCGCTCAGCGCGCTGAGACAGAAATCGCGGTTGGCTTTGAACCGCACCAGCATGGCCCTCATTTCCGTCTCACCTTCGGCCAGCGCCGTCTCCGCCGCTTTTTGCGACACGCCATTCGCACAGGAAATGATGAATTCGTTCAGCTGTGCAGCCTTTGCGGCAAGATCCGCTCGCGCCACCAGCCAGCCCAGCCGCCAGCCGGTCATGCAATAGCTTTTGCTGAATGACTGTACGACAACTACTGCGTCGTCACGGGTGGCTTTTCTTAAGATCGAAGGCACTGGCGATCCCAGCGTTTCCGTTTCGTACCAGAGGCGTTCATAAACCTCATCGGCCACCAGCCACAGGTTGTGACGACGAGTGAATTCGAGCAATCTCTGCTGGTCGGCTTCTGTAGCGACCCAACCCAGGGGATTCGACGGCGACGTGTACAGCAGCAGGCGCGTGCGCGGGTTCACGGCATGCTCCAGCGCCTCCCAGTCGATCTCGTAGCGCCCATTTATGAGAGGCTGGGCAATCTCTACGGCTTTAGCATTTGCCATCGCAATGATTGATGCACCGTTCGGCCAGGCGGGTGTTAGTACCAGCGCTTCATCGCCGGGATCCAGCATGCAGCGCAGGGCGACGTGCAGGGCCTGAACACCGGAGGCAGTAACGACGATGTCTCGGGCAGGATCGAGCGCCACCTCGTGCAGTCGCTGGTAGTAAGCGGCGAGGGCTTCGCGCAGCGAAGCAGTCCCGCTGTTGGACGTGTAGAAGGTGTTACCCTCTGCCAGTGCCTGTGTGGCGGCACGTTTAATGTATTCGGGAGTGGGCTGGCTCGCTTCGCCGAAGTAGAGACGCAGGACGTCTGTCATGCCGAAGGCGATGTCAGCCAGTTCGCGGATACGGGAACGGGGAACTGCGAGAACGGAAGGCGCTAATGAAACCGGCACGTCTGATTTTACTCAACCCGGTCTTTGGCCCGGGCTGCGGCTTTTGTTTGCCATTGCATGTTCGAGGGGGCATCGGCACCGTCTCGCTTCAGGGGAACGATGTGGTCAATCACCATTCCTTTGCAAGGTCCGACGCGCTTGCCTGTTACGGGGCATGGATGAGTTCGCTTGAAATCATGTACCGCGAGCGGGTTGCGTTTGATTCTGCCGTGACGATCCCGCACGCAGGTGCGGCATTTGGTCGGGCGCGGAACTGGCGCAGCAAAACCAATAGTCGCCAGAATCAGAGCGATGAGCACAAAACGCATGGGAATTACAGTCGCTCCAAAGCCACCGGACCGAAGACTGGTACCCCTCGTGACTGGAAAGGATTCACCACGCGGATTCCGGAAATGAGCTGACCATCATTCATATCTTCGCTGAGCAACTGCCTGGCACCGGTCTGCTCCGCCGCTGCCACAATCATCCCGTCCCAGAAAGAAAGCTGCCACAACTCCCCAATTTCGGACGCCCTAACAATAGTGGCAGGGGTGATCAGTGTTTGAACCCAAGCCGAATAGTTGTGAATGACTTCGCGCGCCTGGCTCCGGCTCAATGGTTTCCTGATTTTCTGAGTAACATTGACAAAGAATTCCTGCAGCACCTGCGTGCTGAGCCTGCCAGTTCGGGAATCCCACAGTTCCGTAAGAACTTGCGCAGCGACTTCCTGCCTGGCGCCAGCATCCAGATCGTGGGCGTAGATCAGGATGTTAGTATCAACAAACACTAAATCGCCCTCTTGTCCCTGGAGCACACGGCCTGTCAATTGCCAACCGGCCCCTCGTGCAGACTATCCCTGCTCGCAATCTTCCCGCCACCGAGCCGAAACGGAGCGCGCAATTGGGCGGTCGCCCTGGCTCTGGCGCTCAAATAAGCCTCGTCGTCCTCGACTACCTTGCGCAATTCTTCCGCAAGCATGGCACTGATACTGGTTCCGCGCTGCGCCGCAAAACTGCGGACCTTCCGCAGTAATTGCTGGTCCACTGAAAGTGTGATGTTCTGATTCACAGGCACAGTTTCATTTTACACGTAACTTACGTGGGCCCTAAGCCGCGAGCCCAGACGCACGACGCGCACCGAACACGCTCTCCACAATCCCGCGCCACTTGCGCAGCACCAGTTCCACCAGATTCAGCAACACCGCCAGACCCAACAGCCCCGGCCACAGTCGCACTGCGGAATCGATAAATTTCCCGCCGGAATCGAATAAGTCCCCCGCGCCCGGATTAAATTTCCCACCCGTCGAAACCGCAATCGACTTCAACAACGCTTCATTCGAACCAAAGTCCGAAAGCTCAGCTTCCTGCCGGTACAAGCCAATCTCTGGAAAAGCGCGGCTGTCCACCAGCGGACGAATCCGGAACAACCCTTCGAGCGACCCCACCCGCAAACGTCCCCGATAAGTCCCCGGCGAGAGCCTGGTCAGATCCAGTGGTTTGCGGAAATCGCCCGGTCCCAGTACGAACAAATCGGGCACCGCAGCCACATCCGTCAGCTCACTCGACACGTGGTAATCCACCACCAGTTCTTCATTCGCACCGTCATAGCGAGCCACCGCATCACTCCCGTTACCATGCGGCAGCAGATCGCGAAAGACATTCGTCCAGAGGCGGTCGAAGCCAGGCCAGGTCAGCCAGCTTTCAGCCCAGCGGCTTTTCGCGTCCGAAGCAAAAACCACCGTTCGGCCCAGCCCATATTGCCAGCGCGTGAGCAGCGGGTCTGCCACGTCCACAGCCAGAATTTCATCCGCTGCCGGACGAGCCTCAAACCGAACATAACCCGCCAGCTCTGGAGCCGTTTCCATCTCCACTTTGTCCAGCAGATCTGACGGATGTTTCATCGACGCCTTGATCGGATGTTCCACCGCAGTAGTGCCCGTGTGCTCCTGCACATCCTTGAGCAAAATTTGTTCCAGCCCCGAAGGATCGTTCAACAAATAGGACTTGCCTTTCGCCCCCACTGCAATTTTTTCGAGATACGCTTTGTTAACATCCTGACCCAGCCCTACAGTCGAAATCGTGACACGATTTTCGGCCGCTTCCTTGGCCAGATTAACGCTGTCGCCCTCTTCAGAAATACCGTCCGTCAGCAGTACAATATGACGGTAAGCCGCATTCACCTGCTGAATACGGGAGAATGCCTCAACCAGGGCAGGTGCGATCTGGGTTCCGCCATCCGGCATGATGCCTGCGATTTCACGCTTGATCAGGCCCTTGTTGTCGGCCTTGCGGATGGGCACATCCCACATGAACGAGTTGTCAAAAATCAGAATACCCACGGAATCATCGGGCTTCAAATTATCCACAACACCGGACGCGGCCGCGCGCGCCAGCTCCATCTTCTTGCCTTCCATGGAAGACGATTTGTCGATGATGAGTACCACCGCCGTACCCTGCGGCGAACGCGGCGGGACTAATTTCGCCGGAAACGCCTTCGCCAGTTCATCTTCAGGTGCGTCTTTGTGATCCACGTAAACGTTGTGCTCACCCGCGATCCACAAAGCACCACCACCTGCGCGGACAAAATCGGCAGCACGCTGTTTGTCCGAAGGCCGCATGGTCTCGAAGTTGATATTGTTGAAAACCACCATCTGGACATCATCCAGATTCGCCGGCAGAGTCTTCGATTCAGCCAGATCAAACTGGTTTTGCGCCAGCACCGCCGCTATGTGCGTATCTGTACCCGCCGGATCTTCCGAAACCCACTGGACTTTCGGACGCCGCACCGTAAGAGCATTCTCAAACCGGCTCTCGCCCAACCCATCAGCCGCAATCTTGCCACTCAAATCAATGGCCCCGGCAGCGTTGATACTGGTGCGAATACGGATGCGGTTCTCGCCCGCCACCAGCGCAACCTTATGCGGCCCGCCAATCGCCTTGCCTTCTGCGGAAAGCTCGACCGTAGCGTTGGCCGCGCGGGGCGAAGAAACCGTAATGTCTACCGGGAAACGCTCACCCGTAAACACCGCGCCGGGAATTCCCACAGCCTCTGTCTTCAATTTGGGTTGCGCACGGCCCGGCAGCGCAATCGTGTCGATGGGGATTCCCAACTGCTGCGCCTGCCACGCCACACGCGTCGCCGACCCCTCATTTTCATTCCCGTCCGTCACCATCACGATGCGGTGAATCATACCCGCCGGCAGCGACGCCAGAGCCTGTCTGATGGGCGCTTCCAGATTCGTAGCGCGGCCATTGGAACCTGCCGTACGAGCCAGCGTCAGGCCCGATTCAGACGGCGTCAGCTTACGCGGCGCACGCGCAAACGGAATCACATCCAGCTGATTGCTGCCACGCGAACCGTTCAATTTTTTCAGCAGCGCGTTTTCCCGTGCCATATCATCGTCAGACAAACTGGCGGACGTATCGGCCAGCACTGCCAGTGCAACCTTACGATCGCGAATCGAAATCACCGGTTCTGCCAGCGCCAGAATCACGGCGGCAACCATCCCTGCCTTCAATAGCAGTGCCACGTGGCGTGACTGTCTGCGCCACTCCCATGCGACCACCCAGACCAGTGGCAGAATCAATAACAGCAGCGCCCACGCGCGTTCAAACGTCATGCCGCACGCCCCAGTCCTGTTCTCACAACCTGCAGACGCGCCTTAGCCGCCCGCCCGTACAGGAACCATTCGCCCAACAGCAGCGCGGCACCCAAAGCCGCCAGCAGCGGCCACAAATCGCGTGAACGCACCAGCGCTTCAGAGAAAGTGGGAATGCCATGCCGTACATTCGCCGGCGCATTCCATTTCACGTCCCACAGTTCCGGCAGCGTCAGTGAGTAAACCCGTTCAGAATTGCCCGTAATCACGCGGACCCGTTGCGTTTGCCCGGCGAAAAACTGCACTGACCGGTCTCTCAGATTGAACGGCAGAATCGCGCCGCTGTCAGACAGAACCCGAACTTCGCCCGAGCCACCAGCCAGCGGCATCGCTACCTGACCGGCACTCTGCGCTCCCACATCCACATCGCGGAAAACATCAGGTGCCATCCAGCGCAGAACATTGGCCAGCAGTAGCGGCGTGGCCAGTTCAAAGCGCATGGCACCAGCAAAAGGGTCGAAGCCCATGACTACAGTCCTTGTCTTTCCATCTGCAGATTCCCGCGCCACCATCACCGGGCCTTTGTCCACTTCGGCAACTCTGATGGTCCCCGGCCCCGGTTCAAACACGGAAGCGGATTCGATTTGTACATCGCGTGCACGCAGGCCTGCGGTCAGCGCCAGATCGGGCGTCCAGGCCATTCCCTGCGGATGGTCCACATGATCGCGGATCGGTACGACTGCTTTATCGGGCGGCGGATCGATCCAGAGCACATTACCCTGCGGCGCGGTTTCGGGCCGAAACTTGTGAATCACCACCATGCCGTCATTCTTCGGCGTGTAACTGCCAATGAATTTGAACTCCGCGGCAATACGCGGGTCAGAAGCCAGCGCGGGTCGGAATAACTCCGGCTGATCGGAATAAACCACCACGTGCAGACTGCGCGATTGCGGCAATTCCAACGCAACATAGTTATCTCCCGCGAAGGCATCTTTGGGATACAGCCGCGCTTCGATAATTCCAGCCGCCGAGGTCCGCACCGGAAAGGCCAGTTCCCGCTCCGCGCCCGGTGCCAGATCCACCGCCTTCGCACCCGCCGGAGCATGGCCGAAGTTGAGCGTTACACTCACGTTTTTAGTGACCCTGCCGTAATTGCGAACCCGGACCAGAATCTCCCACGTCCCCGTATCAGAAGCTGACCGGCGCGCACCCACACTGCGCAAGCCCGAATTTTCCACGGCGCTGTCATCCACATTCAGCACACGAAACGACGGCAGATCGGGCATCACCATATTGTTGGCTTCACGCGTCGAAATACGCCCCGGTCCGACATAAGCGACTTCGCCTGCAATTGACCCGCTGCCCCGCTGCAGCCGCCGCGCAAAATCGAGACTCTGCGAAAGGTTGAGCGCGGTCGCGCCGGGCTGCGTTTCCAGAATGGCCCGTGCCACTTTGCGACGGTCCAGTTCCCACGCCGTTGCCGGTGTCGCCAGAGCATCGGCACGGATCAACATCACCCGATCCGTGGACGGTACTGCCCGCAGCCAGCCCAGCGCATTTGCCTTCGCCAGATCCATCAAATTTGCGCCAGCGTGCTCGGGCACCACCGCGCCCATCCAGGCCGAATCGTCCAGCACTAATACGTGATCGCGCCGCGCGCCCTGGCGACCGCCCCATTGCAATTGCGCGATTGCCAGGAGCAGAAGCATCATGCCAAGCAATTGCAGCAGCAAAGAGACGGGCTGCTGAATCCTGCTCCTGCGCGTCACCGGGGCCGCTTCACCCTGCGCAACCCAAAAACGCAGCGTCGCCACTACCTGTTTACGCCGGTTGCGGTCCAATAAATAGAGCGCGACAGAGATAGCACTCACTGCTGCCATCAGCCCCAGAAATTCCGCCATCGAAAGGTTTAGAAAAGCCATTACGCGATACTCCGCGTGCGGATCATCGTCCCGAAAATAGCATCGTCAAGCGACAGTGAAGTGGGAATAGTGGAATACTTACCATCATTCCTGAGCGCGATTTCCTTAAGCCTGGCGGAAAAAGCATCGAACGCTTCCGTGTACTGGCGGCGGGCATCTTCATCCACCTGAATTCTCAACTGCTGGCCGGTCTCGGCATCCACCATATCGACTTCGCCCAGCCAGGGCGGCGTGCGGTCTTCATCGCCCCAGACCTGCAACAGCATCAGCTCATTGCCGTAATCCGCAAGGTATTGCAAAGCCTTCTCGCAACTGCCGTCATCGAGGAAATCGGAAACTACAATCACCAGGCCACGCTGCGGATACTCATTCAGAAACTCACGCACCACAGCCAGAAAATCAGTAGAGCCTTCGGGTTCAAGAGCCCCCAGATACTCAGAAACGGGCCGATAACGATGACGTCCGCCGCCCGCCGATTTCCCTTCCTTCAAACGGCCGGAAAAAGGCAAAATCTGAATCGTATCGAGCCGCACCAGCCCCACATAACAGAGCGCGGCAACCAACTGCTTCGCATACAAAAACTTCTGTCCGGAAACCGCCGCCATCGATTTTGAAACATCCACCAGCAAACGCACCGGCACACGCGGCTCAATCTGAAACATCTTCAGAAACATCTTGTCGAGCCGCATAAAGGCCCGCCAGTTGACCGCCCGCAGATCATCCCCTTGATGAAAATGCCGGTGTTCCAGAAATTCCTGCCCGCCGCCCGCAAAACGCGACCGGTTGTGCCCGCCCACAAGACCAGCGAACGAACGCTGCCAGTGAATGGTCAGCCGTTCGAGGCGTTCGAGAAAAGCTCGGTCGAGTAAGGGCGTATCTGCCACGGCTGCCTCGCGCTCTTAAGCGGCTGCGGCCTTGACGCCGGAAATGATGTCGGTCAGAATCGCATCCGGCGACTTGCCGTCGGCATGTGCGTCGAAGTTCAAAATGATGCGGTGACGCAACACGCTGGGTGCCAGTTCCTTGATGTCGTCAATACTCAAATGGAAGCGGCCGCGCAGCAGTGCCAGTACGCGGCCACACTCCACCAGCGCCTGTGCGCCGCGGGGTGAACTGCCATACCGCACATATTTCTTCGCCGATTCGTGGGCCTCCGGCTGGTCCGGCTGGGTCGCCATCACCAGTTTCACCGCGTAATCCTGGACATGCGGAGCCACCAGAATCTCCCGACATACGGACCGAATCTGCAGCACTTCTTCCCGGTCAAGAACAGAATGAACCGTGGCTTCTTCCCGTGCGATGGTGCGCTCAACAATGCGCGACATCTCGGCATGAGAAGGATAAGTAACCAGAATCTTCATCAGGAACCGGTCAAGCTGCGCTTCTGGCAGCGGATACGTGCCTTCCATTTCGATGGGATTCTGCGTGGCCATAACCAGGAAGGGCGCTTCCAGTTCATGCGTCGTGGTGCCGCTGGTCACCGTGCGCTCCTGCATGGCTTCGAGCAGTGCCGACTGTGTCTTCGGCGTGGCACGGTTGATTTCATCCGCCAGCACCAGATTTGAGAAAATCGGCCCCGCCTGGAACCGCAGCGATTTATGCCCGCGTTCGTCAGTCTCCATAATCATGCTGCCGACGATATCCGCAGGCATCAAATCGGGCGTGAACTGGATCCGCGAATAGCGCAAACTCAGGGCTCGGGCCAGCGTGCGCAACAGCGTAGTCTTGCCAAGGCCGGGGACGCCTTCCAGCAAAACATGCCCGCCGCCCAGCAGACAGATCAAAACACCATCAACGACGCTCTGCTGGCCGACGATGATTTTCGCGATTTCATCGCGCACCTGGTTCAGTTTGGCGACCGCTGCTCCCGCTGCGGTTTCAATAGGCATGGAATTGATTCTAATGGATAGGTATCGCGCGCCGCCCCGCAGGCCGTGCGTTACTTCGATTTCAGCACCCAAACACCATCCCAGTCGTCTCCCGGAGGGTTGGCCTTCATATGCTCCGTGCGCTCCAGGTAGATGGCGGAAAGCTTGTCCTTCGGGTTCAGTTCCAGCGCCTTGCGCAGCGAAATTTCCGCCTTGTCCCACTGCTGTTTGCGGTACAGCGCCAGTCCGTTCCGGTAATATTCCAGAACATCCAGCATGTTCGGGAAAGTCTCATCGGTATGGAAGTCGAGAACTTCATAAATGCTGACTGCCTCAGTCTTGCCCTTAACGACAACCAGATCCGCCTCGCGCACCCGATAGGTTCCCTTGAGGCGCCGGTAGGTCATGTCGCTGATCAGGATCTTGGCGCCATACTGCTTGCAGGCGCTTTCGAGGCGTGCCGCCAGGTTCACGCCGTCGCCAATGATCGTGTAATCCATCCGCCGCGGCGAGCCGATATTGCCCGAAACCACGTTATCCGTATTCAGACCCACGCCGATATCCACCGGCTTCTTCCCGCTGGAAATCCGCTCCTTATTCCACTCCGTCAGATCATTGATCATGGCGATGGTGGTGCGAACCGCCCGGTCCTCATCGTCACCCTGCGAAACCGGCAAGCCGAACACGGCCATGATGGCGTCGCCGATGAACTTATCCAGCATCCCGCCCTGCCGCTGGATGCATTCCACCATCACCGTGAAATATTCATTCAGCAGCGCAACGGTGCCATGCGCACCCAACTCCTCGGTGATGGTGGTGAAGCCGCGCACATCAGAAAAGAGCACCGTCACCAGCGCGCTCTGGCCGCCCAGCGCATCGCCGCTGCCGGTCATTAACTGCTCGGCCAGACGCGGATCCATATACCGCGACATCGTAGACTTCATGCGCTTTTCGTTACTGACGTCTTCTACCATCAGCAGCGTGCCAATCTTCTTCGGCGGGCCGTTTTCCACCGTACTCATGAGCGGCTGCACAGTGAGGTTGACAGAAAACGGATCGCCATCCGGGGCCGCCAGCTGGGCATCCATTGTGATGTCGTTCTGCAGAGTTTCTTCCACAACCTTGATGCGGTCCAGCACCCAGGCATTCGCTTCCGTGAAATATTCGATTGCCTTGCGGTTGAGAATTTCTTTGGGCGTGGTGCGCAGAATCCTCAAACCCGCCGCGTTGCAGGTGACGATCATTTCGTCTTCATTCAGCGTGATGACGCCATTCGTCATGCTTTGCAGCATCGATTCGTTGTAATTCTTGACCTGCTGCACCTGATCGAACAGCTTTGCGCTCTCCAGACTAATCGCCAACTGCGCCGTGAACGCCTTGAGCCGGGCTTCATCCTCTGACGTGAAGGGCCCGCCGCGCCGATTCAACACCTGCGTTACGCCAATCCGTTTACCCGCTTTATTCGAAATCGGCACGCACAAAATAGACCGCGTGAAGTATCCAGTCCGCTTGTCAAACGCCGGATTGAACCGCAGATCCGCGTAGGCATAAGGAATGTTGATGGTCTGCCCTGAAGTGAAGACCGCACCCGCGATGCCCAGATGGTTCGGCATGCGGATCTCGCCCACCGACGCGCCCATCGCCACACGGGAAAACAATTCGTTCGTTTTCTCGTCGTTCAGGAACAGCGTCGCCCGGTCCCCCTGCAGCATCCGCGCGGCTTCCGTCACCACTTTCACCAGCATCGTGCCCAGATCGATATCGGACGTTACATCCGCCACCACATCCAGAAAATGCATTTCCTGCTGGCGCGCATGGTGCATCCGCTCCACAAACTGACGGCTGCGCAGCGCCATCGAAGTGAGCGCAGTCATGTCTTCCAGCAGCCGAAGCTCTTCGGCATGGAAGTCGCCCTCGCGCTTGTTCAGCATCTGCAAAACGCCGATGACTTCGCCCTTTACCGTACGCACCGGCGCGCAAAGAATGCTGCGCGTGGTGTAACCGGTTTCAAGGTCAACTTTGGAATTGAAATGCGGATGATTGTACGGGTCCAGGACCACCGTCCCAACGCCCGTTGTAAAAACGTGCCCCGCGATCCCGGTATTGTTCAGGATGCGGATTTCCCTGTGTCCTGTACCCTGCGCCACGCGCGAATAGAGTTCCCCCGAACGTTCGTCGTTCAGAAACAGCGTGCCGCGGTCTGCCCCGGTCTGCTCCGCGCTCTCAGACACGATGGTCTGGAGCATGTCTTCCAGCGTGTCGTGCGCGGAAACTTCCTTCGCCACCCGCAGCAGTAGTTCCATCCGCAAAAGCTGATCGTGAGTACTATCAGACACGGGCACGCTCCAGTTCGTCCCGGAGGGCAACGATCATTTTTTCCAGTAACTGATTTTCTTCGCGGTCGGACTGTCTGATCTTCTGCCGCTCTTCGCTGTGCGTGATTCGTTCCTGTTCCAGAACGTCGCGAAGCGCCTGCACCGTCTTCTTCAACTGATCGATTTCATCACTGGACCGCGCCACCGCCACCTGTACGGCCTCCTGCTTGTCGAAAACCATCTTTTCCATCTGCTCGCGCAGGACCTGAATGGTTTCGTGCAGCTGGCGAATTTCACCGGCTGATTCGGCAATCGCCTTTTGAATGGCTTCCTGGATTTCGATGGACGCAGACACGATGGATGCAGATAATGACCGGGACAGACACTCCGAATCATTTAAGGTAGCAGAAAGAGATAAAAACCTTTTCGCTTACACTGAATGATTCCATCCCAAGATGCCATTCACTATTCAGCCCATTCGGGAATTCGTCGTCCGACCCGCCCTGCCGCCCCAGTTGTCCCGCCTGTCGGAGCTTGCCTACAATATTTTGTGGTCGTGGGAACCTGCCATCAGAACGCTGTTCCGGCGGCTCGATTCAGCGCTCTGGAAAGAATGCGGGAACAATCCCGTGGTGATGCTGGGTCGCGTGTCGCAATCCACCCTCGATAAAGCGGCACTGGACCCACGCTATCTCGCACAATACTACCTGGCCTGCCAGCGCTTCGATTCCCACATGAAGCGGGAGCGGACAGATTCCGGCCATCAACTGATCGCCTATTTTTCGGCCGAATACGGTTTGACTGAATGCGTGCCGGTCTACTCGGGCGGTCTGGGCGTGCTTTCCGGCGACCACATGAAATCGGCCAGCGATCTGGATCTGCCTCTGGTGGGCGTGGGCCTGCTCTACCAGCTGGGCTACTTCCGCCAATACCTGAACGCCGATGGCTGGCAACAAGAGCGTTACCTTGAAAACGATTTCTTCGCGCTGCCCGTGCATCCCGCTCTCAATGCGCAAAACGAAGCCATTTCCGTTTCCGTCCAGTTGCCTTCCGGGCCGGTAAAGATCCGCGTCTGGACCATGGATGTGGGCCGCGTGCGGATGCTGTTCCTCGACACCAATTCGCCCGAGAACTCGCGCGCCGAAGACCGCGCCATCACCAGTCAGCTCTACGGCGGCGATTCTGACATGCGCATCCGTCAGGAAATCGTGCTGGGAATTGGCGGCTTGCGCGCGCTCGAAGCGTTGGGGCTTCAGCCCACCGTGTTCCACATGAACGAGGGGCATTCCGCTTTCCTCGCCATCGAACGCATCCGGCTTTTCATGGAACGGCAGGGACTTACGTTTGAGGAAGCACTCGAAGCCACCCGGGTCAACAACGTTTTCACCACCCATACGCCCGTGCCTGCGGGTATCGATCTGTTTGATCAGGGTCTGGTGTTCCACTACCTTGGTGCCTACTGCCGCGACGCGAAGATCGCGTTTGAGAAATTCATGGGCCTCGGCCGGCGCAATTCGCAGGATGAGGGCGAATCGCTTTCCATGGCGATCCTGGCGCTCAATACTTCGGCCTACCGCAACGGAGTGAGCAAACTGCACGGTGAGGTCTCCCAGGAGATGTGGAACGGCCTCTGGCCCTCCCTGCCCGTGGCGGAAACGCCCATTACGTGGGTGACCAACGGCGTCCACCTGCCCAGCTGGCTGAACGGCGATCTTTCTGACCTCTACGACCAATACCTTGAACCGGACTGGCGCAATCGCTGGAACGACCCTTCCGTGTGGGCGCAAATCAAAGACATCCCCGATGAGGAAATGGGCGAAGTTCACCGTCGGCGCAAACGCCGTCTGATCGCCTTCGTGCGGGAACGGCAAACGGCGGCGGCGGCGCGGCGCAAGGCGGGACCAGCCGAACTTAGATTTGCCGCGGAAGTGCTTGACCCTCATGCCCTGACCATCGGCTTTGCGCGACGTTTCGCCACTTACAAACGGGCCACGCTGCTCTTCCGCGATGTAGAGCGCCTGAAGAAAATTCTCTGCAATCCGGAACGCCCGGTACAGATCATAATCGCGGGCAAAGCACATCCCAAGGATCAGCCTGGTAAATCTTTCATTCGGGAAATCGTGCAGCTCTCCCGCGACACCGACCTGTGGAAGCGCCTGGTCTTCGTGGAAGATTACGACATGAAGGTGGCGCGCGAACTGGTCCAGGGCGTGGATCTCTGGCTCAACACCCCCCGTCGCGGCGAAGAAGCCTGCGGCACCAGCGGGATGAAAGCTGCCATGAACGGCGTGCTGAATCTTTCCGTCCTCGATGGCTGGTTTGATGAAGCGTTTGAAGTCTCCGGCGGCTGGGCCATTGGCGACCGTGAAGAGTATTCCGAAGATCAGGACGCAATCCACGCCAGCAATATCTATTCAGTGCTGGAGCGTGAAATCGTTCCCATGTTTTTTGCCCAGTCGCAGGGCGGACTGTCGTCGGAATGGGCGCGCCGTGTGCGCATGTCCATGGTCAACCTGACGCCGAGCTTCGACGCGCGCCGGATGGTCCACGACTACCGCGTTAAGCTCTACGATCCGGCCCACCGCAACTGGGAAGAGGTTCGGGCAAAGAACTTTGAAGACGCCCGGGTGCGTGCCAAGTGGAATTCGCGAGTGCGGGAGATTTGGCCGCAGGTGACCTTCGTCGAAATGGGCCCGGCTCCGGCAGGCCCGGTGGTCAGTGGCAAGCCGGTCATGGTGCGGGCTTCGCTCTGGCTGGCCGGGCTCAAGCCGGATGATGTCCGCGTGGAATGCGTGCTGGGCCGAATCGGAATCAATGGCAGTCTGGAAGTAACCGAAGTGATTCAGCTGCCTTCCACCGAGACTCGCAATGATGTTTCCGTGTTCGAGAAAGAGATTGTGCCAGCGCAAACTGGCCGGCTGGGTTATGCAGTGCGGGTGAGCGCGAATCATTTTTCTGACCCGCTGACACGCCCGGTAACCAGTCTGTTAAAGTGGAGCGTTTAGCCGGTAACCAGGCTGCATATGGAGACCGTCAATAATTCAGACCACGGGGAGGATGTTTTTATGACGGGTATCGGTGCGGCTGAAATTTTAAAACAGGAAAGAAAGCTCGAAGATCCGCTGGCCTATCTGCCATGTTCGACAATCGTCGAATTTGTCAAAGGTCAGGTAATTTTCAGTCATGAACAGCCCTCTGGCAGTCTTTTCCTGATTATTGACGGCAAAGTAAAGATCTGCCGGGTGGCGGATGACGGCCGGCAAGTGGTGGTCGATATCTATCAGCCTGATGAGTTTTTCGGCGAGGCGGCGTTCGTGGGCGCGGTGGAACGCAATGAACTCGCTGTGGCTCTTGAAAACGTTAAGCTCATGGCCTGGAGCGTGGGCGAAATCGAAGAGATCGCGGCCAGGCGTCCGAAACTGGCTATTGCTCTACTTCAATTGCTGGTCCAGCGGTCAATGGATTTCGGCAGCCGGATTGAAAGCTTTTCTGTGGACAACATTGCCCGTCGTCTGGCACGCGCGCTGATCCGTTTTTCTGAAAGATTAGGCCGGCCAACCGACGATGGTTCTGTACAGATGATTCCCTTTACCCACGAATTACTGTCGCAATATGTGGGAACTTCGCGCGAAATCGTGACTCATTATATGAACCTGTTCCGGCGTCAGGGATATTTGCGTTATTCACGCAAAGGCATTTTGATCCGCCGGGAAGCGATGCAGGATTATCTGCGGGTGGAAGCCGTAGCCGCCTAATTGCGCGTCCGTATCTGACGAATCAACACCACAGTCACGTTGTCCGGACTACCCGCGTCATTTGCGGCATTCACCAGTTGCTGGCAGGTTTCATCCAGATCATCGTCACCCGCGGCACCCAAAATGCGTCCAATGATTTCTTCGGACACAACACCATGCAGTCCGTCGCTTGAAAGCAATATAAGCGTATGGCGGTGTACAGGCACCGCGTAATAGAGGATTTTGAGGCTGGGTGCAACGCCCACAGCCATGGTTAACACGTGGCGCATGGGGTGTTTCTTCAGCGCCGCATCGTCAAGGCCCAGAGGCCGCCCTACTTCCTGTACCCAGGTCTGGTCTTCGGTAATCGCTCGCAGCCTGCCGCCTTCAAACAGGTAGGCCCTGCTGTCGCCCACGCTGGCAATGGCAACATCATTCTCGCGGGTTTCGAGCACTGCGACCAGCGTGGTGCCCATACCTTCCAGGCGCGAATCACGAGTCGCTTCCCGCAGCACCCGCAGATTGGCTTCTTCCACGGCCCCCAGCAGGGCGGCTGCATCGCGGTGGCTCGCGCGTTCCAGGATTTCCGCAACCGCATCCACCGTCATTCGGGAGGCACGCTCACCGCCGCGTGCTCCGCCCATACCATCAGCCAGCAGGTACAGGCCGAGTTCGGGAAGCAGCAGGTGAGAGTCCTGGTTGTTCGAGCGGACCTTACCTGTATCCGTCAATGCGCGGGCTTCAAGCACAATGTTTCACTATAGACCAGGCCGAAAGAGTTGCCGAAATATTAAAACAGGTGTTCTGCGGGAGGAGTCAGACCGTTGAAGCGGAAGTAGGCAGCGGTCTGCCCGCGGTGGTGGGCATGGTGTTCGAGGGCTTTGCCGATCATTGAAACTTTCGACATGGTCCACTTGTGGAACAGAACATCTTCGTCGAGCGTGGCCGGGTCAACCGAGACCAGGCCACCGATGACAAAGTCATAACTATCGCCAACAAAGGTCTTCAGCGCAGCCTTGCCGGCCTGGAGTGCCTCGTCCTTTTCGGGTTCAAAACCTTTGCTCTTGTCGAAGGGGTTTTCGAGGCCGAAGACGGCTGAGGCGAAAAAATAGTTGGCACTGGCGATGTGAACGTACTGCACCGCGAAACTGAAGACTTCCGGGGCCGGTTTAAAGCCCAGAAGATTGTCGGGAATGGCGTCAATAAATTCAAGCGCACCTGCTTTGGCGCGCGTCCACTCGGCTACGAGGTCGGTGATTCGCTTGGTCGGCATTAACTTACCAGCTCAACTTCGATTTTCTTCTTTTCGGCGTCGAGCTTTGTGATGCGGAAACTGCGCACCTGGCTGGTCTTGAGCGCATCACGGCGCGGTGTGGCAGGTTCCGCGGCTGCAGCAGGTTCATTGGCACCGGGCTTGCCCTTCCATCGCGTCGCGAGCATGGAAGAAAGCGTGGAAACATCCACAGGGCCTGACCGGCGCTCCTGCTTCTGTTCTTCCGCAGCCACACCACACACCGCGAACACACCTTCGCCGAGTTCAATATTGGCGCGGTTGCCCTTCACGTCAGTCACGCGACCAGTAACCTCTTCGCCTTCCTTGTGCTCGGCGATGTATTCATCGAGCGAGGTAGGAATCAGCTGTTTGAGACCCAGACGCAGCCGACGCTTTTCCTTATCGTTTTCAAGGACGATCGCGCGAACTACCTGGCCAACCTTAAGCTCATCCTGCGGATGATTGATGCGTTTTTCGTGGACAATATCGCCCACGTGGATCATGCCTTCCACATCTTCAGTGACCTGCACGAAAGCTCCAAACTGCTTGAGCTGCGTGATGGGGCCAGAGACGATGGTGTCAACAGGATAATTCTTTTCCACGTCATCCCACGGATCGCCCAGCGCCTGTTTGAGGCCGAGCGAAATACGTTTGTCAGCGGGACTAACGGTAAGAACCACAACATCCACAGTGTCGCCCGGTTTCACCAGATCCGCCGGTTTGCGGACCTTCTTCGACCAGGACATTTCGGACAGATGAATCAGACCATCAAGGCCAGGCTGAAGCTCCACAAACGCGCCGAAATCAGTGACGCGGGCAACGGTACCCTTAACCCGGTCGCCCGGATGATACGTTTCAGCGGCGGTGGTCCAGGGGTCAGCCTGCAACTGCTTCAGGCCCAGAGAAATACGTTTCTTGTTCGGGTCAACCTTCAGGATCAGAACATCCAGTTCCTGGCCGACGGTGAGAACATCGCCCGGCTTGTTAACCCGGCCATGCGAGATATCGGCAACGTGCATCATGCCGTCAACGCCGCCTATGTCAATAAATGCGCCGTAATCGAGCAGGCTGCGAACTGTGCCATGAACAGTCATACCGGCTTTCAGGCTGGCGACCTTTTCATCCTTCGCCTTCGAGCGCTCTTCTTCCAGCACCACGCGGCGGTCAACAACCACATCTTCTTTATCGGTATCGAGCTTGATAACGCGGCAGGTGATTTCCTGACCGACCAGCGTCTGCATTTCAGGCACATCGCGCGCACCGCTGCGGGAGGCGGGCATGAAGGCGCGCACGCCCACATCAACGGACAAGCCGCCTTTGATCACGCCCGTGATGGTGCCGGTGATTGTGAGCTTTTCCTCAAACGCTTTGGTGAGCGCCGACCAGTCTTTCGGCCGCTCAAAGTGGATCAGCGAAAGCTCATAATAGCCTTCTGAATTGCGGCCTTTGACGCTGACCTTGATCACGTCACCCGGTTTGACCGGGATGGGGCCTTGTTCATCACGCAGAGCGGAAGCGGGCATAATGCCTTCGGTCTTCCGCCCGATGTCGAAGAAGATGTTCTCTTCATCCGCCTTAACGACGGTGGCATCGCGATCCTTATCGTCAGCCGCGTCTTGCGTGTGTTCCTGTTCGAACTGGTTGAGAATGTCGCCGAAAGAGCTTTCCGCCTCAGACGGAATCGGGCTTTCAGGTTCGCGGGTTTCGTCTTCGCGAAGCGACGAGAGAGGGTTGGACATGAGGGTAACGTTTCCTATTGTGGCACACGTGTTTTTTAGCCGCCGAGCGCCCACAAGCGGGTCCGGCGGGGTTTCCGCTAAACCGATTTAGCGATGATTTCGTGAGCCTCCAGAATGATCTGGTCCAGGTGCGCCTTACTGCGGTTACTTTCGGCGTAGAGCTTGCAGATATTTTCGGTGCCGGAAGGCCGCGCCGCGAACCAGCCGGCACCGGAAGTGACCTTCAGCCCTCCGATTGAAGCATGGTTTCCGGGCGCTGACGTGAGTTTCGCCGTGAGGGCGTCTCCTGCGAGTGTGGTGGCGGAAACGTCCCCCGGGGCTAGCTTCTGTAGTGCTTGTTTCTGGGCTGGTGTGGCCTGAGTATCGATTCTTGTGTAAAAGAAGTCCCCGAAACGCGATGTCAGCTCCTGATAGTGCTGACCGGGGTCTTTGCCCGTCCGCGCCGTTATCTCCGCCGCCAGCAAACCGGGGACCAGGCCGTCTTTATCAGTAGTCCAAACAGTGCCGTCTTTGCGCAGGAAACTGGCTCCGGCGCTTTCTTCACCGCCAAAACAGCATTCACCGGTAAAAAGGCCTGGCGAAAACCATTTGAAGCCCACCGGAACCTCGTATAAGGCGCGCCCGGCGGACTTTACTACCAGGTCAATCATGCTGCTGCTGACCACCGTTTTGCCAACAACCGCCGTCTGGCCCCAATGCGGGCGATTACCCAGCAGGTACCCGATTGCAACGGAAAGATAATGATTCGGATTCATCAAGCCCACCGTCGGCGTTACGATGCCGTGACGGTCCGAGTCAGGATCGTTGCCCCAGGCGATGTCGAAATCGTGCCGCAGCTTGACCAGACTCACCATGGCATCGGGACTGGAACAGTCCATGCGGATCTTGCCATCGTGGTCCACCGTCATGAAAGCGAATTGAGGGTCAAGCACCTTGTTCACGACGGTTAGATTCAAACCGTAACGGTCCGCAATGGGTTGCCAGTAAGGCAACGATGCGCCACCCAGCGGATCAACTCCGATACGGAGGCCACTTGCTTTGATCGCAGCCATATCGATGACATTCCGCAGGTCTTCAACGTAAGGCGTAACCAGATCGCGGGGATGAATACAAAGATGGTTCGCCGTCGCCACCCGCTTCACTTCGCGACCGCCGCCACGCAGGATTTCATTAGCGCGGTCCTGTATCCAGCCCGTGATATCGGTATCGGCCGGACCACCGTTCGGCGGGTTGTATTTGAAGCCGCCATCAGACGGTGGATTGTGCGAAGGCGTGACCACCACGCCGTCAGACAGAGCAGTCGGATGGGTTCGGTTATAGGTCAGAATCGCGTGCGAGATGACAGGCGTGGGCGTAAAACCGCCGTTCTCCTGAATAATAGTTTCAACACCGTTCGCCGCGAGGACTTCCAGCGCAGTCTCTTCCGCGACACCTGAAACCGCATGAGTATCTTTGCCAAAGAACAGCGGCCCCGTGATGCCGTGCGCTTTACGGTACTCGCAAATGGCCTGAGTGATGGCCAGAATATGCGCCTCCGTGAAGGTGGCATTGGTGGGGGTGCCGCGGTGTCCGCTGGTGCCGAAAGCCACGCGCTGGGCCGGGACACTGAGGTCCGGCTTCTGGCCAAAGTAGTCGCGTTCGAGCTGCGCTACGTTGATGAGAAGCTCGGGCGGGGCTGGTTTTCCGGCCAGCGGATTTACAGTTTGTGTCATTGAGTCTGTTTATGCGACGCGGAGTCCCATATTTTGAGTGTGGGGAATAGTTTACTGTAAAAGCCGCGATCACGTGTGAGCAGGCGCGATGCCTGATGAGCAGCGTGGGCACCGATGAGAAAATCGGCGAGAACCATGGTTCGTTTGCCACCCTGGCGAAGGTATGTCCGCCAGGCCCGGCTCGCGGCGAAAAGCGATTCGCGCGTTAACGACTGTACCCGGATCTGGTTGCTTTCGAGAAACCGGTCGCAGCCGCGTTGAGTCTCGAAATGAACACAGAGTTCGGCGTAAACAATGTCGGCAACAACCAGAGAACCGTCGTCCGCCGCATTCTGAAGGGCCGCTGCCGAGGCGGCAAAGAACTCAGGGTTGGGCAGAAGAATGTCGAGGAAAATATTGGTATCAACAGCCGTAGTCATGCTGCTTTGTTTCAGCGTCCGCGGATATCGTCAACAAACTGGTCAACGGAAGAGTAACCCAGCTTCGCGAATGTTTCGCCGCAGTGGCCCTTCCATTTCGCGAGGTTGAGTTTACGCGGCGCTTTTCTGAGCACGATTGAGCCGCTGACGACGCTGAACTCTACTTCCGTGTCAGGTCCAAGCGCGAACTGGTCACGGATATCTTTCGGGATTGTAACCTGCCCGCGCTCTCCGATTTTCATACTTTCAAGTATGTATTAAAAATCGAACCGGTTCAAGCCGCGTTAGCAGGGCATTACTTCTTCAGCCCCGCCATCCAGTTCTGCACCAGCGTCAGCGGTTGGGGAGCGTTCTGTTCATTCGTCCCTACGGCGAGAAAGCGCTGGCCGTCGGCGGAGACGTCGTATGAGGAGCCATTGGGGGTCTGCAGCGGTCCGAACAGAGGGCGCACGGCGCCGATTTCCACGTCGGCCGCTTTGATTTTGATTTCAGCCGCCATCAACCCGTTACCCCTGTCAAGGTAGAAAAGCTCTTTGCCGTCAGTGCGCCAGCGGGGGTATGACCCGCCCGCCAATGATACCTGGCGCTTCCCGCCAGTACCGGGGAAAGGTGCAACGTAGATTTCAACGCGGCCGGATTCATAAGACTGGTACGCCACCCAATGGCCGTCGGGCGAGAACTGACCATTCTGTTCGTTGAAGCTGGTCTTGAGGTAGGGAAACGGCTTCCTGTCCCCGTCGAGAGGCAACACCCAAATATCTGTTCCGGTCCCGGGATCGCCCGGC
>JANYDS010000037.1 GCA_025363475.1 Terriglobia bacterium
TGCCATCCTGGCGGCGAAACACCTAAAAAAAGTCCAAGTCGAAAAATCTGAAAACAGGGCCTGTCTATCAGATAACGCGTAGGTTGTGCGGCTTACTCTCAGCCGTAACCGGACAGCAGTGAGTCTATTACATTTAATGCAATCAGGTTCCCTGCGTGACCGAGGCCTTCCGCTCCAGTTTTCCCCATCCCACCAGCCGCCCCCGCATTGCAAATAACAAGCTTCGGCCCAGCACATACAGCATCATCTGCCGATAATAAATTCTCTGGAAGAACAACAACCGCAGATCCCACGCAGCGATTCCTTCCAGTGAATACGCCAGAATCCCTGTCATTAATTCAAACCCGAAGAACGCCATGTAGTAAAGCAGCACGATCTTCCCGTTGCCTGCGAAGAGCGAGAGAATCATTGCCAGTTCAGCAAAGGGTGACAGCGACGAAAGCAGAACCTGGAACAACCAGATCCCCGGCAGCGCCACAAACGCCAGCGTTCCGTACTTCGGGACAAACAGCGCGTCACGATGCTTCCACGCCGCCTGCAGCGTGCCAAACGACCAGCGAAACCGCTGCTTCGCCAAACTTGCGCCATCTTCCGGGGCTTCCGTAAACGCCACCGCATCCTGCTCATAACGGATCGCATGACCCCGGCGGCGGATGGCCAGCGTCAGGTCCGCATCCTCCGCCAGCGTGTCGCTGCCAAACCCGCCCGCTGCCAGCACCAGATCTTTCCGCCACGCCCCCACCGCGCCAGGCACCACGGTAATGGCGTTGATCAGATCCAGCGCACGGCGGTCCAGATTGAACCCGTAAATGTATTCAATCGACTGGAACCGGGTAATCCAGTTATTGCGGTTTCCCACCCGCGCATTGCCACTCACCGCCCCCGTCTTCGGGTCTTTGAAATGGCGCACCAGCTTCTCGATCGTTCCCGCACGGAACTGCGTATCCGCATCCGCTGCAACCAGAATATTATTCTTCGCGCAGGTAATCGCCAGATTGAGCGCTTCCGATTTACCCGCATTCTCCTGAGTCAGTATCCGTACCGCCGGATTCTCACCGAAATGCTCGCGCAACAGGTCAAATGTACCGTCTTTCGACCCGTCATCCACCACAATCACCTCCAGCGACTCATAACCATTCGCCAGAATCGATTCCACGGTGCGGACAATCACTTTCTCTTCGTTAAAAGCCGCAATCAACACCGAGACCGGCGGCCGGAATGACACATCATATTGAGCGCGGCCCGCCCGAATCTTCTGCAACACTGCCAGAAAACCGTAAACCACGGAACGAGCCAGCGTCAGCCAGATCGCCGCCAGAAACAGAATCCCCAGCATCTGCCAGAAGACTTCCTTCGCATCGAGTGTCTGCCCTTCAATCCGCGCCAGGCGCATCTCCTGCGCATCGGGCGTCGGCATCACCTGCGCGCGACTCCTGCCCACCAGTTCGCCAATGGTGACGAAACGGTAGCCTTCCGCTTTGAACCGGTCTATGATTCGCGGCAGCGCGGCCAGCGTCGCGTCACGCTTCCCCCCCGCATCGTGCAGCAGAATCACATTGCCGTTGCTCAGTTCGCCTGCGACTTCATTCACAATGGTTTCAGCATTAGCCCCAATGGACCAGTCCCGCGGGTCAATCGTTTCCGCCACGGTCGTATAACCGCGCTCCTGCGCCCGCTGAATCGGTACAATTTCCTCCGGCGTTTGCGGTTCGCTGTCCGCGTTATAGGGTGGACGAAACAGAGTCGTCGAAACCCCCAGCAGATTCTCCAGAATCCGTTGGGTCGTACTCAATTCCAGTTGACTTCGTTCATTCGAAATCAGCGCCACGTTCGGATGTGAGTACGTGTGGTTACCAATCTCATGGCCTTCGCGGTACTCCCGCCGGATCAGTTCCGGATTGCTCTCCGCATTCACACCGATCACGAAAAACGTCGCGGGCACTCCGCGCGATTTCAAGATGTCCAGCACCAGGGGCGTGTATTTCGGGTCCGGTCCGTCATCAAATGTCAGACACAGAACTTTATCTTTGCGGTGACCACTGTGATCCACCACCCACGGCGACGGGTATTGAATGTACTCCTCGCGGTAGGAATCATCGTCTGTCGGCGGCAGCGTAATCTTCCGCGTTCCGGGTCGCGGAGTTGCCCGGATCTTCAGCAACTCGCCCCGCCCATAGTGCCGCGGTGCCTGCTGACTTGCCTCGATCTTCTCAATCGTCGCTGTTGGAAAAGGATCATTTGGCCAGGCCTCGGTAGCCAGCACCCGCCACAGCCCCGGGTCTTCAGCGCCCAGCCGCCACAGCCCAATCCCGCGCATCCCCGCATCGCGCACGGCCAGCGTCTGGTTCAGGGCCGTCACCGCATCAAGGAACCACACTTCATGGTCAACTCCATTCACCCGGTATCGCAGTACAGGGTTTTCCGAGTCGTTGTCCCACTGCACTTTCGCTCCGCTTTCCGCAGCGGCTGCCATCACATCGTCGAACACAACCTCAGCGCCGCCCTTGTCCCCAATCATCCAGTCGTAACCGTAATTACCAAACCCCGCGATCAGTTTTGAAGGCGGAGCGACCTTCACCAGCCTGGCGAGTTCGTCTTCAAAATAATCTTGCGAGGCCACCGGACCCGGCTCACCAGACTGGTAGTGTTCGTCATAAATCATGGGCAGCAGGTAGTCGTTAATCTCCGCCAGCCGCGCCAGATCATAGGCCTGACTTCCGGTCGGTACATCTTCGGAAACAATGTAGCCACGCGGATGCAGATCGGCCACCAGCTCGCGCATGAACACCACCAGCCCGTCGCGATCGCGTGCCGGCAGGTCTTCAAAATCGATATTTACCCCCGCGAATTTATGCTCCGCAAGGTTTCCGCGAATGTTCTCAATCAAATCCGCCCGCAATTGCGGCGACTTCAAAATCGCGCTGACATCTTCCGGTCGCCACCCGTCGCGATAGTTCGTCAGCAGCGCGATGATGGGCAGATTTGCCTGTTTGGCGATCGCGATTACCGTAGGGTCGCTCTGGTCGTCCACATCACCCTGGGCGTTCTTCAAAGTCAGCCACTCCGGCACCAGATGGGTCAGATGCCTGAGGTGAAGCCGCAGCGATACCATGCTGTTCGGGTCCCAGTTGACGTAGAAACCCCAAACCAGCGGAGCGCCATTCAACCCCTTTGCAGCAGGTCGCGGGTGCAACACCGGCGACGCCGAACGAACATATTTCACTCCGCCCTTCGGTTTCAACATCCGGTAAGGAGCGTTGATGCCAACCTTCTGCCCGCGAATAATACCGGGGACTTCGCCAAACTGTGCCAGCGGCGCAACCGCAGGCAAACCCAAAGCAGGAAGCTGCGGCCCGGTGAAAATAATCAGAACCACCAGCGCTGTGAATAATGCCAGCGCGATAGCCAGACCCTTCATGCTGCGGCGGAAGCGTACCCAGCGTCTGCCCGTCGGATCGTGGAATACAAACGTGGGTGGTTTGGTCGAAGGCATTGGCTAATATGGCTACAACCAGAGTAGCGGTCTGGTTGAGGATAATCAGAACAGCCCGCTGTATGCCGCTTTCTCACTTCGATCCACTTGTGGCCGAATGGTTCACCGCCCGCTTCGGTGCTCCCACCGAACCGCAGATCGCGGGCTGGCGCGAAATCGCGGCCGGGCATGACGTCCTGATCTCTGCCCCCACCGGTTCCGGCAAGACTCTCGCCGCGTTTCTGATCTGTCTTGACCAACTGGTCCGGCTGGCCCGCACCGCTACTTTGACTGCGGAAACACAGGTCGTTTACGTGTCACCGCTCAAAGCGCTGTCGAACGACGTGCACCGCAATCTGGAAGTCCCCCTGCAGGAAATCGCTGCGCTCGCTGTAGAACGGGGCGTCACTCTGACCCCCATCCGTACAGCCGTCCGCACCGGCGATACTCCAGCCTCCGAACGCCAGCGGATGAGCAAGCATCCGTCCCACATCCTGGTCACTACTCCCGAATCGCTCTACATCCTGCTTACAGCGGAAAAAGCGCGTCGCCAGCTTTCCGGCGTCCGTACCATTATTGTGGATGAAATCCATGCCGTCGCGGATGACAAACGCGGTTCGCACCTCGCTCTTACCCTCGCGCGTTTTCAGGCGGTCGTGAAGGCCACGGGACTCTCCGCCCCGCAGCGTATCGGCCTGTCTGCCACGGTTAAACCCATCGAAGAGATTGCTCGTTTTCTTTCGCCCTCGGCCCGCATCGTCGATATTGGCCACCGCCGAGCCATGACCATTTCCGTCGAAGTTCCGAACGACGAACTGGGCTCGGTGGCCACCAGCGAAATGTGGGAAGAAATCTACGACCGCCTGGCCCGTCACATCACAAATGAGCGCACTACGCTGGTGTTCGTCAACACCCGCCGCATGTCCGAACGTGTTGCACATGCCCTCGGCGAGCGCCTGGGCCACAATGTCGTGCTGCCCCACCATGGCAGTCTGGCTCGGGCCCTTCGCCACGACGCCGAACTTCGCCTCAAGAATGGTGAATTGAAGGCGGTAGTGGCCACCGCGTCACTTGAACTGGGCATCGATATCGGGACGGTGGATCTCATGATTCAGCTCGGCTCGCCCCGTTCCATCGCTGTCGCTCTGCAGCGCGTCGGCCGCTCAGGTCACTGGGTGGGTGCGCACCCGCGCGGCATCTTCTTCCCCACTACTCGCGATGAACTGGTGGAATGCGCGGCGCTGATCCATGCCATCCGCAAGGGGGATCTCGAATACCTTGAAATCCCGGAGAACGCGCTCGATATCCTGGCCCAGCAGATTGTCGCTGAAGCATCCTGCCAGGACTATGGCGAGGATGAACTTTTCGAGCTGATACGCACTGCATACCCCTACCGCAATCTGCCCCGCGCCGATTTCGATGCCGTTTTGACTATGATGTCCGAGGGCATTGCCACAGCCAAGGGCCGCAGTGGCGCGCTGCTGCACCGCGATCAGGTCAACCACCGCCTGCGCGGGCGCCGCGGAGCCAAACTGGCTGCCATCACTTGCGGCGGTGCCATTCCTGAGACCGCCCAATATTCCGTCATCGCTGAACCAGAAGGCAAAGCCATCGGCACGCTTGACGAAGATTTCGCCATTGAGAGCCTCACTGGCGATGTCTTCCTGCTCGGCACACATTCCTGGCGCATCCGCCATGTTGGTCAGGGCAAAGTGCGCGTGGAAGATGCCCATGGAGCCAAGCCTTCCCTGCCCTTCTGGCTCGGTGAAGCCCCGGGCCGCTCGGCCGAACTCTCGGCATCTGTTTCCCAGGTGCGAGAAAAAATCGCAACCCATGACACTGGAGCCGCCCTTGCCTATCTTATGAATGACTGCGGTACAGACCGCCCGGGCGCACTCCAAATCGTCGGCTACCTCAAGGCGGGTGAAGCCTCGCTGGGAGCCATGCCCACCAGTACCACCATCGTCGCCGAGCGTTTTTTCGACGAAGCCGGCGGCATGCAACTCATCCTGCATGCGCCCTTCGGAGCCCGCATCAACCGGGCCTGGGGTCTGGCTCTGCGCAAGCGTTTCTGTCGTACGTTCAACTTCGAATTGCAGGCTGCTGCCACCGACAACGGCATCGTTATTTCCCTGAACGAGCAGCACGCTTTCCCGCTTGAAACGGTGTTTGAATTTCTGAACACGGGCACCGTGGAATACACACTCAGTCAGGCTCTGCTCGATGCGCCTATGTTCAATGCCCGCTGGCGCTGGAATGCCAGTCGTGCACTCGCGATTTTGCGTTTTCGCGGTGGGATGAAAGTTCCGGCACCCATCCAGCGCATGCGGGCTGAAGATTTGCTGGGAGCGGTATTTCCGGACCAGATCGCGTGCCCCGAAAACCTCACCGGACCCGTCCGTATTCCCGATCATCCGCTGGTTAATGAGACCATCTCCAACTGCCTGCACGAAGCCATGGATTTGGACGGCCTGATCCGCCTGCTCGAGGGCATCGAACAGGGCACGATCCGAACAGTCTCCATCGACAATCCAACGCCCTCAGTCTTCTCGCATGAGATCCTCGGGGCCAATGCCTATGCCTTCCTGGATGATGCTCCGCTTGAAGAACGGCGCGCCCGCGCCGTGCTACTTCGGGGAGCCACACGAGGCTCGAATGCTGATGGCAGCGGCATCCTCGACCAGGCCGCCATCGAACAGATCACCAGCGAAGTCTGGCCCGAACCGCGCGACGCAAATGAACTGCATGATGCGCTCCTCACGTTCATCACCTCCCCGCCCATGAATGCCTGGCAGTCATGGTTTGAAGAGCTAAGCCAAACCGGTCGCGCTTCAGTCATCGATAGATACGGCATCGCGCTGTGGGTGGCAACAGAAAGGCTCAGTCAAACTGATGATGTAAACGCGACGGTGCGCGGCTGGCTGGAGTGCCTCGGCCCCATTACCGCAACGGACCTTGCGCAACGCCTCGCCCTGCCGCGCCCGGAAATCGAAATCGCTCTGGCCGCGCTCGAAGCGGATGGCCAGGTCTTCCAGGGTCAATACCGCACGCCGGCAACGGACGAAACGCAGTGGTGTAATCGTCGCATTCTCGCCCGCATACACCGTATGACGATGGGCCGCCTGCGCAGCGAAATCGCGCCGGTCAGCGCCGCCCAGTTTCATCAGTTCCTCGCACGCTGGCAGCACACTGCACCGGGAACGCAACTTCACGGAGCCGATGGCGTGTTGCAGATCGTGCGGCAGTTGCAAGGGTTCGAAATCCCGGCATCAGCATGGGAACCCGAAATCCTCAACCGTCGCATCGCCGAATACATCCCGGAAAATCTGGATGACCTTTGCCTCTCCGGCGAAGTCGCCTGGGGACGCCTTTCCCCCCACCCGGCCCTGCTCAATGAATCTGCCAAACGCGTGCGGCCCACGCGCATCGCGCCTATTTCGTTCTATCTGCGGGAAGATGCCGAATGGCTCACGACCGAACCCGGTGTGCCCGGGATGTCGCATGCGGCAACTGAAGTTTTCGCTGCGCTGAACAGCGGCGGCGCGTCTTTCTTCAATGATCTTGTGCGGCTTAGTAAGCGTCTGCCCAGTGAAGTGGAGGATGCGCTTTGGGAACTCACGGCAGCGGGTCTGGTGACTGCCGATGGCTTCGAAAACCTGCGCTCGCTGATCGATCCCAAGCGCCGCGCCGGTCACGGCAGTGCAAATAAGAGAAGGCCTCGTCATGCGGCAGGGCGCTGGGCTTTGACTACCCCGGCCACGTCCGCACTGACTTCTGATGAACGAACAAAGAAACACGCAGTCCAGTTACTCAACCGCTGGGGAATTCTGTTCCGTGACATGCTGGCCCGCGAATCCGTAGCGCCGCCGTGGAGGGAACTACTGCCGATCCTTCGCCGGATGGAAGCGCAGGGAGAAATCCGCGGAGGCCGTTTTGTTTCCGGCTTCACGGGGGAGCAATTCGCCAGACCCGAAGCGGTAGACCTGCTGCGCTCCGTGCGGCGTAACGAAACCGAATTCACGCATGCGATAGAAGTCTCCCCAGCCGATCCGCTCAATCTGACTGGCATCATCCTGCCCGGTCCCAGAGTGAGTCAGACGTCAGTACAACCAATCCGCCCGCGTGTAGAAACCCCGGCCGCGATCGCATGACGAAAGCACTGACAGCGATTGCTTTGCTTGCCAGCGGGATTGGGACAGCGACCGACCAGAGCGATTTTCTGATTCAGCCCGGTAAAGTCGGCAGACTGTCGGACAGGATGCCAGCCCGCGACATTTGGAAATTCTACCCGCTCCGGATGATCAAAGGTGCGTTTATTTCCCCGGAAGGTATGACAGAGCCGGTTATAGAAATTCGGTTGTCGCAAAAACAACTGGAACCATCGATGACCATCGCGCACCGGTCAAACGTCCGCCATTTTTCGTATCGCGAAGAACTACCCCGTAACCAGCCGCAAGAAAGCATCCGCCGCATAACTAACCGCCCGACGGGCCGGCTGCACCAAAAAAATCTTCCGTTCCACTTGAATTTCCGGCACCCGCACCGCCACCAGCCGCTTCTCCGCAAGCTCCTGCTCCACACACATCCGGGGCAAAAACGCCACGCCCTGATTCGCCTCCACCATCCAGCGGATCGTCTCCACCGTCGGCATCTCAACATCCATATTGAGCTTCACGCCATGTTCCTGAAACACCCGCAGCACAATCTCCCGATACGGCGAAAGCACATTGTGCGCAATGAACGTCTCCTCGCCCAACTCCGAAATCGGTACTTCCTTCCGCTTCGCCAAACGATGCTTCGGAGGCACCACAAACGCCAGCGAATCGGTAAAAATCACCTGTGAATGCAGCCGCTCATCCTTCGGCTCATAGCTGATCACGCCCAGTTCCAGATTTCCGTCCACAATCTCATCCGGGATCCGACTCGAAAAACTCCGCCGCACCTGCACCTGCACCTTCGGATACAAACTCCGGTACTTCTCAATATGCCGCAGCAGATACAGACCCGTCGATTCATTCGCGCCAATCACCAGCTTCCCCGCCGAATGATCCCGCAACTCTGCAATGGAATTGCCCAACTCCGATTCCAGATTCTGAAACCGCCGCGCGTACTCAAGCACCATGCGACCCGCATCGGTAAGCACCACATCGCGCGCCACACGGTCCAGCAGCTGCTCTCCCAACTCAGCTTCCAGCCGCTGCAGCGCCAATGAAACCGCAGGCTGCGTACGACCCAGCTTCGCCGCTGCACGCGAAAAACTACGCTCTGTGGCAATTGTTAGAAACACCCGCAGCGTGTTCAGTTCCATAGGCACAGTTTATCCAAGCCGGTCAGTGAATAAATAGAATTTATTAAATCGAATCTGCCAAAATCAGCCGCAACAGCGAGTGACGGCTTCAGGCGCCACCGCATGGTTGCGCGAACAGCACTCGTCATAGAGAAACGCCAGCAATTGCTCCAGCCCCGCCGTATCCGCCGTATACCAGAGAAAACGACTCTCCCGACGCATCTTTACCAGCCCCTCATGCCGCAGCTTTTCCAGATGATGAGACAGCGTGGACCCGGTAATCCCCAGCTCTTCTTGAATATCCCCTACCACCAGCCCCTGCGGATGCGATTTCAACAGCAGTTGCATAATCCGCAGACGAGGCTCCGTGCCCATCGCAGAGAGCATATCCGCAAAACGAGCCACATTCGCCACTGTTCTTTTAGCCGCTTTCGCCACTTTCGCCACCATCCGAGTTTAACAAGATCCTCACTTGACCGGCGTCATTCATTTCGATTATTCTCGAAGTGTCAAATGGCTCAACCACTTCGTCTTGGAATCAATGGCTTCGGTCGTATGGGCCGCCTCGCCTTCCGCGCCGCCTGGCCCGCCGAAACCAGCAACCTCGAAATCGTCCACATCAACGAGATCAAAGGAGGCCCGGCCACCGCCGCCCACCTGCTTGAATTCGACAGCGTCCACGGCCGCTGGACCCACCCCACAACCGTCCAGGCGGCCAGCCTGACCATCGACAACAAAACCATCGCCTTCACCGGCCACGCCCACCCAGGGGACGTACCGTAGAACGAAACCGGCGTCGATATCGTCCTTGAATGCACAGGTAAATTTCTCACCCGCGACTCCCTCAATCAATACTTCCAGCGAGGCGTGCGCAAAGTCATTGTTGCCGCCCCCGTCAAACCCGACGCCGCCGGACCCGTTGCCCTCAACCTTGTCATGGGCGTCAATGACCACCTCTACAATCCCGACGTGCACCACATCATCACCGCCGCATCCTGTACCACCAACTGTTTAGCCCCGGTCGTGAAAGTGATCCATGAGGGCCTCGGTATTCGCCACGGCGTCATCACCACTTTGCATGACATGACCAACACCCAGACGCTGGTGGATGCCCCGCATAAAGACCTCCGCCGCGCCCGCTCCGCTCTCATGTCGCTGATCCCCACCAGCACCGGTTCCGCCACAGCCATCACGCTCATCTATCCCGAACTCCAGGGTAAGCTCAACGGCGTGGCTATTCGCGTCCCGCTCCTCAACGCATCGCTGACGGACTGTGTCTTCGAAGTCAACCGACCCACCACAGTCGCCGAAGTTAACCAGCTTCTGCATAATGCTTCCGAGACCACACTCAAAGGCATCCTCGGTTACGAAACTCGCCCCCTGGTCTCAATCGACTTCGTGAACGACCCGCGTTCCTCCATCATCGACGCCCTTTCCACCATGGTCATCGACGAAACCCAGGTCAAGATCCTCGCCTGGTACGACAACGAGTGGGGGTACGTTTGCCGCATGGTGGAACTGGCACAAAAAGTCGCCGCCAGCCTCGCGTAGCCCATGACCAGTCTGCGCAATTACGCGCTGGTGACCGGGGTGTATTGGGGCTTCACCGTCACCGACGGCGCCCTGCGCATGATGGTCGTCCTGCATTTCTACCGACTCGGTTACGACGCCGTTTCCATCGCCTTCCTGTTCCTCTTTTACGAATTTTTCGGCATCATCACCAACCTCTTCGGGGGCTGGATCGCTGCCCGTTCCGGCGTCCGCATCACCCTCTATGGCGGACTGCTGCTCCAGATCGCCGCGCTCACTATGCTGGCGCTGCTTGACCCGCACTGGACCAGCAGCGTCGCCGTGGCGTATGTAATGGCCGCGCAGGCGCTTTCTGGTATCGCCACGGACCTCACCAAGATGAGTTCCAAGAGCGCCATCAAAGTCATCGTCCCGCAGAATTCAGACGGCGCCTTATTCAAGTGGGTGGCCCGGCTGACCGGCTCCAGGAACGCCTTGAAAGGCCTGGGCTTTTTCGTCGGCGGAGCGCTTCTCGCCACGTTCGGCTTCAAAGGCGCACTGCTCGGCATGGCGGCTGCACTTACACTCGTACTCTTCGCTACGGCGGCGTCACTTACAGGAGACCTTGGCTGGTCAAAGAAGACGGTTAAATTCACGGCGCTGCTCTCGAAGAGCAGTAACATCAACCGGCTTTCCGCAGCGCGTCTTTTCCTGTTCGCATCGCGCGACGTTTGGTTTGTAGTTGGCCTGCTGGTTTTCCTGAGTCAACTCGGCTGGTCATCAAACGTCGTCGGAGGCTTTCTCGCCGTCTGGGTGATCGGCTACGGTTTCATTCAGGCAGCCGTCCCCGAACTTCTCAGATCAAAAGCCGATGGTGGATCAGCCCGTAACTGGGCCTTCATTCTGATCCTGATCCCCGCAGGCCTGATCGCGGCGTTAAAATCCGCCGCTGATCCCACGCAGGCACTCATCGCAGGCCTCGCCATTTTCGCAGTAGTGTTCGCCATCAACTCAGCCATTCATTCCTATCTGGTGCTGGTTTATACGGACGGGAACTCGGTAGCCCTGGACGTAGGTTTCTATTACATGGCGAACGCCGGAGGCCGGCTGCTGGGAACCCTGCTCTCAGGCCTGCTCTACCAGTACGCAGGCTTCACCGGCTGCCTCTGGGGCTCCGCAATTTTGGTCCTCACCGCAGCCATCCTGTCCCTGAAACTCCCCGCGTGAACTGGACGGCGGGTCGGGCGACCTGGCCCGTCCAGATCCGCGGCCTCTATTCCCCGCCCCGGCCTGAGGCGCTCAACTGGTAGAGTGCGTCTATATCGGCTTTGAAATTTTCCATCACCTGTTTGCGGCGCACTTTCATTGTTGCCGTGACTTCGCCGTATTCAATAGTGAACTCGCGCGGCAGAACACGAAACCTTTTTACCTGCTCAAACGGCGCGAGTTGTTTGTTGATGCGACTTACAATCGCCTGCACTTCCGCCACGACCTGGGGTGCGGCGTAAAGCGGTGTCCCTGATTCGCTGGTGCCTTTGATCGTTTCCGCGACGCTGGTGTTGATCGTGAACAAAGCCACCAGATGAGGCAGCCGGTCACCCGCGAGCAGGACCTGGCTGATCAGCGGTTCGAACTTAAACATAGTTTCGACGCGGGACGGGAAAATCTTCTTCCCGTTGGAAGCGATGATGAGTTCTTTTTTGCGACCGGTGATGTAGATATAGCCCTGTTCATCAACCGTCCCTACGTCGCCGGTGTGCAGCCAGCCATCTTTCAATAGTGCGGATGTTGCTTCGGGGTCCTTGTAATAACCGCTCGAGAGGCAAGCTCCGCGGATCAGAAGTTCACCTTCCTCACCAACCTGAAACTCAACGCCGGGCAAGGGTTTTCCGATACTGCCTGGACGCGGTGAATCGAGAGGATTGAGCGCGGTGACGCCGCCTTCGGTCAGGCCATAACCCTCGATGAGCGGCATGCCCACGGCTTCGTAAAACTCGGCGAGGTCGGCTCCGAGGGGCGCTGCACCGGAAGCTGCGACGCGCAGGCGCCCGCCAAAACGCTCGCGGATTTTCGCGAAGATCAGTTTGTGGGCAATCGCCAGGGGCAGGCGAATCCAGGGTGGAACCGGTTTGCTGTTGCGCTTGTAACGGGCGGCGGCGAGGCCGAGGCCCAGGCCTGCAAAAAAGGCTTTCTGCGCGAACGCGGGGCGCTTCAGAATCTCGGTGCGAATGCTGGTGTAAACACGCTCCCAGACGCGCGGGGGCGCGAGGAAGAACGTGGGCCGCACGGTTTTGATTTCGCTCTGCAGCTTTGCCAGGCTTTCGGCGAAAGAGACAGCCGCTCCGCTTAGAATCGGCAGAATTTCAACCACTACGCGCTGCGCTATATGCGCCGAAGGCAGGAAAGCGATGGTGATGTCATTTTCATCAAGGGGCAGGACGGCGGGTCCCATCTTGATGTTGGACACCAGGGCGAAGTGGGTGACCATGACCATTTTGGGGTCGCCAGTGGCACCGGAGGTGAGGTAGAGAATGGCGTTGTCTTCCGGTAGAACGTCGTTGGGAACGGTAAGGCGTTCATTGCCAAGCTTGCGCAGGTCGGCGAGCGATAGTGCCCCTTCGGCCTCACCTGTTAGCAGGATGACGCGATCAACAGCTGTGCCTTTCAGGCGGGCCAGCATTTTCGGATTCTCAACGAAAAGCGCTTTGGCATCAGACCCTGCGATGGTCTTCTTTAAATCTTCCGGAGGATAACTGGGATAGAGCGCCGCAGCCACCGAACCGTTCATCATAATGCCCATATCCGCGAGGTAAAATTCAGCGCGCGTTTCCGAACACAGGGCGATGTGATCGCCTTTCTTCAGGCCCAGAGAACGCAGACCCGAAGCGATTTCTTCGGCGGCAGTGCAGTATTCCCGCCATGTCCAGGTACGGACTTCCTTGCCATCCGGCTGGCGCAGGGCGAGGCGGTCTCCAAATCTAAGGGCGGCAGAGCGGAGCAGATCCGGAACAGTGTTGATGGCAGACATCGGTTTTCTCGCTTGTTAGTTTATACGTGTCTGGCCGGCGAGTTCACAAACTTTCGCGTAAAGCATTTCATTGAGGGCTGCGCGGTCTTTCGGCGTCAGACCGGCAGTTGGAATGGGGTCGCCTACATGGATTTCGACGGTGCCCGGGCGAAGCAGCAGAGATCCCATAGGCAGGATCCCCCTTGTGTTAACCAGTCCGACGGGCACTACCGGAACGCCCGACTTGATGGCGAGGTAGGCGGCACCTTCGATGAAAGGACGAATGACACCATTCTCTGAACGGCCTCCTTCGGGAAAAAGCACGACGGAAATATTGCGCTCGCGGATCAGTTTCGCGCCTTCGAGCATCGTTTTGAGTGACGCCCGGGCATCGCCGCGGGCGACTTCCAGATGGCCGCTGCGTTTCAGATGCCAGCCCATGAAGGGGATGGAAAACAGACCCTTTTTGGCGAAGAAACGGATCTGGACGGGCAGGTAGCTGAGGACGACAGGGATATCGAGGAAGCTGGCATGATTCGCTACCAGGACGTAAGTGCCATTAGGATCGAGCTTTTCAACCCCTGTGGCGGAACTGCGGACAAAAGCGAGTTTGAGCAGGATGGTGGACCAGCGTCTGGCGAACGCGTGCTGGGCGATGCCGGCCTTATCCCAAAGCGAAGAGATGAGGGAGAGCGAGGCCATGAGGATTGTCCAAACAACAATCGAAGGCGCAGAGATGAGGACGGAACGGAGTTTCCACACAGGCAGGATTAAAATTTGGAAATGACTGAACTCCTATTATTACCGCAGGGCGTCTTGTAAACTGAAGAAGATGCGCAAAACAACCAGTTTCATGATCGTCGGCGTACTCGCCCTTGCCGGCGCCAGCCTTTACGGCCAGACAAAAAAGGGTGCCTCCGGTGGCGATGTCGCCAAGGGTAAAGGCGTGTTCGACCAGAACTGCGCGGTCTGCCACAACGCCGACAGTGCTGAAGTCAAGATGGGCCCCGGCCTGAAGGGCATTTCCAAAAAGCCCAAGATGACGGAAGCCTCCATCAAGACCAAGATTGATGTTGGCGGGAACGGAATGCCTTCTTATAAGGACATTCTTACGGATCCGGAAAAGACCAACGTTCTGGCTTACCTCAAAACTCTTTAGTTCGGATTAAACTGCGCGGGGCTGGTGCGGGTCTTTTGACGCGGGCCAGCCCCCCACATTTTGTACCCCACCCTAATCCGTCGGTAAGGGCGAGAAGAGGCGGCGAGTTGATCGCAGAGGGGTAATGGAGAGTCGGCTTCGGTAGGGAATCGCAGTGGGGAACAGAATCACGATTTGGTGTTGGGGAAAGCGGATACTTGAAGGCACTTGCGCAAAACACTGAAGTCATCACCCGCCGAAGCAGATTTTCTTTTTGAGATCGATCCGGAGCCGGCGGCAGAGAGGCTGACGTCGTTTGGTGGGGTACCTTTGCTGATTCGTACTTTGCGCTCTTTGGAAGTAGCGCAAAGCGTGGCGAGGCATATAAAGATCAAGCAGCGTCAGCGCGGTTACGATGAAGCCACGTTTGTGGAAAGCTTCGTCCTGTTCAACGGGGTGGGCGGAGACTGTCTGGACGACTTCGAGCACCTGCGCGCGGACGGCGGCCTTGAGGAGATGCTGGGCCACGCGATCCCCTCTCCGGAAGCGGCACGCAGGTTTCTGTACGAGTTTCACAGCGAGGCCCATATCGAGACGGCCAAAGAGCAACGAAGTCTGGGAGAGATCGCTTATATTCCGGGTGAGAATGCAGCCCTGCAAGGACTGGGAGAAGTGAATCGGGATCTGGTGCGGGAAGTGGGACGGCGGTGCCCGGACCAGCGGATCGCCACCATCGACCAGGCCGCGACGATCATCGGAAGCCGCAAACAGGAAGCGCTGCGGACCTATGGAGGAGAGCGGGGCTACCAGCCGATGCTTGCGGTGTCGGCGGAAATGAATCTGGTGTTAGCCGACGAGTTCCGGGACGGTAACGTACCCGCCGCATATCAGGGACTGGCGGTGGCGAAGGCCGCATATGCGGCCTTGCCGCCTTCGGTGAAAGAGTTTTACTATCGTGGCGACTCGGCCTGTCATGAGTATGGTCTGGTGGATTGGCTGCGCAACGAAAAGCGGGAGGACGGACCGCAGGGCTTTATCGGCTTCGCCATTAGCGCGCGTATGAGTCCCGCGCTGCGGACCGCAGTCAAAGCGGTCGCTGAAGAACAGTGGACGCCTTACGGCAAGCCCGATACCGAAGTCACCCGGGAGTGCGCCGATGTTCTGTTCGTTCCCAATGAACACAGCGAAAAAAGAGATCTGCAGCCGCTGCGCTATGTGGCGGTGAGAATCCGCCACAGGCAGGGTGGACTGTTAGAGGAAGGGACGGAAGCCCGGCATTTCGCGGTGCTCACGAATATCGTGGACTGGAAGGCTTCGCGACTGCTCGGCTGGCATCGGGAAAAAGCCGGCACGATTGAAGCCGTGCACGATGTCCTGAAGAACGAACTGGCGGCGGGCGTGTTGCCGCGCGGGCGCTTTGGAGCCAACGCGGCATGGCTGCGACTGGCGATCCTGACGCACAATGTGCTGACGGCGCTGAAACGGCTGGCCTTGCCTGCGGAACTGTTGCAGGCAAGGCCCAAACGACTGCGCTTTTTGTTTTTCAATACCGCAGGACGCCTGGTGCATCATGCGAGGCGTACCATTCTTCGTCTGGCGAGCAATATCAGCAGGCTGTCAGAGTATCTGGCGGCACTGCTTATGCGGCCACTGCGCGCATAGAATTCCTTACCGACGGATTTGCAGAGCGTTTTCGGGTGTGATCGGGTGAAACTGCGCCCTTATCACCCTGGCCACTGGTTCTCGCGTCCTCAACAGACAGATTTCAGGCATGGCCATCTCCACTCAGCTTCATGCCGTCACCAAAAACTCAGCCTCCTCCCACTTCTCCAGACGTTCATCCCTTCAAAAGCCCTTTCCTCACCGGCGCGCCAACCCTTACCGACGGATTAGCGCCCCACATTTCTTATTGCGTCGCGGGCGGTAACGAGATAACCTCACAGACTTGAAGCTTGCTGCGGTTGACTACGCGATCCTCGCCCTCTACTTCTGTTTTGTCCTCGGAATCGGCTGGAAACTCCGGTCTTCTGTAACGTCCGCAAAAGAATTTCTCACCGCCAGTCATCACGTTCCCGTCTGGATTACCAGCCTCGCTTTCCTGGCCGCCAATCTGGGGGCGCAGGAAGTTGTGGGCATGATGGCTTCGGGTGCGAAGTACGGGATTATGACGGCCCATTTCTATTGGGTGGGCGCGGCCCCGGCGATGATTTTCGCGGGTGTGTTCATGATGCCGTTTTACTACGGCAGCAAGGCACGGTCAGTCCCGGAATATCTGAAGCTGCGATTTGATGAAAAGACCCGGGCGCTGAATGCCGTCACGTTCGCAGTGATGACCATTTTTTCGTCGGGAATTTCGATGTATGCGCTGGGCCGTATGTTTCAGCTGGTGCTGGGGTGGAGCTTCGACACCTCCGTCATTCTTTCAGCGGTGATTGTGCTGGCTTATACATGGCTGGGCGGGCTGACCAGCGCCATCTATAACGAAGTGCTGCAGTTTTTCCTGATCGTGCTGGGTTTTTCACCGTTGTCGATTCTGGTGATCATCCGCGCCGGAGGCTGGCACGGGATACAGAGTCGTTTGCCGGATTCCATGACCCACGCCTGGAAGTACATGGGTACGGCGAATCAGAACCCGATGGGGGTGGAGACGTTCGGCATGGTGGCGGGGCTGGGCTTTGTGATGTCCTTTGGTTACTGGTGTACGGATTTCCTGGTGATCCAGCGTGCCCTGGCGGCCAATTCGATGTCGGGCGCGCGACGTACTCCGCTGGTGGCCGCGTTCCCGAAGATGCTGATGCCGTTCATCGTGATCCTGCCCGGGATTGCGGCGCTGGCGCTGACGAAGATGGGGTCAGGCTACTCCCTGCCGGTGAAGGGCAACAGCTATGACTATGACCAGACGCTGACCAGTTTGATGGCACAGTTTTATCCGAGCGGGATGCTGGGTGTGGGGCTTACCGCGCTGATGGCATCATTCATGTCGGGCATGGCGGGCAACGTGACCGCATTCAATACCGTTTTCACGTATGACATTTACCAGAGCTATATCAAGCCCGGGGCTTCGGACAAGCATTACCTTAAGGTGGGCCGCATCACTACGGTGGCGGGGATAGCGCTGTCAATAGCAGCGGCTTACCTGGCGGTGCAGTTCAATAATCTAAATGATTTGCTGCAACTGGTATTCAGCTTTGTGAATCCGCCACTGTTTGCGACGTTTTTGCTCGGCATGTTCTGGAAGCGCACTACGGGGCACGGGGCGTTTTCCGGCCTGCTGATGGGAACGGTGGCCGCTGGTTTGACGCAAGGACTTTCGACGGCGGAGGGCAAGGGCGGCTGGATGGTGGCAATGCAGGGCGGCTGGCATGTTTTCCCGTCGCAGATGGCGCAGAATTTCTGGATTGCGATTTTTTCCTGGGTGACATGTTTTGTGGTGACCGTGCTGGTGAGCCTGATGACCAGGGCACCTGATCCGGAGAGTCTGGACGGTTTAGTTTATGGTTCGCGCGGGTTGCCGAAGGACCATTCGACGCATTGGTATGAGCGCCCGGTGCCGCTGGCCATCGTGGTTGCGGTGGCGCTTGTGATTCTCAATTTGATGTTCCGGTAAACAGAACTATGTTTGATCTCAGACTGCCGTCGGGAATCTTCTTCGTGATTGCGGGATTTGTGCTGGTGACGCTTGGGCTGGCCGAGCCTTCGATGCGTGCGCCGATGACAGATGTCAACGTCAACCTGTGGGCGGGGCTGGCAATACTCCTGTTTGGAGGGGCGCTACTATTGCTTGCAAGTCGCAAGGCCTATAAAAATCGGGTGAGAAATCCGGACGGTACCCGCACCAGATAGACAAGAAACACGAATGCTCCTTCCGGGGCGGCAATCTCCTCCGATGCCGTCCCGGACCCTTCCCTCTTCATTACGCTCCGGTACCCTTCAAGGAGCTGATTCGGCGCGGTGAAATTAGGATCCAATTTGGATTCTTTAGGATCATTTTAGGATTATTTTAGGATAAAGCAGGATCGTTTTGGCGATCCTGCTTTTATCGTCTGCCCGAGACAACTCCTGGTTTAGCCGTTCTTACAGGTGCGGCTTTCGTAATGCCCTTCGCGCTTTTCTGCTAACCAGAAACTGTTGCCACGGATATCGCGGCGGCTACTAACACGAGCAGATGTTTTGTATCAATTCTATAAGCCATAGATAACTTGCTCCGACTAGATTACGTGTCGCATTGGCGGGGCTACTCTGATTTCGTTGTTTTCGCAGTATTCACCTTCCAGGATGGTGGTCCATCGCAGCCTTTGTCTCTGACGTGCTTAAAATGGGGGCGTTGCACTCCGGGCAGCGAAACCCGGGATTCTTGTGATTACCAGGAACAACTCCGTAAAGGAAGTGGTTAACGGCAACCGCGAGATCAACATCTATCAGGCAGGTCGGTTTAGCCATTGAGGAATGATACACCAATTCGAAGCTTCCCAATAGTGATCCGGAGTGGCAAGAGTGGCAATGAGTGGCAACGCAAGGTCTCGAGGGGTTTGCGGAACCTGCATTTTCGTATTCTGATGCCCTGCCGACGGTGCGACTACACACAACCCCTCCATCGCGGTTCCATTGCCGTGCAGAAGTGCGAAAGCCGGGCGAGCCTTTCGGGTTGCCCGGCTCTTTTGTTTAGATTGTTGATGACCTATTCGGCCAGAGCTTCTTCTGGTCCGAGGTCTTCGCTCAGGCCACCCGTATATGTAAGACGAGCTTCGTCTTCATATCCAGCCAGCGCATCGATTGACGGTTCGGGGATCGGTTCTTCCACGATATCCTCGCCCGCGATGCGAGTCCGGCGGTAGAACTCCATACCGGTTCCGGCAGGAACCAACCGTCCCATGATGACATTTTCCTTGAGACCGCGCAGATAATCCACTTTGCCGTTAATCGCGGCTTCGGTGAGTACTCGCGTTGTCTCCTGGAAGGATGCCGCCGAGATGAAGGAATCAGTCGAAAGCGAAGCCTTAGTGATGCCGAGCAATACCGCTTTGCCCTGCGCCACACGTCCGCCCGCTTCTTCCACGCGGAGGTTTTCCGCACGGAATTTGAACTTATCCACCACTTCTTCCGGCAGGAATTCCGTATCGCCGATATCTTCCACACGCACCCAGCGCATCATCTGACGCGAAATCACTTCCAGATGCTTGTCGTTGATATTCACACCCTGCAACCGGTAAACTTCCTGAATTTCGTTGACGAGATACTTCTGCAGTTCCTTCTCGCCGCGGACATCCAGGATGTCATGCGGATTGCGGGGGCCATCCATCAGCGGATCGCCGGAATTCACGCGCTCGCCTTCCTGCACGTTGATATGAACACCGCGCGGGAGCGAGTATTCGCGCTCTTCGCCATCGTCGCCCATCACGTAAATCTTACGCATGCCCTTGGAGATTTCGCCGTACTTGACGATACCGTTGATCTCAGCCATGATCGCCGCTTCACGCGGCTTGCGGGCTTCGAACAATTCCACAACGCGCGGCAGACCGCCCGTGATGTCCTTAGTCTTCGTAGTTTCACGCGGAATCTTGGCAAGAACATCGCCCGCGTGAACTTCTTCGCCGTCATGAACCATGACGTGAGCATGGGTCGGCATGAGGTACTTGCGGGTACCGCCGGGTCCCTTGACCTGAATCATGGGCTGCCGCTTTTCGTCCGGTGAATCCGTGACGACCAGCTGCGACATACCAGTCACTTCATCCAGCTGTTCGGCGAGCGTAATGCCCTCGACGAGATCTTTGAAGTGAACAACGCCAGTCAGTTCCGTCAGGATGGAGAACGTATAAGGATCCCATTCGAGCAGAACCTGATTGGTCTTAACCGGATCGCCTTCAGCAACCGTAATACGAGCACCGTAAACCACCGGGTACCGTTCTTTTTCGCGCTGGCGGCTGTCAACGATCACAAAGATACCGTTGCGGTTCATGGCAACGATTTCACCCTTTTCGTTCTTCACCCACTGGATGTTGAGGTACTTGGCGAAACCGTCAGACTTGGCATCCTGTTTCGACTGTTCGGAAATCCGGCTCGCCGTACCACCGATGTGGAACGTACGCATGGTGAGCTGTGTGCCAGGTTCACCAATCGACTGCGCCGCGATAACACCCACCGCTTCGCCGCGTTCGACCAGACGTCCGGTGGCGAGGTTGCGTCCATAACAGGCGACGCAAACGCCGCGCTTCGATTCGCAAGTCAATACAGAGCGGATTTTGACGCGCTCAATACCGGCTGCCTGAATCTGCGAAGCAAGCTTTTCAGTGATTTCTTCGTTGACGGAAACAATGACGTTGCCTTCAAAGTCGCGCTGATCTTCAAGAGCGACACGGCCGACGATACGGTCACGAAGTTCTTCAATCGTTTCGCCGGATTCAATGATCGGTTCGACGATGATGCCTTCGGTTGTGCCGCAATCGTTTTCGCTGATGATGACGTCTTGCGCAACGTCCACCAGACGACGGGTGAGGTAACCGGAATCGGCTGTTTTGAGAGCCGTATCCGCCAGACCTTTACGCGCACCGTGCGTGGAGATGAAGTCCTGCAGCACGTTGAGGCCTTCGCGGAAGTTGGCCGTGATGGGGGTTTCAATAATTTCGCCTGACGGCTTGGCCATCAAACCGCGCATACCGGACAGCTGACGGATCTGCTGTTTGGAACCGCGCGCGCCGGAATCGGCCATGATGTAGATCGGGTTGAGGTAGCGGCCGGTACGGTCGTCCTCTTCCATGGCGCTGAACATTTCATCGGAAACCTTTTCCGTAACACGGGACCAGATTTCGATGATCTTGTTGTAGCGTTCGCCGTGGGTGATGGCTCCGTCCTGATACTGACCTTCGACGGCAACCACTTCCTTCTCAGCGTTGGCAACCAGTTCCACTTTCACAGCCGGCACGACCATGTCGTCAATACCGATTGAGATGCCGGCGCGGGTGGCGTAGAAGAAGCCGAGGTTCTTCACCTTATCGAGCATTCCGACCGTAACGTGCAGGCCGAATTTGAGGTAACAATAATGCACCAGCTGGGCGAGACCCTTCTTCTTCAGAAGACCATTGATGAACGGCATCTCTTCCGGGAGATTGTCATTCATAATGACGCGGCCGACAGTGGTTTCCATGTACTGTTTCTCGAACTCAATGGGTTCGGTGTGCATGATGTTCTGGCTGTCGAACGCCTTGGTCAAATCAATGACCCGGCCTGTGTAGCGCAGCTTGATGGGTGTCAGCGTCTCGACTTCTTCCATTTCGAGAGCGATAAGCACGTCATCGGTTGAGGCAAACGTGCGGCCTTCACCTTTGGCACCATGACGGGACTTCGTCAGGTAGTAGCAGCCAAGCACCATGTCCTGTGTAGGAACAGTGATGGGCGCGCCATGCGCGGGTGAAAGGATGTTGTTGGACGCCAGCATGAGCGTGGCGGCTTCAATCTGCGCTTCCGGAGAAAGCGGGATGTGGACGGCCATCTGATCGCCATCGAAATCCGCATTGAACGCGGTGCAGACGAGCGGGTGAATCTTAAGCGCTTTGCCTTCGACAAGAACGGGCTCGAAAGCCTGGATGCCGAGGCGGTGCAGCGTGGGGGCGCGGTTCAGAAGGATCGGGTGATCTTTGATGACCTCTTCGAGGATGTCCCAAACGACGGGATCCTGCTGTTCAACCAGTTCCTTCGCCTGTTTAATGGTGGTGCAATGACCACGCTGTTCGAGGCGGTGATAAATGAACGGCTTGAAGAGTTCGAGCGCCATCTTCTTGGGAAGACCGCACTGGTGCAGCTTGAGGTCCGGACCAACAACGATGACGGAGCGGCCGGAGTAATCGACGCGCTTACCGAGAAGGTTCTGGCGGAAACGACCCTGTTTGCCCTTGAGCGTATCGGAGAGCGACTTGAGCGGGCGGTTATTCGCGCCACGCAGGACGCGGCCACGGCGACCGTTGTCAAACAGCGCATCAACGGCTTCCTGGAGCATGCGCTTTTCGTTGCGGACGATAACGTCCGGCGCATGAAGCTCCATCAGCTTCTTGAGGCGGTTATTGCGGTTGATGACGCGCCGATAGAGATCGTTAAGATCGGAAGTGGCGAAACGGCCACCATCGAGCGGAACGAGCGGACGCAGTTCCGGCGGAATGACCGGGAGCACATCGAGAATCATCCACTCGGGCTTGTTGCCCGATTTGCGGAAGCTTTCGACAACGCGCAGACGCTTGGCGAACTTCAGCTTTTTCTGCTGTGAAGTTTCGGTCTTCATCTTTTCGCGAATGTCTTCGCTTAAGAATTCAACGTCGATTTTCTTAAGGAGTTCTTTAATGCCTTCGGCTCCCATCATGGCGACGAATTTGCCAGCTGTAGACGGGTCCTGTTCCAGCGCCCGCTTGCGTTCGTCGGAAATGACTTCGCCCTGCGAGAGTTCAGCTACCTCTCCCGGATCCACGACAACATGGGCTTCAAAATAGAGCACGCGTTCGAGTTCACGCAGCGTGATATCGAGCAGGTGACCGATGCGGGACGGCAGGCCCTTGAAGAACCAGACGTGGGAACACGGGCTGGCGAGTTCAATATGGCCCAGACGTTCACGGCGGACACGGGCCAGCGTAACTTCAACGCCGCACTTGTCGCAGATCACGCCGCGGTGCTTCATCCGCTTGTATTTGCCGCAGAGGCATTCCCAGTCAGTGACCGGTCCGAAAATACGGGCGCAGAAAAGTCCGTCACGCTCCGGCTTAAAGGTCCGGTAGTTGATGGTTTCCGGTTTGGTGACTTCGCCGTGGCTCCAGCTTCGGATTTTCTCGGGGGAGGCGAGAGAGATCCGGATAGAGTCGAAATCGGCGATTATGTTTGCCCGATCGTAAGGGGAGGATCGCATTATATTCTCCAGAATTACTAAACCAGAACTTCATTCGATGAAACCAGGCGAACCGCATTTTCACGCGGCCCGCCCCATTAAAAACAGAGCAGTAAGAAAAAGATTAGTCCGCTGCGAGTGCCGTATCTTCCGGCACTTCGTGGAACTTCTTAATCAATTCGACGTCAAGACACAACGACTGCAGTTCGCGGATGAGAACGTTGAACGATTCCGGAACACCGGGTTCGATCGCGGCCTCGCCCTTGACGATGGCTTCGTAAATCTTGGCGCGGCCATAAACGTCGTCCGATTTCGCGGTCAGCAGTTCCTGCAGAATGTAAGCGGCACCATATGCTTCAAGTGCCCAGACTTCCATTTCGCCGAAACGCTGGCCGCCGAACTGCGCTTTGCCGCCGAGGGGCTGCTGAGTGATGAGCGAGTAGGGTCCGATGGACCGTGCGTGGATCTTGTCGTCAACCAGATGCGAGAGCTTGAGCATGTAGATGTAGCCCACCGTCACCGGCTGTTCAAAAGACTGGCCCGTCATACCGTCAAAGAGGCGGGTCTTGCCTGAAGTAGGCAGCCCGGCTTTCGTCAGCATTTCCTTGATGCCCTTTTCGGTTGCCCCGTCGAAGACCGGAGTCGCGAACTGCACTCCGAGAGCTTTAGCGGCCCACCCGAGATGGGTTTCAAGAATCTGACCGACGTTCATACGGCTGGGAACGCCGAGCGGGTTGAGCACGATTTCGACTGGCGTGCCATCCGGAAGATAAGGCATATCTTCTTCCGGCAGAATGCGCGCGATGACACCCTTGTTACCGTGGCGTCCGGCCATCTTGTCGCCGACAGAAAGCTTGCGCTTCATGGCGATGTAGACTTTGACCAGTTTGATGACGCCGGGGGGAAGTTCATCACCCTTGCGGAGCTTCGCGGTCTTTTCGTCGGTGATCTTTTCGAGCACCGCGATCTGGCGCGAAGTCATTTCTTCAATTTCGTCGATCTGCTCATTAATGCGCGCATCTTTGTTGTTGAAGCGGATACGCTTCAGATCGCGCGACTTCATGGACTCAATGGAAGCCCGGTCGAGAATGCCGCCCTTGCCCAGCAGTTTCTTGTTGGTCTTTTCATCGTGCAGGTCAGCAAGAACTTCCTTGCCTTCGAGCAGATTGCCGAGGCGCTTGGCGCGCTCATCGGTGAGGATGCGGATTTCGTCGTTGAGATTACGCCGCAAACGGGCAATCTGTGATTCTTCGATCCGCCGCGAACGATCGTCTTTATCCTGACCCTTGCGGGAGAAGATTTTGCAATCGACGACGGTATTTTCAATACCGGGGGGGCAGTAGAGGGAAGCGTCTTTAACGTCGCCGGCCTTTTCGCCGAAGATGGCGCGGAGGAGCTTCTCTTCGGGAGTGAGCTGGGTTTCGCCTTTGGGCGTGACCTTACCGACGAGGATGTCGCCAGGCTTGACCGTGGCTCCGATGCGGATAACGCCGGATTCATCGAGATTGCGGAGGAAGGAATCGGCGATGTTGGGGATGTCGCGGGTGATTTCCTCGGGTCCGAGCTTGGTGTCGCGAGCTTCGATTTCGAATTCTTCGATGTGGATGGAGGTGTAGTAGTCCTCCTTCACCATCTTTTCCGAAACGAGGATGGCGTCTTCGAAGTTGCAACCGCGCCAGGGCATGAAGGCAACCAGAACGTTGCGGCCGAGAGCGAGTTCGCCCTGATCGGTACAGGGACCATCGGCCAGAACCTGGGTCTTGACGACGCGCTGGCCCTGCTTGACGATGGG
>JANYDS010000054.1 GCA_025363475.1 Terriglobia bacterium
GAGCAAGTGCGACAACAGCTATGAGGAGTCGTTTCATTTTATTTACCTTTTTCCCTTTTCGTGCGATTGGTCGCCCGACGCAATGTACAGAAGCACGCGGAGTGCCAGAAGTGAGGCGCTGAGGAGAAGGTATAGGTCTAACCAATTCCGGCGTGAGTGCCGGCCCTGAACGGCGGTCGGTTGACCGCCTGTGGTCAGAGCTGTTGCAACTCCAGAATCTGCTGTTGAAGTTTTGCCCACGCGGCAGCGTTCTTCCTGGCAGGCGGCGAGACAGGTGGTTTGCGGTTGCTGTAATAGTCGAGCAGGTTGGCCTTAAGGTCTGGCGAAATGCCCGAGAACTTGTGTTCCGCCAGTTTGTTCAAGAGCTTGTCGTAGGCGAGATCGGTGCCGGCATATTGTCCCGCGCGACTGAGAATACCGGTGTCGAAGTTGTCATTGGGGAGTTCGATCGGGCTTAACGCAGCGGTTCCCAGCAGTTCCCTGTAGCTGTCCACGGTGGCGTTGAAGCTGGCCATGAAGAGCCTTTGAACTTCCGGAGTGGGTGGCCGAAACGCGAGCGAACGGAAGGGGCCGACTTTGGGGACCAGCCGGAGAAGCAGCGCCGTGAAACGGGCACCGAAACCAGGCCGCTGGTACTGCGAACCCCATTGCTTCTCGTAACTGGAACGAGAAACGTTGTAAAGAAATTTTTTCCGCGTGATACCGGGAATCTCGCTCACTAATTGTTTGTTATTGAGCTGCCAGGCGACCTTCGTCATACCAGGAATGATCGAGCTGACACTATATCGGTAAGACCCCAGCGCGAGGCCCAGACTTCCGAATATATCTTTCAGTTCAAGACCATAAGTCATGAGGAACGCGCGCTCCAGGACCGGCTTTGACACCTCAAAGCCGATGAAGGCGTGGTAGTTGTCCGGCGCATAGCGGCCTTTCGCCACCTGGAGTACATCGAAACCAAATTCGGTCCGGACGTGAGAGAGGGGGCTGTCCCAGTAAGTCACCGTCTTGCCGAATTTCCTCCCCAATTCCGGATAAAGAATAGGCACGGCGAAGTTCGTACCGATGCGGTGGCCACTGTTGTCCGCAGCGTAATGGGCAAGTGCGCCCAGGGCAAAAGCATATTCATCAATGTCCTGTGATTCACTGAGGAGCGCAGCTACAAAATCACCACTTCGGACATAGTGGGTAAGGTCGCTGAAAAAACGGCTGCTGAACGGGTAATAACCCATGTCCTGCAGAATGCAGCCGCCATAGACAAACGCGTGCGCGTGCTCCAGTTCCTCCGGCGTTGCGTAGGGGAAGCGCGCCGTCAGGTCATGGCGGATTGAGGTATCCCACAGCGAGTCGACGATGGCTTCATGGGTGAGGACCGAATAGGCAGACCCTGCAGCCGTTGACAGCAACAGCAGAGCAATGACGCGGAGCGTGCCCGTCACAGAACCGGCTGACGGCCCTGAATCACGCGGATGAGCACGACGATGATCGCAAGCACCAGCAGGATGTGGATAAAGCCACCAATAGTGTACGCAGTGGCAAGCCCGAGCGCCCACATAATCAACAGAACGACAGCTATGGTCCAAAGCATGTTTTTTGAGGCTCCTTGTCTCGCCGTTACAGGGAGCATTCCAGGGGCCACTCGTCCGTTCGTCTTAGAGGTCGCTGCGCGAGATGCCCAGTTTTTTCATCATGGCATTGAGCGTAGTGCGCGGAATGCCCAGCCGGTTGGCCGCCACGCTGATAACGCCGCCTGTTTCGCGAAAAATATGCAGAATGTGAGCACGCTCGACATCTTCCAGCAGCGAGTTGACTTCGCCGCCTTCCTGCATCGCCTCGTTGTGAAGTTCTGAAACGGGAGCCCGCAGTGTCGGGCCGTTCGACAGAATCACGGAACGCTCAATGAAATTTTCCAGTTCCCGAACATTGCCAGGCCAGGACCAGCTCACCAGAGCCTTCATGGTTTCGGACGCGATCTTGTCGATGGTCCGGTCCATAATCGCCGCGTACTTCCGCACGAAGTGGCGGGCGAGGACAGGGATGTCGTCGGGCCGGTCACGCAGCGGAGGCGTGGTTACCGGAAAAACTTTCAACCGATAATAGAGATCGCTGCGGAACAGCTTGTCACCCATCATCTGGGTGAGGTTGCGGTTGGTGGCCGCCACAAGGCGCACATCGATCGGAATGGTTCGGGTGCCACCCAGCCGTTCAAAAGATTTCTCCTGTAATGCGCGCAATAGTTTGGGCTGCAGGTCGATGGGAATGTCGCCCACTTCATCCAGAAAGAGCGTACCCCGGTGGGCCATCTCAAAGCGACCGATCTTCTGCTGCAACGCCCCGGTAAAGGCGCCCCTCTCGTAGCCGAAGAGTTCACTCTCAAGCAGGCCGGTGGGAATGGCTGCGCAGTTCAATGTCACAAAAGGAAGATTGTGGCGAGGACTCAGGCGGTGGATCG
>JANYDS010000096.1 GCA_025363475.1 Terriglobia bacterium
GAATCCGTCAACGTGCGCAACTATGCGCTGTTTTACGACCACGGCTGGTTTATTGACTTCCATACGTTGCACCAGGCCATCACCCCGCGCACACGCGCCATCGTATTGGTGAACCCGAACAACCCCACCGGCCATTTTCTGAAGCAACACGAACTGGCCGAACTCGCCTCATTCGGCTTGCCGATCATTTCGGACGAAGTCTTCCGCGATTACCTGCTTGAACCCGCGCCGGATAGCGTGCAAACTCTGCAAGGGACACCCGATGCGCTCGTCTTCACTCTGAATGGCCTTTCGAAGACGGTCGGTCTGCCGCAAATGAAACTCGCCTGGATGATTGCGACGGGTCCGGCGGAAGAAGCACTGCAAAGGCTGGAATTGATCGCCGATACGTACCTTTCAGCAGGGACGCCGGTCCAGATTGCCCTTCCCCAACTTCTCGCGGCGCGGGAATCGGTACAGGGCCAGATAACAAAACGAAGCCAATCGAATTTGGCGTTTCTCAGAGCCTCAGGCCTGCGGACTTTACAGGTAGAGGCAGGCTGGTATGCCGTTGTTGCATACCCGGAAGAGGCCGTGCCTGCACTGCTCAAAGACCATAACGTCCTGGTGCAGCCCGGCTATTTTTACGACTTCGAAACCTCGGGCTACGTCGTGCTGAGCCTGCTCACGCCGGAAGCGACTTTTCGGGCCGGGGTTCAGCAATTGCAACGCGGCTAAACCCTTCCTGGACTGTTGGGGGCACGAAACGCGCCGCCATCAAATCCAGCACCCGTTCGGGTACTTTACGGACCCGCGCGGCATTTCTAGCTCGACAGAACGCAAGCGATACATCGAAATAGAGCGCATCGACCTCGGCGCCATACTCCCGAGCCAGCAGGATCCACTGCCTGCGCTCCCGCCGGGTCAGATTCGTAGCATCTATATAGGTAACCGGATTCACCTGCAAGCTCTCCGCCACAAGCGCACGGAGAGCAGCGAACACCCGGCCGTTCTGCGTCTGGTCCGTCTCATCGCCCAGCAGCGATAGCCGAATCCGGTCACTCGACAGCGCAGTAGCAGGAAGCCCGGTTGATTTACCCGAGCCTGGCAACCCGACCGCAACCACCAGCCGCATCAGCGCCTAAACGACGTAGCGTCCGGCACTAATCAGCCGCTCCGCGATCCTTTGGCGCGCGGCAATTTCATCTATCGGATCAAACTTGGCGAACCGCCGCAGCACCGCCATATTCGTCCGCAGAGCATCGCCGTCCGAACAAGCAGCCAGCACCGGACGCGCAAAAGTTTCAATACGCGCCATCGAGCTCTGCAGCAACACCGCCGTAAGATCCACACCCACACCAGTCTTCTGCGTGCGAAGCTGCGCCGATTCCATGGCAAACGTTTCCATCATCACGTCGGCAATTCCCGCCAGAACTTCCTGATGCTTTTCCAGTTCCACGCCGTATTTCTCAAACGCAATACCCATCAGCAAAAGCCCGATCTTCTTCGCATTGGCGACCAGCCCATCGCCCTTGCCGCCCGAGAGCACCTCTTCCATCAGGGCCTTCACGGCCTTCATCAAGGGAAGTTTGCCCTGGGCCGCACGCTTCAAAATCATGCCCGATGTCAGCAGCCGGTTGATTTCATTCGTGCCTTCAAAAATCCGGTTGATGCGCGAATCGCGGTACGCCCGCTCCACCGAATATTCCTGACTGAAACCATTGCCACCGTGGATCTGTACACCCTCATCGGTAACGTAATCCAGCATTTCAGACGCGTAGACCTTGATGATGGAACATTCGGGCGCAAACTCTTCAGCCGCTTTCATAATGCGGGTGGCGGCTGCCGGATCGTCCCACGTAAAGCCATCGAGCTGCCCTTCAATCAGGCCCACCGTGCGGGCCGTCATGGATTCGGTGGCATAAATGCGAATCGCCATCTCCGCCAGCTTGTGGCGAATCATGCCGAACTCAGAGATCGATTTCCCAAAAGCCTTGCGGTCCTTCGCATACGCGATGGAAGTCTGCAGCACGCTCTTCGCCCCGCCGATGGCGAACGGACCCAGTTTCAAACGGCCGAGGTTCAGAATATTGAACGCAATAATATGTCCGCGACCGATTTCGCCCAGCAGATTTTCCACCGGAACTTTGACGTTGTCGAAGAACACTGCAGTGGTGGAACTGCCGCGAATCCCCATCTTCTTTTCTTCATGGCCGGGGTTGACGCCAGGGAACGCACGCTCAACGAGAAACGCGGAAAACTTCTCCCCGCCGATCTTTGCGAACACCGTGTACATGCCGGCCTTGCCGCCGTTGGTGATCCACATTTTCTGGCCGTTCAGTGTGTAATACGTACCGTCTTCTGAAAGATCGGCACGCGTCTTCGTAGCCAGGGAATCGGAACCCGCCTGCGGCTCTGTCAGACAATAGGCGCCCACCAGTTCGCAGCTCGAAAGCTTCGAGAGATATTTTTCTTTCTGGGCAGGGGTGCCGAACAACAGCAGCGGCAACGATCCGATACCCGCGTGGGCACCGTGCCAGCCTGCAAACGATCCATCGCGCGCCAACTGTTCGGCAACGATCATGACGGACATCAAGTCCATCCCCATGCCGCCGTACTGCTCTGGCGTAAGAACACTTTCAAGGCCCAGCGCCGCGCCCTTGCGCAGAATCGCCACGGCCAGATCCTTATCACCGTTTTCGATTTCCTCAACGTGCGGAGCCACTTCTTTGTCGAAAAAATCACGCGTTGTACGCGCAATTTCGAGGTGTTCCGGGGTCAGGTCTTCAGGCGTGAAAACGTTCGCCGGATCTGTTTCACTGATCAGGTAAGCCCCACCAGCCGATTTCAATAACACGGGAGATTCAGTCGCTGTAGCCATCGTCTTTTGCCTCTGTTCCGCCTACATCAATTCGAAAATTCCGGCCGCACCCTGCCCGCCGCCGATACACATCGTAACCATGCCGTAACGCACCTGCCGCCGCTCCATCTCGCGGATGATGGTCGCGGTAAGCTTTGCGCCCGTGCAGCCCAAGGGATGCCCCAGCGCTACCGCACCACCGTTTACGTTGACCTTGTCCGGATCGAGTCCAGCAACTTTCATCACCGCCAGAGCCTGCACGGCAAACGCTTCATTGAGTTCGATCAGACCGATGTCAGCGAGCTTCAAGCCAGCCATGGCCAGCACTTTGGGGATCGCCACCACCGGACCGATTCCCATAACTTCCGGCGGGACTCCGCCTACCGCGAAGGCCACAAACCGCGCACGCGGCTTCAGTCCGAGTTCCTTCGCTTTCTTGTCAGACATCACCAGCGCCATCGCGCCGCCATCACTGGTTTGCGAAGAATTCCCCGCAGTCACAGTCCCGTTAACATGGAAAACGGCCTTCAGTTTCGCCAGCGCTTCGAGCGAAGTTTCAGCGCGCGGACCCTCATCCTTGTCGAAAATCGTTTCGGTGACCTGGGCTTTGCCACCGCCGTTGATGGCGTTGGTCGAAATCTTCACCGGCACAATCTCTTCGGTGAACAAACCATTCGTCTGCGCCCGCAGCGCGTTCTGGTGGCTCTTGAAGGAAAACGCGTCGGCTTCTTTGCGCGTCACGCCGTACTTGCGCTGTACGTTCTCCGCCGTCAGGCCCATGTTGATGTAAATCTCCGGCAGATGTTCCACCAGCCAGGGATTTGGCGCAGGCTTCAGGCCCGCCATCGGAATCATACTCATGGATTCGCTGCCGCCCGCCATCATAATGTGCGCGCCGCCGCCCCGAATTCGCTCCGCAGCCATGGCGATCGATTGCAAACCCGAACTGCAAAACCGGTTGATGGTAACGCCGGTCGTCGTGACAGGAAGCCCGGCGCGCAGAATCGCAATCCGGGCCATATTGCCGCCCGACTCCCCTTCCGGCATCGCGCATCCCAGCACAACATCTTCGATGTCTTCAACAGGCACCTGGGGGTATTTTTCCACCAGTGCCCGCATTACCACTGCGGCCAGATCGTCAGGACGTGTATTGCGCAAACTGCCCCGGCCGGATTTGCCGACAGCAGTGCGCAGGCAATCGACAATGACTGCTTCAGACATATGAAAACTCCCCGTTTCTTAAATGTCGCATGAAAACTAATTCCTCAGCGGCTTGCCGGTTTTCAGCATGTGCTGCATCCGCGCCTGTGTTTCCGCACGTCCGCACAGGCTCAGAAAGGCCTCCCGCTCAAGATCGAGCAGATACTGTTCCGAAACCTGCGGATTGCCGCTCAACCGGCCGCCACTGAGAATATGGGCCAGCTTTTCGCCCACGAACACATCGTAAGCCGAGATGTAGCCGCCCTGTTGCGCAGTCCACAGCCCCATTTTCATCAGCGCAAAACCTTCTTCGCCCGAAACCGTGATATCGGTGCGCGGCGCTCCGGCACTGTAACCAGGCACCAGAGAAAGCGCCAGTTGCTTGGCGTCGTCAATTAGCCGTTCGCCATTCATCGAGATACCATCGCCATCGCGGAGGAAACGGAATGCACGCGCTTCTGCCGCACTGCCCGAAACTTTGGCGAACCCGATCTGCTCAAACACCTTTCGCAGATCGCGCGACCGGATCAGCAGTTCTTTGCAACCGCCGCCTGCGGGAATCAGGCCGACGCCCACTTCCACCAGTCCCATGTAGAGTTCAGCCGAAGCCTGCACGCGCGTGCAGTGCAGGGGGATTTCGCAACCGCCTCCCAGTGCCATGCCGAATGGCGCAGCCACTACCGGTTTCGGCGCATATTTGAGCGCCATGTTGATTTGCTGGAAGCGGTTAATCGCCGCATCCAGTTCATCCCATTCCTGCTCCTGTGCGGCGAGCAGCACCATCATGAGATTCGCGCCAGCCGAGAAGTTATCGCCCTGGTTTCCGATCACCATGGCTTCGAAATTCGTTTCCAGCTCCGTCAGGCCGGTGGTCAGGATTTGGCCGATATCGTCGCCGATGGCGTTCATTTTGCCGTGGAATTCACAGCAGAGCACGCCATCCCCGAGGTCAATCAACGACGCCCCGGAATTCTTCCTTACCACCCCGCGGGCCCGTTTCAAATCAGCCAGGACCGTAACGCCGGGGCGCGGTTCCAGTTCTTTATACCCGCTGCCGGCAAGATCGAAATACTCGGTACCAGGGTTCCGGTCGCGGTCAGCGTACTGATAGAAAGATTGCGCACCGGCACTCAGCATTCGCAGCACGTTCTCAGGCAACGCACGGCCTTCAGCTTCAATGCGGCGTGCGGTCTCTACAAAACCCATCGCATCCCAAAGTTCAAACGGCCCTGCGGCATTCGCATAGCCCCAGCGCATGGCCCGGTCAATTTCCACTATGCGGTCGGAAATTTCCGGCACCATCGTTGCGGCGTAAACAATGTGATCGCTCAGCAACTGCCAGATGAACCGGCCTGCTTTGTCATCGAGCGTTATAACAGCCTTAAGCCGTTCAGAGAGAGATTCAAATTTGCGGATGGTTTCGAGTGATGTAAAACGCGGCTTGTCCGCCACATGATATTCCAGCGTTTTGCGGTCGATTGCGTGGATCTCACGATCCTTGCCAACGCGTTTGAAAAAACCCTGACCGCGCTTATCGCCCAGCCAGCCTCGCTCGATCATTTCCATGATGAACGGCTCCATTTTGAAGCGTTCACGATACGGATCGTGTTCTGTGGCGTCGTACAAATTTTTAGTCACGTGCGCCCAAACGTCCACGCCCACGATGTCCAGCAGCCGGTAGCTCGCGCTCTTGGGCAACCCGATCAGCGGCCCCGTCAGAGCGTCCACTTCCTCAATCGTCAGATCATGCTGAACTGTAAGGCTCTGCACCGTTGAACCGAAGAAAGTACCGATTCTGTTCCCGATAAAATTCGGTGTGTCTTTGCAGGGAACTACACCTTTGCCCAAATGACGGTCGCAGAAATCCGAAATGAAGGCGAGGATTTCGGGTTTGGTCGCAGGCCCGGGGATGATCTCGGCCAAATGCAGATACCGCGGCGGATTAAAAAAATGGGTACCGAGGAAATGCTGACGGAACTCTTTCGGGTAGCCTTCCGCGATGTGGGCCAGGGGAATGCCGCTAGTGTTCGTGGAAACGATTGTCCCCGGCGTGCGGTGCGCAATTACCTTGTCATAGAGCGCACGCTTGATCGCGATGTCTTCGGAAACGGCTTCGATAATCCAGTCGCAGTCTTTGATCTTCGCGATGTCATCGTCGAAAGTTCCGGTCGTGATGAGTCGGGTACCCTCAGCCACGAAAAACGCGCCTGGCCGGCTCTTCAGCCCCGCATCGACACCGTTTCGCGCCGCCTGATCGCGGTTCTTCTGGTTGGGCAACACGATATCCAGAAGCAGCGAGGGAACCTGCGCGTTGGCAAGGTGGGCGGCAATGCGGGAACCCATGGTTCCGGCTCCGAGGACGGCGACACGGCGGATTGGCTTCATCAGTACTCCATTCGGGAGTTTAGCGCGTTCGCCGTTGTTACAGTCCGGGCTAGAGTCCGGCGAACCAGTCGTAGCCCTGTTCGGTCCAGTAGTCGGCGGGCCGGTCGTTAACGTATTCAATGCGTCCAATGCGTTTGATGTTCTTGATCCCGTATTTAACCGGAATCACCAGCCGCAATGGTGCGCCGTGTTCACTGGTGAGCGGTGCACCGTTCATCTCATACGCCAGCAGGGTCTGCGGATGCATTGCGCTCGGCATATCCAGGCTCACGTAATAGCCCTTACCTGGTGTCTGGAACCCAACGTAAGTCGCCTGTTCCGAACCCTGCGCGAACTTTGCCGTGAAGTCAGAAAGGCGCGCACCGGCGAATTGCGTAACCGTGCTCCAGCCTTCCACGCACTTGAAATCGATAGTCTCTTCCACCTTTGGCAGAGATTGTATATCGGCCAGCGTCAGTTCATGGCCCGCTACCGACAGCCGCCACGCCGTCTGATCCATGGCGGCTTCCATCCCGATGTCACCATTCACTTTTAACTTTCCGATGGCCGAGGCCGGAAAGGTCGCCGCCCGATTGCTGTTGCTGTAAAGCGCCGAACGCACCATGCGCTCATTGAAACCCAGCACGCTGCGCAACACCGGCGGAATGCCATCTTCCGCCGCCGCAGCTTCCGACGCCAGCCAATACCCGCCAGCCGTTACCACCGCCGCACCTGCTCCCAGCGCGAGGAATGAACGCCGCGTTTTCTGAGCCATTTGTTGTTCCGGCGTCATTTCGACTCCTCAATCAAGTCGTAACCGGCCACCATTGAGCGAAAATTCGCCCAACCGGCACGAATCACCTGAGCGATGTGGATGAGAAAAAACCCCACGTAGCTCATCGTTAACCAGAAATGTTCCCAGCGCGCCCATTCATACCCCCCCAGCAGTGCAGTCAGCCAACCCAGTTGGACGGGCTTATAGATTGCCAGACCGCTCAACAAACTCAGCCCGCCCATCACCACAATGCCGGAATATGTGATGCGCTGCGCCGCGTTATACCGGCCCTGCGGGGGCAGCGGGATCTTAAAACCGGCGTCGTGCAGGGCAACCCGCAGCGCTTCGCCAAACGATTTCTTTTCGGGCACCAGTTCGCGCCATTCGCCGGAAACAGCCGTGTAGATCACATAGGCCAGGCCATTGAGGGCAAAGATCCAAGCCAGCGCAAAGTGCAGCGCCATGCCGATAGCCAGCTTCTGGCCCACACCCGTCATCGCATAGAAGCCGCTAGGGAAGAAATGAAACAGAGTAACCTGCCCCAACCCAATACGGTACGGATCATAGGCCCAGTAGATGAGCAGGCCGCTGAAGATCATCGCCATTAGAATCGGAAAATTGATCCAGTGAAACCACCGGGTGGCAAGCTTATGTTTTTCTGCGAGTACTTTCACGTTGTAGAGATCTCCGCCTGACCCGATTCTATTCCCAAAATGCTACGATTCAGTGCAGTGTTTCCGCGTACACAGGCCAACCGGGACGAATTTGAAGCTGCGGCTCTTCCTTTTCTACCCGAAATTTACCGCACGGCAGTCGGCCTGATCGGGAACCGGGATGAAGCCGAAGACTTGGCCCAGGATGTCTTCATGCAAGCCTGGAAGTCGTACCACCGCTTCGAGCCTGGCACCAACATGCGGGCCTGGCTGCACAAGATCCTCGTTTACCGTGCTTCTCATTTCCGAAACAAATTCTTCCGATTCATGCCATTCGGGAATAAAGAGGAGCAGGCTGTGGATATACCGGTTGAACCCGATGTCCCCGACCACCTCAGTGACCGGCAGGTTGCGGAGGCACTCAGCCAGGTTCCGCCGCCCTATCGCGAAACCCTGGTGCTTGCCGATGTGCGCGAATTTAGTTACCAGGAGGTTGCCGACATGTTGAAAATCCCGATTGGCACGGTGATGTCGCGCTTGAGTCGTGGCCGGAAACTCCTGCGAACCAAACTGACGGAAAAAGGATTATGAAGCAAAGGGAACTTCTTCGCCGGGCAGTAGACGCGGAACTCGTTCCCCGGGATCTGGAAGCGCGTGTGCGGACAGGCCTCGGCCAAGGTTCAACCGCCCAATGGGGCAGGTTGCTCTCCAGCATCGCGATGCTGGTCATGGTTCTGGGCGGCATGCAGTTTTACGCGATGCAGAAAACCCACACGCTCCAAAGGGTGGGGCTGGACGACCATTTACATTGCGCGATAGCGGGCGAATATCCGCATCAGACCGAAAAAGCAGTGATGGTGCAAGACCTTGGCCCGTACGCACCCATGCTTCAGCCCATTCTGGACCTGAGTCCCGGCGATCCGGTTGTTTCAGCGCACCGATGTACGGTAAGTGGGCGCACCTATGTTCATGTGATCCTGCGGCGCGGTACGACCCTGGTTTCAGTTATTTTGACCCGCCGCCGGGATAAAGAGGCATTCCCTGGAACACTGGCGACACTGGTGTCCCACGGGAATTCCGCGCATCTGCATGAGGGTGAAATGGGTGCGTATTCTGTTGCGGGCTTTGAGGCGGGGGCCTATCTGGGCTATGTAGTTTCGGCGCTGCCCGACCAGCAGAATAGTGAGCTGGCCGGGCGGGTTGCACCTGTCATCCGGCGTTACACCGGCGCTTGAGCGGCAGCTTTACGCAGCTTTACGCCACCTTCCGCAGCGGAGGCCGCAGACTGCTGCCTGTTCGCGGTGTGGGCATAGCGATGACCAGGCAGGGAGTCTCGGATAAATCCTGGCGCGTAGAGCCACCAAAATACTCATCCAGCGGATACAACGCATAAGGTTGCAGTTCGCGGTACACGCGGCCCAGCTTCTTCTGAATCCGGTAAAGATTGTGGAAGAAAGTGCCGCGGTCCATCTTCAGCTGGCGGCAGCAGAGCTTCCAGTCCGCCCCCAAAAGGAAATGAAACTTGAAGATTTTGTACTCGGAATCATCAAGATATCGCTTGCTTACAAGGCAGAAATCCGCGATGTATTCTTCGTCCCGCCGTCCCCAGGTTTGGCGCCGGTCCCGTCCGCCGATGACCTCAAGCCGGACATGACTCATGTGTTTTTCTTTCCGCGCACAGTATTGGAATCGTGAATAACAGATCCTGAAAATTGACCTGAAAACACAATTGCAGGGGGCTTCTGAGCCCTCCCCGCCGCTGCGACGCAATCCAAGACCATGGCATTGTGTGCAGGATTCTTTCGCTAATGCGATTGTTTCTGAACGGCTCCAATTAAATTCCACGAATATTTCCTTCCGGAGTTGCCTTATTTCGTGCAACGTCAATAATCAAACTTTCTCTCAAAAACTTATTCACCGCAAATATTAGTTGATGGCAGAGACGCGTGTCAGACCGCAAAGTCTTTCCTTTTGAACAGGTTCTAGTACCACTAGAACCATATGGCAGTGCCCCCGCTCGCGTAAGGTAATATACAGACCTATTTCCGGGAGAAATATACCTGGGTGAATCTGGGCGAGATAAACCGCAAACTAATCGAACTTGCAGCCCGCAAAGTCCGGTCTGGCGACATCACCGAGCGTGGCCTCGCCCGGCGATCAGGCTTGTCCCAGCCCCATTTACACAATGTTATCAAGGGGATACGGTCTCTTTCCAACGATACGGCTGACCGGCTTATGCTGGGCCTCGGCATCAGCGTGAATGACCTGCTGTGGTCCGATTCAAGTGAAAACCCCACTGATATCCGGACAATTCCCGTAGTGAAGTGCCGCATCGGCCCCGGAAACGACGCCAACCTCAGTGTTTTCCGAGGGGCGGCTCCTTTCACCGCTGCTCGTCTTACGGGTCTGGTAACCCCGGTTGGCGCCTTGCTGGCACCCGATCTGGTGTTGCCCGCCGCACTCGCTGCCGGCGACATGGTGTTGCTGGATCAGAACCGAGTGCTCAGAGCCGGCATTCAGGCGGGCAGGCTTTGGGTGGTGGCAGAACCCGAAGGTCTGCGCGTGCGCTATCTTCGGATGGGTGGTTCACTGCTCTATGTCGCGAACGAACTAACCCTGGCTGACCCGCGCATGTGGCAACCTGTCCCGCTGCAGGGGCGGAATATTCTGGATGTAGTGAGGGCGCGCATTGTTTGGACTAGCCGCGAAATTGAAGCAGAAACGCCCGGACCGCCTGACCCGTCTGGCGACCGCGATTGACGCCCTGTGCGAGCGCGATCAGAAGCTGATCGATGAGACATCCCGCGTGGACGAATTACGCCTTCAGGGTGCCGGCGATCTGCATGAAATCTGCCGCTCATTCGTCGAAAAGGTAAATGCCAAACTCTCCCAGCCCGCACTTCTCATGGACCCGCCCGTTTTTACGGAAGGCCATTTCAGTGACGGAGGGCTGAATCTCTTCCAGATCAACCTGCGCGGGCGTCTGCTGCAGTTGGAATTCGAGGCCACTGAAGAACTGTACGGCACGGACGATTTCAAACGCCCGTACGTGTTGCGCGGTGCTGTGCGTTCGTTCAATCAGGATTTTCTTGACCAGCGGGGAGTGGACGAGCAAATGATCTTCTATTGCCCCGCCGGTGGCTCAGGCCTCTGGTATTTCTTCGACGGAAGAACGTACCGTACCGGCAGAGTGGGTGAGGATTACCTGCTTTCGGAACTGGAAAGACTGGTTTAAATTTAAGCCAGTTCTTCGTAGACCTTCAGAACGCCGGCAGCAGTCTTGGCCCAGCTGAATTTAGCTGCTTGTTTCCGCCCTTTGACCACCAGTTCGTGGCGAAGAGTGTCGTTGAGCAGCACCTCTGTCATGCCGCGCGCGATATCGAACACGTTTTCCGGATTGACCAGCATAGCCGCGCCGCCCACCACCTCAGGCAGGGAACTTACTGACGAAGCGATCACAGGCGTGCCCGACGCCATGGCTTCGAGCGGCGGCAGCCCAAATCCTTCGTAAAGCGACGGGAAAACAAACGCCGCAGCCATCTCATGAAACACTCGCAGCGTTTCAAAAGGTACAAAACCGAGAAAACGTACCGCATGTTCCACCCGGCTCATGATCACGGCCCGGCGGACGTCCGGATGCCGCGAAATTTCGTCGCCAATAATGATCAGCCGCAAATCCTTGTAGCCCCGGTGATTTTCCAGACTTTGACGAGCCACCGCAAACGCCTCGATCAAACGAGGGATGTTTTTCTGCGGCCGAATCGAACCCGCGTAGAGCAGAAACGGATAAGTGATCTGGTAGCGCTCCAGAATCCGGTGCGTTTCACGGGCTGAAGCATCGGCGGGGATGCGGCGCTTGAGAAACTGCGGGTCAGGCGCGTTGTAGATCAGCCGAATGCGCGAGGCAGCCCTTGGCACCAGGCTGATCACATCGCGTTCGGTGGCACCTGAAACGGCGATGATGCGATCCGCCCGCTCCAGACCGTACCGCAGACGGAAAACGCGCGCGGCGTGCAGCAGACCCCTTGCATCATCGTAGAAGAGGCTGCTCAGATCGTGAATGGTCAGCACGTACGGCTTCGGCATGAACAGCGGCACGCGGTGGTAGGGGATATGGGTAGCATCCACTTTCAGCGAACGAACGAGCCACGAAAGCGCGAAGTGATCGAGGCGTTCAGAATCGCGGCGCGGATAATCGACAAAACTGAAATTTTCAGACAGGCCCGCGAACTGAGCCTTGTCCTCGGGGGCCGCGATCAGCAGGAATTTGTGAGAAGTTCCCGCTTCGGCCAGGGCCTGAAGCAAATTACGGGTATAGGTACCGACGCCGAAATCGCGGATGCGGCGGACGTCGATTGCGATCTTCACACTTTCCAGTCGTAGAGGGGAAAGCGGGATGTCAGGGCTTCGACACGCTGCCTGACGGCGGCTATAGTGGCTTCGGAACTGACGTCGCGCAGTACTTCCGCAATCGCGCTGGCCACTTCGCGCATTTCAGGTTCACCAAAACCGCGCGTGGTGACCGCGGGGCTGCCGAGGCGGATACCGCTCGGGTTGAGGGGCGGGTTCACGTCGAACGGAATGCCATTCTTGTTGACGGTAATGCGGGCTCGGTCGAGCGCCTGTTCGGCTTCTTTGCCGCGCACGCCTTTAGAGAAAACGTCAACCAGCATCAGGTGCGTGTCAGTGCCGCCGGAAACGATGCGGAAACCCTCTTCCTGCAGGCCTGCCGCAAGGGCCTGGGCGTTCAGGATCACCTGCCGCTGGTAAGTGATGAACTCGGGTTTCAGTGCTTCCAGGAAGCAGACAGCCTTGGCCGCCACCGCATGCATCAGCGGACCACCCTGCGTGCCAGGGAAAACATTGCGGTCAATAGCTGCGCCGTACTTTTCCTTCGCCAGGATGATGCCGGCGCGGGGTCCGCGAAGAGTCTTGTGTGTAGTGGATGTAACGATGTCAGCGTATTCGCAGGGATTAGGATGCAGCCCCGCGGCGACCAGGCCGGAGAAGTGGGCCATATCGACCAGGAGCAGCGCGCCCACCGAATCAGCGATTTCGCGGAAGCGTTTGAAATCCCATTGGCGGCCATAGGCGCTGCCACCAGCGATAATCATTTTCGGTTTGTGTTCGGCGGCCAGATTCGCCACGTCATCGAAATCAATCAGTTCGTCGTCCTTACGAACCTTATAACCGACTACGTTGTACATCTTGCCGGAAAAATTCAGCTTGTGGCCGTGGGTTAGGTGCCCGCCGTGGGCAAGGTCGAGGCCCATGATGGTATCGCCCGGACTGATCACTGCCGAGTAAGCGGCCTGATTGGCCTGTGACCCGGAGTGCGGCTGTACGTTAACGTATTCGGCGTTGAAAAGCTTTTTGGCGCGGTCGCGGGCGATGTTTTCTACTTCGTCGGCATACTCACATCCGCCGTAATACCGCCGGCCGGGGTAGCCCTCGGCGTATTTGTTGGTGAAGATGCTGCCCGTGGCTTCGAGAACAGCTTCGGAGGTGAAGTTCTCACTGGCGATGAGTTCGATTTGGGCGTTCTGCCGGCGCGTTTCCTGCTGGATCAGTTCGTAGATGGCGGGATCGACTTCAGCGAGAGGGCGCGCAATGGAGTTGGTCATTTTGGGGTGAATGCTGATTTTATCACCCTGAATTTTCCCGGTATTTGGAGCGCAGTTCGCGCAGCGCACCAGTCGCGATCCAGCGTGCCGGCTTCGTCCCCTGGTCATGGATGCGTTCGGCGCAGGCGATAGCGGCAATTCCCAGCGCGGAGTTGCGTTTGCCGATACTGCGGAGCGCCCAGTTTACAGCTTTGCGAACGAAATTCCGGTCGTCGAAAGCGTATTTTTCGATGGGCGGGAGAGCTTTCAGGAAGACTGCGCCGGGAGCGCATTTATCGTGTACTGCCAGCGCGGCGATCATGGAAAACGCGGCGCGGCGCGTGTATTCGTCATTACTGGCGGCCCATTCGCGAATCAGCGGCCAGGCGTATGGAGTGCGGTCAAAAAGGTTGCCGCAACAGGCATCGCAAATATCCCGCGAATCAAATTCAGAGACCCATTGATTCATAGTTTCACGGGCAATCAGGGCAGGTTCGCCAACAAGCGAGGCAAGAATGCGGGCTTCATGGATGCCGCTATTCCACAGGTCGTAAGCGAGGGTCTGAGACTTACCCGTCTGCCGCGCAATCTGCCGGATCTCAGGAACGGTGAGACCCAGAGAACGGGTGGTATCGATTCCGAAACGCGCCTTGCCTTCCAGTGTGGCAGGGCTGGCCTGTGCCCGCATGTCCGCGAGGATGTTTTCAAGTACCGGCATGTGCCAGTTTCGCGGCGCTGATCACCTGCCCGGTGTGGCGCTGGCCATGTTCGGCGATGTGGATCGCGAGCGAAATAGCGGTAGTCTGGATTCGCTGCCGGCCGATTTCGCGGATGTCTCCGAAGTGTTCGGGGGTGAGGGCGCGCACCAGAGTTTCGTAACGGTCGAAAGCGTGATTGACCAGACTGATGAGTTCGGTCGCAGTGTCCGAACCGGTGTTTTCGGCTGGAATCGCGGCCACTTGTTCCGCCGTAAGCTGGCTGCCTTCGAGATAAGTGCAGAGCCGCTGAGTGCTGCCGGCAAGGTGTCTGGCGTGGAATCCGGCAGAGGTCATGCCATGCGGCGTGGCCCCGATTTCATCTGGTTGCAGCGGTGAGAGAGCCTGCGCCAGATCTTCGCGGATTTGTTGGCCCGTGCGGATTAGATGCGCCGTTACCGGGTGAAGACCGGGCAGGATGCCGCGAAGCCAGGGTTCGGGTTGCGCCATGTCCTTACACTCCCCGCTTGTTGCCATAAAGATGAACATGCAGGCGCGGACTGAAACGATAACCATGCTCCTTGCAGATTTCTGCAACCGGGGCCCCGCGTTCATTGAGTACCTCAGAAGAAATGCCTTCCGGCATGAGTACGACTTTCTCCGCAGGGGCGCCCAGTTCCGCCACCAGTCCCAAAAGCTCTGCCATGTCCTCCCTGCCGGTGATCACGAACTTCAACTGATAATCGCAAAGCGCCATCAGCTTGCGCAGCACGTCCGGCTGCTGCCGTAACCGCTCATGTTGCCGGCGAAACGGGCCTTCCGGCGTGGAATTTGAAAGTTTCGGACTGATGCTCATGAGGTCGCAGGCAACATCCGGCAAATAGACGGTTCCAGCGGTTTCGATCGTGATGTGGAGACCCTGGTCGCGAAGGCGCTGTGACAGATCAGCGAGCCCGGGCGCGATCATTGGCTCGCCGCCGGTCAGTACAACGTGCTTCGCCGCCCCATATCCGGCAGACCGTTGCAGAATCGCCTCAATGCTCATTTCATCGCCTTCGGGATTCCAGGAAGTATAAGGCGTGTCGCACCATGAACACCGCAAATTACAACCACTGGTGCGGATGAAAATGGACGGCACACCGACCAGCGCCCCTTCACCCTGCACGGAATAGAAAATCTCAGCGATTTTCACTGGCCAGCGGGGTCGATAACGCCCGCCTCGCGGAAGCCTTTGGCCCGCAGCAAACACGAATCGCAGGCACCGCAGGGCTTGCCCGTCGCATCCGGATCGTAACAGCTGTGCGTCAGACCAAATGGCACCTGAAGTTCCTGCCCCAGCCGCACAATATCAGCCTTCGAAAGATCAATCAATGGAGTGCGGATGTGAATACTTGTGATGCCTTCCACACCAGCCTTCGTCGCCAGATTACTCATACGCTCGAACGCCTGAATGAACTCAGGGCGGCAATCCGGATAACCCGAATAGTCGAGCGCATTCACCCCAATGAAAATGTCGCTCGCCTCCAGCACTTCCGCATACGCCAGCGCGAACGAAAGAAAAATCGTATTGCGCGCAGGCACGTAAGTCACAGGAATCCCGTGGTTCATGGCCGCTTCATCGCGTCCCTTGGGCACGGCAATTTCATCGGTCAAAGCCGAATGACCGAACACCCGCAAATCAATCTTCGCCACACGGTGATCCGCCGCCCCCAGTGCCTGCGCCACCCGGCGCGCACAATCCAGTTCCACAATATGACGCTGCCCGTAATCGAAAGACAGCGCATAGCTGTCAAACCCGGCGCGGCGCGCCCAGGCAAGGCATGTGGCGGAATCGAGACCACCGCTGAGGAGGCAAACGGCTTTCACTAAACTGAATCCTACCGCGCGCGCCTAACGTGTGAGTTCAGCGAAGCGGGTGTTGGGGCGCTGAATGGTTTCGTTGCGTTCCGGGCCGGTGGAAATACAACCTGCTTCCACGCCGGAAAGGCGCTCCAAAGCATCCACATAACGTTGCGCGGCTTCAGGCAATTTTGCCCAGTCGGAAATGCCCTTGGTGGAACTCTGCCAGCCAGCGAAGTTTTCGTAAACCGGTACGACTTTCGCCAGTTCGCGATAGGTGGACGGCATCTCGGTCGTTTCCACACCGTCGATTTTATACGCGACACAAACCGGAATCTCTGCCAGTTCGTCCAGCACATCAATCTTCGTCACAACCATACTGTCCAGGCCGTTAACCACACTCGCATAACGGATAAGCGGAACATCAAACCAGCCACAGCGGCGCGGACGACCCGTCACCGAACCAAATTCCTGCCCGCGATTGCGAATCATATCGCCGCGCGCATCCAGGGCTTCCGACGGAAAAGGACCGCCGCCCACCCGCGTAATATAGGCCTTCGAAATACCAATGATCCCGTCAATTTTCGTCGGGGGCACTCCCGTTCCGGTGCAGGCGCCGCCAGCCGAAGAACTGGAAGACGTGACAAACGGATATGTGCCATGGTCCAGATCGAGCATGATCCCCTGCGCACCTTCAAACAGCAGGTTATGTCCGTTGGACATGGCCTCGTTTAGCACGCGAGCCGTATCGCAAACCATCGGGCGAATCTTCTCCGCCGCTTCCTGATACTGGGCAATTACAGCCGGAATATCCACCAGATCTTCCACGCCAAAAGCACGGGCACGAGTCAGATGATCTTCCATCAGGGCTGTGGCCACTTCGGGGAAATATTCGCGGTCTATGAGGTCGGCAATACGCAGACCTCTGCGTCCTGCCTTATCTTCATAACCCGGCCCGATGCCGCGCGAAGTGGTCCCGATCGGGACTCTTCCCTGTCGCGCTTCACTGATTTTTTCTACGATCCGGTGCGTCGGCAGCAGTATCTGCGCACGGTTGCTGATACGCAACTGCCCGGCAACATCTACACCCGCCGCGTTCAGCTGGCCGATCTCTTCGAGCAGCGCCAGCGGATCAATCACCAGCCCGTTGCCGATCACCGCCGTTTTGCCCGGATGCAGAATTCCGCTGGGGATCAGGCGCAATACAAATTTGCGTTCGCCGATCAGGATGGTGTGGCCGGCATTATGGCCGCCCTGGTAACGCACAACATAGTCGAAGCGGTCAGCAAGCAGGTCAACCAGCTTGCCCTTGCCTTCATCGCCCCACTGCGCGCCCAGAATAATCAGATTGCTCATTTTGCTAATATCCGCGTTAATATTGGCGCATCACGCCAAACGGACTAGTGTAACGCACTGTGTTACGCTGGCCTCTTATGCAGCTTTCCGGCGTGTTTTTGCAGCTCGGTGAAGAGCGCTTGCCGCACTTGTTACGCGGTATTTCCATCGGAAAACTGAGAACGTTCCAGTTGTATGAACGGTTCAAGATCCGTACGCACCTTCCCAAAGTCAATACAGAGAACCTTCGCAAGGCGTCCCCGCGCTTCTGGAAGCGGCTTCAGGAGCAGGACGAAGAGTTCGCCACAGACCTTTCGCAGGCCATCCTCATCTCCCACATGGACATGATTACCGGCGTGCTGAATTTCCTCGGCATCCCCAACGAGGAGGGCTTTTTCGCCAAAGAGACCGACGCGAAACAGTACCTGACCGAGGGTTGGCAGGCGCGCGTTTACGACAAGTTCAAGAGCGATTTCCAGCCCGATCTGCTGGTTTTTTACATCAACCATCTTGGCTACGAGATGGCCGGTGACGAGACCGCTTACCTCCCCGCAGCCTGACCCCTATGCAGGATTTTGTCGATAGCGCGCTGGCGCGAATTCACGCGGCCACAACTGCGGATGAACTCGAATCCGTGCGCGTGGAAGTGTTGGGCCGCAAGGGTGTAATTGCCGATCTAAGCAAAGATATGGGCAAGTTGGCCCCCGCTGAACGTGCGGAACGCGGTAAGTTCATCAACACCGCTAAGCAGGCGCTCGAATCGGCATGGGAAGGCAGGAAATCAGGCTTTGAACGAGTAGCCCTGGCCGCCAGGCTCGATGCCGAATGGCTTGATTTAACAGTTCCTGCGCCGGGCCGGAAGCCGGGCAGCCTGCATCCCATTACGCAGATTCAGTGGGAGATTGAAGATCTCTTTCGGTCGCTTGGTTTTGCGGTGCTCGACGGACCTGAAGTCGAAACTGAGCACCATAATTTCGATGCCCTGAATATTCCGGCGGATCATCCTGCGCGCGACATGCAGGACACGTTCTGGCTTGAAGGCGGCCACCTGCTGCGCACCCATACGTCACCTGTTCAGGTGCGGGGCATGGAAAAGCTTGGCCCGCCGCTGCGTATGATCGCGCCTGGCCGGGTATTCCGCAACGAGAGCGTTGATGCCTCGCACGAACACACTTTCTATCAACTGGAAGGCATGATGATTGACCGCAATGTTTCGGTGGGCAATCTCATCTATTTCATGAAGACGCTGCTCGGGGCGATTTTTCACCGCGAAGTTACGGTGCGGTTGCGGCCCGGTTTTTTCCCGTTCGTTGAACCTGGTTTTGAACTCGATATCCGCTGTCTGATTTGCGGTGGCGATGGTTGCCCGGTCTGCAAACAGAGCGGCTGGGTTGAGCTGCTTCCCTGTGGCCTGGTAAATCCAAAAGTCTTACGTGCAAGTGGAATTGATCCGGCGGAATGGAATGGTTTTGCTTTCGGTCTGGGCCTTACACGCCTGGTGATGATGCGTTACGCGATTGGCGATATCCGCTGGCTGCAAAGCGGCGACCTGCGTTTTCTGGGGCAGTTTTAGGCGATGAAATTTTCATATAACTGGATCAGCGAGTTCATCGATGGCCTGGAACCTTCGGCGGAGTCTCTGGAGCGAATAATCACCATTAAGACCGCAGAGTGCGAGGGCGTGGATTCATTTGGTCGCGGTCTCGCTGGCGCGGTTAGTGCAGAGGTGGAAAGCGTTGAGCCAATCGAGGGAAGCAAGAACGTAAAGGCTACAGTCCTCACAAACCTCTACGGCAGGAAAACGGTAGTCTGCGGCGCACCTAACTGCCGTACCGGGCTCCACGCGGTATACGTTCCTGTGGCTCCGAAAACCGTAGGCGGAATCGTGAGCGATGGAATGCTCGCGAGTGAATCGGACCTCGGTGTCAGCAACGACCATGCGGGGATCATCGAGCTTACCGACAATGAGCGCTTGCCCGCGCTAGACCACGTTATTGAAATTGATAACAAGAGCATTACGCACCGGCCCGATTTGTGGGGTCATCACGGTATGGCTCGCGAAGTGGCTGCGATCACGGCTAAACTACTACGCGAGCCAGCCAATCTGAGTCTGCTCCCCGAAGCCGGGGGGCCGGTCAAAATCGAAATCGAAGACACTTCTCTCTGCCTGCGGTACAGCGCGCTCGTCTTCGAAAACGTCACCGTTCGGCGGTCGCCGCTTTGGCTGCGGGCCCGGCTGACATCCATCGGGCTGAACCCGATCAACAACATTGTTGATTTGACTAACTACATCATGGCTGAATTGGCGCAGCCCATGCATGCGTTTGACCGCGAGAAACTGCACGGTGACACCATCTTTGCCCGACCAGCGCGCGAAGGCGAAAGTATTATTGCGCTCAACGATGAGACTTACGAACTCTCTCCATCAAATGTAGTGATCGCAGACGCATCCGGCCCTATCGCAATAGCCGGAGTCATCGGTGGGCGCGACAGCGCCATTTCGGCGACAACAACGACCATAGTCCTCGAAAGCGCCAGCTTCCAGGCCTCCAGCGTCCGCAAGACTTCGTCCGCATTGAAGCTGCGCACCGATGCCTCCATGCGGTTTGAAAAGGCCCAGGACCCGCACAATACCGTCCGGGCGCTGGCCCGCGCCATCGAGTTGCTGGAAGAGCTTTCTCCCGGCATCAGGCTGGTGGGCGGACTGGCCGACAGCGGTCGCGAAATCCCCGTACCCGCGCCGATTCAGCTCGACCTCGACTGGCTTGCCCGCAAACTCGGCTGCACGCTTGAAAGTCCACGGGTCCGCGCCATCCTGGAAAGTCTGGAATTCAAAGTCAGCGATGATTTTACTGTCACAATCCCTTCGTGGCGCGCCACGAAAGACGTAGCAACGCCGGAAGATCTGGTGGAAGAAGTGGGCCGGATGATTGGCTATGATTCCATCGAACCCAAGGCGCCGGAAGTTGCCTGCGCACCTTCATACGACCCTCCCGAGCGCGAATTTCTGCGCCGCGTGAAGCGCACTATTGCCGCGCAGGGCTTCACCGAAGTTTCCAATTACTCATTCATCAGTGAAGAAGACGCGCGGCGCTTTGGTCTGGCCGTTGAAGATCATGTCCGCGTGCTGAACCCGATTGCCGCGGGCCAGGAATTGATGCGCACTTCGCTGCTGCCCGGCATCCACCGCAACATCGTAGAAAACGCCAAACATTTCGACAGTTTCCGTCTTTTTGAAACCGGGCGCGAAATCCACAAACAGAAAAATGCCAAGCCGGAAGAAGTTACTCATCTGATGGCTGCGATTTATTCAAAGGATGATGGCCGAGCCGCGCTGCTTGAACTCAAGCGAACAGCGGAGTGTCTGGTCCCCGGCATTTCGGTGCGGCCAACTGAGCCACGCCCCTGGGAGCATCCGGCCCGCTGCGCAGCTATTTACCTCGGCGATGTCGAAGTGGGACGACTCAGCGAATTGCATCCGTCTCTGGTCGAATCGGGCCGCGCCGCAGTGATCGATCTGGACCTCGACCGCATTCCTCGCAGTATCGATGCACGCTACATCCCCATCCGGAAATTCCCCTCCAGCGCATTCGATCTTTCCCTGATCGCGGGCGTACGCGAACTTGCCGGAGTGCTGGAAAACCAGGTACGCGACTTTGCCGGCGAACACACGGAATCAGTGGAATATGTGCGTGAGTATCAGGGTCCGCCGCTCCCTGCGGGCAAGAAAAGCGTTACCTTCCGCATACTTGCCGGGGCTCCGGACCGCACCCTGACAACAGCAGACATTACAGCCGTGCGGGAGCGCATCCTGAACGGGTTCCTCGCGCTTGGTTACGAATCCCGCGAATAGCTGCCGGTGTAATGAGCCGGATACGCGGCGCGCATCTCTGCCGCCTCCGCGCGAGCGAACTGAATATTAACTAACTCACCCTGTCCGATCCCCGGGCACCACTCTGCGGTCTTCCTCCAATTCCCGGTATTCCCCACCAGTTCCGGCCAGTAAGGAAATGTGCGGCATTGGAGTGGTTTTGCCGTATGCACTGAACACCCATCCGCTTTCAGAAACTCACACTGCGCATGACGAGGCACCCGCAAGCGCCGCTGGTTCTTCGTACGAAAGACAAACCGGGCTTCGAAATCACCTGTTGTCAGATTCAAAAACTCAGCCAGCCGGAAAATATCGTCCTCCGTCAAATAGACGAATCCCTGTTGTTCACAGCACTTCGTACAACCGGGCTGGCATTCAAAACGCATGTGAAAAGTGATGATACACTCCAGCCATGATCAAGCACGGGCTCAAAGGTTTGAGCTGGTTCTGCTTTCTCGCCGGTCTATGGCTCACCGCAATGGAAGCCATCCAGCGCTATCCCGGTTTTGAGGGCCGCTTGCTGATTGCGCTGCTGATTACGGGCCAGAGTCTTGCCGCCGCCTTAGTGCCCGGCCGCAAGATCCTGCTGCCCGGCGCAGGAGCCATGCTGACCATCGGGGCCTCTGCAATCCGGAACACCCTGACGGCCTCACACTTCGAAGGCTACGCGCTTGTAGTTGGTATCGCCTGCGTTCTGCAGGCTGCGCTTACCGCGGCGACTGCGGTATCGCCGCACCATCCGCCCGCGGATCAGATCCGCCGTACTTAACGCCCTTCTCATCCACCATCACCACATTCCCGCGACCCATATTTGACCCGGAAAATGGTTCCGTCACACGCAGCTTGTGGCCCCGTGCCGTCAGTTCGCTCCGCACCTTCTCCGGTACTCTCGATTCAATGGATACGTCGCAGCCGTCGAAGCTTGCTTTCGTGAAACGTGGAGCCTCCATCGCCGCCTGAATGTTGAAGCCAAAATCTGCGATATTTGAGACAAACTGCGCATGAGCCTGCGCCTGATTAAACCCGCCCATAATCCCAAAGCCCACCTTCACTTCGCCCTTCTCCATAAAGGCCGGAATAATTGTAGTTTGCGGACGCTTCCGCGGCTCCAGTGAATTCACTCGACCCGGTTCATAATCAAACAGACCGCCACGGTTGTGCAGAATCATGCCGGTTCCCGGCACAACCAATCCTGTCCCGAAGTCAGAATACAAGCTCTGAATGAGTGACACGATATTGCCTTCCTTATCGACCACAGTCAGGTAAGTCGTATCTTTACCCACTTCATTCAGGCGCGCCAGTAAGTCAGAAGGCATAACCTGGCAGTGCGCTTCTTTCTCGCTAATCGTCTTCGCCTGAAGCTTCGCCCGGTCTTTTGAAAGCATCTCCTTGACCGGCTGAGGACTAAATCGTGAATCACCCACATATTTAGTCAAATCCGCATAAGCCAGCTTCTTCGCTTCCATCATGACGTGCAGCGCCTGGGTACTGTTCTGCCCGTACTGCGCCAAAGGGAACTGCTCCATAATGTTGAGCATCGTAAGGGCTGCAATTCCCTGACCATTCGGAGGTAACTCCCAAACTGTCCAGCCGTGATAAGTCGTGGAAATCGGGTCCACCCATTCGGACTGGAACAGTTCCAGATCTTCCGCCACCATAGTCCCGCCCTGCTCTTTTGAAAACTCAAGCAATGCCTTCGCCAGCGGCCCTTTATAAAAACCATCACGGCCATTCTGCGCGATCATCGTCAGCGTCTTCGCGTAGTCCCGGTTTTTGAAAACCTGACCAGGTGCAGGCGCGTGACCACCCGGCATGAATGTCGCGGCAAAGTTCGGCGCATCAATCACGCGCCTCCCGTCAATCTCCCACGTTGCTGAGGCCCTCTCTGCAATCGGCACACCCTGATCCGCAAAATAAATCGCCGGAGCCAGCAATTCAGCCATCGTCAGACGTCCGAACTTCTTCCGCAGCGCATCCCAGCCAGCAACCGCGCCCGGCACTGTCACCAGATGAATGCTCTGTCCCGGAGGCTTGCCGTTCACGCCCTTCGACTTAAGCACTTCAGTGCTCAGGCCTTTCGGTGACCAGCCGGTCGAATTCAAACCATACAGCTTCTTCGCCTTCGCATCCCAGACGATGGCCAGCAGGTCGCCGCCCACGCCGTTCATCATCGGTTCAGTCGTACCCAGCACTGCGTTCGCCGCAATTGCCGCATCTACCGCACTTCCGCCACGGTCAAGAATTGCCGCCCCGGCCTGGGAGGCCAGCACTTGACTGGTGGCTACAATTCCCGCTGTACTCACTACAGTGGAACGCGCCTGATCGGGATATTTCGACTGCGCAACGAGTGATCCGGCTGCCAGCAAAGCAACTAATACGCACTGAAGGTTCATGGCTGTGGAGAATATCAGACCCCGAGCGCCAGTGCCAGCCTGACACGTGACACCTGACACGTGACCGCGTGTTAACACCAGGCTTCCCGTCGCAATACCCGGCCCCGCTTGCCGTTTCCGAAGGCGCGCTTTCCGTTCCCCTGATGCGGTGCGCGCACGTCATGAAGGGGACACTATGCGATTCCACTATACGCCTTTCTACTGATTTCCCTTTGCACCTCTGCGCTGTTTGGCCAAACCTTCCGGGGTGCCATTAACGGCGTGGTTGAAGACCCTTCCGGTGCCGTACTTGCCGGAGCCAAACTGACGGCTATCAACGCCGGTACCGGTGCTTCCCGCATCACCGCGTCGGGGACCAGCGGCGAATTCTCGTTTCCTGATCTCCCCACCGGCAAATACGCGGTAACTGCGAACAAAGAGGGCTTCTCTGAACAAAAGAGCGAGGCGGAAGTCGCCGTCTCGCGCGTCTCAACCATCACGTTCCGGCTGGCGCTGGCCTCGCAGACTTCCACCGTCTCGGTCGGTGCCACTGCGGAAACCATTGAGACCTCATCCACAACCATCACAAGTGTTGTAAACACCAAAACCGTGAGTGACCTGCCCATGAACGGCCGCGACTTCCGCCAGATGCTGAAGCTGGCACCGGGCGTGTCTGCCAACACTACATCAATTATCGGCGGGCGCGTGGGCGGCAACAACTACATGATCGACGGAGCTGACAACAACGACGGTTTCCAGAACGCTGCCGCAGTCAATCAGGGCGGCGTGGCAGGCATCTCCGGTACACTTCTGCCAGTCGAGGCAATTGACCAGTTCTCAGTGGCCACCAATGGCAGCGCCGAGATGGGCCGCAACAGCGGCGGTGTCGTCAACATCGTCATCAAATCGGGCACAAACAGTCTGCACGGCAGCGCGTTCTATTTCAACCGCAACGAGTACTTCGCAGCCAACACCCCACTCGCGCCAGCCGGAGCCAAAGTTCGACGCATCCGCAACCAGCAGGGTGGTTTCTCCCTCGGCGGCCCGATTAAAAAGAACAAGACGTTCTTCTTCCTCACTGGCGAATATCAAGTGGCCGATGCCTCCAATGCCACGGCCGTGACGACGCTTTCAAAAGCCTGGGTAGATCAGGGCCGGGCCAGTCTCGCTACGTTCAACATCACGCCTAACCCCGTCACCGCCAACCTGATTTCATTCTGGCCGTCGCGTGTTCGTACCGGCGGCGCAGTGGTCAACAACTTCTTCTCCACTGACCCCAACACCTACAACAGCTACAACGGAATCATCAAAATCGACCACACCATCAACCAGGCAAACTCCATCAGCCTGCGCTACTACGGCGGCACCGGAACGCAGAGGGCCGTAGTCGATTCTCTGGCGCCGTTCAGTGAATATTTCCAGGTAGCCCCCAGCCATATGCATAACGTTGCCACCGCGCTCACCAGCGTGATTTCGCCGCGTATGGTCAACAACCTGGTGATGGGAGCGAACTATTTTCTTCAGACGTTCAACGACCTCGATACCAGCCCTAACCCCAGCGCCGCAGGCCTCAACACCGGCGTCACGGCAGGCACACTGGCCGGTTCGCCCACGATCCGCATCTCCGGATTTTCCACCGCCGGCGCCACTCAACCCCTCGGGCGGATCGACACCACGGGACACGTCACAGACACCCTGAGCTGGACACGCGGCAGTCATCAGCTCAAAATCGGCGGCGAATACCGTCGTGCCCTGCTCGATATTTTCTACGAAGCCAACACCCGCGGCACCTTCAACTTTGATGGCACCCGCGGCCCCTGGGCTTCCCTCGGCACCTACTCTTCGCAGCAGCGCGCACTTCTCGATTTCCTCGCCGGCTACCCCACCAACTCAAGCGGCGCAACAATCGTGCGGCCCGCGCCTGGCGTCTCTGTCACCGGCAGTTTCCTGCAGCGCGACTACACACAGAACTCGCTTGACTGGTTTATTCATGACAACTGGCAGGTCAATCCCGCCCTCTCAGTGAACTTCGGAGTACGCTTCTCTTACCTCGGCCCGCTCGGTGATGAGAAACATGAAATTACCACGTTCATACCCGGCAAAGGCATCGTCGGACCGGGTAGCGGCCTTGACACCCTCTACCACCGCGACCTCAACAACTATGCCCCGCGCGTTGGCTTCGCATGGACGCCGTTCAAGGGCAAAGCAACCGTCCTGCGCGGCGGTTATGGAATCTATTACGACGTCCCGGCTGTTGCTTTTTTCGCAGCCAATACAGGCGCCGGCAACGCAGGTGCGGCGGGCATCAACGCCAACCCTGGCGGCCCCCTGCCCATCTATTCGCTGAGTGCCCCGGCAGGTCTGGTCCTGCAAACCGGCGTTGATCCCTGGGCCAGCGCCACGGTCCCCATCCTCGGCGTTCTTTCAGTGAATCAGGAACTACGCACGCCTTATGTTCAGAACATGAACGTCAACCTGCAGCAGGGCCTGTGGAAGGGGGCGCTGCTGCAGGCAGGTTACGTCGGCAGCCAGGGCCGCAAGCTTATCTACACTCGCGATATCAATGCAGCGTTGCCGGGCACTGGTTCGGTCCAGTCCCGCCGGCCCTATTCAGCTCAGTACCCGACTCTCGGTGCCATCAACCAGCTGGAATCAGGGGCCAGTTCCACATATCATTCCCTGCAAACCCAGTTGACACAAAAGTTGTTTCACAACCTTACCGGCAGCCTGGCGTGGACCTGGGGCAAGTCAATCGATAACGCTTCCGAAGCCCGCAATGTCGTCCCCGGCAGCAGCTACAACCTGGCTGGTGACCGTGGCCGTTCAGATTTCGACGTCCGTCACACCTTCACAGCCTTCGTGTCTTACAACGTGCCGACATTCGGCTCGCACTTTAAGCTGCTCACCCAGGGCTGGCAGTTGAATGCTTTGACAACCGCCCACACCGGCACGCCAATTCTCTTCCGCGCCGGAACAGACGTCAACGGCGACGGCGACACCTTCGACCGCATCAACATCATCGGTGACCCCTTCGCCAACCTGCCCGCCGCCAGCGGCCCCACCAGTCGCGTCTGGGTGAACCGCGCCGCCTTCGCTGCCGCAACCCCCGGCACCATTGGCAGCCTCGGGCGCAACGTGATCTCCGGCCCGGGATTCTTCAGCATCGATCCGTCGCTCTTCAAAAACTTCGCCATTACGGAACGTTTCAAAGCCCAGTTCCGAGTTGAAGTCTTCAACGTTCTCAACTGGACCAACTACGCCAATCCCACAGTCACGTTCAACTCAGGAAGTTTCGGTACCATAACAAATACGCGCAACGGCGGTGGTGCGCCCGGTCTCGGTTTCGGCGAGCCGCGCAACGCACAACTGGCGCTCAAACTTATATGGTAAAAACGGCAGTCACCAGTCTTCTGGTCGCGGGCGTTCTGTTAGCGCAGGCACCCGCCCGCAAGCACCGCACTGTGACGGACGCGGAAGTCACGCGCGTCCACAACTCCGCAATCCTCATCGATGCGCACAATGACATCACCACCGAGACCGTCCAGGGTTTGGATATTGGCAAGCCGTCCACCAAAACGCACACCGATCTGCCCCGCATGAAGCAGGGCGGCATGGGTGCGCAGTTCTTTGCGGTCTACGTCGCGTCAAGCTACACCGAAGGCAACCATTCGGCCAGGCGAACGCTCGACATGATCGATACCGTCAAACACGACATTATCGAAAAATATCCGTCGGACTTCATGCTTGCCACCACCGCCGCGCAGATCCGCGAAGCCCACCGGCAGCACAAGATTGCGGCACTTCTCGGGATCGAAGGCGGCCACGCGATTGAAGACGACCTGCGCCTGTTGCGCGTCTACTTCAATGAAGGCGTCCGCTACATGACGCTGACGCACTCCAACAACAACAACTGGGCAGATTCCTCGGGCGAAACAAACAAACCCAACAATGGCTTGAGCCCGTTCGGCAAAGATGTGGTGCGGGAAATGAACCGCCTCGGCATGATTGTGGATATCTCGCACGTAGCCGACAAGACCTTCTGGGACGCCCTCGAAACCAGCAAAGCCCCGGTCTTCGCCTCGCACTCGGCTGCCCGCGCAATTACTGAAGTGCCGCGCAACATGACGGATGAAATGATCATCGCGATGGCGAAGAAAGGCGGCGTGGTTCAGATTAATTTGAATTGTGGTTTCATCAGCCAGCAGTATGCGGATGAAGATAAAGCAAAGAAACCCCACGCGAAGCGCGCCACCATGGCCGACGTGATGAAGCACATCAACCGTGTAGCTGATATTGCCGGAGTCGATGCAATCGGTCTGGGGAGTGATTTCGACGGAGTGCCCTGCGTGCCTGAAGGCCTTGAGGGAGTGGAGAAGTGGCAGAACCTGACCCGTGCACTGCTGGAAGACGGCTACTCCCAGGCCGACATCATCAAAATCTACGGAGGCAACACGCTCCGTCTGATGTCTGAAGTTGAAAAAGTAGCCGCCGCCAGCAAATAACGTTTACCGAATTTCGCGGATACGAACCGGCGCTTCCAGCCGGAAAGTCATCAAGGTTTCTGAGGGAATCCGGACAGCTTTGCCACGGGTCATGCCCTGTGCCGCCGTACCAGCTCCGGCTCCGGACAGTGCTCCGATTGCGGCACCTTTGCCGCCACCTGCCAACGCCCCAATAATGCCACCCAGCGCCGCACCGCCGCCCATAAAGACGCCCGTGCGTTTGTTGGTGCCAACCCCTTCACGGCCCTGCTCCACAAGATCCGTCGTGTCCATGCGGTACTGACGGCCAAGTACTGTCACTGCGCCCAGATCAATTGCCAGAGCCGAACGTCCCTGCAGCTTGCCCTGGTCATTAGCCTCCCGCACCACTAGAGTGGCGTCTGAGCCTTTCGGAATGGCAACGTCGCCCGCAGCATCAAGTACATCTTGTTCCACTACAGCGGAAAAAGTCTGGCCCGGCTCGGCAGTCTGAGACGAAATGGCTTCGTTATTCCTTACCTGAATACTGGTGCCCGCCGAGAGCGTGTTGAATGCCTCAACCGGACGGGTCGGCCTCACCGGCCTTTGCTGTGCGGCCACCACAGGCTGCGTCGTGTTCTGGTATGAACCCTGCTGAGATGCAGCCCGCTGAGATGTGACGGGCTGAGTTGCGGTTGCGGGAGCCACAGCCGGTTCGGGGTCCAGATACTTAACCGCTAAAAGCTGGGCCATCGGATACGTTCGGGAATCGCCCGCCTGACTCAACAAAGTCATGGCTTCAGGCGTGGTTCCCGTCACCGTACCGGTAAATTTGCTGCCGTCCTTAAGAGTGACAGTCGCCTGGGGCCCGGCCGGAGCCACCGGAACAGCCTTCGAGCAACCCCACAAACTCATTAAACTCAACAATCCAACCAAACCAATGTTCATGCGCATACCTGAATTACAGCACATTAGGGGCCAAACGCCTCCGCGTCCACGTCCGCTATAATTAAGAGGTCTTCCCCATGAATCCCGACCAGTTGGCCCTGGGTTTCCTCCAGTACGTCGTTTTCCTCTTTTCCACCACCTGTCATGAGGCTGCACACGCCCTTGTCGCCAAATGGGGCGGGGACAATACGGCGCTCGATGGCGGCCATGTTTCGCTCAGTCCCCTGCCGCACATCAAACGTGAACCCTTCGGCATGGTGATTATGCCCCTGATCGGTCTTTCCACCGGTTCCGGCCTCATCGGCTGGGCCAGCGTGCCGTATGACCCCCGGTGGGCACAGCAATTCCCCAAACGGGCGGCTTGGATGTCCCTCGCGGGCCCCGTTGCCAACTTCGCCCTGGCCATCATCGCCGCCATCCTCATGCGCGTCGGACTCGCCTTGGGTTCGTTTGTTCCGGCCGGACCTGCTTTCAGCCACATGGTCGCCGCACCCTCCGGCGAAGGCATCGCGGAAGGTGTCGCCACAGTACTCAGCGTATTTTTCTCGCTCAACCTGCTGCTCGGTACTTTTAACCTGATTCCGTTCCCGCCCCTCGACGGCTACGGTATCCTCGGCCTGTTCACTTCCGAACGCGGCGCGCTCCGTTTACAGGAGTTGCGCGTCAAGATGGGTGGCCTCGCCATCATCGGCCTGGTGCTGGCCTGGCAGGTTTTCGATCAGGTTTTCAATCCCGTCTTTTCCGCCGCAATCAATATTCTTTACCTCGGCGTGCGTTTCCCCTAATCCCTATCGGGATTAATGTGTATCATAAGAATCGGGTACTCAAAGTGGACCATCTCGACCTGCTCGAAGCTGAGAGCATACAAATTATTCGCGAGGTTGCAGCGGAGTTCGCGAACCCGGTCATGCTGTATTCGATCGGCAAAGACTCCTCATGCATGGTGCGCCTCGCCCAGAAAGCCTTCTTCCCCGGCAAGATTCCCTTCCCCCTTCTGCATATAGACACAACCTATAAGTTCCGTGAAATGATCGAGTTCCGGGATGCTTTTGTAAAATCCATCGGTGCCCGGCTCATTGTTCACACCAACCAGCAGGCCATTGACGACGGCACCAATCCCATCCGCCTTGGCACCCAGAAATGCTGCGGCTTACTCAAAACCCGTGCCCTGCTGGATGGCCTCGCCGCCGGTGGCTACGATGCCGCATTTGGCGGTGCTCGCCGTGACGAAGAGAAATCCCGGGCCAAAGAACGGGTCTATTCCTTCCGCGACGAGTTCGGCCAGTGGGACCCCAAAAACCAGCGCCCCGAACTCTGGAACGTCTATAACGCCCGCGTCGACAAGGGCCAGCACATCCGCGTATTCCCCCTCTCGAACTGGACCGAACTCGACGTCTGGCAGTACATCGAACGCGAAAACATCCCCATCGTGCCTCTGTATTACGCCAAATCCCGCCCGATGGTGGTGCGCGGCGGTACGCTAATCCCGGTGGAGCAGGACTTCATGCTGCTGCCGGGCGAAAAAGCGGAAATGGTGATGTGCCGCATGCGGTCGCTCGGTTGCAGCCCCTGCACCGGCGCGATTCACTCTGAAGCCGATACCATCGAAAAAATTATTGACGAAATGAAGCTGGTGCGCCGTTCCGAACGTGAAAACCGCGTAATTGACCACGATCAGGAAGGGTCAATGGAAATCAAAAAGCGCGAGGGCTATTTCTAGATGAGTCTGCTCCGCTTTTCCACCGCCGGCAGCGTCGATGACGGCAAGAGTACCCTCATCGGACGTCTGCTTTATGATTCCAAAGGCATTTACGACGACCAGCTGGCCAGCGTCAAGAAAGCTTCAGCTAACGGCAGCGGCGGCCATATTGATCTTGCTTTGCTGACAGATGGACTCCGTGCCGAGCGCGAGCAGGGCATCACCATCGACGTAGCCTATCGCTATTTTTCCACCCCGAAACGTAAATTCATCATTGCCGATACTCCAGGCCATGAACAATACACCCGAAACATGGCCACCGGCGCTTCCACCGCTGACCTCGCCATTATTCTGATTGACGCCCGCAATGGCGTGCTGCCGCAGTCCCGCCGCCATGCCTTCATCGCGAACCTGCTGGGCATCAAACACTTCGTCGTAGCCATCAACAAGATGGATATGGTTGAGTTCAACGAAGCCATTTACGACAGGATCCGGGTTGAATTCACCAGTTTTATGAACCGGATTGGCGCACCCGCGCCGCTGTTCATCCCTATCAGCGCACGCGATGGCGACAACGTTGTCGATAAGTCGCTCAAAACTCCCTGGTATCAGGGTCCGGCGCTGCTCCCCTACCTCGAAGAAGTACCAGCTGACAGCGGCCGGGAAGACCTGCCCGCGCGTTTTCCCGTCCAGTATGTTCTGCGTCCGAACCTCGATTTCCGCGGTTATGCCGGCCAGATCGCGTCCGGTGTTTTCCGCGCCGGAGATTTGGTCCTGGCTCTACCCGCACGCCGCCACACGCGCATCGAACGCATCGTAACTTACGACGGCGATCTCGCCACGGCATCCGCCCTGCAGTCGGTCACCATTTGCCTGGCGGATGAAATCGACATCAGTCGCGGTGATATGATCGTCCCCGCGCTCGCCGTTCCGTTTGTCGCTCGTCGCTTCAATTCCAGCATTGTCTGGATGAACTCCAGGCCGCTCGAACCGGGCCGCAGTTATCTCATCAAACACACGTCGCATCAGGTGCGCGGCATCATCCGCAGCATCCACCACCGCGTTGACGTGAATACGCTGGAGCACGTCTCGGCGCAGCGCCTCGAACTCAACGAAATTGGCGAAATTTCCGTCGAAACCCACCGACCGCTCTTCTTCGACCCTTATACGGAAAACCGCGTGACCGGCGCGTTTATCGTCATAGACCCCCTGTCGAACGAAACACTCGGCGCGGGCATGATCATTGACGTTGAAGGCAAGGAAGAGACCCGCGGTCAGGTTACGGCTGCCGAACGCACCACCCGCTTCGGCCATAAACCCGCCATCATAGCGGTGGACGACCCGGAAGCTGCCCTGCTCCTCGAACGGGAACTCTTTGATCTGGGCGCGGCAACCGCTGTGACAGCCACCGCAAGCGAAGGTACGCTCCAACTCGCCCGAGCCGCCGGCCTGATTCTGATCGTGACCGGTGAAGTGCCTGCAATGGCTCTCGATGCCCGTCGTCTGGCCACCCACGAAGCCGTCAGCCTGCTGGAACGCCGAGGCATTCTGGTCGGCCATGAAGATCAGTTGCTCGCGGGAGAGGGAATTTAGATTATCCTGTTGAGGATGAGATTTTTACTGCCCCTGCTGTTCGCAGGCGCCCTGTTTGCGCAGCACGGCTACACGCCGTCCGACGTTGAGAACGGTGGTCGCCTCTATCGCGCCAATTGCGCCTCCTGTCACGGACCCAATGGCGACAGCCAGCCCGGTGTCGACCTCGGTCACGGCAAATTCAAACGTGCCAACTCTGATGAAGAGATTGCCTCCATCGTTACCAAAGGCATTCCCGGCACGGCGATGCCTCCGGGTGCGTTCTCCGAATCAGCCGCGCTCACCATCGTGGCGTACCTGCGGTCGCTCGCCTCCGCCACCAACGTGGCAACCGTCGCAGGCGGCGACCCCGCACGCGGCAGAGCCCTGTTTGAAGGTAAAGGCCAGTGCCAGAACTGCCACCGCGTACGGGCATCCGGATCCAGAGTAGGGCCTGATCTTACCGATATCGGCATGTTGCGCCGCACGGCTGATCTCCAGCGCTCCCTCCTTGAACCCGATGCCGAAGTGCTGGGGCAGAATCGCTACTACCGCGTAGTGACGAAGGCCGGAGCCACGGTTACCGGACGCCTGCTCAACGAAGACACCTTCAGCGTGCAGATGCTCGACTCGAAAGAAAATCTGGCCTCCTTCAAACTGGCCGATCTCAAGGAACACAACTTCCTGCCGAAATCGCCCATGCCCTCGTATAAAGACACACTGACCGCTCAGGAACTCGCCGACGTCATCGGCTACCTGACCTCGCTGAAAGGCCTTTAACCGACATGAGAATCCCCGCCCTGTTGCTCCTTTGTATTGCCGGTTCGCCGTTTGTCCGGATTTCGTCCGCCCAGGTGACCTTTGATCGGCTGCTCAACTCTGCCAAAGAGCCGCAGAACTGGTTGTCCTACTCGGGTTCCTATAACGGCCAGCGCTATTCGGCGCTCACCCAGATCACTCCTGCAAACGTCAAGAACCTGGACCTCCAGTGGGTTTTCCAGCAACGTTCGCTTGAGAAATTTGAAGCCACACCCATCGTTGTCGATGGCGTGATGTATACGACGCAGGCTCCGAGTGACGTAGTTGCGCTAGATGCCGCCACTGGCCGCATTTTCTGGACCTACTCCGCCAACGTTTCGGCTCAGTCGCGCACCTGCTGCGGCCGCATCAATCGTGGTGTTGCCATCCTCGGCGAGCTGGTTTACGTCGGCACGATTGACGGACGCCTGATCGCACTCGATGCCAAAACCGGCAAACCAGTCTGGAAAGTGGAAGTGGCAAAGCCGGAAGCGGGCTATTCGCTGATGCATGCTCCGCTCATCATCAAAGACAAAGTGATTGTAGGTACGGCTGGCGGCGAATACGGCATCCGCGGTTTCATCGCTGCTTATGACGCCAAAACCGGCAAGGAAGTCTGGCGTTTCTACACCATTCCCGCCCCCGATGAACCAGGCGGCAACTCCTGGGCGGGCGATTCCTGGAAGCACGGCGGCGCACCCGTTTGGGTGACCGGCGCTTATGATGCTGAAACCAACCTGACGTTCTGGGGCATCGGCAATCCGGGTCCGGACTGGAACGGCGACAAACGCGCCGGCGACAACCTCTACAGCGATTCCGTAGTCGCGCTTGATGCAGACACCGGCAAGCTGAAATGGCATTACCAGTTCACGCCGCATGACGATTTCGATTTCGACAGCGTGCAGGTTCCCGTGCTGGGCGAGATTGACTGGCAGGGTAAACCCCGCAAGGTCATGATGTGGGGCAATCGTAATGGTTTCTTCTACGTTCTGGACCGAACCAGCGGCCAGTACCTTCTGGGCAAGCCCTTTGCCAAGGTTACCTGGACCACAGGCCTCGACGAACGGGGTCGCCCCATGCGCCAGGCCAACATGGAACCGACCGCTGCGGGAACACAGATCTATCCCGGCAATTTGGGCGCGACGAACTGGTATTCACCCTCATTCAGCCCCAAGACCGGTCTCTTTTATCTCTCGGTCTGGGATAACTACTCCAGCGTTTACGGCAAGTCTGACGGTGACTACGTGGAAGGGCGCTTGTACATGGGCGGTGCTCCGCGCAACATCGTCCCTCTGCTGATGCAGCCCGCGGCCACGCTCAATCGCCGTGAAGATGAAGGGTATGGCGCAGTCCGCGCCATTGACCCGAAAACCGGCGAACGCAAGTGGGAATTCAAGATGGCAGACGTTACTGACGCCGGCATCCTGACCACCGCTTCTGATGTCCTCTTCAGCGGCGGCCGCGACGGTAATTTCTATGCGCTTGACGCCAAAACCGGTGCGTTGCTCTGGACCAAATCACTCGGCGGTCCTGTTGCTTCCGGCCCTATGTCTTACTCCGTTGCCGGTCGTCAGTACGTGGCCATTAGCGCGGGTACTTCGCTTTACGTCTACGCCCTAAAGCAATAAGCGACCCTGCGGCGGTTACTGTGTTCGACAGCCGCCGCAGCGCTACAATTCTCCACAGAAACTATGTCACTCAGAATCAACGATACTGCGCCCGATTTCAGCGTCGAAACGACGCAGGGGCACATCAACTTTCACGAATGGATTGGGGACGGCTGGGCCATCCTCTTTTCGCATCCCAAGGATTTCACCCCGGTTTGCACCACGGAACTGGGCTATGTGGCCAAACTCGCGCCCGAATTCGCCGAACGGAACTGCAAGGTGATTGGCCTGAGTGTTGACCCCGTTACCAACCACAGCAAGTGGGCGAGCGACATTGAAGAAACACAGGGCTACGCCGTAAATTTCCCCATGATCGGCGACACAGAACTCAAGGTGGCCAAACTCTACGACATGCTGCCTGCCGACGCGGGCGAGACGTCCGAAGGCCGTACCGCCGCAACCAACGCCACCGTGCGGACCGTGTTCGTAGTCGGTCCGGACAAGAAGATCAAGCTGACGCTGGCCTACCCGATGAGCACCGGTCGCAACTTCGACGAAGTGCTGCGCGTGCTCGATTCCATGCAGTTGACCGCGAAGCATAAAGTGGCTACGCCCGTGAATTGGAAAGACGGCGAAGATGTCATCATTCTGCCCTCCGTTTCCGACGAAGAAGCGAAGGCGAAGTATGCGAGTTGGAAGGCTCCTAAGCCCTACCTGCGCATCGTTCCGCAGCCTGAGTAAGCAATTATTTGCGTGGCAGACGCTCGTCCATTTGAGCAGCCTGCCATGCAAATGATGCCATCACAATCGCCGACTGGCGCAGATCCGCAGTCTTTACATGGTCGCGAGTATCCATGTTGGTGTGGTGGGTTCGCACGTCGTAATCCTGATAATCCTGAAACGGATTGAAGCCGGGAACCCCCGCAGCGATGAAACTCAGGTGATCGGTATTGGTGAGCCGCAGGTTCACATTTTTACGCGCGCCAATGTCCCGAAGTTGCGCCAGCCAGGAATCGAACAAAGGCTTCGCGCCTTCGTTATTCTCCATCGCAAATCCATAAATTGGCCCAGTGCCGTTGTCGATATTGAAGTAAACCGAGAGATTCTCAAGATCCTGTTTCGTAGCTTTAGCCACCCAGGCCTTTGACCCCAGCAGACCCTGCTCTTCACCGCCCCAAAGCGCAAGCCGGATGGTCCGGCGCGGCTTCGCTCCGATGGCTTTAAGGATGCGCATGGCCTCCATCATCGTGGTGGTGCCGTCGGCGTTATCCGTGGCTCCCACGCCCGTATGCCAGGAATCAATATGCGCCCCGAGCATCACCACCTGGTCTTTCAGCAAAGGGTCAGTACCGGGAATTTCCGCGATGATGTTGTAGGAATTGGTTTCCGCTTCCTGATAGGTGGCTTGCACATTCACACGCAGTTTCACGGGGATGTTGTGCTCCATCATGCCCGCAATCATGTTGTAGTGTTCGGAACTGAGAATGACCGAAGGTACGTTGGCAGCGCCCTGATCGCGCCCGGTCACGTAGACGGTGCCATCGCTCAATACGCTGGGGCGCAGGACAAGGCCCGCACCAGCGGTTCGGGCCAGAACATTCAGCCGCTGCGCTTCCGCAGGCGTAGCGAACAGCGGAGATGGGGACAGAATCTCCGGTGCCACCACGCCGGAGGCGCTGGGCTGGGGTCGGTCCTCACGGACGTAAACCTGCTGCGGGGGCAATGGCATTACAATCGCGCCTTTGAGTGAGGCCTTCAGCGCTTCGATCTGCGCCGGTGTTTTGTCGCCGAGATAAATCGGGGTAGCAACGAGTTCACCCGCAGTGGAAGGCGACCAGCCTTCCGCGTAGCCGATCAGCGGCATATAGCGCGGCTCGGTCATTTCGAGTGTGAGTTTATTGAGAGTCCAGCCGCGGCCAAACTTCCACGACTCTTTGTGGGTATTTTCAAAGCCCCAGGCTTTGAGTTTGTCGGCGGCGAAATCAACCGCGCGAAAGAATGCCGGCGAGTTAGTCAGGCGCGGTCCGATGTCGATGGTCAGGGTATCGAAAACCTGCGACACCTGAGACCCGGAAGCAGCCTCGGCACTTATCTTCGCGAGCGTTGCCGTGTCGATTGTTTGCGCAGAAACCAGCGAGACAGCACAAAGCAGGACGGCGGCAATTCGTCGGGGCGACTGGAGCATGGTCTATTGTGCCAGAGATTCGGCAAACGGTCCAGGCTCCGGGCGCAAATTTTCCCGTATCATGGATTCATGAACGTCACTATTACGCTGGACGATCAACTGGTGCAAAAGGCGGAGAAGATCGCCGCCCAGCGTGACACCACCCTGACGGGGCTGATCAGCACCCAACTCGAAAATCTGTTCGCCCAGAATGATGCGGCGGCCCTCCGGCAGCGGAATCTCCAGGCGTTAAAAGAGAGCGTTGAAAAGCACACCGTCACTGGCTGTGAGCGGACATGGAAACGCGAAGACATCTATGAACGGTCCTGACTTTGTGGACGCCACTTCGGCCGGACCGTAGCCAGCCCGTTCCCCGGATCGCGGCGCCCATTAGATATCGCCCAATTTCATTGGAAGTCGCTGTTCGCGCATCATAGACTCCAGCTGCGCCTTGAGTTTTGGATTATCGTCGCGGACGATCTACCAGATTCGTTCTGTCCGCAAACCGAGATAATCATGGACCACGACATTGCGAAAAACAGCGAGTTCGCGCCAGCTCACATGCGGATTGGCGGCTTTGAGTTCCTCCGGGATTCGCTTGGAGGATTCCGTCAGAACCTGTAACCTGCGGAGAATTGCGTCGAGTGTGCGGTCATCCCGTTCATCGTCGCCGGAAGAGTAATAGTTTCCTGTCGATTCAATACATTCCAGCATGTGGGACAAATAAAAATAGTCCCGCTCACCCGCCAGCGACGACCCGGAATTCAAAGAGAAACAGCCTCGGCATGAATCCGGTCCCGCAGCAGATAATGTAGTCCCTGCTCTTCAACAACGTCAACCCAGCGCCCAAGTGCATCTTCAAGATCAGCAATCAACCCGCCCGGGAAAAATGGCGTGGTGTTGGGTCCTGCCTCAACCAGCAGGTCAAGGTCACTGCCCGGCCGCGCTTCGCCGCGAACAAACGAACCAAATATTTTGATGCTCGTCACCCCGTGGCGATGAGCAATCATCCGAATCTGGTCCTGTTCACCGGGTTGGAGTTGCCGCAATGCCATCGTAATCAATGTTAACCGCTACAGATTCTTCAGTTCGTTCAGAAACGCCTGTTCATCCTGGAAATTCCGATAAACCGAAGCAAACCGAACATACGCAATCTTATCCACATCGCGCAGGGCATCCATCAGATATTCCCCAACTTCAATAGTGGTAATTTCCCGGTCCGGCGAATCTGTCACCCTCGATTCCACCTGATTCACCAGCTCCGACAGCTTAGGCATACTAACCGGCCGCTTCTCACAAGCTTTCAGCAAACCATTCAAAACCTTCTGGCGATCAAACTTCTCCCGACGCCCGTCCTTCTTGATCACCATGTAAGGCACTTCGTCAATCCGCTCATAAGTAGTGAAGCGCTTTTCGCACTCCTCACTCATGCACTGACGGCGGCGGCGGATGGAATCGCCCTCACGGCTCTCCCGCGAATCAATGACGCGGTCCTCAATATGGCCGCAAAATGGACATTTCAAATCTCAGTATGGCAGAAACACAAAGATTGAACCTATCATGGGTAAGCCTCGTTCCTCATAACGGAAGGATTCGAAAGGGACATGGCTGGAGTGGCAGTATCGGCGGTCTGGAACAGTACGAAAGCCGGTAGCTTGTCCGCAGCAGAGAATTTGGATCTGGACACTACAGTCGTAGAGCGTTGTCTGAGCGGGGACGACGCAGCCTGGGAAGAGCTGGTGCGCCTCCATTCGCGCCGGGTCTACGGGATCTGCTATCGCTTCACGGGCAAAGATTCGGAAGCTCAGGACCTCACCCAGGACGTGTTTCTGCGGGTGTTCCGGGCGCTGGGAAGCTTCCGGTCCACCGAAGGTTCCTTTGCCACCTGGCTGGCGCGGCTGACACGCAATCTGCTGATTGATCATTACCGCCGGACGCGGAATGAACGGGTCACCGATTCGATTGAAGAACAGCTGTCCGGTGTGGAAGCGCGCCACAGCATGGGCAGCCGAACGGACAGCGCCCTGGCTGGCCGTGAAGCAAGCGAACTGCTGCAGGCAGCACTGGCAAAACTTTCGCCGGAACTGCGGGAAACAATTATTTTAAGAGATTTGCAGGAGATGGAATACCGGGAAATTGCCGAAGTGCTGGCGATCCCCGAAGGAACGGTCAAATCCCGTTTAAACCGGGGGCGGGCGGAACTTGCTCGCCTCCTGCGGAAATACAGAGAAGCGGTATGAACGAACTGAACTGCGCGGATTTCGAAATTTTACTGGCTGACCATATCGACGGCGTGTTGCCGGCGAGTCGGCAGGGTGCGTTCGCGCGGCATAAAGAAACCTGCGCGGCATGTGCGCTCCTCGCTGAAGACGCCGAACTGGCGGTTGCATTCATGAGCCGGGTGGCCGATGTGGAAATGCCGCCGGTGCTGATGACGAAGATTCTCCATGCAACCAATTCCGGCTGGGAACTGAGCTTGCGCAGCAAGGGTCTGCGGGGCTGGATCAACCGGACCTTCGCACCCGTGCTGCAGCCGCGGTTCGTGCTGGGTGCGGTGTTCACCATGATCTCGGCAACAATGCTGACGCAATGCGCGGGCGTTCCGAAGAAGAACCTGGCAGCAGCGGATATGGATCCGGTGCGGCTGGTGAGTTCACTCGAAAATCGCACGCAGAGGATTTACGACCGGGCAGTAAAAAGTTACCAGAGCATGAAACTGATCTATGAGGTAAAGAGCCAGATCAGCGAGTGGTCACAACAGCAGAAGGAAGACGAAGAGGCGGCGGCGGACACACGAGCCAACGGTAAGAAGCTCGAACCGGCGCAGCCTGATGACAGGGGGACTAAAAAATGAACTGCGCAAATCATGGAGAAGTAACGTCAGTGGCGTTCTGCCGGGAGTGCGGGAAGCCGATGTGTGCGGATTGTCAGCGCCCTGCACTCGGCTCGGTATTCTGCGCGGAACATGCACCCGTGACGGCAACTATTACACCGCAACTCACCGGCTCGGATGCACCGCCGCCCTCTCCTGAAACACCACGGGCTCAGCAGTATTCGGAATCACCCTACACATCAGCTGCGCCCCCGCGCCAGTGCGACATGAAGGCGCATCCCCTGCTTGCGCTGTTCCTCGGCTTTATCCCGGGCGTGGGTGCGCTTTACAACGGCCAATACGCCAAGGGCTTGATCCACGCAGTGGTGTTCGGCCTTCTGGTTAGCATCACCAGCAGTTCCCACGGCGCTATGGAGCCCTTGCTGGGCATCATGATCAGCGCCTGGGTGTTTTACATGGCATTTGAAGCTTTCCACACCGCGAGGAAGCGGCGGGAGGGTGATTCAGTGGAAGAGTTTTCCAGCCTTTTCGACATCAAGCCGACGCAGGGGCGGTTCCCGGCAGGGGCGGTTCTGCTGATCGCGCTGGGCTTTATCCTGCTGCTCGACACTACCGATTTAATCGATACCTACCAGCTGGAACGGTTTTGGCCCGTAGGCCTGATTGTCTTCGGCGGCTATCTGCTTTATTCGCGGCTCGCGGGTGACCGTTCCGCAACACGTAATGCTGAGGTGCCGCGATGAATATCGAGAGCCGGTCTTTAGTGCGGGCCATTCGCGGTCCGGTGATCCTGATCACAGTGGGCGTATTGTTTGCCTTCGATACCATGTCGGAGATCCGGTTTAGCCAGACGTGGCCGGTGTTGCTGATTGTCATTGGCCTCCTCAGCCTGGCAGGTGGCGGTCGTCCCCGCCGTGAGCGCAATAGCATTGATCCCGGAGGCCCGCAATGAGAGGCCGGTCCATTACAGGTCCGGTCGTCCTGATAGCCCTTGGAATTCTGTTCCTGATCGGCAACCTGCGGCCTGATTTTTCTCCGTTCGCCGCGCTCTCACGCTACTGGCCCTTCCTGCTGATTGTGACGGGCGTCGCAGGTCTGGTGGAGGTCCTCTTTTACGCCAGCCGGGGCGATGAACCCTGTCCGCGCCCCCTGGGTGGCGGCTGGGTTTTCTGGGTCATTTTCTGGTGCGTCCTGGCGGGAGTTTTCGGCGGGCGCAACGGCAATGTTCACATCGGTCCCTGGATGGGTTTTAACGGCAACGGAATGTCCGTCTTCGGCTCCAGTTACGATTACGATCTGGCGCCTGGCACCATGCAGCAAGTGGCTTCTCAGGGCGTCACACGCATTCTGGTGGATAACGGACGCGGCAGTGTTTCGGTCCGCGGCGATGCTTCGGGCGATGTGAAAGTGACAGGTCGCAAATCCATCCGGGCGATGAGCCGCGGAGATGCGGACCGGGCCAATCAACAGGGCGGCTTCGACCTCGAACGGCAGGGCGACACGCTGCTCGTCAGGGTTCAGGCTCCGGATCGCGGTTCCATCCAGATTACGAGCGATCTTGAACTAACCATCCCGCGCGGCCTCAATCTGGAAGTTCGCGGCAAGCGTGGCGACGTGACAGTGGACGACGTTGACGGCGGCGTCGATATATCATCTGCGCGGGGCGATGTGCGCCTGAGCCGAATCGGCAAAGACGTCAGGATTGACGGAGTACGCACCAGTCTTATCCGCGTTTCCGACTCCAAAGGCGCCGTGGACCTGCAGGGCCGGGGCGGCGATGTGCAGCTGGAAAATATCGCCGGCCAGGTGACTATCAGCGGCGAATATTCAGGCACGCTGGAGTTCCGCGCGCTGGCGAAACCAATGCACTTCCAGTCCGCCCGCACGGAGTTTAGAACGGAAGCTGTTCCAGGTTTCATCACCATGGATCTGGGAAACCTGAAGCTGACGAACGTAACCGGGCCGGTGCGGTTCTCTACCGGAACCCGTGATATCGAGGCTGTGGATGTCTCGAATGCGATCGACTTCACTGTGGAGCGCGGCGACATCGAAGTGACGGCGGCGAAAAGCCCGCTGCCGAAAATGGACGTCCGTTCCCGCCACGGCGACATTACAGTTTCCCTTTCCGACAAGACCGGCTTCCAGCTTAGAGGCTCAACCAGCCAGGGCGAAGCGGTCAACCAGTTCGGCGCACCTCTCACCTCGCAAAGCAAAGGGCGCGGAGCAGTCATCGAAGGCAAGAGCGGTACCGGGCCGGAAATCAATCTGGAGACGGACCGCGGCAGCCTGACGATTAAGAAACTGTAGGGTCTGGCAGCTTACTCATTCCGCCAGACACGGCCGTCGCGCCGCATCAGTTCGTCCGCATCTTTCGGGCCCCAGGTCCCGGCGGCGTAGTTGGGAAAAGCCTTAGCAGGCAGGGCTTTCCACACATCCAGCACCGGCTCCACCACGTTCCAGCCCGCCTCCACCATGTCAGCGCGCTGGAATAGCGTTGCGTCGCCAATCATGCAATCGTAAAGCAGGCGTTCATAGCCGGTACTCGGTTCGGTACCGAAGTAATCCGCGTACTCAAAATCCATCGTTACCGGCCCCACCCGAACATGCGCCCCCGGAATCTTCGCACCAAACTGCAGTGAAATCCCTTCATCCGGCTGAATTCGCATTACCAGCGTGTTGGGGGTCAGTTTTTCCACCGGCGTATCCCGGAACAGCCGGAACGGTGCGCTCCGAAACTGAATCGCAATTTCCGTAACACGCTTGGGCATCCGCTTACCAGTTCGAATATAAAACGGAACGTCCGCCCAGCGCCAATTATCAATGGCCAGCTTGAAGGCCACAAACGTTTCCGTGCTCGATTGTGGGTCTACAAACGGCTCTGCACGGTACCCCGCAACCTGTTCCGTTCCCACCAGCCCCGCGCCATACTGGCCGCGCACGGCGCGCTGCAAGACGTCTTCCGGCGAGATGGTCTGAATCGCGTGGAGCACCTTCGCCTGTTCATCACGCACCGCATTTGCGTCGAAAGATACCGGCGGTTCCATCGCTGTAAGCGATAACAGCTGCAAAATGTGATTGGGGATCATATCGCGCAGTGCCCCGGCATGTTCGTAATAGCCGCCGCGCCGTTCCACGCCAAGACTTTCCGCCACCGTAATCTGCACGTGGTCAATATAACGGCGGTTCCAGACCGGCTCGAAAATCCCGTTGGAAAAGCGGAAGATCAAAATATTCTGAACGGTCTCTTTGCCCAGATAATGATCGATCCGGTAAATCTGGTGTTCTTTAAGCACCTGGCCAATGTCACGATTGAGTGCTTTGGCAGACGCCAGATCACTGCCGAATGGCTTTTCGATAATCACCCGCCGCCAGGCACCTTCTGATTCTTCCGTCAGCTGCTGCGCCGCCAGTTGCCGCACGATTTCCGGAAAGAACTGCGGCAGCGTCGCCAGGTAATAGAAAACATTGCCCTGGGTGTGATGCTGCGCTTCCAGCTCCTGAACGCGAAGTTTCATGCGCGCAAAATCATCTGCCGAAGCAAAATCGCCCGTCATGTAATACGAATGATCGGCCAGCCAGTCGCAAAGCTCGCAGGACACCGGCGCTCCGGCATACTCGCGGATGTCATCCCGGATTTTCTTGCGAAACTCTTCCTCTGTCAGCGCATCTTTCGCGAAACCAAGGATGGCGAATTCGCGTGGCAGCAGATTATGACGGCCCAGGTTATAAAGCGCCGGCAAAAGTTTCCGGGTGGTGAGATCTCCGGACGCGCCGAAGACCACCATGATGCACCGGTCCGCCATCCGCCCGAGATCTTCGGGTGCGTGTACTACCTCATGTTTGATCATTGGCTTGTTTTGAGTGGGCTATTTGGGTGACGTCTGTTCCACGTGGCCGCCGAACTGCTTTCGCATCGCTGACAGCATCTTTTCCGCGAACGTATGTTCCTGTCGCGAACGGAACCGCACGTAAAGGGCCGCTGTCAGCACATCGGCCGGCACGGATTCTTCGATGGCCGCCTGAATCGTCCAGCGGCCTTCGCCGGAATCCTGCACAAAGCCACTGAAACTCGAAAGGTCCGGATCCTGCGCCAGGGAAATGGCGCTCAGGTCAAGCAGCCACGAACTCACCACGCTGCCGCGCCGCCACAACTCGGCAATTTCTCCCAGTTCCAGGTTGTAGCGATGCTCCGGGGCCAGGTCCTTCGACTCAGCGTTCTTCATGATGTCGAAGCCTTCGCCATAGGCCTGCATCAGCCCATATTCGATGCCGTTGTGGATCATCTTCACGAAATGACCTGCGCCATTGAGACCGCAGTGCAGATACCCCAAATGGGCAGTCTTGCCATCGAGAGGCCGGCCCACCGTAGGCACCACTGCACCCGTACCCGGCGAAAGCGTCTGAAAAACCGGCTCCAGATGTTTGAAGACTTCCGTCTCAGCGCCAATCATCAGACAATAACCGCGGTCCAGACCCCAGACGCCGCCGCTGGTGCCCACATCCACGTAGTGGATACCCTTTGCCGCCAGTACCTTCGCACGCCGCACATCGTCTTTGAAGTTTGAATTGCCACCGTCGATCAGGATGTCGCCAGGCTCAAACAACTCCGCCAGCTTGTTGACCATGCCCTCAGTCGGCTCCCCGGCCGGCACCATCAGCCAGGCCACGCGCGGCTTCGCGAGCTGCTCCACGAAGCGCCCGAGTTCCGTGGCGCCTTTCATGCCCTCTGCTTCAAGTTCGGCTACTTTCGTCGCGTCCAAATCGAAAGCTACGATCTCATGCCCGCCGCGCGTGAGCCGACGCGACATATTGCCGCCCATCTTCCCCAGGCCAACCATTCCGATTTGCATTTACGAAAGCGCCTCCGTGAGCGCTAATTGCAGTGTAGCCAGGCCCTTTTCCAGCTCGCCTGTTATGTGGATCCTCAGCGCCCGCCGCCGCCTTTCCGTGAGCACGTCAAAGTCGCCGCGGGCTTGCGCCGCCTTGACGATTCCGAACGTGTAAGTCTGCCCGGGGATCGCCACATCCCGCGCGTCATCGCAGGTAATTTGCAGGAACACGCCGGTATTGGGTCCGCCTTTATAGGCTTGGCCTGTGGAGTGTAAAAATCGCGGACCAAAGCCGAGACATGTCGCCACGTGTTTACTGTCGCGCACTTGATGGCGCATCGTTTGCAGCGCAGTTTCATGCGCCGGATTCATCTGGATGTAAGCGAGCAGCCCGAAGTAATCACCCACGCCCAGGCGGTTCAGATGCGCCCGCAGAACTTCCGCAACGGTTGTACCCGGCAATTGCGCCGCGTTGCGTTCATCCGTAAAGAACTTCAGTCCGTCGCCTTCAAAAAACGGCGCCTCCGCAGGGAGTTTACCCGTCGCTTCAAACTCATCGGTAAGCTTGCGCGTGGCCAGTTTACTAGCCTCCACATCAGGCTGGTCGAAAGGATTGATCCCCAGCACCGAACCCGCCACCGCCGTAGCAATTTCCCAGCGGAAAAACTCTGCACCCAAGTCATACCGGTCCTGCATTTCGAGGCGGATCACCGGATGTCCGGCCATCGCCAGCCGTTCCACCGCGTCATCCTGCGCCGCATCTGGCTCCGGGGTAAAGCGCACGTACACGAACACACGGTCGCGGCCGTAGACTTCAGTCGCGCCCAATTCTTCGCGGTCCACCGGTATCAGTGCTTTACCCTGCTTCCCGGTCGATTCCGCGATCAGTTGCTCCAGCCAGGCGCCCAGGTCATGAATGGCAGGCGAAGCGACAAGGGTGACCTTATCGTGACCATGCAGTGCCAGAGTACCCAGCGCGAGGCCGAGCGATACGCCGGGGTTGTTTGCCACATCCGGCTGACGGCACAACCGGGCCATTTCTACCGCGCCACGCAGAAACCGGGGAATATCAAGTCCCATCACCGCTCCCGCCACCATGCCGAAATCCGAAAGCGCCGAGTAGCGCCCTCCGATGGTAGGCAGCCCGTAACAGATCAAACCAAAGTGATCGCCTTCCGCGAGCTTCTGCATCTTCGAACCCGGATCTGTGATCGCAATAAACCGGCTGCCATCACGCCCTGCCTGTTCAAAAAAATACTGCTTGAAAATATTTGGCTCCAGCGTGCTGCCGGACTTGCTGGCGACCACATAAAGAGCCTGTTTCGGGTCTGCCGCCGCTTCAATAGCCTTCACTTGCGCGGGATCCGTTGAATCGAGGACATGCATTACAGGAAAGCCCGGCTGCGGCCCGAACGTCATCGACAAAACTTCAGGACAAAGGCTTGACCCTCCCATCCCCAGCAAAACCGCATCACGATAGCCACCGGCTTTCACGTCCCGGGCAATCGCTTCAAAGCGAGCCTGCTGCTCCAGTTCACGATCCGGAATGTCGAGCCAGCCCAGCCACCGGTCTTCGTCTGCATCCGACCAAAGGGTCTTGTCATGCGCCCACAGCCGGGCGACCTTCCCGCTTTGCGACCAGTCCAGGCTAGCTGCGGCAACCGCGTCGCTGAGTTGGGGAGAAAAGCTCTGTCTCATTCTCTACATTGTCACCTGTACTCACGGCATCACGGCTGGGAGAATGCAATCAGTGATGAAAAGCCTCTTAATACTGCTGTTAATCTGCGGTTCCGCGCTGGCTCAGGTGCCGCCACCGCCTCAGGCAATTTCGGGTGGCCCGGTACCCGTGTTGCGCGAATTGATCCGGCCCGGTTTTACAGGCAGCGTTGCCGCTTCCGGCGGCCCCACAGCAACGCCGATGGATCTTTCTTTGCGCGAAGCAATTCAGCGCGGTCTGCAATACAACCTGGGAACGCTCACCAGCCGTGAGATTGCGGAATCCACGCGGGCTGATCGCAAGCGAGTCTTGAGCGCGCTGCTGCCCAGTGTTTCTCTGGCCGTCGAGCAAACTTCACAGCAACTGAATCTGGTCGCGTTCGGTTTCAGCGCACCAGGGTTTCCAGCCATTGCAGGGCCATTTGGCTACCAGAATCTGCGTGCCTATTTCCAGCAGACTGTTTATGACCGCACTGCCAACCGCAATTTGAAATCCGCCACGGAGAGTTTGAAGGCGGCTGACCTGAACGCGGAAGATGCCCGGAATCTGGTAGCCCAAGCGGTCAGTAACGCCTACCTCGCCATCATTTCCGATGCCGCCCGTGTGGACGCCATTCAAGCTGAAATCTCCACCGCTCAGGCCTTGTTTGACCGCGCCTCTGATCAGAAACAGGCGGGCACCGTACCAGGTATTGATGTCCTGCGTTCCGAAGTGCAATTGCGAACGGAACAGCAGCGCCAGCTCGCCCGGAAGAATCAGGTGGAAAAAGACAAACTCACCCTGGCGCGCGTCATCGGCCTGCCCGCCGGGCAGCAGTTCCGAATTGTGGATTCACTGCCCTTCGCACCTCTTCAAATCACGCTGCCCGATCTGCTCAAACAGGCATGGGATCATCGCGCCGATTTCCGCGCCGCACAGGCCGCCATTCGGGCTGCGGAGTTTGCGGTAGATGCCGCGCACTCAGAAAAATGGCCATCCGTCGTGGTCGCAGGCGATTACGGCGACATCGGCCGCACCCTCGCCGAATCACATGGCACCTACTCTCTAGTTGCGGGAGTGCGGCTGTCGGTTCTCGATGGAGGCCGCACGCAGAGCAATATCGATCAGGCGAATGCGGTCCTGCGCAACAAGAAGAACGTCCTCGAAGAACTGCGCGGACGCATCGACTACGAAGTGCGCACGGCGGTACTGGATTTAGAGTCGGCCGCAAGCCAGGTCGAGGTGGCGCGGCAGAATGTGGACCTCTCCCGCGAGACGCTGTTTCAGGCGCGCGACCGCTTTACCGCCGGAGTTACCGAGAACATCGAAGTGATCCAGGCGCAGCAACTGCTTGCAGGTGCGAATGAGAACTACATCGCGGCCATGAACCAGCACACCGCCGCAAAAATCGCCCTGGCCACCGCCCTCGGTATCGCCGAAGAAGGCGTCCCACAATACCTCAATTTGAAGTAGGCTTCTTGTGGGCGTCGAAAAAGTCGAAGATGGCCCCCATGTTCGGCGCGGAAACACTCCCGTGGCTCCCGCCGGAAACTTCTATATACTTAACCTCACCGTCCAGTTTTTTGAGCGCTGCCACCATGGAACGGGATGCATCCACCAGCACAACAGTATCCGCATCACCATGCACTGCGAGCACAGGCGTGTGACGAAGCCGGTCCACCGCAGGCAGATTCGCCGGACCTGAAATCGGCGCGATTGCAGCCCAGATATTCGCGTACTTTGCGCCCAGTTCCCACGTTCCGCCACCACCCAGAGAGTGGCCCATCAGATAGATCCGCGTATTGTCGATGTTGTACTGTTTCCGGACAATCGCGAGCACTTCCATCACGTCTTTCTCGCTGAGTTGCGCGCGGCGGGAATCGCCTCGTCCATAACCCCCGTCAACGCGATAGCCGAGCGGCGCAACAGCAATGTAGCCATGCTGTGCCGCCTGTTCAGACACCTTGTAGGCCTGACCGAACATGGAATCTTCCGTTCCGCCCAGACCGTGGAGCGCGACTATTAGAGGAAACGCGCGCGAGGCAGTGTAAGCCGCCGGCACGAAGATGCGGTACGGCATGATTTCATTGGCGTCTTTCAGATAATAGTGGCGTTTGACATCACCTGTCTGCCCGGCAAACGGATCTTTCCCGCCCTTCGCAGCCATGAGCACCCGTTCAGCCGTCGCCAGTTCCTTTGCGACCTCGAATTGCCCGATATCCATAAGGCCGCGATTAATAACATGCATGTGTTCGACGGGATAGAGTGCCTCAGCGCGGATCGTCTCGGGCGTGGATTTAACACCGGCTTCGATGCGGCCCACTGCCTCAGTCAGACCCTTTTGCGCGACGAAGCGCAGGGTGGGCGCACCCAGAGCCTTTGCGCCATCGAAGACTTCAACCTGCAGCAGATACATACCATCGGCCAGAGAGGAAACATCAAGATCCGCCAGATACGGCGACTCACGCAGGTCGCGCGGAACTTCCTCGAATGTACCGAGCACCCTCACCATCTCCGGCCCCGCACCAGCCTGACCGGCTGGTGGCCTCATAACCGATATCCGGGCGCTCAGCGAGTGATCCAGTTTGACCTGCGGCGAATAAATCTGCTCCAGACGAACCGCCCAGGGTTTCGCAGTGTCAACAAACATAGTGTCGGTACGGATGGCAAGGGACGTGCCGAAGTCGAGTTCCCCGGTCCACGATTTATCCGCGAGCAGTGTCTGGCCTTTGGCAATCAGACGACGCACATCTCCGACTCTGCCGCTCTCGGTGGCTTCCGCGAGTTCTTTATCGTTGGCATCGATCAGCGTTTTGAGTTCGCCCTGCGGCTTAACAACGCGTTTCCGGACGGTATAGTTCAGCCGGACCAGACCCAGGTTGGGCAAAGCCTGCGGTAGAGCGGGAACAGCCAGGAATGTAAAAAGCGAAGCCACGGCGAGAGTGCGGACAATGAGTCTCATCGCCCGAAAGTATATCGCGTATTACCTGGCGGGATAGCGTTGAGGTGGGTTCACGCCGCGTCGCGGATCTCGATAAGAAGTTCCTTGCCAACCGCTCGCAGTGCGGTTTCAAGCTGTTCCAGCTTTGAAGCATGTGACAGATCCAGCAGGCGGCCCATTTGGTGTCGCGCTTCAGATTTATCGGATATCGCAGCATGTCATCTCGAAGGACAGGAAGTCCGCGCATGGCTCCATAGAATCAGCTGTTTACCGAGCGGCGACCGCAAGGGAGGGGTACTCAAAAGGACGGTCCATCGTGCGATCGCCTCAACCTGGTGAACTCGTCAATCTGGAAAACACAACACAAATGTTAGCGATGCAACACCAGTGTTGCAACAAAAAAAGGCCACCCGAAGGTGGCTTTTCTCGCGTTACCTGCTGTCGCTCTTACCGCGCCGCGAGCAAAGCCCGCAAACGCCGCGCACGCTCAGGAGCCCGCAATTGCCGGAGCGCCTTAGCTTCAATCTGCCGGATACGTTCCCGCGTCACGTCAAACTCCTGGCCAATCTCTTCCAGCGTATGTTCGCGCTCGCACCCAATCCCAAACCGCAGCCGAATCACTTTCTCTTCTTTCGGAGAAAGAGTCTTCAAAATGCCCGCAGTCTCATCCCGCACATTCGATTCAATCACCGCATCGACAGGCGAACCCACCCAGCGGTCTTCAATCAAATCTCCCAGCGCTGATTCGCCATCGCGACCCACCGGAGTTTCCAGCGAAACCGGATCGCGCGAAATCGTTTTCAGCTTCTGAACTTTTTCCACCGGAATATCCATCCGGCGGCTGATTTCGTCGTTGGTCGGCGTCCGGCCCAGTTCCTTTTCCAGTTCACGGGAAGCACGAAGAAACTTGTTCATGCTTTCGTTCATGTGGACAGGAATACGAATAGTCCGCGACTGATCCGCGATCGCCCGCGTAATCGCCTGCCGGATCCACCACGTGGCATACGTAGAGAACTTGAAACCGCGGCGGAATTCAAACTTGTCCGCAGCCCGCATCAGCCCGATATTGCCTTCCTGGATCAAATCCAGCAAATGCAAACCACGGTTGACATACTTCTTAGCCACCGAAACCACCAGACGCAGGTTGGCTTCTACCAGATCTTTCTTCGCCCGTTCGGCTTCCTGTTCGCCATGGCGAATCACCGTAACGGTATGCTTCAGATCTTCCACCGATGCGCCAGCGCTCAGTTCACGCTTCTTGATCTCACGCTTAAGTTCGCGAATGCGCGACTGCTGCGCCAGGTTATTGCGCGCTTCCAGCTTTTTCAGTTCGCGATCCAGATGATTCAGTTCATCGACAGCGCGTTCGATTTCTTTCGAAAAATCACGCCACCGGTTCGACATCCACGGCACACGCCGAATGCAAAGCGAAGTCTCCACAAGCGCACGCGACAGCCGCATGGCCATCTTGCGCCGAACCTTTTTATTGCCCGCCGGTGCGGTATCGTACTTCTCCCGCAGCTGAATCTGCTTGCGGTGGGCATTCTGAATATCTACAAAGATCTGCCGGACGTCCGCACGCTTCTTGGTGTCAGCAGGAGTGCCCTCTTCCACTTCACCGCCGATATCGACCATATTGTCGAGATCGTCCGGGTTCTTCCGCAGTTGTTCAGCCAGGTCCAGAATAGCCAGTTGCACGATGGCAGACCGGCTGATCGCCTTGTGCATCCGAACCTTACCGCGTTCCATACGCCGAGCCAAATCCACTTCGCCTTCACGGGTTAGCAGCGGTACCGCGCCCATTTCACGCAGATATACGCGAACAGGATCATCCGTATAGATAGATTCTTCTACCGGCTGCTGATGCGGATGGAGAAAATCTGTTTCCGCCTCAGGATCGAAAAATTTTGTTGCTTCCTCTTCGAAGTTAATCCCTATCGGGGCTTCGCGCAAAAATTGATCATCATCAGGATCCATGCCGCTTAGACCTCCCGTCCGGATTGCATGTATAGAAAAGGTATAACGACAAGGTTCATTCTTTTTGGCTTTGTGCTTTTGGGGTAAACAGCTCTGTGGTCAGAAATGGCGATAATCCCGGGCGGGAAACAAGCAAACAACGTGCAAACAGGCACGGGTTCACACACTACTCCCGAGTCTTGATCTTAACACAGAAGGTCCGGTTTGGAGCCCCGAATTGCACTCCTCAACGTATTGGATGCGTGCCCGCGCAAGGGGTTTCTTTTCCCTTTTGCATCTCTCCTCCCACTTCACACTGCCCGGTGAGAGTCCGCGCCAAAATCCCACAAATGTAGCGGGAGAATTTGTCGGGTGCCCAGCCCCGCACCTGAACCAGGTCTTCCCAGTTGCGCAGTGAAGTCAACATCCAAAGCAGGTCCACTGCCGTTTCCTGCTCCACACCGGGAAGCAGCGCCCCCTCACTGTCGATGCGGGCAACGATCGCCTGGCAAACCTTCAGCCTCACCTGAACACGGTTTTGCCACGTATTCTCGACCGCCGGATCAGTTCGCCGGACTGCGTCGGCCGCACGTGCCAGTACCCAAATACCGGGGTTGGTACGGGTGAGCAGTTCCACATAACGCGTCATGGCGAGCACCCCGGAACTACTTTCGAGGACGTGCCCAACCTCAGTATCAAGACCGCGCCGGTCATCGGCATACCTCGCCAAGGCCAGCAGCAGAGCTTCCCGATCTTCGAAATGGAGGTAAATGGCCTGGCGGGAAAGCCCGGCAGCTCGCGCAATCTCCGCCATGGTGACGTCCGCCCCACCTTTTGCCTGAATCAGCGTTTGGGCGGCTGCCAGAATTTTCACCTGCGCAGGTGAAGTTTTCCGGACTAAATCGTGATGCATGCCGGAAAATGCGACGGCGGCGGCTCTTGACACATCGTCAAATATATATCAATCGCGTGCCGCGCGCTTTACTTCTGTACAGTTGTATTTTTTGCACTCGACCATTCGGAAAAAGAGCCGTCATACAATCGCGTTTCATACCCCAGATATTTGAGGGTAAAATACGATTCCGTAGCCTGCATCCCGGTATTGCAATAAGTCACCACCGTCTTGTCCGGCGTGATCCCCGCCGCTTCGTAAAGCTTGCGCAGATCCGTTTCCCCGCGCAATGCCGGGCTGTCTTTCGAGGCCGCATCCTGTTGCCAGAAAATATTCACCGCGCCGGGAATATGACCGGGGCGGGTGATCTCGGAAGCCGCCCGTTCCCCGCGGAATTCTTCAGCGGTCCGGGCATCCAGCAGCACTACCGCGCCTGAACCATTCGTCGCAGACCATGACAAATCCTTAACCGGTTCAAGAGTAGCGAGCACTTCCGGATGAAGCCGGGGCGTGAAATGTCCTGCCGTTACCTGGGGCGCGTCTTTACTCAGCGCACGGTTTTCTGCACGCCATTTCTGCAACCCGCCATCGAGCAGAGCAGCATGTGCACCGAAACCCAGATAGTCAAACGTGAACCAGGCCCGAGTCGCAGGCAGCACCGTGGCATCGGTATAGAGAATGACTCTCGAGGAATCCGACACTCCCGCCGCCTCAAACACTTTTTTCAAATCGGCTGCGGGTGGTAGTTCATTGAGCACGCCGTCGCGCGTGACCACCAGATCAGACAGAGCCACGAAGCGCGCTCCTGGGATATGCCCCGCTTCCCAAGTCGCCCGTTCGCGACTGATCTGCAACACCACTACATTCGGGTCGTTTAGATGACCCGCCAGCCATTCCGTGGAAACCAGCATGTCAGGCCGTGAAGCCGCGCTTAGAGCGCCAGCCGACGCCAACAGCATGAACAGAGCAAGCGAAATCAGGGTTCGTTTCATCCTGAACCCAATCATAATGCGCCTGGTTGATTCAGGTAAAGCTATTTGACTTCGAGCCTGAGTTCCGCGTTTCCACACTTCAGGCCCATGACTGTATCGCACTTCAGTGAGTAAACCGTGCTCTCCGAAGGATGCACGTCCAGATGTCCTTTTGCAGGCAGCTCCGCCACAATTTCGGCCCTCGAAGCGTCAGCATTTTCCGTCCGTGCTTCTAGTACCAGCCCTGCGGCTCCGCGGGACTCCCATTCGAGGGTCGCCGTGCCGCCCTTGTGTATCTCATTCGGAACAGCCTCAAAAACAAAGATTTCCGGATAGAATCCGAGTCCGATGGGTTCCATTCTGCCCCGCGTAACGCCCATGGAAACAGAGAATGCCAGCAGCAGCAGGGCAACTAAAAGGAATGATTTCTTCATACCCGAATCCCTGCACGCCGCTCGCCGCGAAAAAAAGGATTTTACGGGTCAAAACGCGTCATATCACGCACTCAGGCAGCTAGTTCGGGTGTGAAAGCACGCATTGTGAAAGTGACTGATGTTCCAGCTCCCACGCCGGACTCGAGTGACATTCGACCGCCATGAAGCCGTACGATCAGCTGCGCGGTGGCAAGGCCGAGGCCGCTGCCCGAAAATTCACGACCCTTGAGACGCCGGAAAGGCAGCAGCGCCTCGTCGGCCAGATTCTGTTCCATGCCGAGTCCGTTGTCGGTGATCGTGAAGACCCGGAAGTCTCCCTCGCGTTCCGCCTTGACCTTGACAACCGGCGGTTCCAGCGGCTTGCGAAACTTTAACGCGTTTCCAATGAGTTCACAGAGCAGAGTGTGGAATTGCAGGGGGTCGGCGAGCACTTCAGGCAGAGCCCCGGAAATAATCCTCGCTCCGGTCTCTGCAATAGCCGGCTGGAGGGATTTCTCACAGGCGCCCAGCGCGGCCGCTGCATTCACCAGCTGAAAATGGGGCGGCACGGCGGCGAATCCAAGGTATGTCTGCAGTCCGCAAATATGCCCCTGCATCCGCCGGGCTGCATTTTCGAGGTGCCCCACCAGAGCCTTATCGTCTTCGTCCGGCTGCGGGTGCCGCTTCAGAAACAACGACAGCAGCGTTGCCGCCTGGTTCAGAGTGCCGGTCATTTCGTGACTGGCGCGGCTGGCAAAAGCGCTCAGTTCTTCAAGAATGGCGGCGGTCTGAATTTCTGTACTCATAGCTATAGCTAGCCCTTTCCGGACAGAACTTCTTCCACCGTGTCCTCCAGCGCTTCCACAGTAAAGGGTTTGGCCAAAAACCGCTTCACATTGAGTCCCGCGAAGCGGCTGGCGATATCGCGCTCCGCATAACCACTCAAAATCACCACCGGCAAATCCGGTGAAAGTACGCGGAGCTCGCGCAACACGCGGTCACCGGCCATGTCCGCCATACCCAGATCAAGCATCACCAGGCCCAGGACCGCCTGCTGTTCCTGAAACTTCCCCAGACCCTCTGTTCCGCTGCGCGCAGTGAATACTTCATGCCCATGCCGCCGCAGAGACGCTGCCGCTACCTTGCGGACACCCTCATCGTCGTCAATCAGCAGTATCGCCGTGGGCATGGATGACTGGTCAGAGGGGACCCGCTGCGATCCCGCCACGCACAGCCCCTCCATGGCTGGCAGCAGTACACGGAACGTGCTGCCTTCGCCCGGAACACTGCGCACCTGAATGGCCCCTTCCATGCTGCGGACTATGCCCTGCAGTGCGGCCAGCCCCAGTCCGCGACCGGCAAATTTGGTGGTAAAAAAAGGATCAAAAATGCGCGCCAGCGTCACCACGTCCATACCGGCACCCGTGTCACAGACTTCGAGCCGAACATAGTCGCCGGGCTTCGGTGCATAGCCCAGAATATTGGCTGCTGCATTCCCTGTATCCAGACTTTCAAGCCCCGTCATGACGGTTACACTTCCGGCCCTGTCGCCAATTGCTTCAGCGGCATTCACCACCAGATTGAGCACAATTTGTTGTACCTGCGCCACATTGCCGCGAACCGGCGGCAGACCGGTCGCGCTGTCGGCGGTGAAGTGAAGTTGCCGCGAAAAAGAAGCTCGAACCAGATCTGTGGTGTCGAGTGCGATTCGCCCCAGATCCACCGCCTCAAGCTCAGCGCTGCCCTTACCCGCATACGCGAGCAACTGCTGAACCAGATGCGCGGCACGCTCGCTGGAGCGCACAACCACATCAAGCATGGAGCGGGCGGGCCCTGGTGCCAGAGAGTCAGAAACGAAACTCGCCCCGCCCATGATTCCTGTCAGCAGATTGTTAAAGTCATGCGCAATCCCGCCTGCCAGCACCGCCAGACTTTCCAGTTTCTGACTCTGTCGCAGTGCCTCTTCGGCGCGTTTCTGATCTTCGATATCAGTGAGCGTTCCGAACCACTTCACCGTTTCATGATCACTGCTTCGGTTGGGAACAGCCCGCACCAGATGCCAGCGATAGACGCCATCATGACGCTTCAGCCGAACTTCTGCAATGAATGCAGCACCCGTATCAGGCGCCAGCCACCACTGAAGGTCAAACGCCGCGCGGTCTTCCTCACTCACCAGTTCTGAAAGATGCCATACGTCTCCGGCCTGCCCGCTGAACTCGCGCAGCCGGCTGTTGGCATATTCCACCCGGCCCTGGGCGTCGGCGGTCCACACCAGTTGCGGAATTGCTTCTGTCAGTGTTCGGTAGCGTTCTTTTTCTTCAAATAATTCCGCCCGAATGGTTTCGAGCTCAGAGTTGTGCTGAGCTATCTCAGCCTCCATGCGAAAACGCTGAACCGCGTTGACCACCGCACGGGGCAGCGCTTCGCAGCCTGCAGTGCCCTTCACTACGTAGTCCATGACCCCGAGTTTCATTGCCTCGACCGCCAGTTGTTCATTGCCGATCGCGGTCGTCATCACTACCGCTACCGCCGGAGATCCGGCTCCCTCGCCCTTCAACTGCCGGATTAAATCGAAGCCGCCAATATCGGGCAGGTCGTAATCGAGCAAAATACAATCGGGCTGAAACAGCGCGATCCGGGCAAGCCCCGCGGTGCCTGTCGCCTCCTCAGCGAGGCAAAACCCTTCCCCCTCATCCCGACCGAGGTAGTGTTTGAAAATTTCGCGGTCAGCAGGATCGTCGTCGATGATCAGGACCTTGATCTGCATGCGGAGAATAACGCCTCTCCTATCGTCGTCTATTGTGCGCGCATCCTGGCTTGGGCAGCGTGCGAAATGTCACACCTAATAGCCGGATGCCTTGCCGGAAGCCGTGCGCCCGTCGGACGCGCCCTGCAGCCAGCCGCCATCCAAAACAATCGCGGCCACCTGGGCGAGAAACAAACCTGGCGAGTAATCCACCTCATGCCCTCTTGCCTTCAGCAGAGCCACCGTGTCCGGCGAAATTGCCTGTTCAAGATAAATTTTGTCCGGGTACCACTGGTGGTGAAAGCGCGGGGCATCCACCGCTTCCTGAATATTCATGCCGAAATCCGCGACGTTGAGGAACACCTGTAAAACCGCCGTCGTGATGCGCGAGCCGCCGGGGGCTCCAAGCGTCATGAAGAGTTTGCCGTCGCGCAAAATAATTGTGGGGGTCATTGACGATACCGGTCGGCGGCCAGGCTGAATGGCATTTGCCTCGCCTTGCACCAGACCGAAGAGATTGGCTTCGCCTGGCTTGGCGGCGAAATCGTCCATTTCATTATTGAGCAGAAAACCGAGACCCGGAACCGTAACACCGCTGCCGAAACTTCCGTTTAAGGTGTAGGTAACGGCGACCGTGTTTCCTTCGGCGTCAACCACTGAAAAATGCGTAGTCTCCAGGCTTTCGGCACCCGCCGGATGCCCCGGCCCCACTTCGCTGCTGGGCGTGGCTTTATCACGGTTAATGGTTGCGCGGCGTCGCGCCAGATATTCCGGGTCCAGCATTCCGGCTACCGGCACCTTGACGGCTTCAGGGTCGCCCACCCAGGTATTGCGGTCCGCATACGCGCGGCGCATCACTTCGGCCACCAGATGAATGCTGGCGGCAGAACTAAAACCCGTTTTCTCGTAGCCCGAACCTTCCACCATACCCAGCATTTGCAGCAGTGCCAGTCCGCCGGAACTGGAAGGTGGCGCGGTGATTACGGTGTAATTGCGGTACTTGCCCGTGAGCGGAGTACGTTCAACAGCCTCATAATTTTTCAGGTCATCCAGGGTAATGATGCCGCCGTTTTTCGCCATCTCCGCAGCGAGAATGCGGGCCGTCTCACCTTCGTAAAAATCTTTGGCACCCTCCCTCGAAATGCGCTCCAGCGTGGTCGCAAGTTCGGGCTGAATGAAAATATCACCCGCCTGATAACCCGCCCCACCCTTTTGATACAAGCGTTTCGATTCCGGGTCACGTGCCAGATTTCGCGAATTTTTCAACGATTCAGAGAGCTCATAAGAAAGCGGATAGCCTTTGGACGCCAGGTCCACGGCGGGCTTCAGATCGTCAGCCCACTTGAGCTTGCCGTAGCGGGATTGCGCGAGTTCAAAACCGCGCACGGTACCGGGAACGCCCGGCGCTCTCCAACCCTCCAGACTGTCGCGTGTTAGTTTGCCATTCGCATCAAGGTACATGTCATGCGAGGCTCTGCCCGGGGCTTTTTCCCGAAAATCAATAAAAGTTGTGCGCCCGTCAGCCAGACGGATCAGCATATAGCCCCCGCCGCCCAGATTTCCCGCGCTGGGGTGTGTGGTGGCCAGCGCAAAGCCTGTGGCGACGGCCGCATCAATGGCGTTGCCGCCGCTTTGCAGTACCGCATTTCCGGCATCGGCGGCAATCGCTTCCATCGCCACCACCATGCCGTGGCGGGCTCGCACGGGCTGCCTGGCGCTGACAGGAACGACTGAAAGGAGAGCGAAAAAAACCGAAATGAACCGCATGCGCATTCTCCTGAATCAAACAGGCAGGTCAAGCTGCCGTAAGTGCGGCTTCGGGGCCGCTGCTACTCAAAATAGAAACCCGATAGTAACACCAGGACGTTATACTAAACGAAGTTGTGAGTGAGGTAAAAAACAGGTTCGGAATCATCCTGCGCGGCGGTTTGTCTGCGCTGCTGGCCCTGTTTGCTTTCTCGGCACTGCCCGCTGCCGCACAGAACTCCTTTGTGGTTGCCGACTTCAATGGCGATCAAAAACCCGATCTGGTCACTCTTGCCGGCGCACCTGGAAGTGTACCGGGAATCCGGGCCACACTTTTTGACGACGGCGCACTGGCCCAGGTCAACCGCTTTCCCCACCAAGTCCTTCGTGTTCGCGATTTGGACGGCGATTCAGACCGCGACATTGTTGTGGAAACAGGCTCTGCTGTTGCCGTTTGGCTCAATGACGGAGCTGGTAATTTTACACGCGGCCATCCGGAAGATTTCGAGCTCCAACCCCACACCGAAGATTCTCAGTCCTTCGATCCTTCACACAAAGCCCCGCTGCCTGAAATAACAGATGAAAGTCCCCGTGCAGGCGTTGTCGCGCCGCCGGATTTTACCGGAACTGTCCTCACCGGCCCGCTCGCCATTCATTCCGCACCCGCGGTTCCCCCTGCAGCCGTTTTACCCGGTCTGCGTACCCGCGGCCCCCCTTCCCGCAACTCCTGAACCCATTAATTTAACCCAAAACTTCCCGTCAACCTCAGGTGCCGGTGATGTTTCATTCAATTCAGGAAAACTGCGGAGGTAGTGGTTTTGTTTACGTCTATTCACCGGCATGGTGCTTTACGGCTTTGCTGCGGGCTTGCGCTGAGCGCAGGGTTCATTCCGGTTGCCTTCGGGCAGATTGCTCCCCTGAACTGGGAGCAGACCAGAGCACGCTTTCTGGCGCAGAATCCCGCACTTATGGCAGGAGAAATCAGTATTGAGGAATCAAGAGCAAATGAGGTTACCGCCGGGCTCAAACCGAATCCCCAACTCGGCGTGACGCTTGACCAGGTGCAGTTACTGCCCGGAGGCGGCCCCTGGCGGCCCATTAGCACGACTCAATTCGCGCCCATTGTGTCTCAGTTACTGGAGCGTCAGAACAAGCGTGGCCTGCGCGTGGAAAGCGCGAAACTTGCCACCGCCGGCACTGGCGCCGACCAGGAAGATTTCAAGCGCAATCTCATGTTCACCCTGCGCTCAGCTTTTGTCAGCACACTTCAGGCAAAGGCACTCGAAGAAGTATCAGCCGAAAATCTGAAACAGTACGACAGCGTAATTGACGTGAACCGCGAACGCCTGAAATCAGGCGATATTTCGGAGCTTGATTTTCAGCGCGTTGACATTCAGCGCGTGCAGTTTGAGAGTGACCTGATTACCGCAAAAGTAAATCTGCGCACGGCGAAGATCCAGCTATTGTCGCTGCTGAACGACCGCACTCCGGTGGAGTCATTCGATGTTACCGGCGAGTTCGACTATAAGGAATCAGTTCTGCTGTTGCCGGAGTTGCGGCAGCAGGCGCTGCAGAACCGTCCGGATCTGCGCTCCGCTTCCAATGCCATCGAAAAAGCAAAGGCGGATAACCGTCTGGCGCAGGCCAACGGCTCGGCAGACCCCACCGTCGGGGGCGAGTTCCTGTGGAATCAGGGAGTCAACAACACGCTGGGCGTCACTCTTTCAATCCCCCTGCGAATCTACGACAAGAATCAGGGCGAAAAGGCACGAACGGCCCTTGAAATCCGCCGGGCACAGAGCCTGCGAACTGCGCTCGAATCCGGCATTTATCGGGACGTGGATTCAGCCTGGGAAACACTGGAAAGCGTCCGTCAGCTGGTCCGCCCCTATCGCGAACGGTATTTGAAGGAAGCGGATGATATCCGCAGCAAGGTCTCGTTGTCTTACAGTCTGGGCAACGCTACGCTGCTCGATTTTCTGGATGCGCAGAGGTCATACCGAAGCACCCGTGTGAGTTATCTGGGGCTGGTGGGCAGTTACTTCTCAGCGCTGGCGCAATTAAGCCTGGCCACAGGCCAGGAGGTGAATTAGATCATGACAAGACGCGAAAAATTCTGCTCTCTGGTTGTTGCGGGTCTGGCCTCCCTTGCTTTGAATGGTTGCTCGGGCGAGAAAGTATCAGCGAAATCCATAGACCCTTCACAGGTGAAAGTCGAGAAGGCTAAAGACCCCAACCTGATTGAAATGAACTATGCGGGCAAGTTCGTGTTAGTAGCGGCTGAGCAACATTCCGTCGCCGATACGCTCGACACCAATGGTTCGGTTGCCCCCGATGTCAGCCGGAGTTATCCGGTGGTCGCGCTTTCATCAGGGCGGGTGGTTGAGGTCAAGGCAAGGCTGGGTGATGAAGTACAAAAAGGCCAGTTGCTTCTGACTATGACCAGCCCGGACATCGCACTCTCCATCGCAGACTTCAAGAAATTTCAGGTGGATGAAACGCTCACTAAAAGCCAGCTGGAACGCTCACAACTGCTCTATTCCAAAGGTGCGCTGGCGAAGAAGGATCTTGAAATCGCCGAGAACACTTACAACAAAGCTGCGGTGGATACCCGCACAGCCGAGGAACATATCCGCATCCTCGGAGGTGACACCGCAAAACTGACGCCTTTAATCGAAGTGTTCGCGCCGGTTTCCGGCACCATTGTTGAGCAGAATGTCACGCCGTCGGCGGGCGTAAAATCGCTCGATAACTCACCCAATCTTTTTACTATTGCTGACCTCTCCAGCCTGTGGGTGATCAGTGATGTCTATGAGAACAACCTGGCGCAAATCCGGCTGGGAGACCAGGCGGAGATTGAGTTTGCCGCGTGGCCGGGGCGCAAGTTCCGGGGCCGAGTCGCAAACATTGGCAGGATTCTTGACCCCGCCACACGCACCGCGAAAGTCCGCATCGAAATGACTAACGAAAAGGGCACTTTGCGCCCGAACATGTTCGCCACCGTGCATTTCACTTCGCAGGCATCCGCATCCGCCCTGACGGTGCCATCAACGGCCGTGTTGAGGTCTCAGGATCGTGACTGGGTGTACCTCCATATTTCCGGCAACCAGTTCCGGCGTACCGAAGTGACAGCCGGACCAGTGGGGCTGAATGGTGAACAACGCATCCTGGCGGGCTTGCATTCAGGGGATCAGGTAGTCAGCTCGGCGCTCACGTTCGACCGTGAGCTCCAGAAAGAACAGCAGTAATGATTCAGGCAGCCGTAGATTTTGCCCTGCGGAACCGTTTCATGGTTCTGCTTGCGGGCGCAGTGTTACTCATCTGGGGAGCGTTTGCCTTCAAATCCCTGCCCGTGGAAGCTTACCCGGACGTTGCGAATAACTACGTTACGGTGATTACTCAATGGCCGGGCCGGGCCGCTGAAGAGGTGGAACAGCAGGTCTCCATCCCCATCGAAGTTCAAATGAACGGGCTGCCAAAGCTAACCGCACTTCGGTCGGTCTCACTATTCGGCCTCTCCAGCGTAATGATGGTTTTCGACGACGGGTCAAGCAACGACCTGAACCGCCAAAAGGTGTTGGAAAAATTGGCGCAGGTCAATCTCCCGAACGGCCTGCAGCCGGTCATCGGGTCTGACTACAGTCCGGTCGGACAGATCTACTTCTTCACTCTGCAAAGCACCAATCCGGCATACGGCGTGGCAGAGCTAAAGACACTGCAGGACTGGGTGCTAACGAAACAACTCAAGTCAGTTCCCGACGTAATCGATGTCTCGACTTTCGGCGGCATCACACGCGAGTATCAGGTCCAGGTTGAGCCGGACAAACTGGTGGCTTACGGCCTCAGCATCGCTCAGGTGGAACAGGCGCTGGCCGCCAATAACGTGAATGCCGGCGGCAGTTTTATCGAACGCGGCAACCAGGCGATTAACGTCCGTGCATTGGGCCTTGCGCAAACACCGGAGGATATCGGCTCCACTGTCATAAAGGCTCCGAACGGTACCCCAGTACGTGTTCGGGATGTGGCGATTGTGAAGCAGGGCGCGCGCATACGTTTGGGACAGGTCGCGAAAGCCACCCATCTTGATGAGAAGACCGTGGTGGATTACAGCGATGTAATCTCAGGCATCGTGCTGCTTCGCAAAGGGGCTGACGGCGACACGGTGCTCTCGGCGCTGCATGAGAAAGTGGACTTCCTGAACACTCACTTTCTACCGCCGGGGGTGAAAATCGTACCGCATCTCGACCGCAGCGACCTGGTCCACCTGACTACTCATACGGTTTTGCACAACTTGACTGAAGGTATCATTCTGGTGTCCCTGATTTTATTTGTCTTTCTGGGGAATGTTCGGGGTGCCCTGATTGTCACGCTGACCATTCCTTTTTCTCTTCTGTTCGCTTCGATTTGTCTCGACTTGAGTCACATCCCCGCGAATCTGCTGTCACTGGGCGCACTCGATTTCGGCATGCTGGTGGAAGGTGCGGTAGTGATGATCGAAAATATCGTCCGCCTGCTTTCGCATCCGGGAAAGTACGCAGATGAGCCAGTCTCCCGAAGGATCAAGATTGCCGCCAATGAAGTTCAGCGACCCGTGTTCTATTCGATCCTGATCATCATCACGGCTTACCTGCCCATCTTCACGCTGCAGCGCGTGGAAGGCCGCTTGTTCCGACCCATGGCGTGGACCGTTGCCTTCGCGCTGCTGGGCGCGTTGCTCTTCTCCATGTTCTTGGGGCCGGTACTTGCGAGCCTTGTTTTCCCCAGGGGCACAAGCGAATGGCATAACCCGCTGATGACGCTGTTGACGCGAGGTTACTCCAGGATCCTGGGCACCGCAATCCGGTGGCGCTGGGCAACAGTCATCATCTGTGTCGGGATTCTCGTAGGCGCGGGAATGCTAAGCCGGAGCATCGGGTCAGAATTCCTGCCGCACCTTGATGAAGGCGCAGTTTGGGCGCGCGGTTCTTTGGCACCAAGTACCGGACCAACCGAAGGCACACGCGTAATGAATCAGGGCCGCATTGCGTTCGCGCGGTTCCCGGAAGTGAGACAAGTTGTGAGTCAGGTTGGCCGTCCGGATGACGGGACAGATACAACTGGATTTTTCAATACCGAATACTTCATCGATCTTTGGCCCAAGGAACAATGGCGCACCCAGTTCCATCAGGATAAGGATGAGCTGGTGGCCGCACTGGGCAAAGAAGCGGAGCGGATCCCCGGCGTGATCTGGAATTTCTCGCAGCCCATTGCCGACAACATGGAAGAAGCAGTGAGCGGCGTGAAAGGCGAACTGGCGATCAAGATCTACGGCACCGATTTGAAGACGCTGGAATCGAAAGGCGACGAAATTGTCGATACCATGAGCAAGATTCGCGGCGTGGAAGGCCTGGGTATTTTCCGCGTAATTGGCCAGCCGAATCTCAACCTGGTGGTTGATCGCGCCAAGGCGGACCGGTTCGGACTCAATGTGTCTGATGTGCAGGATGCTGTTGAAACCGCAGTCGGCGGCAAGGCAGTTACTCAGGTGCTCAGGGGAGAAGAGCGGTACGACATGGTGGTGCGCTATCTGCCCCAGTACCGCAGTACCATTGAAGAAATTGAAAACATACGCATCCTTGCGCCTTCGGGCGAGCGCGTGTCTCTGGGCCAGGTCTGCAATGTGAGCGTGACTGAGGGTGCGTCGGAAGTTTATCGCGAAGGTAACTCACGCTATGTGGCGATCAAGTACGGAGTGCGTGGCCGCGACCTCGGCAGCACAGTGGAAGAGGCCATCAGCAAAGTAACTTCCGCGGTGAAGCTCCCGCCCGGCTATCGTCTCGAATGGGCAGGCGAGTATGAATCGCAGAAGCGTTCCCAGAAGCGACTCATGATCGTGATTCCGATGACCCTGGCGTTGATTTTCCTGATCCTTTATTCGATGTTCAATTCGCTGAAATGGGCAGGCCTGATTCTGCTGAACGTGGCGATGGCACCGGTGGGCGGAATCCTCGGACTCTACCTGACACACACAAATTTCAGCGTATCTTCCGGCGTGGGTTTCCTTGCCCTGTTCGGTGTCTCAGTGCAGACCGGGGTGATCATGGTGGAGTACATTAACCAGTTGCGCGCACGCGGCCACAACGTGCTGGATGCTGCTATCGAAGGTTCAGTACTGCGCTTTCGTCCCATCATGATGACCATGCTGGTGGCTTCTCTGGGGCTCGTGCCGGCGGCGACCTCTCACGGCATCGGCTCGGATTCGCAGCGTCCTTTTGCGATCGTAATCGTGGGCGGCCTGATGGCTGTTTTGTTGATGAGCATTTTTCTGTTACCCGTGCTTTACACGTGGTTCGCGAGGGCCGGTGACGTGGCCCCGGAGGAAGCAAACTGACACACAGAAAGAAAACAAGGAGTGGCGGTGTTTAAGATTTCGACCATTCTTTTCCCTGTCGATTTTTCGGCACGGTGTCGGGGGGCTGCGGCCTATGTTGAGGCAATGGCAGGGCGGTTTGACGCCGAACTGATTCTGCTGCACGTGACACCGCCGCCGACCTACAACGCTTTGTTGGACGCACCTGCGGCGGATCCAGCCGAATTCGACCGCTTCTTCGGAGAAGATCTGAAGCACCTGCGTGTGCAACGGGTGATCTCGCATGGTGAGGCTGGCGGCAGGATTGTCGAGTGCGCCGCAGCCCGCGGTGCCAGCCTGATCATGCTGCCGACGCAGGGCAAGGGCGTCTACCGGCGTCTTCTGCTCGGTTCCACTGCGGCCAAGGTACTTCACGACGCCGATTGTCCGGTGTGGACTGGTGTTCATCTCGAAAACGCGCCGCCTCTTGAGGCCGTCGCGTGCAGACGGATTCTGTGCGCAGTAGACCTTCCACCGGCTCATCCGCAAGTTATGCAATGGGCTTGCGGACTGGCCGCAGAATACCAGGCGGAACTCACGTTGCTTCATGTCGCCGCAGGTGAGCCCGCACAAGCGCGCAGAACCCTCGAATCTATGCTTCCGCACAATTTTACAAACGCGGTGATCCGTGCTGTGATCCGTGTCGAAGAAGGCGACCCGGCACGTACGATCGCGAGAGTGGCTGGGGAGATCGCAGCGGATCTGCTCGTGATCGGACGCAAGAAACAATCAGGCATTCTCGGGCGTCTGGATGAAAACGGGTACGCAATCATACGGCGGTCGCCCTGCCCGGTCCTCAGCGTTTAGGAAAGCAGCCAAAACCGCCCGGTAACTCGCCCGGTTGTCGCTAAGATAAAGGATTGATCATGCAAATGAATATGAATCGTCTCCTTACCTTTTCCGCGTGTGCGGGCCTTGCGGCAGTTGCTCTGGTGGCGCAGAACCGAATGGGTTTCGGAGTGATTTCGCAGGACAGCGGCCATGTGGCTTTGGGCCTGGCGTTGCGAAAACTCAATGTGACGGGAACGTTCATGCAGGCTCCCGCGCATCCGGACGATGAGACCAATTCCGTATTGGCGCTGGAAGGTTTGGGGCAGGGACTGCGCGTAGTGGATGTTCAGAACAACCGTGGCGATGGTGGCCAGAACGAAATCGGACCGGAACTGTTCCGCGACATCGCGGTGCTGCGGACTTCGGAATTGCTCTCAGCCCACCGGATTGACGGAGCAGAACAGTATTTCACGCGCGCCATCGACTACGGGTATTCGTTCTCGCCCGAAGAAGCGGTTGAGAAGTGGGGCCACAAAGAAATCGTCGGCGATTATGTCCGGTTCATCCGCACCATGCGGCCGGATGTCCTGCTCACCATGAACATCCAGGGCGGCGGCGGCGACCGCGCTCACGAATCGACCACCATCCTGGTTCGCGAAGCTTACCACGCTGCTGGCAACCCTGCTATGTATCCGGAACAGCTGGCGGAAGGGCTGCGCGTCTGGCAGCCGAAGAAACTCTATTCGCCTTCTGGCAGAGGCGCGATTCCCGCAGGCGGCGGGCGCGGCCCGGGCGGCCCTCCGGCCGAGGTGCTGCCTGCCGGAACCAAGCTTTGCAAGGTGGACGTGAACAGCTATGACACTCTGCTGGGACGCACATGGAATGAGATTGGGACGGATGCGCGGACCAATCACCGTTGCCAGGGCATGAGCGGTTTGCCGCCGCTGCCGGGAGTTCCGGGCGGACGCGGGGGGCCGGGTGCGGGTAGTTATGTAATGACCGGCAGTTCCGCGCCCGCACTGATGGGGAAGGATGAAACTTCGCTCTTTGACAATATTGACGTGAGCCTGACGGGCTTGGCGCAGTATGCGGGGACGAATCCGCCGGCTGCTCTGACTGCTGCCCTGGAGGCGATTGCCATTGAGGCGAAACGGGCACAGGCTGCTTATGCGACCGGTAATGATGCCGGGACTGCGGCTCCTGCGGAAGCCGGATTGGCTGCTCTGCGGACACTGCGCACTCAGCTGGTGTCGATGCCGCTCTCTGATCTGGCGAAATACGAAATTGATTTCCGGCTGAAGAATGAAGGAAGAGATTTTGAGAATGCCGTGCTTGCCGCGCATGGTGTTTCGTTCGATGCAGTAGCGGATGACGGGCTCGTGGTGGCTGGGCAATCATTAAAGGTTTCGCTGGTGGCAGTGAACCGCGGCGCTTCCGATGTGACGGTGACGCAGGTTGCACTGGCGGGCTTTGAAGGCCCTGGTAATTGTGCTGCTGCTTCCGTGAAGAAAGACGCGGCGTTTACCTGCACAGTGGATGCGAAAATTCCACAGAACGCGAAAGCGACCACGCCCTACTTCAACGACAATTACTGGAAGCATCCAGAGAATTCAGCAATCCAGATCTATGAGCCGGGCGTTGAATTCGGTGTTCCGTTTGCACCATCGCCGTTCCGCGTGGTGTTCCATGTGAAGGCGGGAAACGTGGATGTTCATCGCGAGTTGCCCGTGCAGTTCCGTTACGTCAAAGACGTTTATCACGGCGACAAGCGGATGGAAATTAACGTCGTACCGGAGTTCTCGGTTCGCATCACCCCGCCGCTGGCTGTGATCCCGGTGACGCCGGGCGCAGCCAAAGTAAGTCAGCGCGAAGTGCGTGTGGCGGTTACGAATGGCACAAAGGGTGCGGCGAACGTGACTGTTGCGCTGCAACTGCCAGCCGGCTGGAAAGCAACACCCGCCGGCATCCCCGTGAGTTTCGAGCATGAAGACCAGGCGCTCTCAGCGCGCTTTCAGGTTACGGCTCCGACCGGAGTCAAAATTGGTGACTATACGGTTACGGCTGTTGTTACGGCTGGCGGCCAGAAGTTTTCAACCGGGTATCAGGAGATTGAATATCCGCACATTCAGCGGCGGCAGGTAATCAAGCCCGCTGAAGTTACTCTGAAAGTAATTGATGTCAAAACCACGTCAGGCCTGAATATCGGCTACATCGTGGGAGTGGGCGATCAGGTTCCGCCTGCACTGGAACAACTGGGCGCGAAGGTCTCACTGATTGAGCCGGACGAACTCGCCGGCGGAGACCTTTCAAAATATTCGGTGATCATTACCGGCGTGCGCGCCTATGAGAGGCGTGGCGATCTGCGGGCCTATAACAAGCGCCTTCTCGAATATGCGGACCGCGGCGGCACGGTGATTGTGCAGTACAACAAGTTCGAATTTAATCAGGGCGAATACGGGCCGTATCCGGTAAAGGTAAGCGGAAACCGCGTGTCGGATGAATCAGTGCCGGTAAAAATTCTGACGCCGTCGCACCCGGTGTTTAACTATCCGAATAAGATTGGCGCGACCACCTGGGCTAACTGGACCCAGGAACGCGGGCTCTATTTTCTGGGCGAAAAAGACCCTAAGTACATAGATCTGGTATCGATCACAGATTCGTATAAAGACAATCCGGGCGAGAAACTAGGGGCGTTTGTGGAAGCACGGGTTGGCCGCGGACGCTGGCTATACCTCGGCTTGGGCTTGTGGCGCCAGTTGCCTGCAGGCACCGAAGGCGCATACCAGTTGCTCGCGAATTTGATCAGCTTGTCGGGCGAGAAAAAACCTTAGCCCGGCTTGGCGTTCCGTGGCCATGCGGATTTGTTATATGATCCGTAGGCCATGAAACTTCTTTCCGCATTGCTGCTCTTAACGGCCCCCCTCTGGGCACAGGCGATTCCGCCAGTCTGGACAATTCCTCCGGCTCCAGCCGCGAAGCCGCCAGCCATCGTAGCGGTGAAAGCGGGCAGGCTGTTCGACTCGAAATCCGGCACGCTGTTGCGCAATCAGGTGATTCTGATGCGTGGCGACAGGATTACCGACGTCGGCCCTGGTCTTGCGATTCCGGCAGGGGCACAGGTGATTGATCTCAGCCAGGCCACCGTACTGCCCGGCTTGATCGATACCCACCTGCATGTAATGGATGGCGGTGGCAGTGGCCCGAACATTTCACTGCAGTACCGCGAACTGGTAGCGCTGCAGAACGCACAGCGGGATCTCAATGCCGGCTTCACAACCATTGTGGATTTGATGTCGCACGGCGGAATGTACGGGACAGTGGATTTGCGCAATGCCATCAACCGGGGCCTGGTCAAAGGTCCGCGTATGCAGGTAGCCGGACCGGGCATCGTGAATACGAACAAGGCTGGCGGCGCTTACACCCCACGCACTCCGGTTTCATTTGTTGGAGCGCAGGTGGCGAATACGCCGTGGGGCGTGCGCGAAGCGGTCCGCGAACAGGCGCACTATGGTGTGGACTGGATCAAGATTTACAGCACTGAAGAGTACACCCTGAAGGCGGATGGAACCATTATCGCGACGCCTGGTTTCACGCTGGAAGAGACGCTCGCCATTGTGGATGAGGCGCACCGCAAGGGTTTGAAAGTGGCCTGCCACGCCTATGGCGGTGAGGGTCTGCGCAATTGCGTTGCGGCGGGGGTGGATGTCCCCACGCATGCACTCGATCTTGATGACGTATCACTTAAAATGATGCTCGAGAAAAAACTTCCGTTGACTGCCACTCTTTTCGATCTGAGTATGGACGATGCGATGGAGATGCGGGAGTTCGGTAACAGTCGCTGGCGCATGATGGAAAAGAGCTGGAAGAAGGCTCTGGCCGCTGGTGTGAAGCTCACGTTTGGCAGCGGGGCCGGGCCGTTTCCGCATGGTACGCAGGGCGATATGTTTGCGTACTTTGTGAAGTGGGGGATGGCTCCGGCTCAGACCCTGCAGATGGCCACCAGTACGGCGGCGGAGATCATCGGCTGGGCAGACCGCGTAGGTTCCGTGGAGAAGGGTAAGTTTGCCGATCTCGTGGCTGTATCGGGCGACCCTGTGGCGGATATTACTGAGATGTCACGCGTGAAGTTTGTAATGAAGGGCGGAGAAGTTGTAAGGAACGAACTGAAGTAGATTTCAGGGGTGCGCCAAAAAGACGTAGTTGCGTCCGCTGGAGAATTCTTCGGCCAGTTCTTCGCGTGAGAGCTGCGGGCCGGACCGCAGCCAGTCGTGCATCAGTGAAATGCGGAGTCCGCAGCCGGTGAGTAAGTCGAATACCATTTCTGGTTCCGTGCCATAGGCGTCTGCTGCGCCAAGGCCGTGCTCGAAAACAACAAAGGGACGACACCGGCTGAGTGTTTGCGCCGCACCGCGTAATACCTGAAGTTCTGCGCCCTCCACATCGATCTTGATGAAACGGACATCGAAACCTGGCGGTAACACATCGTCAAGAGTCATAAGAGAGACAGTGATTTCGACGACATCTTCGTGCGGGCGGTCATAGCGTCGCCGCAGCAGTCCGCTATAAGCCGGGTTAGTGACCACGTGCTGGAATTGCGTCCTGCCAGTTGCATCACCGAGAGCCGCATTGAACAGGTGAAGCTTCCCCTCAGCAGCGTATTTGGCGACCGCCGCAGCGAACAGATCCGGCAAGGGTTCAAATCCATAGTGATCGCCTTCCGGAGCGGCTCGAAGGATGTTGTCGAGGATCGCGCCGGTATGCAGGCCCACATCAATCGCGCTGGAACGGCGGCCCAGCACGCGTTTGATCACCGCTAACGTTTGCGCGTCATACCGGTCATTGAGTGTGGTTCGCTGAAAAGCCGAACGCAACAGGCGGAGGACGTGCCTGCCGGGCCACTCACTTTTCAGACGCAAGTTCAGCGCGTTCCACACCCGGTGCCGGGTCAACATTGGGAATGCGGATTTCCACGTATTCGATCATGCCGTCAATTTCACTCAGCCAGTGCGGAGTGCCCGGCAGATTTACAATCACGTCACCCGGCGCGATCTTTCTCGCCAGCCCGCCTTTCACTCCGGCAGCGCTCCTGATGATGGCGTTCGGATCGCTGGAAGGGTAGATATCGCTGTCGATAATCGGCGGAATCAGCGTGCCCCCTGTCACCATGGTGCCGCTGCCTTTCGTGACCACCACGTATTCAATGTCGCGTGTGTGCGTGATAGCATACTGCGGGCCGGTCACACGCCGTCGAACCACCGCATTCAAACCTTTCCCGATAGCGACAGACCCGCCGGTTTGCGATGCCACCAGTTTAGGCTCGACCTTTGCCAGCGCAGCCTGAATGTCGGCAGCACTCATATAAGGGGAAGGGACGCGGGCGGGCGGCACTCTGCTGTGATCGCCTTCCGCTCGCGCCGCAGTTTGTGCCGGAAGCAGCGTGCCAAGTAACAACACACCGAGGGTTACATTCACTAATCTGATCATTCAAATTCCTCTTACTTCAACCCAATCGACTTACTGGGGTCAACGCGGTAGACAAGATAGCGGATAGTGCCATCAAGCTGGGTAAACATGTGGGGCGTACCGGCGGTGATGAAGACCACGTCACCAGGGGAGACGCGCTTGGTCTGGCCGCCGTTGATGCTGGTGCCGCTCCAGCCGGGTCCGATGGTCTTGCTAATTTCAGAGCGTTTGCCGCCGACGATTGAACCACCAGTGACCAGCGTCCCCCCTCCTTCAAGCATGTAATAAACTTCGTCAATTTTGTCATGACTCAGGGCACTTTGATCGGCACTGGTACGGCGGACCAGAGCGACACCGAGGTAGTGATTGCCGGCGTCGATCACACGTACAGGCATGTCGATGAGCGCGGCGGTCTGGTTGGGCGCACCTTTGAATGCAGTGTTCATTTCAGGTGTTGTGACGATGGTGGACGGAGCTGCCGGTTTGGGCGTCTGGGCGAAGCTGGCCGCGCAGGCGTAGGCGAAGATTAGCGCAATCCGCAGGGGTGAGGAGATGTGTTTGGACATGACAGGTTTGTTTTCAAAATTCTGCCTCAGTCTATCACCGATGTTGGCGGTACTCTATCCGGGAGTTTCCGCCATCGATCACATGATCAGCTGTCGCGTTTACCGTGGAGCAGCATATCCACTGCATGTTCCATGGATCCAGCCTCTGTAATTTCTCCGGAGTTGACGAAGAAAATCTGATCTACGTTGTCGATCGTGTTGAGCCGGTGGGCGATGATTACCTTGGTCGTGTACTCAGGCAGCTTCGCAAGAATCTCTTCGAGTAGCTGCTCCGTCACGGTATCGATATTGGCTGTCGCTTCGTCGAGAATCAGCAACTCCGGTTTCCGCAAAGTCGCGCGTATGAATGCAATCAGTTGCTTTTGCCCCAGACTAATGCTGTTGCCGCTGGTCGCAACTCTCGTATCCAGACCTTCGGAGAAACGCTCCATCAGCGACGTCAGATTCGCCTGCTCCAAAACCTCCGCAAGCTGCGCGCTCGAATAGTCCTGCAACTCGGGATTGCCGTAAACGATGTTGTCGCGGACGGATCCGCTGAACAGAAACGGGTCCTGCAAAATGAAACCAATTTTCTGCGCGCGTTCTTCCGGCTTCCACGAACGGATGTCCCGTCCATTCAGAAACACCGAGCCTGCCGTCGGATCATAAAGCCGGGCCATCAGCGAAGCCGTGGTGGTCTTGCCGCCACCTGTGGGCCCCACCAGCGCATAAGCCTTGCCCTTCTCCAGATCGAAGCTGACATTCCGCAGAATGTCTTTGCTGTCCGGATAAGCAAAGTGCACATTGCGGAAGGAAAGCACTGCAGTTGATTCCAGAGTTTCGCCGGTTGTTACCGACATATCCGATTCCAGCGAAAGTACATCCGAAATCCGGTCCAGCGCGGCAAGACCCATCTGAAACGAAGACCACACAGAAGCCAGTTGCCGCAGCGGCATATAGAAGCTGTTGACGTACATCAGGAAGCCAACCAGAAGGCCCAGCGAAATCTGTCCCGCGTTAATCAGCCGGATTCCGTAAGCAATCACGATGAGCTGCGCCAGAGTCGCAGACAAACCATACAACGGCATGAAAATGTTATTGGCAAAACCCGCAGCCGTTGATGCGTTGTAATTAACTTCGTTAGCCGCCTCAAACTTACGACGGAAGTAATCCACGCGGTTGAAGGCGACGATTACTTTGAAGTTATTCAGGCTTTCCTGAATTTCACTGCTCATGCCCCCGAGTCCCTGGAGACTCTTGACGTTGCGGCCCTTGACCCACGCGGAAGTCATCCGTGTAATGGCGAGGACAATCACCGCTGGCACCAGTGCCGCAGCCCCAAGCCGCGTATTGAGCGAAAGCAGGAAGATACCTGCGCCGGTAATCATGAACGCACTGCCCATGAACTGCATCAGCGCCTGCGCGACAAATTGATTGAGTTTATCGGTATCGTTATTGAGGCGCGAAATCAGATCACCCGCTTTGTTCTGATTGAAGAACGCTACAGGCAGTTGCTGTAGTTTTGTGAACAGCGCATTACGCAGGCGGAACAAAAGCCTCCGGCCCGCACTGCCCATCGTGCGTACCTGAACGTAACTGGCCACGACACCCCAAAGATAGACTCCAAGGACCTGCAGAGCCGCGCGTTCCAGGCCGTGGGTGTCTTTGTGGCGGATGTAAGTATCGACGGCACCGGCGATGAGTACCGGCGCAGTAAGACTGGCCAGTGAACTGACCAGGATGGCAAGCAGCGAAACGATGACGCTCTTCTGCTCACCCGGCATGAGCGGAGCCAGCCGGTCAATGCCTGCGCGGAGGGTTAGTTTCGGGCGGGGAGTATTTCCTCCCTGCCCGGAATCAAGCTTGTACTTCATAGACACTCGTGCTCCGCTGGGAATCGTAGATCTGCACGTATTCAGGCGAGGTCTCCATCAGATGCCGGTGAGTACCGGAGTCGAGGATTTCGCCTTCCATGAGGAGGATGATCTGGTCGTAGTCTTCAACCGAAGCTATTTTCTGAGTCACTGAAATGAGAGTGATACCCGGGTATTCTGCGTGGACGTTTGCCAAAATTTTGCGCTCAGTTGAGGAGTCAACGCGGGCAGTAAAATCGTCCAGCAGCAGTACTTTGGGATTCAGTGTAAGTGCCCGCGCCAGCATAACGCGCTGTTTCTGCCCGCCGGAGAGACTGTTGCCGCGCTCCGAAACTACAGTATCGAGGCCCTGCGGCAGGGTGTCGATGAAGTCGCGCAGTTCAGCCGCGTTGATAGCCTTTTCGATGTCCGTGTCGCTTGCGGTATTGCTGAACGCGATGTTTTCGCGCAGCGTGAGATTAAAGAGAACACTATCCTGAAAAACAATGCCGATCTGCCGGTGCAGGGCTTCCTTCTCATATGAAACGAGGGGCTGGCCGTCATAAGTCACGGTGCCGGCGCTGGGTTCGAGCAAACCGATGAGTAAGTAGAGAAGTTGAGTTTTACCAGCTGCGGTGGGCCCGATAATCGCAGTGGTTGTCCCGGCTTTGGCAGAGATACTAACGTTCTTGAGCGCTTCTTTGTCGCCAAACGCCAGCGAGACATTGTCGATGGCGAAATCGCCGCGCAGCATAGTCAGAAGGTTGAGGGCTGGTTTCTGATCTGGAGCAGTAAGAATGGCCCCAAGCCGCGCGAAACTGGCACTGGCCTGAGCGATCACGTTACTCATGAAACCGAGGATCATGATGGGGAAAATCAAAATCGCCAGGTAACTGTTGAAGGCAGCGAATTCACCCAGCGTCATGCTCCCAGTGATTACGAAATGCCCACCCAGCAGCAGAATTACCACAGTCGCCAGGTTAGTGGCGAACGTGATGATGGGAATGAGGCCCGCGAAAAGGCGCAGGATACTGAGCCCAATTTGCTTCGACTGCTCATTTGCGTTACTGAATTTTTCGAACTCGATATTCTGTGTATGAAGAATGCGAATGAGCGAGGCACCCAGGATGCTTTCGCTGATGACACGGTTGAGCCAGTCCACAGTCTCCTGCCCGAGCTTAAAAAGCTTGCGTACGCGCGAAAGTACGAGGGCAAGAGTAAGTCCAATGACAGGAATAATGCCGAGGATGCTGAGGCCGAGCCGCCAGTTGATAGTGAGCAGCAGAATGCTCGCGCCAAAAATTAAAAAGACGGAAGAGATGATCGAAGCGATGGCTTGAGAGATGAAGAGTTTGACGGCATCGACGTCTGACGTCAGGTTCGTGAGCATCTTCGCCGGAGTGATTTGTTCCACGAAGGCAAAAGATTGAACTGAAATTTTGGCCACCAGTTTCGCGCGAAGGTCCTTGGCCACGCGTTCAGAAGCATAGGTTTGAACCAGCGCCTGGAAATAAGTCAGAATGAAGACGACGGCGGCCAAAAGGGCGAACTGAATCACTGTATTGGTGAGGTCAAAGCCCGGGCGGCGAAAGCCATCAATGGCGCGCGCTATCAGCCGCGGCACCACCAGGTTGAGTCCGTTGCCCGCAACCGTCAGGGCCAGCAGCAGCAAAATCAGGCCTTTGTAGGGCTTGAGCAGCAGAAAGAGCCCGGCAGGTCCGGGCGCTCCAGCGGGGCGTCCGCGTTTGGTTTTAGGGGGAGTTTGGGGTTCGCTCAACTCCAATCAGTTTAAACAGGCGTTTAATGAGGTGTCAAGTGTACCCCGTACCTTATAGAATCAAAAGGAAACCCATGCTATTCACTCCTCAGGCGGTTCACGAGGCCCGCGACCATACGTTACAACGATTAGACCGGGGCGAGTTGACCCCCGCGCAGGTATTGCAGGAACTGTTGCAGCGGGACCCGGACGACCATATCGCGATGGTGGGGATGGCCCGGCTGCGCCGCGATGCGGGAGACCTGGCTGGGGCGGAGGAGTACTTATGGCGGGCAATCGAAACCCATCCGTGCGGGAGTGTGCACTATCTCCAACTTGCGCACATCCTCTTTCAGGCGCCTGAATCCAGCGCACTGGCCGCCGGACTGAGCGAACTGGGGCTTAGCAATTTCGCCTATAACCTTGAGGCAGCAAGCATCGGGCTTGACGCCGAAAATACGGGCGTCAGCATCGAAGCGGTGCCAGAGAGCTTTAAAACATTGTCCGCCGCAGCTCAGTGCACCGTGATGGCGAAAGCGTCGCGCAAGAAACGGGCTGGCGAGCCCGCTGCTGTCGGGGAGTGCCTTAGGCCGTACCGGCTGCTGCAACAGATTCAGGAGAACGGAGATCTGGATGCGTTAACGGTGAACCGCATCATCGCCGAAGGCCAGCGCATGGTGCCTGTTCTGATCGGTGCGATGAGAGGCTGGGCACGGAACCTTCTGGCCGTTGAAAGCGATACCCTGGTTGAAAATTCCCTGGCGCTGCTGGGTGAGATTGGCCCGCCCGCGATGATTGAGCACCTGCTGGAATTTGTGGATCTGGAACATGAGGGGGCAGGTGGCGCGTCGCGCTGGGCCATGGGCCGGATTATCGAGCGGCAACCGAAGGATTCGGCTGCCTGGCTGGGATCGATCATCGCAGATTTGGATTTGGCGAGCAGGCTGGCTGTGGCAGATCAAATCATGCATCATGCCGTGCTTGATCCGGCGGGGAGCTTACTGGAGCGTCTCCCCGAAGGACTTGATTCAATGGAGAAGGCGGACCGTGACAGACTGTTCCCGCCGATTTTGATTTCCATGGCCATGGGTCGCGGAGTCGCAGGATTGAAGATGGCTGGTACCGCTTTACTAAGTTACGGTTCCCTGCTATCGCCGATAACCCGAAATCACTGTGAGAAGTTGCTAAGGGCGGTACGGCACGAAAGCGTGTCTCCAATTCCGATTGAACCCTCACCATTTGATATCTACGACATTTGCGGCGGCAACGCGGTCTGGGACGAAGAAATGGAGCCTGAGCCGGTCGCGCGCAAAGTGGTACCAGGGCGGAACGACCCCTGCTGGTGCAATAGCGGGAAGAAATACAAGAAGTGCCATCTCGAATCTGATGAAGGTGGCGTTCGCGACGTGCCCCGGGAAGTACCCGATCCAGAGACACCGGTATGGCAGAAAGATCAATTTAGTAACCTGCGGAGGCGGCTGGGAGATTTTTTGGGCGAGGTCCTGCCGGCACACGAAATGAAGCGAGCGATCAGAGAGTTTTTTGGCGAGGACGGATTGGAGGAAGAACTCGACAAACTCCCGCTGGTCGACTGGATTCTCCACGACCGCTTTTCGTCCAGTCTGCGCGGTACTGTGATGGGGGAATTTCTGGAAAGGCGCGGCAGCGGACTTACGAAACCGGAACAGCAGATGCTGGATGCATGGTCACGAAGCTTTGTAGTCCTGTATGAAGTGCAGCAAATCGAGGAAGGCAAGGGCTTGCTGCTCGAGGATCTGATCTTCGGGGAGAAGATCTTTGTTCACGACGTCAATATGTCAGAGAGACTCCTGCGGTGGGACGTCATATTTGCGCGGGTCGTGCCGGGAGAGCGGGGTACGGAGGTAACTGGTGCCGGGCTATTGGTGCCGCGCAACATGTTGTCAGAGCTTCGCGAATGGATGGATCACGACCGCAGGGTAAAGGGCGCGGAGTGGCCTCGGTACCTGAAGAATAACTGGTACCGGATCCGGCAGCGTTCGCTCGAAATCGCAATCACCAACCGTGAATCACTTCGACTGGCCAATACGGATGGCGACGAACTGCTGATTTCAAAGGCCGTGTATCGCGTCACAGATCAAGAGGCGCTGATCAAGGCGCTGCTGATCACGGCCCTTAAGGATTCGGGGACGTTCCGGAGCGAACCAGGAGAAAAGACCGGCGCTCCGCACTTCGTCTGGCTCAACCACCAGCAGACAGTTCTCGGCAACATCAAAACCGGTGACGGGCAACTGGCGCTGCAGTGCAATTCACGGGAGCGTCTTGAGCGCGGGAAGCAACTCCTCGAGTCAATCGCCGGCACATTGTTGCGGCATCTGCGGGATGAATTTACTACCCAGAAGGAACTGATGCGGCAGGCGGCAAACGCCCAGCCGACTCCAATGCCTGAGAGTGGGATACCAAAGGAAGAGCACGATGCAATCCTGGGACAGTTTATCGAGCAGCATTATCTTAAATGGCCAGATACGAACCTGCCCGGGCTGAACGGGAAGACGGCGCGCGAAGCGGTTAAAAATGCAGAAGGCCGCGCCCGTGTCGTGGAGCTGCTGAAGGACATTGAGAACGGCGAGGAGCGCAAACGACGGTCTGGTTCGCCCTCGTTCGATATGGGACGCGTGCGCAAGGAACTAGGGCTGGAGTGAACCGCGTGACGGGCGCGGTTTCTTCCGGGTCTTCTGATCAATGAAGTTCCAGGCTTCGCGGATGAGTGAAGCCAGTTGGTCATCATCGACTTCAGCCAGTTCAACGCCCACCCAGCCGGCAACTCCGACATACGGTGGCCTGTAAAAAATACGGGGTTCCTCTGCGATCATCAATTCCTGCATCCCCGGCGCGGCGGGCAGGCAGACGGAGACATGAACCGTCGTTGTGGTGGTGGCTGGAAACCATGGCGAAGACCCGCTTGCGCAGGAAAAATGTCGGTTCACCATGCGAAAGCTTTGCACTGGTTTCCGGCAGACTCAGGCAGATCTTGCGTACTCGTTCCGTAGCTTGTTCGCTCACCCGCTTAGGATGCCAGATTTTTCAGAAGCGCAACAGATAGCTCATTTTGGCGAAAAACTGGCGCTGCGTGGTGGTGGAAAGAAACGCGATACGGTTCAGACTTGGCGGCGAACCGGGATTGAGCGCAAGGTTTTCCAGACTATCCGTGTAACCCACATAAACCGCGGTGCCAGGGTGCAGCAGCCAGATGATGAGCGCGTCTCCGCTCAGCCGTTTCTGTCGTTCGAAACTCACCAGCGAAGCATTTTCCAGCGTTGCGTTATAGTCGGCAATCAGGCGCAGTGACAGCTGTTTGTTGAACTGGTAATTGAATCGCGAACGCAGCAGATGATTCACAAATGCTGTGGTGCCTGCGGGTGTTGCCAACTCCGTGTAGTAGTAAATTTCATCCAGCTTCAGCCGTGAAGCGGGGCGCAGGGTGAGGGTCGTACGGAATTCTTTACCGTTGCCGAGGAACGGATTTACGCCCGCCGGAGAGGCGTAATTGATCCTGGTTCCCTGCGAGTAATTCAGGTCAACCACGGCTGCTTTGAAATATTCCGAATGGAACCCCAGACCCGTATTCCAGTGCAGGAAGTTGGTAGAGCTGAAGCGCTCAAAATAATTGGAATAGTTGACGTTGAAGAAGGTGGAACGCGGCATCTCCATCTGCAGGCCAGGGCTCATTTGCCAGTCCTGCTGAACGCCACTGTGGTCATAATCGGCATTCACAAAAATGCGCGGACCCCAACTCACCACGTATTTGTTCTGCGGGTGGAAACGGCGCAGTGCGAATAGCTGCGCCTGGCGGATATTGACACGCGGGATGAAACCGAGCTCGGCCCGAAAGCCCTCCGCACGATCCGTGTAGGTGAGGTCGTAAACGTAGTCGCGGTGCTGCGCGTGCAGGTTGAGATTCCAGGCATCGCCGCCCGAAATGGCGCCATTGGTTTGTTTGGTCTGGCTGATGATGCCCTGGCCGTTGAAGGTCCAGTTCTGGTTGAGTCGAAGTTTGGTGTCAAGGGACGCAACGCGATTCCAGCCGCCGGCGAAAGCGCGGTCAGTTATGAGAAAACCCGCACTTGACTGGGTGCCGAATTCACGCTGTACACGGGCCACACCGATGACCGCGCTCTGGCCGAAATGCGAATCCGCCGAACCCACTGCGATGCTGGCGGCTCGGTCATTGATACCAAGAAAACCAAGGTCCCAGCGACCGAGTTTGCCGGTGAGGCGCGTGCCATAGGTCGGGTCAATAACGCGACGTGAGAAGAACAGGGTTTCGGGCGTTGCAAAGAAGCCATTATTCTCAATGAAGAACGGGCGCTTTTCATCGAAGCGAACTTCGTAACGCTGATTGACAGTAACCTGCGGATCGTCTGTTTCCACCTGACTAAAATCGGGCTTCAGCGCGACATCAAGACTTAGGGAATCGTGCAGAATCAGTTTGAAGTCAAGCCCCGCACGAATATCTGTATTGGTGCGAAACAGCGGGCCACCGTTGACCGGGTTATCCAGAAAGTGTGCATGGCCCAGCGCGCCATATGGGATGAGCTGAATGTTGCGACCGGGGGAAATAGACTCAAGTCCGGTAAGATTGCCCAGTTGCGCACTGAAGCCATTGACACGATTGGTGAGGAAGGGCCAGAACGAAGACTCGTTGTTGGAAGGGATAAAACGGCCCAGTGCGAAGCCCCAGGTCTGCACGTCCGCTGAGGCGAACCGCAGACTCTTGAAGGGAATCGCGATCAGGACCGCGTAACCATCGGGGGTGATTCGGCCTTCAGAGTTCCACAGCGTATCGAAGCTGAAGTCGTCGTTCTGCCCGTCGGTTTGGACAGCGTCGGCCTGGATGCCCAGCGGGTTAACCAGAAATTCGTACGCGCGCTGATGGTCGTGATACGTGTCGAGAAACACACCAACTTTATCGTCGTTATTGATGTCTTCACGCCGCCCCATGCGGGCACGGATTTCGTTGTGTGGGGCTTCACACACGAAAGCAGCGTAAAAATTCTTGTCGTCGTAGCCGATAAAGGCCGAGGTCTTGCGCGTGGCAGGTTCGCCATCACCTGGCTGTCGCTGACGAAAAGTTTCTACGTGCAACATATCCAGACGGGACTTGCCGTCGAGAAATTCTTCAAGGCGGGGTCGGGAAGTAATCCGCGGAATACTGAGGTCTCTTGCGTTCGATACAGAGGCAGGGGAAACGGTCTGCGCGTCCGCCGGGGCCGCGCAGAATCCGACGAAGAAAAACAAAAGCGCAGCCCGAAACAGTCTCAAGCTATAAGTACTCTTCAGACCGCGATTGGTTACGACAAAAGACCAGCTATTTGCTGGTATACATCACGCGCCAGATCCTGCCCTTCTGGCTGTCCGTGATGTAGAGCGACCCGTCGGGCGCTTCCGCAACGCCATCAGGCCGGGATTGCGCCTGCGTACGCCCCGTCACCGGTTCAGTGCCGGCAAAACCATCGGCGAAGACTTCATGCTTGCCGGAAGGCTTGCCATTAACGAAAGGCTGGAAGGCAACCACAAATCCATCCTGCGGCAAGGGCGAGCGGTTCCATGAACCATGGAAGGCCACAAACGCCCCGTCTTTATAGTGGACGGGAAACTGCTTGCCGTTGTAGAAAGTCATGTCCACCGGAGCCCAGTGGGCCGGGAACGTAGCGACAGGCAGCTTGAATTCGGTACAGCGACCCTGAGTCTTGCCGTCGCCGCCATATTCGGGGTTGAGCAGCAGTTTCTGCTGGCCGTAATCGAAGAAGCAGTAGGGCCAACCGAAGTTGGAACCCATCTCAGCGCGGTACATAGGCTCGGCCGGGCGGTCGGCATTTTCCTGTGCGGAAAACGCTTCGCCCCACATGGTATCGAGTTGGTCGCGGCTGTTCATAGTGATGTAAACCGCGCCGTCATGCCAGGCAATGGCGGGCATCTGGCGGAGTCCGGTGGCGAAGCGCACGCCGTCAGTCTGTTTCTGGTTCAGCTTGTTCTCATCGAACTTCCAGATACCTGCATATTGTTCAAGCAGCGGGCAGGGGTCCTGACCGGGAACTTTCGCGCGGCGGTCCTGTGCCTGACAAGCGTTGGAAGGTGCGCCCACATTGATGTAGAGCGAACCCTTGCCGTCAAACGTAATGCCTTTGTCTTCATGCATCCGCTGTTCCGGCAGTGCGGTCACGATGGTTTCCGGGTCACCGGTAATTTCCTTGCCGGGGGTGTATTTATAACGGACCACGGTCGTTACCGTCGCGACATAGAGGTAGCCGTTGTGGAGCTCGATCCCGGTGCTGTTGCCGGCGGGAATGATCTGTTTGACGGTGAGGTGGCCATTGGCATCGGGCGTCATGGCGGCGATGCCTCCGCCGAAGCCCCCGCGACCGCGCTGCAGCGCGACAAACACATCGCCATTCGGGGCAACGGCCAGGTGGCGGGCAGAACCGTACATGGTGGCACCGGATGTCGCGTTCTTGCCCACGTCGATACCGTCTGTCGCGAGGAAGGCGCAGAAGCCGCTGGGGAGCTTCAGGCCGCCGTTTGTGGGATCGCAGGCCGGAGCGGCTTCCAGGTTCGCAACGCTGAAAGATGCTGCGGCGCAGGTTGCTGCGAACACAGCAGCGCGGAGATGTTTGGTTACTTTGGCTGTCATTACAGAATAAATAGTATCAGGGGTTATCGCGGAACCTGGCACAGCCGTTAAGATAGAGGTGCGTGAAAAACAGCATTGCGATAACGGTTATCATGGGCTCAGTGAGCATCGCTTTGATGCAGGGCCAGACCGAAAAATCGGTCTGGGATGGCGTTTATTCGCCCCTTCAGGCTACTCGCGGGGCAACGGCGTATGCCCTCCGGTGCGCTTCATGTCACTCCGACGATCTGGAAGGCGCCGGCCAGAATCCTGGCCTGACCGGCGCGGGTTTTCGCAAGGAATGGGACGGCAAGGCCGTCGCTGACCTGTTTGACCGGATACGAATCTCGATGCCCGCTGACAATCCTGGCTCACTCACTCGCGCTGAAAATGCCGATATCGTCGCTTTCATTCTCAAGACGAATGGTTATCCTGCCGGCTCGGCTGAGTTGAAAAGCGACGCTGATTCGCTCAAAGTAATTCGGGTGGTTGCGGTTAAACCGAAATAGTCAGATCCCGTGTCATATTGCGATTTTGTCAAATCCGGAAAAGCTCATCCGGTGCATCTCGCTTATCATGACCACGAGTATGGGTTTGCGGTTTCAGATGACCGCGTACTTTTTGAGCGCCTGGTGCTGGAAATCAATCAGGCGGGATTGTCGTGGGAGACGATCCTGAAAAAGCGTGATGGTTTTCGTGACGCCTATCACGGTTTTGAAATCGCTACCGTAGCCTGCTACGGTGATGCGGATGTGGCTCGATTACTGGGTGATGCGCGAATCATTCGCAACCGGTTAAAGGTCGCGGCGGCGATCCACAATGCGGGCCGTGTGCTGGAATTCCAAGCTCAGCACGGGTCTTTCGCGGCATGGCTGGCTTCTCACGGAAAACTTGCGAAAGCAGATTGGGTGAAGGTCTTCAAGCAGAACTTCCGGTTCACCGGCGGCGAGATTGTGAGTTTATTTCTGATGAGTATCGGGCTGATGCCCGGAGCTCATGATGCAGACTGTTCAATCTATCCGTTAACTCAATATCGGGACGCTTGAATCCAGGCATCCGACCGGGCCCACGCCGCGTCGAACTGCCTTCCGATATCAATAGATGGCTTTCCCTGGCCGTCAAGTGCAGCTTTCAAGCCGAACAGCGACCAGCCATTATTCGGATGTTTTTTGAGTTCTTCGCGGTAGGTTTGCTCCGCCTCCGGATAGCGTTTCGCTTCCAGCAGTGCTGCGCCCAGCCAGTGCTGCGCGGCAAAGGGCAGGGTTTCCGGTTCGTCGTAGATCAATTTGTTGTAAAGTTCCACGCCCCGCTGAAACGCGACGATGGCTTTATCCGGATCGCCGTCGGCGCGATAGAGTTCGCCTTCGAGAATCCCCCCCAGTGCCCCGATCAAATTCTTCGCCGGATGTCCGCGAAATACAGCGTCTGATTCCGCCGCAGTCTTCAGAACTCGCGCCAGATAAGGCCGTGCAAATTCCTTTTCGCCCGTCCGCAGGTGCGCATAGCCCTGGCCGAAATCCCAGATGCCCGCAGCAATGGTTTCAGTCGGGCGCTTCGTAATTTCCAGCACTTCATCAAAACGCCCGAAACGAATCAGTGTCAACACCTGCAGCATGTTGCTGCCATTGAGCCGGGTGTAGTCTTTCGCCGCCTGATTGGCCACCGATCCCTGGCCATCCATTGATGCGGCGAAGAGCAGCATGTGCAGGTTATGGTCCGGGTAAATCGCAAACCCTTCACCGATGGCAGCCTTCTGATCGGAGTGCCAGGCTTCGATATTGGCGCGCACCGAATCAGGCCAGCGCCCGAGTTGATTGTAAGTATGCGCGGGCATGTGATTGAGGTGGCTGGCACCAGGTATCTGATGCCCCAGCGTATCGGCGCAAGCCTCAGCCAGACGTGGTTCCGTGGTGGCTTCGGTCAGGTGAACATAGAGGTGGCAGGCGCCCACATGGGTGTGGTCCATGGCAATGATGCGTTCCAGTTCTTTGGCAATTTTCTGGACGGCTGGCGCGTTGATGTCACGCGAACCGCGCCGCGGTTCCATGATGAATAAAGAGTCCGCGTAGAGGGTGCCGGCGTCCAGATCGTTCGGGAAACGCTCACTGAGTTTCCGCATGGCTTCGGCGTAAGCGCCATCCTGATCGCGGCGTTTCGCGACCTCGAAATGTTCCACATAGCGAACCGTCATAGCCTCAATCAGCGCCGCTTCAATCGGCGTGGTGTGGCCGGGCGCGAGCGCAATAGCTTTCTGCATCGCCGCGTATGCGTAGGGTGCTTCAAACGGCTGCATGGGGCCGTTGAGGTAAGAACCCCAGGACCAGGCTTCGCCCCAGTAACAGATGGCACAATCAGGGTCACGCTTCTCAGCCTCGCGGAAGGCACGCGTTGCATCCTGCTTGCCGTAGGCGTACATAAGCTGGAAGCCCTGATCGAAGTACGCCTGCGCCCCAGCGTTCTTTGATGAGATCGGCCGCGTGAACTTGCCCAGGGCTTTGGGGAATAGCGCCATGGGTTCGGCGAAGTTCTTCGGCAAACCGCTGGGGGCCATGTCGTTGTCGTGCGACATCGGCGGGGCCTGGGCGAACATCGGCGCTGCGAGCAGCGAAAGAATGAGAATCAGCGGGCGAATCATTGCGTATATTTCCTTCAACAGTAGCGGACTCGTGGAACCGAACCTCTGCACGCTATGGATGCAGCATAGCCCTCAGGTGCCGTAATGTCGAGGGCGAAGATATCGGTGAGGGGGGCGGCGAACAGCTCTCCGCCGGCTGCTTTGGAGCGGGCTTCCCGCTGCGTCCAGCGCTGGAAGAGCTCCGGAACGGTGTCCGGCAAATCGGTTTCGCTTAAACGCCGGAGCAGCGCGGCAATGTCTACTTTCGGCCGGACGCGTTCGATGTCGATTCCCACGGGTGCGTCTTCGCACAGAGCAAACAGGGCATAGTCGCCCGCGTGCGAAAGATTGAAGTGAAGCCGCGCTTCCGGTTGCAGCGCGGGTTTGCCATGCGGCCCCGTTAGGAAGCGCAAAGCTGCGGCTGGCTGGTTCAAATAACTGCCCAGGATGGCACGCAGCGCGGCACGCGAACGAATCCACCGGATTCTGTCTCCTTCAAAGCGCAGTCGGGCGGCCCGGGCGGTTTCGTCAAAGGAAAGAACCGCAGCGTCGTGGCCAGGGTGCGGTTCAGTCAGCGAAATCGTCCAGACATCGACAAGTGGCAAGCCCTGATCTTAGCGGGTGACTTTAGAGGGTCAATCGGCAGCCGCTAACGTTCAATTTGACAATGGCGAACAAAAGACGAATAATAGCGAGGTGCTGTTCGGCGATTCTCCCATGACGGGCTTGGTCGGAATCGCGAAACTTGCGGCTCAGAGTGAAGTACTGGAATCGAAACGTGTGGTCCAGTACTTCGAACTCGAATCGCGGGGGCTGCTGAACCGGACCAGGCCCGGGTTGCCGTTTGAATGGACGCTGAACCCTTATCGGGGCTGCGAATTTGGCTGCCGTTACTGCTACGCCCGTTACTCCCACGAGTTCATGGAACTGCGCGACAGCGTGGATTTTGAAGACAAGATTTATGCGAAGTTGGGAGTCGGCCCCATCCTGCGGCGTGAGTTGAAACGGCTGGCTCCAGGAACGCGCATTTCCATCGGCACCGCCACTGACCCTTACCAGCCAGCCGAAAGACGTTTTGCGCGCACCCGCGCTGCCCTCGAAGCTTTCGCCGAACAGCGCGGGCTGGTGCTTTCCATCACCACCAAATCTGATCTCGTGAAGCGCGACGTTGCGATGCTCCAACAAATTCAGCAGCACAATTCCGTCAGCGTCAACATGACTATCACAACGCTCGATACAGAGCTGGCGCGCCTGCTGGAACCGCGTGCGCCACGGCCAGAATTGCGCCTGCGTGCAGTGCGCGAACTGGCGGCGGCGGGCATTCCCGTAGGTGTGTTTCCCAACCCCATCATGCCGCTCATCACTGACCAGGAAGCGCGCCTGGACGCCCTTGCCCGCGCCGCGCAGGAACACGGCGCGACCTACTTCGGCGGCGGCGTTCTGTTCCTGATGCAGTGCTCCCGCAAAGTCTTTTTCCCCTTCGTGGCACAGCACTTTCCGCATCTGCTGCGCCGCTACCAGGAGCGCTATGAAGGGGTGGCGTATCTCAAGGGTCCATACCGTGACATGATTCGTGACCGCGTGGCTGCGATCCGGTTGAAACATGGCTTACGCTCCGGCCCGCCCGGTCCGGAAACCCTTTCCTGGGACAGCCCGCAAGGCGAATTGTTCTCAATACAGTAAAATCGGGTGTGGCGACTCCCGTCTGTCGCGAGTTCCAGTTCACCTTAAACGGCCTGCCCGTAAAGGTGAGCGGAGTCGCACCGCAGATCACACTGCTCGATTTCGTTCGGTCCCGCGGGCTCACAGGCGCGAAGGAAGGCTGCGCCGAGGGTGAGTGCGGGGCATGCGCGGTTCTTTTCATACGCAACAGCGTCAACGGCACCTGCTACCAGCCGGTAAATAGCTGTCTGGTCCCTCTGCCGGCGGTTGCCGGGCAGGAAGTGCTCACGGTAGAAGCGCTGGCCGAATCCGGCGAACTCTGTGAAGTGCAGCAGGCGATGGCGGCGGGGGGCGGTTCGCAATGCGGTTACTGTACCCCCGGGTTTGTCGTCAGTATGTTTGCGGAACACCACAGGCGTGAAAACCGGCCCGCGGACGTTCATGCTCTTTCCGGAAATCTGTGCCGGTGTACCGGGTATCGGCCCATTCAGGACGCGCTGAAATCTCTGGGGACACCCGGCGGGAGCGCGCTGAAGCGGCGTCTGGGCAAGCCGGCGCCCAGGTTTGCGCCGGTCCGCTACGAGAGCACGGAGGGGCGTTTCTCGCGCCCCGGGAATCTGGCGGAATCTCTGGACCTGATGGCCGCTGATGATGCGGCGCAGTTCGTCGCCGGGAACACCGATCTTGGCGTCCTGACCAACTTGCGTGGGCAGCGCTTTCCGCATTTGATCAGCCTCGAAGGCGTCGCGGAACTGCGGACTTTCCATGCGGGCAGTGATTACGTCGAAATCGGGGCTGCACTGACGCTGAGCGAAATTTCTGAACGGTGGAGCGATGCGCCTGACGTGTTTCGCGAATGGCTTCGTTTATTCGCTTCTCCTCTGATCCGCAATCGCGCCACGCTGGGCGGCAATCTGGCCACCGCATCACCCATAGGGGATTCCGCACCGCTGCTGTTGGCCTTGGGTGCAGAAGTGGTGATCGCAAACTTGACAGGCAACCGCACCGCACCGCTCAGCCAGTTCTTCCTCGGCTATCGCAAGACCCTGCTCAAGCCGGGTGACATTTTGCGCGCCGTGCGGCTTCCCAAACCCCTGCCCGACGTCGTGCGCTTCTATAAAGCAGCGAAGCGCAGCACGGATGACATCAGTACTGTAGCGATCGGAATCGCGGTAGTGGGCGACAACCTTCGAGCGGGGTTCGGCGGCGTGGGACCCGTCCCGGTCGGCCTGACTGCTCACCCCGACGCTCTGCCCGAACTGATCCGCACCACACTCAAACCGATCAGCGATCATCGCGGCTCTGCGGAATATCGTCTGGCCGTGGCGCAAAGCCTGGTGGCGAAGTTCCGGCATGAGGCTGGGGTATCAACGTGGGTATGAGCGTGACGCACGAAAGCGCGCGCGGCCACGTCACCGGCGAAGCGCTGTATACGGATGACCTTGCGGGCCGTCTGCCAGAAATCCTCCACGCCTGGCCTGTTATCGCGCCGCATACCCACGCGAGGCTTATCCGGATCGACGTAACTCCGGCATTGCAGCAGCCAGGCGTAGTTACCACACTCACAAATGCAGACGTACCAGGCGAAGGCAACTCGGGCGCGAACCGGCACGACGAACCGCTCTTCCCCGATGAGATTACTTTCCATTCCCAGCCTGTTGCCTGGGTTCTGGGTGAAACGCTCGAAGCCGCGCGTTTAGGAGCGGCACGCGTCATAGCGGAATACGAACCCTTGCCGGCAATCCTGACAATTCCAGACGCTATCGCAGAAGTCAGTTTTCATTCCGGGCCGTTCCACATCGTCCGGGCCGACGCCGCCGCGGCCATTTCGGCCAGCCCTCACAGGCTCTCGGGCGAATTGGCCATCGGCGGGCAGGAACATTTCTATCTGGAGACCCAGTGCGCAATCGCCCGCATGGATGAAAGCGATGGCATCGTGGTGGAATCTTCCACACAACATCCCACTGAGACCCAGGAAATTGTAGCGCGGGTTCTCGGTCTCGCCAACAACCAGGTGACGGTGCAGTGTCTGCGCATGGGCGGGGCCTTTGGCGGCAAAGAAGTTCAGGCGAATCCGTATGCGGCTATCGCGGCACTGGGTGCCTGGAAAACCAAACGTCCCGTGCGCGTCCGTCTGCCCCGGCACTTGGATATGGTGCTCTCAGGCAAGCGTCACCCGTTCCTTGCGAAGTTCACCGCAGGCTTCGATACCGATGGCCGGTTACGAGGAGCAGAAGTCAAACTCTATTCGGATGGCGGCTGGAGTCTCGACCTTTCTGAACCCGTGCTCTGGCGTGCGCTCTTCCATTGCGACAACACGTATCTGATCCCCGCGCTCGATGCCACCGGCTGGGTTTGCAAGACGCACAAGACTTCACAGACCGCCTTTCGCGGCTTTGGCGGACCCCAGGGGATGATCGTGATCGAAGATATTCTCGACCGCATCGCGCGGACTTTGGGCGTGGCCCCGCACCTGGTCCGGGAGCGCAATTTCTATCGCGAGGGCGACTCCACACATTACGGCCAGCCCGTGAAAGATGCAGCGCGGATCGAACGAATCTGGAATGAACTGAAGGCGTCGAGTGATTTTGAATCACGACGGGCAGAGGTCAACCGCTTTAATGCCGCGAACCTTCACACTAAGCACGGCATCGCCATCACACCGGTGAAATTCGGTATCTCATTTACGGCCACTTTTTTCAATCAGGCCGGTGCGCTGGTGATGTTTTATCGCGACGGCAGCGTGCAAATAAACCACGGCGGCACAGAAATGGGACAGGGCTTGCACACCAAAATCCGCGAGATCGCCTCACAATCGCTGGGCGTGCTCTCTTCCTCCGTCCGGATCATGCCGACGCGTACCGACAAGGTTCCAAATACCTCAGCAACCGCAGCCTCTGCGGGCACCGATCTGAATGGCGCAGCAGTATTGGATGCCTGCCGGCAATTGCAGGGTCGCCTGATTCCCGTCGCTGCCGCGTTGGTGAACTGCGAAGGGTCAAAGGTACGCTTTGCGGCGGGACTGGTAACAGGAGACACCGAAGTTGCGCTACCCATCGCGAAGGTCGTGGAGGCAGCCTACCGCCAGCGCATTCCCCTCTTCGCACAAGGCTATTACCGGACGCCTGACATTCATTTCGACCCCATCGCGGCGCGCGGCAAACCCTTTCACTATTTCGCGTATGGCGCTGCCGTGGCTGAAGTTGAAATCGACGGCTTCACCGGTGCCCACCGCACGCTGCGGGCTGACCTGTTACAGGATGTGGGCGATTCCATCGCGCCGGTCATCGACCTGGGCCAAGTCGAAGGCGGCTTCGCCCAGGGCGTGGGCTGGCTGACTCTGGAGGAACTGGTTTGGGACGCGCAGGGACGGCTGGCGACCAGCGGCGCGTCCACTTACAAGCTGCCTTCGTGGCCGGAATTGCCTGCGGTCTTCAACGTCAACTTCCTCCAGCGTGCCACCGAACCTGGAGTTGTCTTCGGCAGTAAGGCCGTTGGCGAACCACCTCTGATGCTGGCATTCTCAGTGCGGGAAGCAATACGCGAAGCCATTGCGGCGTTTGGGAAAGGCGGCATTGTTGAACTCGACAGCCCCGCCACGCCGGAGCGAATCTATTGGGCAATTGAGCGGGCACGCGACACAGCAATAGAACGGGCACGCGCTTGATGGAACTCCTGCGCTCCACAATTTTTCATACTCCAAACAATCCCTTCCGTTCGCCGGATACCTTTGTTGCGCTGGAAGACGGCGGCCTGCTGATTACCGAAGGCCGCGTAACCGGCTGCGCTGACTATTCCACGTTGCGCACTACCCATCCGGACGCGGTTGTCCGCGATCTGCGGGGCGGTTTTATCGTACCCGGCCTTGTAGACGCCCACGTTCACTTTCCCCAGGTGCGCATCATCGGCGGCCTGGGTTACTCGCTGCTCGACTGGCTGGAACAATTGACTCTGCCGGAAGAGGCCCGTCTCGCCGATGTCACGTACGCTTCCGCGATCGCCGGTGAGTTTGTCAACGCGCTGGCAGCGCACGGCACCACCACTGCCCTGGTCTTCGGTTCGCACTTCGCCCCTGCAACAACTGCCCTCTTTGAAGCGGCGGAAAAACGCGGGCTGCGTGTCTTCAGTGGACTGGTGCTTTCTGATCGCCTGATGCGCCCGGAACTCCACCAGTCTCCGGATTCTGCGTGGCGCGAAAGTAAAGCTCTCGCAGAACGCTTCCACGGCAACGGGCGACTGGGCTACGCCGTGACGCCGCGCTTCGCACTCTCGTGTTCGGAAGCCATGCTGGAAGTCTGCGGCGCATTGCTTCGTGACGACGCCACGCTGCGGTTTACATCCCATATCAATGAAAATCCGCGCGAAATTGAAGAGGTCGAAAGACTCTTCGCTGGTGCCAGCGACTACCTTGAAGTCTATGAACGCTTCGGCCTGACCGGTCCGAATTCTGTTCTGGCCCACAGCGTCCACACGACCAACGAGCAACTTGTCCGCCTGGCGACAAGCCGAACATCTATCGCACATTGCCCCTGCAGTAATGCCTCTCTGGGCAGTGGTGTTATGCCGATGAAACGGCATCTTGATCATGGAGTCCCTCTGGCGCTGGGAACGGATGTCGGTGGTGGCACCGGCTTCGGCATGATGAAAGAAGCCCTCCAGGCCTATCTGCAACAAAGGGTTGCCGCAGAGCCGTTCACACTCACCCCCGCGCAGATGTTGTATTTGGCGACCCGGGCTGGTGCGGAAGCTCTGGGCCTGGGCAATCAAACCGGCGACTTTACATCAGGCAAAGCCGCCGATTTCGTATACCTGAAACCGGTTGCTGGCAGTGTGCTCGACGGCGTTCTGAAACACACCGAAGCCCCTGAGCGAAAGCTGGCGGCGCTATTCACACTCGCCGGCGCAGAGTGCGTCAGAGAAGTTCGCGTGGCCGGAGATCTGGTTTTTCATGCAGCTTGACCAGATCAACGCGCTCACAACGGAACAGTTCATAGCCCTGTTGGGCGGCATCTTTGAACACTCGCCCTGGGTGCCGGAACGCGCATGGCCGGAGCGTCCGTTTACTTCAGTCAGCCACCTGAGTGACCGCATGAACGCAGTCGTACAAGCCGCCTCCCGCAACGAACAACTCGCGCTTCTCCGCGCCCATCCGGATCTGGGGACCCGCGCTCAGGTGAGCCAGAGTTCCACCAGTGAACAAGCCGGGGCCGGACTCAACCAGCTCACACAAACCGAATACGATGACCTGCTGAACCTGAACTCCGCCTACCGCGCGAAGTTCGGTTTCCCCTTTCTCTGCGCAGTAAAAGGCAGCGGTAAGGCAGCCATCCTCGAAGCCCTCCGAACACGCTCAAACTCCGCCCCGGAATTAGAATTTGAAGAGGCCCTGCGGCAGGTATTCCGCATCGCCCGTTTTCGACTGGAAGACTTATGAATCAATTCGCCAGTGGTTGGAAAAAGAGTTACTACGGTAAAGGCGATGTAATCGCCTACCGGCTCCACCGCGACGGCAAGCCGCCCACAGGCCAGAGTGCTTTCTTTGGCGCGAACGTCCTGATCCTGATCTACGGCGAAGCCTTCTGGCCCACTTACACGACAGGCGATAACTCAAGTCTGGTGGCCACAGACTCGATGAAGAATTTCATTCAGCGCGAGACCCTGAACTTCCCCGGCGATGACCTTGAAGCCTACTGCCAGTTCCTGGGCGAAAAATTCATGGGGCTGTACCCGCAGGCGGAAGGTGCGCAGGTTACCGCCAGCCAGATTCCCTATGAAACTCTGACGGCCAGCGGGATTTCTTTCGTACCCGCAGGACCCGATTGTGCGAATGCACGCCTCGAACTGGTACGCGATAGCGCGGCGCTCAAGACGCAGGAGCTTCGTTCCGGCATCAAAGGTTTTCGTCTGCTGCGACTCAATGGAAGTGCCTTCAAGGGTTTTGTACGCGACCAATACACCACGCTGCCCGATATCCTGAATCGCCCGCTGCATATGTGGCTCGATCTTGACTGGAGTTACATCAACGCCGAGTCAGCTTTCAGCAAAGGTGCAGTCACAGCCGGCGCACGCAAAATCGTGCATGAAGTGTTTGATGGTTTTGAATCGGGCAGCATTCAGCAGATCATCCATCAGATCGGCACCCGTATGCTGAATGACATTCCCGCGATTGCCGGGATCCATCTCGAAGCCAGCAATCGCACCTGGGATACGATCACCGAACCCGGCGACACGCTGGGTGTCTACACCGATGCCCGCCCGCCCTACGGTTGCCTCGGCCTCTCGCTGCGGAGATAAATATGGCCCGAATATCCACGCACGTTCTTGATGTCTCGCGGGGCAAACCCGCGCCAGGGATTGCAGTCGAATTGCGCCGTGATGACATTTCGATCGCAACCGCCACAACCAATGCCGATGGCCGCACCGACGCGCCTCTGCTCAGTGCCGACGCGCTCCCGGTCGGCCAGTATGAGCTGATATTCCAAGCGGGGCCATACCTGACAGCGACAGGCGCAGCGCCGCTCTTCTTCGACGAAATCAAACTGCAGTTCCATGTAAATGATGCGCAGGCAAATTACCACGTCCCCCTGCTGCTGGCGGCACATGGCTACAGCACATATCGCGGATCATGAAAACCCTTGCTGAACGCGTAATCGCCTGCTGCCGGGAACTTGCGACGTTTACCGAAGAGCCGGGCAGCACCACCAGAACTTTTCTTTCACTACCCATGCAGGACGTCCACCACGCACTACGCGTCTGGATGGAAAGGCTCGGGATGCGCGTCTCCGTTGATGCTGCGGGCAATCTGAGAGGCATCCGCCGTCTGTGCGCTTCGCGCAAAAATTATAGACAGGCGTCGCGCAGGCTGCTGATCGCGTCTCACCTCGACACGGTGCCCAATGCGGGTGCGTTCGATGGCATCCTCGGCGTGGTCCTCGGCATCGCACTTGTTGAAGCGCTCGCGGATCAATGTCCGGATCTCATGCTCGAAGTCATTGGCTTTTCCGAAGAAGAAGGGGTGAAGTTTGGTGTGCCATTCATCGGCAGCCGGGCACTTGTCGGCACCCTCGATCACGCCCTCATCAACAGCGGCGTGGGCCATGCCATTCGCGCCTTCGGACTCGACCCCGCGGACATCCCAAAAGCACGTCTGACGCCAGACACAATCGGGTATCTGGAATTCCACATCGAACAGGGTCCGGTACTCGAAAGCCTCGGCTTCCCTCTGGGTATTGTCGATGCGATTGCCGGACAATCACGGCTCATGTTCACTTTTACCGGAGCGGCAAACCATGCCGGCACCACTCCCATGAACTTGCGCCGCGATGCAATAGCGGCAGCGGCTGAATGGATTGGCTGCGTGGAAGCACTGGCAGGCAACACCCCCGGTCTGGTCGCAACCACGGGATCCATCTCTGTCGAACCCAATGCCACCAACGTGATCGCGGGACTGGTCCGCGCCACTCTCGATATCCGCCATCCCCTCGACGAAACACGAGAAGCAGCCCTAAACCAGCTCACCACCAGCGCCGAGCAAATCTGTCAGCGACGCGGAATCACGCTGGCCCGGGAGCAGCGTCTGAATCAGGCAGCAGTCTCCATGAACCCGCACCTCACTGGACTCCTCACGCAAGCCGTTACAGACGCAGGCTTCCCCATCCACCGCATCATCAGCGGAGCTGGCCACGATGCCATGATCATCGCCCCGCACGTGCCTGCCGCCATGCTTTTCCTGCGCAGTCCCGGCGGCGTCAGCCATCACCCGGACGAGTCAGTAATAACGGAAGATGTGGCAGCAGCGCTCGAAGTTGGACTTAAATTCATCTACCTACTGGAGGCCGCCCATGTTTGATCTCGTCATTCGCGGCGGAGTCGTAGTCACCCCGCATGGAACGATCAATGCCGATATCGCAATTGAAAACGAACGGATCGCAGCCCTCGGCCCTGAACTGCCCTCGGGTAAATCCGAAATCGACGCCAGCGGCATGACCGTAATGCCGGGTCTGATCGATATCCACCTCCACTTCAACGAACCTGGCCGCACCGAATGGGAAGGTGCCGCCACCGGTAGCCGCGCCTTCGCTGCCGGCGGCGGAACACTCTATTTCGACATGCCGCTCAACTCATCGCCCTGCACCGTTGGCCCGCATGAGTTCGACGCCAAATCTAAAGCACTCGCTGCGGCTTCCATCACGGACTTCGCGCTCTGGGGCGGCATCATCCCAGGCAACCTGAATGCCCTTGGTGATCTTGCCGAATGCGGCGTGGTCGGCTTCAAAGCCTTCATGTGCGATTCGGGCCTTCCGGAGTTTCCGCGTGCCGACGACCTTACGCTCTACGAAGGCATGCGCGCCGCCGCCAGACTGGGCCTGCCGGTAGCGGTCCATGCGGAAAGTGAAGAGATCACCAAAGCCCTTGCCCGCCGCATCGCCGCCAGCGCACGCCACGATATTCCCGCCTTCCTCGAATCCCGTCCCGTGCTGGCAGAGGTGGAGGCAATCCACCGCGCCGGCCTGCTGGCACGCGAGACAAAATGTAAGCTGCACATAGTCCACATCAGCTCCGGCAGCGGTGTAGCGGCAGCCCTGGAAGCCCGCTCACTGGGCGCTGATATCTCAATCGAAACGTGCCCGCACTACCTGATGTTCACGGACGACGATCTGTTGCGTACCGGCGCTTTATTAAAATGCACGCCGCCCCTGCGCGGGGCTTCCGAACGCGATGAGCTTTGGGCTGCAGTCCAGCGCGGCGAAGTGGATATGTTCGGGTCTGACCACTCCCCCTGTCCGCCCGAAATGAAACAAGCCGAAGACTTCTTCGGCATCTGGGGTGGTATTGCCGGAGTGCAATCGACACGCAGTGCCCTCGCAAGAAAGGGTCTGGATCCGTGGAGACTGGCCGAACTCACGTCCGCAAACCCTGCCACCCGCTTCGGCATTAGAGACAAAGGCACAATAGAAACGGGGCAGCATGCGGATTTCGAAATTGCCGATCCGGTCAAATCTTACACGGTGGATTCCAGCGCACAGCACCAGCGGCATCGGGCTTCGCCATATCTGGGAATGAAGCTCCGCAGCGTCACAAGGCAAACCATCCGTCGCGGTCAGGTGATCTGGTCAGACGGTAAAATTACGGCCACTACCAACGGAAAGCTGGTAATTCCGCAGCGGAAAATGAAGACAAGGAATTGAATGCAAAATCTCGGCTTTACCCGCAGCAGCAACAAGCAGGATCATATTCTGCAAACACCTGATACGTTCGTCCGCGCACCCCTGCCGGGCATGCTGGATGCGACTGCCATCATCCATATCGCCCCGGCGCGTGGCGCGGGTTTCACACAATACACTGTTGAGTTCGAAGCCGGTGGCTCATTCATTCCTGGCCCCACACAGACATTCATCTATGTGCTGGAAGGCCAGCTTACAGCAGGCGAACAAACTCTGGGACCCAACCACTACGCTTACCTGCCGGAAGGCACTGAGGTTGAAGTCTCCGCACAAGACTCCGCACGTGCAGTCTTCATTGAAAAGCCCTGTAATGACCTTGACAGCGGCGACCCCGAACCATTTTCCGGCAGCGAACAGGCGGTTACATCCACACCACTTGCCGGTGATGACGCGCTCCAGGTGCGAACCCTGTTTCCCGATGACCCCGCGTACGATTTTGCCGTCAACACCATGGAATATCAGCCCGGCGCGCGCCTTTCCATGGTGGAAATTCACGTGATGGAACATGGCCTGCTCATGCTCGAAGGCGAAGGTATCTACCGGCTGGGCGACCACTGGTATCCGGTTAAAGCGGGTGACTTCATCTGGATGGCACCCTATTGTCCACAGTGGTTCGGAGCTTTCGGCAAGACCCCTGCAAAATATCTGATCTACAAAGACTGGAACCGCCACCCACTGGCCTGACGAACATGAATCTGAATATTGAAATTACGCAACTTTCCACCGAACTCGATAAACTGGCCACCTTTACTGACGCCCCGTATCCCGCCGTCACCCGCATCGTGTTTTCTGAACCGGACCGCCGCGCCCGCGAGTGGCTGAGGCGCGTTTGCGCCGACGCAGATCTCGATGTCCGCGAAGACGCCATCGGTAATATGTTTGCGCGCTGGCCTGGCTCCGATCTCAGTCTTGGCGCGATAGGTACCGGCTCTCATACTGACGCGATTCCGCACTCTGGCCGTTATGACGGGACCGTGGGCGTGCTCGGCGGACTCGAAGCCATCCGCGCGCTGAAAGATGCAGGTTTTCAACCCCGCCATTCCATCGAACTACTAATGTTCACCTCCGAAGAGCCGACCCGCTTCGGAATTGGCTGTCTGGGGAGCCGCCTGCTGGCAGGCACAATAGAGCCTTCCGTTGACGATACCTACTTTGACGCTGCGGGCCGTTCTCTGCGCGAAATACGTACTGAAGCCGGCTTTACCGGTGAACTCTCAACGGTCCCTCTCGCCGCCGATTATTATTCAGCGTTTGTCGAACTCCATATTGAACAGGGCCCTCTGCTGGAACAACGCAATGTTCCCCTGGGAATCGTAACCGCCATCGCAGCCCCGGCCAGCGTCCGGGTGCTTGTTGACGGGCAGGGCGGGCACGCTGGTGCCGTTCTTATGCCCGCCCGCCATGACGCTTTTATGGCAGCCGCCGAGATCGCGCTGGCCCTTGAAGCCGCTGCCATCGGCACGGGCGCAATCGATAGTGTTGCCACTACCGGCATTTGCGAACTTTTCCCCGCAGCCGTCAACAGCATCCCCAGCAACGTCAACATGGCGATGGATATCCGCGACATCGATGAAGCCCGCCGCGACGGCATGCTCACCGCACTCGAGGTGGCATGCGCAAATGTGTCCGCCCGCCGCGGCGTCACCGCCCGCATCGAAATCATCAACCGTGATGCGCCTGCGAAGTGCGATCCACTGATTATTGCCGCCCTTGAAAACGCCTGCGCAACCCATGAACTGGCCTTCGATTCCATGGTGAGCCGTGCCTATCACGATTCCCTCTTCATGTCGCGCATCTGTCCCGTTGCCATGCTCTTCATCCCGTGCAAAAACGGCGTCAGCCACCGGCCGGAAGAATATGCCAGCCCGGAAGCACTGGAACAGGGTGTCCGGGTGCTGGCGGAAACGCTGGCGGCGCTGGCCTCTTAGCAATCCCCTACAATCGACTATGCGCCCGTAAGTTTCGCATTTATGGAAAAAGCTCTCTCCAGTCACGTTGTCGTCAACCACCGTTTGAGCACTTCCTGGCTTCAGCGGGTGGAAGCTGCGGGTATTGGCGCGGTGGAGCTTTTCTGCGCGCCGCAGCACTTGAACTGGCGTGATAAATCTCAGGTGGAAGACCTGGGCCACTGGTTTCGGGATTCCACAGTCAAGCTGCACTCGCTGCATGCACCGATGTTTACCGATGAGATCTGGGGCCGGTCCGGGCCGGATACCCATATCAACATCACGGAAAGGGCCAAAGCGCTGCGCCTGCAGTGGGTGGGCGAAATCAAGCGCGCAATCGAAGTCGCTGAGATCATTCCGTTCCGTTATCTGATTCAGCATCTGGGCGTGAACGGGCAGGAATATTCGGATTATTTTCTGGATTCGGCGTTCTCTTCACTCGAAGAACTTTACGTCTTCGCCCGGCAGCGTGGTGTGGAAATCCTGCTGGAAAATACGCTGAATGATCTCTCGACTGCCGAGCGCCTGGAACACTTCAACCGCACCACACATCTGAATCTGAATTATGTTTTCGATGCAGGCCACGCTCACATCGGCGCGGGCATTGAGAATGAGTTCGGCATCATGAAACAGCGCATCCGTTCGCTGCATCTGCACGACAACAACGGCAAAGAAGACCAGCACCTGTTTCCCGTGCGCGATCAAACCGGCACGGTCGATTGGAAGGCTGCCATGAAACTGCTGCGCACGTGCCCCGGCCAATATCCCTTGATGCTGGAACTGCGCGAAGTGCCTGAGATGGAAAACCCCGTCGGCGAAATTGCCAAAGTATTTAAGGACCTCGAAGCCCTCTAATCATGTCTCTCAGAATCACTATTTCCGATGCAGCCGGTCACGCGGGCGAGACTGTTGAAATTGCCGGCTGGCTCTACAACTTGCGCAAATCCGGCAAGATTGTCTTCCCCATTCTGCGCGACGGCTCCGGCATCATGCAGTGTGTTGCCCTTAAGAGTCTGCTGCCCGAAGAAGTTTTTGAAGAGCTGAAGCACCTCACTCAGGAATCGTCGCTCATCGTGCGTGGCAAACTGCGCGCTGAAGTCCGCGCGCCGGGCGGCTATGAGCTTGATGTGGAAGGCGTCACGATCCTCCAGAAAGTATCGGAGACTGAGCCGTATCCGATCACGCCCAAGGACCACGGCATTGAGTTCCTGATGGACCACCGGCACCTCTGGCTGCGCTCCCAGCGCCAGCACGCCATCATCCGGGTGCGTCACGAAATCATCAAAGCTGTTCGCGACTATTTCGACAGCCATGGCTTCACGCTGGTCGATACGCCCATCTTCACGCCGGCGGCCTGCGAAGGCACCACTAACCTTTTCGAAGTGAACTACTTCGAAGACGATAAGGCCTATTTGACGCAGTCCGGCCAGCTTTACAGCGAAGCCACGGCGATGGCGTTCGGCAAGGTCTACTGCTTTGGCCCAACCTTCCGTGCCGAGAAATCCAAGACCCGCCGCCACCTCACTGAGTTCTGGATGGTGGAACCGGAAATGGCCTTCGCTGACCTGGAAGAGATCAAGCGGGTCGCTGAGGAGATGATCCTCTTCATCGTGGGGCGCGTACTCGAAAACAAGCGCGAAGAACTTAAAGTTCTGGAACGCGACATCTCCAAACTCGAAATGATTCAGGGTCCGTTCATCCGCATGAGTTACGACGACGCGGTGAAGAACCTGCAGGCCAACGGTTCCGAAATCGTTTGGGGAGGCGACCTCGGCGGCGGGGATGAAACCATCCTCACCAAACAGTTCGACAAGCCGATCATGGTGGATCGTTTCCCCACAGCCATCAAAGCGTTCTATATGCAGCCCGATCCCGAACGTGAAGAGGTTGCGCTTGGCGTCGATGTGCTCGCACCCGAAGGGTACGGCGAAATCATCGGTGGCGGCCAGCGCATCCACGATCCTGACCTGCTGTTGCGCCGCATCGAAGAGCACGGCCTTCCCAAAGAAGCCTTCGACTGGTATCTCGATTTGCGCAAATATGGCACCGTGCCGCACGGCGGTTTCGGTATGGGTATTGAACGCTGTGTGGCCTGGATTTGCGGCCTGGAACACATTCGCGAAACCATCGCATTCCCGCGTCTGCTCAACCGGCTGCGCCCGTAAAAAAATATGAAAACCTGCGTTGCCGTTGTCTATGGCGGTCGCAGCGGCGAGCATGAGATCTCGCTGCTCTCCGCTGAATCCGTAATCGCCGCGATGGACCCCGAGCGGTACGAAGTGGTGCGCTATTTCATTGGCAAAGACGGCCGATGGGACCCTTTCCCGTTACTCCCCGAGCCCGGCGCTCAACCGCATATTGACGTTGTCTTCCCCGTCCTCCACGGGACGTTTGGTGAAGACGGCACCATGCAGGGGCTGCTGGAACTGGCCGATCTTCCATACGTCGGTGCCAACGTACTGGCGTCGTCCGTTTCCATGGACAAGGATTTCATGAAGCGGGTGTGCCGCGATAACGGCCTGCCGGTTGTGGAATGGATGGTTTTATCGCGTGGCGCAATCGACGCGGAAGCCGTAGCGAAAGAACTGGGTTTTCCCATCTTCGTGAAGCCCGCCAACCTCGGCTCTTCTGTCGGTATCTCAAAAGCGCACGACCTTGCTGAACTCAAAGCGGCGCTCAAGCTCGCGGCCAAATACGATCGAAAGATCGTCGTCGAACGCGGTATTGAAGGGCGGGAATTCGAGTGCGCCGTACTCGGCAATGATGAACCGCTGGCGTCCACTCCGTGCGAGATTCTGCCTTCCAAAGAATTCTACGATTACGAAGATAAATACGAACTGAACCTGGCGAAGATCAAGCTTCCCGCTGAGTTGCCCGCAGCCGAGATTGCGGAAATGCAGCGCCTCGCCGTGGAATGTTACAAAGCAGTGGCGTGCGAAGGCATGGGCCGCGTTGACTTCCTGCGTGAAGCCGCCACCGGCAAGCTGTATATCAACGAGATTAATACAATCCCCGGCTTCACCTCCATCAGCATGTATCCCAAAATGTGGGCATATTCGGGGATCGCGTATCCGCAACTGATTGACCGGCTCATTGAACTGGCACTGCAGCGCCACGCAGCCAAAAAAGGCACCCGGTTCACGCGATAATGAGGCACCGCCCCGTGCCGCGTCCGTTTGCCATTCTGATCTCTTGCGCCATTCTCTGCGCATCCGTCTTAAACGGCGCCGACCTCGGCAAAGATGACGCGCGCGATATGAAACGCTTCATCGACGTGCTGGAAATCCTCAACCAGAACGTTGCCGACCCTGTTGACTTCGATCAGGCCTTCTATCAGGGAGCGATCCCCGGTCTGCTCCGGCACCTCGATCCCCATACGGTCTTCTTCGACCCCGGCCAGTATGAACAACTGCGGCAAATGGAATCGTCCACACGCAAAGGTTTCGGCACCGTGGTTTCCATTTTGCCAGGTCGCGTGGTGGTTTTGCAGGCCCTCCCCAACACGCCTTCAGAACGCGCTGGCATGTCCCCCGGCGATGAAATCCTGGCCGTCAATGGCTACCGACTGGATCGTTTGGAGTTCGACCAGATCATCGAACTGCTCAACGTTTCGAAACAGAAAGCCGCCCAGCTGGTGGTCCGGCGTCCAGACAATGCCCGGCTCCTTGAGCTCACCCTCACTCCCGAAGACATGCAGTCCTCCAGTGTGGATCGCATATTTGAAATCAAACCCGGTATCGGCTTCATCCGCGCCACCGGGTTTGAAGAGAAGACTGCCGGTCAGTTCCGTCAGGCCATTGAAACCCTGGGCGGCAACAAGTTAAAGGGTCTGGTGATTGACTTGCGCAACAATCCCGGTGGCCTTGTCGAAGCGGCACTGGATATTGCGTCTGCTTTTCTGAAACCACACGATCTCATCTTGTCCGCCAAAGGCCGCAACGTCCCCGAGACCTTTCAGCGCGTGCCTGATGACAACAAACCCTACACTTTCCCGATTGCCGTCATCGTGAACGCGAAGACTGCCAGCGCTGCAGAGATCGTTTCCGGTGCCTTGCAGGATCATGACCGCGCCGTCATTGTCGGCGAATCCAGCTTCGGCAAGGGTTTAGTTCAGAGCGTTTTTCCACTCTCGGAAAATACGGGCATTGCGCTAACCACGGCTCTCTATTACATCCCCAGCGGGCGCTCCATCCAGAAGACGTTCAGTTCTCAACGGGCGTTCGGCACGGAAAATTTTGAACTCGACGCCACGGCCACTCATCCCAACGACCGCACTGATTTCAAGACGGACAACGGCAGACCAGTACCCGGCGGCGGCGGCATCGTCCCTGACATTCAGGTCGCGCCGCGCGGCCTCACTGATTTCACCAGCGTCCTCGAAAACAGCGGGTCATTCACGTCCTTCGCAACCGAATACATTCGCGATCACAAGATCGTGGCTGGCTGGGAAGTCCCTTCTCAGGCCTTTGATCAGTTTCAGCAATGGCTCAACCAGCGAAACATTCAGCCCAGCCTGCGCGAATGGTTTAGCGCGCATGATTTCGTCGAAGCCCGGCTTAAGACTGAGATTTACAACCAGGCGTTAGGTGTAGATCGCGGCGATGAAGTCGAGTTGCAGAATGACGCACAGGTTCAGAAGGCACTCGAAGCGCTGTTCAAGCCCATCCCCTGAGTCATTACCCGGTACTTTCGCAACAACTCATACATCACCACGCTGCCCGCGCTCGCCACGTTGAGCGAATGCTTGCGCCCTAGCATTGGTATACGAATATGGCGGTCAGCCAGTGCCGAAGCTTCGGGTGTCAGACCATCTGTTTCATGCCCGAAGAGCACGCACACGGGAAAGCGCGGTTGCCAGTCAAAAATATCCACGGCATGAACGCTGGTTTCGATCGCGGCGATTTCGAAACCCCGCTCACGCAGGCCAGCGATCACATCCACAGCGTTTGCGTGGTGCTCCCACGGCACTGTTTCCTCAGCCCCCAGGGCGGTTTTCGAAATCATATTGTGCGGCGGATAGCCGGTGAAACCGGTCAGATAGAGTTTTTCCAGTGCCACCGCGTCGGCAGTGCGATAGAACGCGCCTACGTTGTAAAGGCTCCGAACATTTTCGAGCATCACGCAGGCGGGCATCGGTCGAATTTGATCGTAAGCCGCCGCTCCCGTGGTGGCGCGATAGGGCATTCTGGCGTCACCGGATGACACAGTCAATCACTCCATTCCCCCAAACCGTGTGCCGGCCAACGCCGCTCCAGTGCGCAGCCATAAGCCAGGGTACAAACTCAGTAAGGTCGCCCTCATACTCAGCAGACCCCGTGAAGCCGCCAATGCCGTGCGTCTGTCCGGTACGTGAACTGCGGCGCATAACATCGTTGTATTGCAGTTCAGACCTCACCATTCGGACCGCAGCTGCACGTGTGCCCAGCGCCTTGAAGTTAACCTCCAGCAGCCCGTCTCCATACAAGCCACTGAGCGTTGCAATACGGTCGCGCAACCGCGCAAACAGCACGCCAAATGGCATCTGATCTGGCGAAGGGTTTCCCTTGAGTTCAGTCGGGCTGCGAAAGAAAACGCTCGCACCGGAAGCCGGTTCCGACGAAGCAAGGTCTACTTCCTGAATCTCCCCGGCGCGCAGAGGCAACAGTTCAACCCGCGCACGGCCCGGGCCCAAACCCGTTCTCGCCAGTTCCGCAAACGCCTCCGCAAAGACCCGTGTCAATGGCGTCCGCAAATCAAAAATATGGACGCCCACTCCAAATACATCGCCCGGGCAGAAGGTCATGCCGTCTAAATGCGCCGCCCGAAAAACAAAGGGCTTGGGTGGATCGGCGAGTCCACTCGGCCCGCCGGCAGGAGGGCCGGGCAGAGGCGCAGAGAGCATCCCAAACGCCCCCCGCAAAACATTCCCAGCCTTGCCTGGAGGAAAGTAAACGCTATCCACGGCGCGAAATTCAAATCGTTCAATAAGAATCCGGAAAACCAATCAGCAATGCTAGCAGCACCCAAGAACGGTGATAAACTCTGACGGTGCCGCGCCCAGTAATTCTGCTCACAATTTTCCTCGCCATCCTTGCCCGGCTCCCGGCCCAAACAGCCGCCAAGTCTGGAGAATGGCCCTCATACGGCGGCGACCTGCGCAACTACCGCTACTCGCCGCTTGATCAGATCAACTCCGCCAACTTCAACAAACTCGAAGTCGCCTGGCGCTTCAAGACAGACCACCTCGGAACCCGCCCCGAATACAAACTCGAAGGTACGCCCCTCATGGTCAACGGCGTTGTCTATGCGACAGGCGGTACGCGCCGTTCCGTAGTCGCGCTTGACGCTGTTACCGGCGAAGTAATCTGGACCCACTCCGAACGCGAGGGCGAACGTGCCGCCAACTCACCCCGCCAGCTCTCCGGCCGCGGCGTCTCGTACTGGACTGACGGCAAGGGCGATGAACGCATTGTCTACGTCACAACCGGCTACCAGCTCGTAAGCCTCAACGCCCATAACGGTGCAAGAATTCCCGGCTTCGGAACAGGCGGCATTGTGGATCTGAAGCGCCTCGCCGTTTATGGCACCGGTCAGCCCATCGATATTGATACCGGCGAGATCGGCCTTCATGCCACGCCGGCGGTGACGCGCTCAGGTGTCATTCTGGTCGGCTCCGCATTCCGTGAAGGCGGAACTCCGAAAACACACAACAACACCAAGGGCATGGTGCTTGCATTCGACATTCACACGGGCAAAAAACTCTGGCAGTTCAATACGATTCCGCGACCCGGTGAATTCGGTAATGAATCCTGGCTCAATGAATCGTGGGCAGTGAATGGCAATGCAGGCGTCTGGACGCAGATGGCTGTTGACGAAGACCTGGGGCTTGCATATCTGCCCGTTGAAACTCCCAGTTCAGATTTCTATGGCGGTCACCGTCCAGGCAATAATCTCTACGGCGACAGCCTGGTCTGCGTCGATCTCAAGACCGGTCAGCGCAAATGGCATTTCCAGCTGGTGCACCATTCCCTCTGGAATATGGACATGGCCACCGCTCCGATTCTGGCCGATATCAACGTTAATGGACGCATCATCAAAGCCGTCGCGGTGTCGAGCAAGCAGGCGTTTCTGTATGTCTTCAACCGCGTCACCGGTGAACCGGTCTGGCCCATCGAAGAACGCCCCGTGCCAAAGGGTGACGTTCCCGGTGAGTGGTATTCACCTACCCAGCCGTTCCCCACCAAACCACCTGCTTTCGACTATCAGGGCGTGACCATCGAGAACCTCATCGACTTCACACCTTCTCTGCGTGCTGAAGCCGAGCGTATCGTTTCCAAATACAAAATCGGCCCGATCTTCACGCCGCCCGTCGTGAGCAAGATTGACGGACCTCTTGGTGGTTTCCGCTCGTCAGGCGGCATGAACTGGCCCGGCTTTTCCTACGACCCTGAGACCCACACGGCCTACATTCCGTCGTTCGTTTCCCTGCCGCCGGTGGGGCTGTTGCCGCCGCCCGGCAAAGACTTCTCCGACATTGCCTACGTTGAGGGTGACGCCCGTGTTGGCGTTCAATACGTGTCCGGGCCCGGTGAGAATGTAGGTGCCGATGCCAAACAGCGTCCCGTCGCGGCTCCAGGACCGGGACGCGGTGCCGGACTCCTGCCGCAGGGGCTGCCTTTGATGAAACCGCCGTACGGTCGCATCACAGCTATTAATCTTGACCGTGGCGAGTTCGTCTGGCAGATCGCGCACGGCGAGACTCCCGACTACATCCGTGACCATGCCGCACTCAAAGGCCTGACTATTCCCCGCACAGGGCAGTCGGGCTACGTTGGAGTTCTCGTAACGAAGACACTGGTCATCGCGGCAGACCCGATAGCGACCACGGCCCCGGGCCGTCCGCGCGGTGCCATGCTGCGCGCATACGACAAAGCCACGGGTAAAGAGGTGGGCGCAGTGTGGATGCCCGCACCGCAAAGCGGATCACCGATGACTTACAGCGTCAAGGGTCGCCAGTACATCGTAATCGCTGTCAGTGGCGGTAACTATTCAGGCGAGTATCTTGCCTTTGCGCTTTCTGACTAACTTAGTAACTGAAGGAGTAACTCAATGAAGAAAACATTACTTGGACTCATCGCCCTCATCGCGGCGCTGTCCGCACAGACCCGGCCAACCTGCAATAAGTGTTCAGCGACATGGATCAGCGCCGCCGAAACCCAGGCTTATACAAAACGCGCCATCGACAAGCATTTGATCGATCAGCAGGTACGGGCCGTCGATATCGGCAAAGCGCACGTCGGGATTGGCATGGTCTATCGCGGCAAGCTCGACAAACCCCAGACCGCGTCGGTGGCCGAACATGATCAGGTCAGCGAGGTTTACCACATCATTGATGGCTCGGCGACGCTGGTAACCGGCTCAGACCTCATCAACGCAAAGGCCCGCCCGCTCGACAGCGAAACCGTGCGACTGCTGAATGGCCCGGGTAACAATGCCGAGTCCATCCGCAACGGCGCAACTTATCACCTGATGCCCGGCGACGTAATCGTCATCCCTGCAGGCGTCGGCCACTGGTATACAAAGATCGACGACCACATCACTTATCTGATGGTAAGAATCGATCCAGATCAGGTTGTCCCGCTCAAAGACGAAGCGGCATCAAAGGAATATCTGGCCAAATAGTATGCATCCAAGATGCATACTGGTACACCGATACCAGCGGCGACCCATTAAAATTTAGTGGCCTTCGCTGACGTAATTCCGGTTCCATTCCGGAATCGATACCGTGACGTCGCCCTTAACCACTGCCTGGCAACCCAGCCGTGAATGCAGCTGGAAATCGGCAGCCTGCTCCACGCGGTCCAGTTCGTCATCGTCCATTTCTGACAAATTAGCTCCGCCCGCCTTCACCACCACATGACAGGTAGTGCAGGCGCAACTGCCCCCGCAGGCGTGTTCCAGATGGAATCCGAAGTTCATTGCGACATCCAGCAGCGATTCCGGCAAACCGTGGTCTTTATAAGGGAGCTTGCCGCTCTCGAACTCAAACGTCTCATTCGCGGGCAAAAACGTAACTTTAGGCACTTCGGCAATTATACCGGACCGACACGAAAACTTGGCTGAGACAAACGCCGCCCTCCGCGCACTGAACAAACGGCAAGCCATGAAACGCGCCGCTTTATTCCTGCTCTCCCTCACTTTCGCCCTGGCGGCGGAAGACCCCGCCTGGGCACCACTCAACAAAGCCTTTGAGGCCTTGCGCCTGCATGATTACGATACGGCGATTCCACTCTTTGAACAGGCCGTGTCGCTGGCCCCGGGCCGCGCTGATATCCGCAAGAACCTGGCCTATACTCTGCTCAAGACCGGCGAGACGCCTGCCGCTCGCGAGCAGTTTGGCGAGGCAATGGGCCTTGACCCGGCCGACCTCCATCTGGCTCTCGAATACGCCTTCCTGTGTTTCGAAGCCACGGACAACGCCCCGGCCCGGAAAGCGGAAGCCCGCCGTATCTTCGACCGCGTTCGTACCGCTCAAGATGCGGTTACAGCGGCCACGGCCGCCCAGGCGTTTCAGAATATCGATGCCCCGCTTGAAGCCGGTATAGCCCGCTGGAAAACCGTTCTCGCCACCTCACCCCCCACCTTCAGCGCACACTATGAACTTGCCCAACTTGCGGAACAGCGCGACGACCTTGCGCTTGCCGCCACCCATTACACCGCCTCATTCCGGTTACTGCCCGAGCGCAAATCAGTACTGCTTGAACTGGCCCGGGTCGAGAGTGCCCGTGGCAATTCTGAGGCCGCCACCGCCGCACTCATCGCCGCATCGCGCGCAGATGAACCCCGCGCTGCCGAACTCGCCCGCGAACGGCTTCCGAATCGTTACCCCTATGTCTACGAGTTTCGGCAGGCCCTGGAACTTGATCCGAAGAACACCACGCTGCACCGGGAACTGGCCTGGCTGCTTCTCAGCATGTCCGAAAAAGACGAATCGAAACGCGTGGAGGCCGAACACGAATTCCAAACGATCGTCAGCGCCGCGCCTGATGACTACCTGGCCGCCGCGCAACTCGGCCTGCTCTACCTGCAGCGCAATGACCCGGCTGCCACGGCGGTTCTGCGCAATGTCCTCGACCACGCCGATGCCGCGACCGCCAACCGAGTCCGTACGGCTTTGAAGCTGCCGCTCGTACTACAGGAAAATCATGCCGCCACCGCCGCATCCGATCCCCGCATCCTGGGTGAACAAAGCTACAACTCAGGCTTTCTAAAAGACGCCAAACGCTACTTCCAGCAGGCGCACGAACAGAACCCTGTCGATGCCTCAGTCATCCTTAAACTCGGTTGGACCAACAACCTGTTGCATGACGACCAGACCGCCCTCCGCTGGTTCAACCAGGCCCGCCGCAGCGCAGACCCTGCCATCTCCACCGAAGCCGGTCGGGCCTACAACAACCTGCGTCCTGCGCTTGCTCCCCTGCGCACTACGGTTTGGATCTATCCGCTGCTTTCTACCCGCTGGAGTGACCTCTTTGGTTACGGCCAGATCAAGACCGAAATCCGCCAGAAACGTTTCCCGTTTCTACAGCCTTACGCTTCTGTCCGTTTCGTCGGCGACGCCCGCCGCACTACCGGCGGACCAGCGCCGCAAAACCTCTCCGAAAGCGCTTTCATTCTGGCCGCAGGTGTCTCCACTCACCCCTGGCATAACGCTTCCGCCTGGTTCGAAGCCGGCGGCATGTTTGGCTACCTCAACACCACGCGCGAGCAGGACTATCGCGGCGGCATTACCTGGAACCGCACCTTCGGCAAATCCCTCGCTGCCGAAAGTGCCGGCTGGTTTTTCGAGACCACAGACGATTCCGTATTCGTCAGCCACTTTCAGAACGACCTGATCATTTATTCCCAAAACCGTACCGGCTATACCAGCGCCTTTGGCCCGTTCAAAACCCAGATGTTCTGGAACACCAACATCACCTTCGACGCGAAGCTGCTCTACTGGGCGACCTTCGCTGAAACCGGCCCCGGAGTGCGCTTCCGCCATCCGGCCATGCCCCGTTCCATGTCAGTCACACTCAGTGCTGTCCGCGGCATTTATCTGATTAACGAAGCAAACCCGGGACGCCCCAATTTTAACGATCTCCGTGCAGGAATCTGGTATGCATTTACGAAATAGCTTTCTCATTCTGGCTGTCGCCTCGACCGCTTCAGCGGGTACCTTTGCCATACTCGGATCGCAAACCGGATCATGGCCCGCCGTGCTTTCTTCTGTAGGCCACCTGCCCGGACCCGCCACTTCAGCCGACATCTTTGTGGCCCCGCCCGGCACCCCTGCCGCAGCCGACTGGCAGGCCAAAGTCCGTAACGGAGCAGCCCTCATTCTGGAGGGTTCATCACCGCTCGCCGCCAGCTTCGGCTTCAATCCGCGCAGCGAAACCGTCTCGGTAATCCACCTGATTGACGTGGCGAATCCAACGCTGCCCGTTATCTGGGGCCAGGCCCAGAGCCTGCCTCGCTACGATGTTCCTGCTACCGCTCAGGTCTTAGCCAAAGACCGCTGGACTGCGGCACCGCTGGTGGCAGGGCAGCGTATGGGCAAGGGTGCCGTGCTTTGGGTGGCGCTCAACCCCGGCCCCACAGGCTATGAGCGGTTCCCCTATTTGATGCAAACTCTCGCCAGCCTGGGCTTCGAGCCGACGGTTCGTTCGTCGCATCTCTGGGCGTTTTTCGACTACTCCTACCGGACCCGCGCCGACCCCGACTATCTGGCCGAACGCTGGCGCAAAGCAGGCATCGCGGCGTTGCATGTGGCCTCCTGGCATTTCTACGACACCGACCCTGCACGCGACCAGTATCTGCACCTGCTGATTGAAGCCGCCCACCGCCACGGCGTGCTGGTTTACGCCTGGGTGGAACTGCCGCACGTCAGCGAAAAATTCTGGAGTGATCATCCGCAATGGCGCGAAAAAACCGCCTTGCTGCAGGACGCACAACTGGACTGGCGCAAGCTGATGAATCTGCAGAATGCAGACTGCACGGAGGCCATCCGCACCGGACTGCGCAGCATGATGGAGCGGTTTGACTGGGACGGCGTCAACCTGGCCGAACTGTATTTCGAATCGCTTGAAGGCGCAGGCAACCCTTCCCGTTTCACGCCCATGAATGACGACGTTCGTGCGGAATTTCGCAAGCAGTTTGCGTGGGATCCGCTTGAAATCTGGAAGACCCATAATGATGCTGCTTCGTTGCGCCAGTTCCTGGACTACCGTGCGGGGCTGGCACGGCGCATGCAGGAGGACTGGCTTAACGCTGTCGAGACGTTCCGGACATTCAAGCCCGACCTCGACATTGTCCTGACCCATGTGGATGACCGCTTCGACACTGGCATGAAAGACTCTATTGGCGCCGACGCCGCCAGCGTACTTCCGCTGCTGGGCACCCATCAGTTCTCCTTTCTGATCGAAGATCCGGCAACGGTTTGGAACCTTGGCCCGCAGCGCTATCCCGAAATCGCGAAACGTTACCAGCCCCTGACATCACATACGGAAAAGCTCGCCATCGACATCAATATCGTGGACCGCTACCAGGATGTTTACCCGACTAAACAGCAGACCGGGACAGAGCTGTTCCAGCTGGTACATCTGGCATCAACAGCGTTTCCCCGGGTGGCTCTGTATTTCGAGAACAGCATCCTGAAACCGGACCTTTCGCTGCTCGCTGCCTCATCCGCAGTCGTTACACGTTACTCAGGCAACACACTCGAATCACCGCAAGACATTGAACTGATCTGGAAGCCGGAGGGCGCGTTGGTGGACGGCAAACCCTGGCCGGTACAGTCGGCGACAACGCTGCGTCTGCCGCCGGGCAGCCATACGATCATTGCGGGCTCAAAGCGCCAGGGCATAGCGCTTACGGACCTGAATGCCAAACTGCGGTCGGCATCCAGCGAAGGAAAGAGTATTTCGTTCGACTACACGAGCGACAGCCGGGCCATTGCGAGGTTCGACCGCAAACCGGCAGGCATTGAAGTCGACGGCACCGCGATTTCCTCGTCAGAAACGGTGCTGCTGCCCAGAGGGGCCCACAAGGTTACGGCCCGATAGGACTAGGATTTAGAAACGTTCCCGCTTCTCCAGATGCTGCTCAATATCTTTCCGCTCGCGTAAGACCGGGAGCAGTTTTTTATCCGAAAGCATCTGCAGTTCATCCCCGAGATGCGGACTGCCCGGCTGGCTTGCATTGCCATATCCCAGCAGGCAGGAGGCTTTCTGCGGAGAGCCAAATTCAATAGCGCAAACGATGGTTTCGCCATGCGCGGCGTAATATTTATTACCTTCCTTCCGGGTAAACGCAATGGTGCGGAAGATTCCCATACCGCCTGCGCCGCCATTCCCTGGCACGTCAGAAGTACCGCTGGCATAACGGTAAACATCGCCCCACTTTATATCGAGCGCACCGTACGTTTTCTTCACTTCAACCGCGGCTGTCTCCAGCACTTTGAGTGCACCCGCCGGATCATTCAAGCCATAGGCCGATTCCAGCGGTTTCGCAGGGTCATACTTCACTTTCATCTTGTTCGCAATCCCGCCCGGGCCTTTGAAATAGGCATCCGCAAAGGCCTGAAACAGGACGCCACCGCGGCTGCCCACTTCAGTCATCCGGTCCCATTTATCGAGTACGCTGGCCGCTTCCGACCTGGCTCCCGATATACCCCCTGCCGCTTTCAGCAAATCCGGCAGCACCTTATCCGCCAGCTCCATCCGCGTGGAATGAAGATTCGCCACGAACTGGTCATACGTGGTCGGCTTATGCTCGTTAATCAAACGTAGTGAGCGCAGCGTCCGCATCTGCGGCTGTTCCTCACCGGTGGGTGCAACGTAGGCGGCATATTTCGTCCGGTCCAGCTGCGGAAATGTGGATGTCCAGGGCGGCTCATTCGTATTCTGATTCCAGCCCGATTTAGGATCAACCGATTTGGGAAGTTCGTCAAAACTCAGATAATCGTTCCACATCGTTGCCGAGGTATCGCCCGGCACGACCTTTGACCAGTAGGCGAAATCACCTTTCTTGCGCCGGGGCACGAGACCATCGAACACCAGCATTAAATGCCCATCGGCATCCGCGTAATCGGCATTCCACATGGGCACCGACATCATCTTCATGGCTGCCGTGAATTCCGTCAGATTTTTCGCTTCGCCCATGCGGAACCACTGCTCCAGCATCTTCGGGCGGTCAAGACCCGCTACGCGCATGGCCACCGTCACGCCTTTGTCGTCAAAGACAACCGGACCCTGAATACTGCGGCGCACGTCGAGCTTTTCTTCCTTGAATGACCCATTGGGCTGTTTGATCTTGAGCGTCTTTGTCTCATGTTCGAACGGCATCAGCTTGCCGTCATATTCGTACTGCCCGTTCTTCACGGTCAGCTTGTAGAAATCCACGGTATCGATGGTGTTGACGGTGCGGCCCCAGCCCGCAGTCCGGTTGAACCCCACTACCGGCACCGGGAAACCGATCTGCGGAGCCCCAAACAGGTCATAACCGGGGCCCACCAGATGCACCTGCATATATCGATAGAAAGTATCGCCCCAGGCGAGGTGCGGATTGATGAGCAGCATCGCCTTGCCGCTGGCCGAAAGTGACGGCCCAATTGCCCAGGTATTTGAACCCGGGTGTTGATCCTGTTCGGAGAGCTTCGGTACATCGAGCAGGGCCACTTGCGTGCCCTTCAGCATCGCGTTCACTTCGCGCTGCATGCGTTCGCGAGACGCCATATACATATAGTGCACAGCGCGGAGAGAATGCCCCACGACATCGACGCCGGTGACGGGCAGCACCACCTTATATTCTGCGCCGATGGCTTCAGGATGCGCTTTGGCGAAATCGTTAATCCCGCCGGCGAACGCATCCATATATTTGCGGAAGGTGGGGTCCTGGGCGGCGTACCACTGCTTCGCACGATCGGGCACGCCGTTGAGCTGGACCCAGCGATCGAGCTCAATATTTGAGGGCCCCCAGTACTCCGCTGCGCGTCCGCGCGATTCGCCGTAGAGCTTCAGCAGGAGATTGGCCTGATTCTGCATCTGGGCGTAACCGTGCGCCCGGAACATGGCCTCGCGGTCAGTGGCGAAGATGTGAGGAATCCCGTAGGTATCCCAGAGGATTTCGGTTTTGTCTGCGGCGAAGAGCGACGGGGCCAACATGAGGAGGAGAAGGGAGAGGGCGCGCATAGTCGGCGTTAGTCTATCAAGAATCCGCTGTCGTGGTGGGGCGAGGAGATCGCGACTGGCGATTCGAGGCCTGAATTTTTAGGATCGGATTAGCATATTTTAGGACCGGATTAGGATATTTTAGGATCCTTTTAGGATGGTTTTGGCCTATCCTACTTTTGTGTTTCGTGGCGCTAACTGGTTTTAAATCATAGGGGCAGAGGGTTTTCCGGCCTGTGGAAATTAGGATCAAATGGTGAATTTAGTGTTTTTTGTTTCCTCTCCCCGGTTTGCCCCTGATTTGCCAGGGTTGTCGAGGGTTGAATATTCAATTGTCAAAGAGCGCGCGGCCGGAGCACTTTTCAGGGACGGCTGCAAATCGCACGGGTTAGTGAGCGATTTCTGGCTGGACAATACCATGCTGGACCAAGAAACGGGGCGGAGTGGGGCTGGACAAGCGGCTTGCGGCGTTGTGTTGCAACAGGATAGAAATATTTCTACGATTTGTGACTCTCCAACGACAGGAAGTCGAAATAGAAGAGTCCGCCTTGCTCTTGCCAACTCCCCCCGTAATCCCGTCGATATATAGCGAACAAATGGCGAATATGATATCTTACTCTCCATGGCAAACTACGTCGAGCCTCAACGCCCAAGAATAATTGTTCGCTTGGCGCCATTGTGGCGCCATAATACATTTGTGAACACTGTTGTTTCGGAAGGCAAAGTTCGCCAGAACCTCCGCCTCGACCCGGATTTATGGTCTGCAATCGATACAGATCGGGCAAAGCGCCCTGGCAACATCTCCCGCAACACATGGATAACCGAAGCCATACTTGACAAGCTGGCGCGGCAGGCAGCACCCAATCAAAACGCAAGAGACCGGAATGCCTGACTTCTACGAATTCTTCGCGGGCGGTGGCATGGTGCGAGCTGGGCTCGGCCCTAACTGGACGTGTCTTTTTGCCAACGACTTCGATCACAAGAAGAGCCGTGTCTACCGCGAGAATTGGGGTGAACACGAACTCAAGACCGATGATGTCGGCATCCTCAAGCCTTCCGATCTTCCGGGCCAGCCCGATTTAGTTTGGGCATCGTTTCCGTGCCAAGACCTTTCGCTGGCGGGTGGCGGCGCTGGACTCAAGGGCAACCGCTCCGGCACATTCTGGCCGTTCTGGCGACTGATGAAGGCACAGATTGCAGAGCAACGGGCACCCGACATGATCGTCCTCGAAAACGTTTGCGGAACGCTTACATCACACGAGGGAAAGGACTTCACAACCATTTGCGATGCTGTCGCAGATGAGGGCTATTCGGTTGGAGCGATTGTAGTTGATGCGGCTCTGTTTGTTCCCCACTCAAGGCCCCGCCTTTTTGTGGTGTGCGTCCGCGCTACAGCCGCGATTCCGCACACATGCATTTCGGACGAGCCAGCATTTCCGTTTCATACAAAGGCGCTGCGGACTGCGTATGAGAGACTGCCTGCGCGAACTCGACGATCATGGATATGGTGGAACCTGGCTAAACCGCCTGCCCGCGAGACATCGCTCAGCGATCTGATTGAAGACCACCCCTCCGACGTCCGCTGGTTCACCGCAGACGAAACCCTGCGACTGGTAGCAAAGATGAGCAACCTCAACAAGGAGAAGCTTGCTCAAGCAAAGCTCGAAGGGCGACGTATTGTTGGAGGCCTGTACAGGCGAACCAGACAGGATGAGTTCGGATGCAAGGTTCAGCGCGCGGAGATTCGATTCGACGATATTTCCGGTTGCCTGAGGACACCCGCTGGCGGCTCCAGTCGGCAGGTCATTTTAGTTGTGGAAGGGGAATCTGTGAAGGCCCGTCTGATCTCCGGTCGCGAGACCGCCCGGTTGATGGGGCTGCCTGATGCGTATATGCTCCCCAAAAACTATAACGAGGCGTACCATCTCACTGGGGACGGTGTCGTGGTCCCAGTCGTGAGGCACCTAGCGCACTGCATCTTCGAGCCAGTTATAGACTTGACGGAAGTGAGAGCCAGCGTCGCTGCATGAGCGTAATACCGTGCGAACTGAATACGAACCTGCGCCGCATCGTCGGTGAGTATTCAGAAGTACTCAAGACCGAAGCGCACACGCTCGGCAATCACGGATTGGATGAGAAAGAGTTCTATAACAGCGGCATTTTTCGTGGTGCGATAGAGCAGATTCGGGGAGAGTTTTCAGCCACCATGAGCGAGAAGCGCGAATTTGTAACCGCGATTCTCAATTTCATGGAGGACCAGGGCTTCATTGATGGCTGGGAATCGGCAGGAGAAGCCAACCGCCATGACTACTCGGTCACGCTGCGGGACGGCCGCATCGCTATTATCGAACTCAAGGGGTGCATGGACGGGAACAACACGATCATCTTTGAGCGGCCTCCACATGCCCAGGAATTCATTATCTGGAGTGTTTGCAGCAACCCCGGCTCCGACCCACGCCATAATGCCTGGTCAGGCATCCATACAAGGTTGAGCGCAGACATAATCGAGCGTGAGCAGCAAGTGGATGGCGTCATCATCTGGGATATGGTTTGCAGCACCCTGGGTCGCGCCTGCCCGAAGGTAGTGGCCGATCCCGACAGAATCACCCGTGTCTCACACTATGAGCTGCCGCCTCCCTGTATTTACGTCTTTCCGGCCACCATCGCAAGCCCTCGCAACAATCCAAAGCCGCTTGCCCAGCCGCTTGAGCGTACCCACCTTTTGAAAGCATTCCACGACTGTTTCGGAGGTCGACCTGAAGAGGTGAACTACGTCGATTTCGAGGTTGAACATAGAGGCACCGACACCGTTCGGCGCACTCGGGTTCGTCGGGGTGGACAAATTGTACGAGAATCTCGGTTGATAGCTATCCGCCGAGTTTAATTTCCTCCGCCGTTGCGGACGCGGCCAGCAACCACCTCAAACTTCCCCACCCGCTCCTCCCCACATCACCTTCGCCCGTTTCGCCAGCTGTGCCGACCTGAATTCGACAGTGCGGAGTCGGTTTCGGCATCTGGATCATTTCGGGCCAGCCCGCTCGCCCAGAACTTGCCAGAGAAACGAAGCCGAGGACGACGGGCCTGTAGAGGAGTTCGCTCATGCATAGCGAAACAGTGTTTTGAAGCCGTAATCCATGTGGTGTTGGATATGGCAGTGAAATAAGGTCAGGCCCGGCTGGTCCGCCGTAAAATCTACGCTTGCGCGGCCATATGTGGGCACCATCACCGTATCCTTGATGATGCCCGATGTTGCCTTGCCATAGATCTCCGTAATTTCGAACTGATGTCTGTGCAGGTGCATCGGATGGGCGTCGTCAGTTCGGTTGTGAAACGTCAGCCTGTAACGCGTGCCCTGTTTGAGCACAAACTCCTGCTCGTGCGGATACGGTTTGCCGTTTACCGTAAAACTGTTGAACTTGCCCGCACCGCGCGGTATTTTTTCAAAAATCATTTCCAGCTTTTCTGTCGGTGCCTGTGCCTGTGATGACTGCGGCTTGCCGAACCGCGTATAGTCCCAGAACGAACGGGGTGGAGGCGTCCACTGCGGGGTGCGACGCTGGTTGGCGTATTCGATCACAATGCCCAGGCCCCCCTCACGCACCGGGTCTTCGGGCGCGCCCATAATCCATACCCCCGCACGGTCCATGGTTACCCACGCATCAATACGCTCCCCCGGGCCGAGCATCAACACATCCACGGCGGCCGGCACCGGCACCGGGTTCCCGTCCAGCGCAATCACGTTGAACTTATGACCCGGGAGGGCGATGTGACGGCTCTCGATCGCGCTGGCATTCAAAAAATGGAACATCACGCGTTCGCCGGTACGGACGCGGATCGGCTCTCCGGCTCCAAGCGCCTTGTCATTGATAGAGAAGATATCTGCCGTCACCTCCATCCCCGGCGGCCGGGTATCGAGCACATCCGGTTTTTCCGGCCTTGGCAGCCCAGGGTCGAGATCGTCGTTATCCATCAGCTGGTTGGTGAAATACGGCTCCCAGTCGCGGAGGGCCAGGTAGTGTTCCTGATCGAAGTTGCCCGGATCGCGGGTGCCCTCGACAATTAAGAAGCCGAACATCCCCGTATAGCTGCCGCGATGCAGGTCGTCCATAGACATGGTGTGGGTGTGGTACCAGCGGGTGCCGGCGGGCGTCGGAGTGAAGTGGTACGTGCGCTTACCGCGGGGAGGCACCACGGGGGTCCCTTCCTCCTCCGAGCCGTCCACATCAGAAGGAATCAGCAAACCGTGAAAGTGGACGTACTCGGGCACGTCTGTGTCGTTGACGACGTTGACCGTGACGGGCACGCCTTCCTTCATTCTCAGCCGGGGTCCCGGGGAGGTGCCGTTGTAGCCGATCGTGCTGACAATGCGATTGGGTGCCAGTTCCACCGTGACCGGAGCGATTTGCAGGGTGAACTCGGGGCCGGAAAGTTCTGCCAGACCGGCTGTCGATGGCAAGGCCCGCATGGGCATCTGACTCTGCTGGGCAGCACTGTCGGTAGCCAGCGACGTTCCCGCGGCGGTGAGCGCCGTGAGTTGGAGGAATTCTCGTCTTTGCATGAAGAAGCTCTGCCTGAATCCCCGGGCTAACGCCGGGCCTGAAAAATTCTTGAGCCATTTTATGATACCCTTCGAGACAAATCGAGGTCATATCTGATGAAGGTGGCGCGGCTGTCTTTCGCGATTGCGCTTATGTTATTCGCCAGCCTCGGTCTGTGGGCGCTGCAGTTCGGGGGCAGGATCAGCGGTCGGCAATCGTCGGTCACCGGCGAACGGCAAGAGTCCTCGGAGTTTTATTTCAGCCGCCTGCAGTACAAATCCTTCGGATATCGCGGCTTTCGCGGCACTTGGTCCCAGGATTTCCCCCGTGCGGACGATGATTGCCTCATTGTCATCCGGCGCCTGACACGCATTGATGCTCCGGCACCTCTCAACGTTGTAGATCTCGATAGTGACCGGATTTTTAACTTCCCCTGGATCTACGCGGTCGGCGTGAACACATGGTCTTTCACGGACGCTGAGGCCGCACGTCTGCGCGATTATCTATCGAGGGGCGGGTTCCTCATGGTGGACCATTTTCACGGGGAAGCCGACTGGGCGCGTTTCATGGCGGGTATGAACATGGTGCTGCCGGATGCCATCGTGGAAGATCTCCCGGACAGCGACGCGATCTACCATAACGTCTACAGTATTGATGAGAAGTTTCAAATTCCCGGCGAGATCTACGTCAACACAGGCCGCACTTACGAGAAGGATGGCTACGTACCCAGGTGGCGCGGTATTCGTGACAGCCACGGGCGCATCGTAGTGGCGATCTGCGCCAACATGCACCTGGGCGACGCATGGGAATGGGCGAATACAGGGGAATACCCCGAGAAATTTTCTGGCCTCGCGTTTCGCATCGTGATCAACTATATAACCTACGCCATGAGCCATTAGACCCCAAGGCTGCGAAACCGCTTGATCAGTTCCCGGCGGGAGATCGGTTCCAACTTCAGGCAGCCTTCACAGGTAAACCGATCCGTCCCATTTTAGGGATTTTTTCGTGATCGCGTATCTTCAGGATCAGCCACTCTTCGAGGACTTCCCGCAGTACTTCGCGACACTGATCCAGAGCCCGCTCGTTGGCCCAAACACCGGGCACGCCCGGGATCTCCCCAAAATACGTTTTGTCAGCGAGAACTTTGTAGCGAGCCCGCAACATGGCCTCGTGAATGTAGCGGCTGAGCATGAAATTCATCATAGCGCGCGCCGGAAAGACAGACTCTCAGGGAGAGGTGGGCCGGGCACATTCCGCCACTGCCGGAACCCGGCGCCCATACTTTGAACAGAATATGAGCAGGAACCGGACACGAATGAACGCTCCCTCAATCTTCGACTTAAGCCCTTCTGAAAAGCTCCAACTCGTGGAAGTTCTCTGGGATGACATTGCTGCGGATCCGGAAGCCGTGCCGATCCATGACCGGCAAAAACTTGAACTCGCCGAAAGGAAAGCAAACCTCTCAGCAAACCCTGCTTCGGTGCCGTCATGGGATGAAGTAAGGCGCGCCTGGTTCGCGCGCACCACGCCCATTGATCTGGTGTTTGCGCCAGAGGCAGAAAAAGATATTGCAGAGGCTTACAGTTGGTACGAAGGCCGACGGGCTGGATTTGGGAGAGGAGTTTCTCAGTTCAGTCAACGTTTCCTTAGAACAAATCCGCCGTTGGCCCCAAATCCACGCCGTGGTCTGCGACAACTATCGTCGCGCACTAATCCGCAGGTTTCCTTACGGATTTTTTACGAAGAAGCGGACGGGACTGTGAGAATTTACGGTGTGTTGCATACTGCCCGCGATCCTCAAAAATGGCGTCAGCGCCTTGCCTGAGCGTGACTCTGCCTATCACTTGCCAGTGCGCGGAGCCGCCTTCTCAACATATTGCAGAAACTCCAGAAAATTCTTTTTCACTTCTTCTGGAGCCTCCTGTTCGGTCCAGTGCCCTACGCCAGGCAGCAGCACTTTCCGCCAGAGGTTCGGCACACTCTTTTCGAGATTGTCCACTCCGGCCCGTGCGAACTCGTAGACCAGATCGTCAGTCCCGCCGACAAACAGCGTCGGCTGCAGCATCTTCCTGCCCAACAGAAATGGCGTGTTCTGCCAGAAAAAATCCTGATTCCGATACCAGTTCAGACCACCGCGGAAGCCTGTTCTCCTGAACTCGCCGGCGTAAGAGTCCAAGTCCTCAGGCGTCAGCCATTTCGGCAGCAGGCCGGGATCCTTAACCGCATCAAACATCTTCTGATTGGAGCCAAAAACGAACGGCAGTTTGTGTTCTTTCGGAATCGAACCGGAACCGGAGTAGAGGAATCTCCGCATGGTCTGTTTCGGGTCCGCATCCAACTCTTTCTCGGCCACACCGGGCTCCTGGAAATAAGTCTGGTAAAACTGCATTCCGGCGGGCACACGCGCTTTCATACCGTCGGTCGGTTTGACTGCTCCCTCCCCGCGCGCGCCATAAGGAACACTCAGCAACATCACAGCGCGGAACATGTCAGGTCTCAGAATGGCAGCATTTGAAGCCACCGGGGAACCCCAGTCGTGTCCGGCAATTACCGCCTGTTCGTAGCCCAGGACCTTTACCAGGCCGACGATGTCGCCGACAAACTGGAGCTGCGTGTAATCCTCTACGCGCGGCGGCGCTTCTGTCTGACCGTAGCCGCGCATATCGGGTGCCACCACGTGATAACCGGCCGCAGCGATCGCCGGAATGATGTGGCGCCAGCTGTACCAAAGTTCCGGAAAACCGTGTACCAACACCACCAGCGGTCCTTCACCCTGTTCGGCGATGTGCATTTTGATGCCGTTCACGGTGACGAACCGGTGTTTGATCCCGCTCTTCTGCGCGGGTGCCGCTGGAATCATGACCGCCAGCATAGCAACGCAGGCGAGGGGCACCGGGCGAAAACGCATTAGTTAGAGGCTCACCGTAACCTTCATGAACGTCGCAGGAATCGATGTGGTGCCGTCGGTCGCGGTGTTCTGGGCGTTGGCCAGTTCCACCAGTTGCCCGTGAAGCTCAGCCACTTTCCCCGCCGCCTCCGCCGCTGCGTAGGCATTCATCGTTGGTCCGTAAAACGTCCTGAAGATTTCCACCAGTTCGGTGGGGCTCTTGTCATGCGAGGTGAAAAGAAAGACATCGCGCACCATCGAAATATTTTCCGCCGGTATGCCTGCCTGCCCGAATCGGTCAATGATATGAGATTCCACTCCCCACAACATCGGGCTGATAAAACCCTCTGGTGGTGGTGGCGCAAACGACGAACTGATCTTCAGCAACTGAGAAACAAATGAGGTGGGGTCATTCGGAATCCAGTTCCCCATCACGATGCGACCACCGGGTTTCGTTACCCTCACCAGTTGCCTGGCCACATCAATTGGTTTGGGAGCGAACATGGCACCGAAAATCGACATGCTCAGGTCAAAGCATTGATCCGGTACGCCCTCGAGTGAGCAGGCGTCGCCTTCCTGAAATTTAAGATTGGTCAAACCAGCCGCAGCAGCCCGCCGGTTCCCCGCCTCCACCAGATTCCGCGCGATATCAATCCCGGTCACATCGGCGCCCAGTTGCGCCACCGGCAACGCTGTTGTCCCGTCACCGCAACCGAGGTCGAGCACCTTCAAAGGCGCTGAGACTCCCAATGACTTCACCAGCGCCTCACCCGACGCCCGCATCATTCCCGCAATCTCCGTGAAATCGCCCTTTTCCCACAATGCCTGATTTGGATTCATTCTCAGATGTTATCGCGGAACCGCCCCGTGAAGTCGTTTCGAATACAAGCCCTGTTGCTGTGAGTTGTTTTCAGCTGGAGTTCCCGCAGATCAGCGTATTTGACCGCTTCGCGAGGATTTAAGTAAGCTGGCTGAACTGTTGGCAGCCCAATGGCAGCCCTAACGAAGCGGTTGCCGGACATGTGATAAGCTCCTCGGAAGCCGCAGCCCGGATTCAGAATCCAGGTTGAAATTTCAGTCGTACAGCATGGACCAGACAATGACGAAAAGAATCGCCCCGCTATTCGTTGGAATACTCATTATCGCCGCCGCGCTCACGAACGCTCATGCGCAGATTTCCACTCCGCAACAGCAGGCCGAGCAGGATGCGCTGGACGCAAAAACTCCCAAACTGAACTACACCGAAGAAGTGCTTCAGCTTCTCATCCCCGACTACACCATGGGGCAGACCGTTGGGGCAGACCGTTGGGGCATACCGTTGGGGCAGACGTTAATTCGGCCAATCACATTTTTGTCTATTCGCGCACCAATCCTCAAGGCATCACCCGCGGCGGCGCGGCGCAATGCTGTGGGAGTTCGAACCGGGCGGCAAGTTCGTCAAGGAATGGGGCCCGCACAATTACGCGGCGTCTTTCGCCCACTCAGTCCGGGTCGATAAGAACGACAACGTGTGGCAGGTCGATGAAGGCTCCGGCATGGTGGTCAAGTACAATCCCCAAGGCGTGCCGGTCGAACAATTCGGGCGGACGCTCGAAGCAATCGACTACCTGGAAGATTCGCTCGAAAAGCAGGGCCACGGCTTTGAAAACGGGGCCCGCCGGGAAGCCCTGCCCGCAACTTCTGAAAATCTCCGTAAGAAGATACACCCGGATGGCAACGTCGGCACTTTCAATCGTCCCACAGACGTGGCCTGGGACTCCGCCGGCAATGTCTTCGTCATCGATGGCTACGGCAATTCACGTCTGGTCAAGATCGCGCCCGGTGGCCACTGGCTGAAGTGGGTGGGTACCAATGGCACGGGCCCTGACCAGTTCAACATCGTTCACAGCGTTGCGGTTGATAGAAATGACAATGTCTACGCCGCCAATCGCAACAATCACCGCATTCAGGTGTACGACGATAATCTGAACTTCAAGAAATCCATCACCGGTATGGGCGCACCCTGGGGGTTATGCATTCCGAAGCCTGACGCCACCGGCAAGCAGTATATCTTCAGCTCCGATGGAACTTCCGGCCGCCTGTATAAGATCGACTATGACAGCGGCAAGGTCGTTGGCTGGGCACAGACCAGTCTGGGCCGTGGAGAAGATGACGCCGGGCGGCTGATCCACGAGATCGGCTGCAAAGACCCGAACGTGGTGTACCTCGGCTCCGCCATTCTCTGGAACGTAACCAAGGTCACAATCAAGTAAGGTCACAATCAAGTAAGGTCACGATCAAGTAAGCGGGTGCTCAAAACGCCTCAGCCTATTCGACGCCGAAGGCCAGCAGCGCATTGCCGGGTGACCCGCCGCCGAGTGCGGCGTAACCCGAGGTAACGTAGACCATTCCATTCACCACCGTGGCGCCAGGTCCGTCAATACGGCCACCATGCGTGGGCACACCGTTAACTGCCTTAAAATCCCGCTCGGTGCTGTACTCCCAAATGATGTTCCCGTTGGCAGCATTGTAGGCACGCATGATGCCGTTGGTGGCACCGGAGAATACAACGCCTGGGATCACGGTGACTGCGGCCGATTGCGCCTGCACGCACTTGGGATCGCGAATGCCGTTCGGGCAGGGAATGGGAGGAGGACGTGTTGCCCACACCCGTTCGCCGGTCTCAATCTTCACGGCCGCAAGCCCACCGGCTTTCTCTGCCCCAAAACTGCCATCAGCATTGGCGAAATATACCAGGCTTCCATCGGTGGCTGATCCCCATTCCATGCCGCCACCCGTGCTTCCCAGCCCCAGCCGGTGAGACCATATGACCGCCCCTTTCTTGTCCGGATCAAGCCCCCAGCCGATTCCCGATTTCTGGCCGATCACGATAATGTCGCGGCCATTGGCAAGTGACTGCAACATAGGAGACTGACCGAAGTCGAAATCGGGGCCCTCCTCGGCGACTGGCGGACAGGTCTCTGAGCGGTCCTTGCTTTTGTCGTCTGCCCGGCAGTTGACCACCCAGGCATCACCGGACAGCAGTTGTTGCGACCATGCCACCTGGCCGCTCTTGAGATCAATTGCCATCACGGCGTCGGAAGTAGCGGCCGCCGGCGCAGTGTAAGCATCGCCGGTGGCGAAATATAACATTCCGCGCTTAGCATCAACGGTGGGGGCGTTCCAAACCCCTGCTCCCGCCGGACCCCAAAGTTGGGTGCCTTTCGAAGTCTTCCTTGTGGGAGCGGGTGCGTCCGGTATCGTATATGTCTTCCAGATTTCGTTGCCGCTCGAAGCATTGTAGGCCACAATACTGCCCCGAAAAGTGCAGCACTCATAGCCGGGATCGCCGCCCGTCATTTCTTCCAGTGAGGCGACCGGTACATACAAACGCCCCTCATGAAGAACGGGCGCACCCGTGATCCGCGCGATCGGGTGCGTGTCCGATTTTTTCGTCCAGATCAGCTTGCCTGTCGCAGCGTCCACCGCGTAAACGTTGGCTTTGACGTCCCCGAAGTAAGCAGCGTACCGCGCCGGTTTCGAACCCTCCACGGCCGCGATGGTGATGGCTGTGCGGACACCGGACTGGGCGTGGAATGACCAATAAACACAGCCTGTCGCAGCGTTCAGGGAATAGACAATTCCCGTGTCTGAGGATGCATAAACGCGGCCTCCGGCGACGGTGGGCTGGCTGTACATTGAGCCGGCGTTGGGGAATCCGAAAGCCCATTTCAATTTCAGGCGGGGAACCTGAGCCGCCGTCAGCCCTGCCGCAGAAGCCGGCTGATAGCGTGTATTCCCGGCATCCGCGCCCCAGCCGTTCCAGCCGGGTCCTTTGGTCGGATCTGCTATGGCAGTCGCGGCACACCGATTGGGCATTTTCGAAGCATCACCCGATGAGTTGGAACCCAGCCGGCGTCCGACCACGTATTCGGCAAGCGTGCGCTTCTGCTCTGATGAAAGATCACGCGCCATAGCCGCCATAGGCCCGGTGGAAATCGCTTCGAGCACGGCCTCCGGAGTGCGGCGCGCCAGGTCTTCGCGATTGGGCGTTCGGCTGTCCGGGGCCGGGGCAGCGTGGCACTGTGCGCAATGGTTTTCAAAAAGCACGATGGCGCGCGCTCCCTGCGCGTGGAGCAACGGCGAGCCGGCTGAGCAAACCATCAAGGTAGTGACGGAAAAGAGAAACCAGTGAACACGCTGTTTCATGTCATCCATCCTATATCGAATTTCCCACGGAATTTCCGAGGCAGTTTGCCGGATGCCGGACCTGGTTTTGAGGCGCCGCCGCAGTGAGATTTAATTCCCGCAACACCTCAGGCATGTTCCCCGAGAAACTGCCTGGCAGCACCCTGCCAGCCCGGTTTAGAAGCCCCGACGCGCTAGCATGGGTCTCGATTTACCACCGTTTCTTCGACTCATTTTAAGGAAAATTGAACACATGGAAAAAGACCTCAACACCCCCGAAACCGCCGCCAAATATCCCGTTGCCCACGGCCCCCGCAGACACACGGCAGCCGGTGCCGCCGGGAATGCCGAGTGGTGACCGAATCAACTCAATCTCAAAATCCTGCACCAGCACTCCCCCTTGTCCGATCCCATGGATAAAGACTTCAATTACGCCGAAGAATTCAAAACCCTTGACCTCGACTCCGTCGTAAAAGACCTGGCCCAGGTCCGGGTGTCTCGCGGAGCACTCACCCGTCCAGCCTGGGAACTAGCTGCCTAGTTTGAAGACCAGGAGTTCTCCGCTATACACTCCACCGCTGACTGAGACGGTGAGGTACTGTTCCCCATCGACCATGTAGGTCATGGGTGAACCGGTTTGGGGGGCGGGGATGTAGACAGCTCCCGCGTCCTTGCCTGTCGCTTTATCGTAGGCGCGCAACATGGCTCCGCGCTGTCCGCCAGGGGTTGTGACGAAGCCGCCCTCTCCCGCAATTACGAGAGTCTTTGTCACCAGGGTTCCGATGCGACCCTGACGGCCGGTGCGCGGAATGGTGACGCCCTTGAGCGCCGGGTTGTTTTTGATGTTGTCGGGAGTATCACCGTGCGCAATCTGCCAGGCGATTTCGCCCTTGTTGAGGTCGATGGCGGTGATGCGCCCGTATGGTGGTTTCACGATGGGCAGACCGGAAACGTTAAGACCGCCTCCGCCCTCTTCTCCGCCACCGCCTGGAGGTGCTGCACCTTCCGCCCGCGCAGTGCCGCCCGTGTAAAGCATGTCGGAACGCGAGGAATCGGGATGAATCAGCCCGTTCGACATGATTCCGGTATTGGAGAAAACATAAACAAAGCCGGTTTCAGGATCGTAAGAACCACCCTGCCAGTTGGCACCTCCGGTGGCGGTGGGCGACATCAGCGTACCCAGCGGACCGTTCGTATTACTGGCGACGGGCGGAGTGAAGATGGGCCCCATTTTATATTTCTTCACCATCTCCACAGCCTGGGCTTTGAGGGCCGGAGTGAAATCGATCAGGTCATCGAGAGTGACGCCCTGACGGTCAAAAGCAGGTGGTTTGGAGGGGAACGGCTGGGTGGCGCTGGTGATTTCGGCAGGCACATCGGATTTCTCGACTGGCTTCTCTACGATTGGCCAAACGGGCTTGCCGTTGGTGCGGTCGAAGACATACATCCAGGCCTGTTTGGTTGGCTGGGTGATGGCCTTGATCTTCTTGCCATCGACGGTGATGTCAGTGAGGATGGGGGCGCAGGGAATGTCCCAGTCCCAGATGCCGTGGTGGATGAACTGGTAATGCCAGATGCGTTTGCCGGTCTTCAGATCGAGCGCGACGAGGGTCTCGCCGAACAGACCGTCACCGGGGCGATGGCCGCCGAAGTAGTCGCCGGTGGGTGTTTCGACGGGGAGGTAGACGATGCCGAGTTCTTCATCGACGGTGATCTGGCCCCAGACGCCGGTGTTGCCGGTGAAAGAAGCGGAATCCTTATTCCAGGTGTCGTAGCCGAATTCGCCGGAACGCGGGATGGTGTGGAAAATCCAGAGTCGTTTGCCGGTGCGGACGTCGAAGCCGCGGACGAAACCTTTGGTGTTGGTTTTGCTTTTGGGAGTGCCGCCGGGGGTGTGTGCCGCGCCGACGATGATGGTGTCTTTGGCGACGACGGGGGCGGACTGGTAGCCGACATCGGCTGTATCGAGATCGAGCAACTGGTCGTCTTCGAGCTTGAGGTCAACGACACCGCCTTTACCGAAAGAGGGAATGACGTTGCCGGTTTTGGCGTCGAGGCAGATGAGGCGGTAGCCTGGAGTTACGTAGAGGATGCGGGCTTCCTTGCCATCGGTCCAGTAGGAAAGTCCGCGGCCGGAGAGCTGACGGGGCGCGTTGCTGGCGCGTTTGCCTTCATTCTCGCTGTGCATCCAGAGCATTTCGCCGGTTTTGGCATTGAGGGCGACGGCTGCGCGGCGGGTGCCGGCGGTGAGGTAGAGAACACCGTTGACCATGAGGGGCGTGGCCTGGAAATTGAACTCCGGGCGCGGACCCAGCTGGTCTGTTTTGAAGCGCCAGGCTAGTTCGAGCTTGTTGAAGTTTGTGGAATTGATTTTATCGAGGGGTGAATAGCGGGTGCTGGCGAGGTCACCTCCATAGGTACGCCATTCACCGTTTTTTGTTTGGGCAAGGGCCGTGAGTGCGAGGGTTGCGGCGAGAAGAGCAAAACGGAGAGAACGCATTTATTTTTTGGTATCCTTTGAGGCCGAAACATCGAAGCGGGTTTCAAGGTAGGTGACCGGGCTGATGATTTCCTTGTACCAGTGGGGTGTACCGGCGGGAATCAGGAGGACATCGCCTTTGACGAGATGATGGACGACGCCGCCCTCAATGGTGGTGGGGGAATTGGCGGGCCTGACGATGGTGCCGCCAGTAATCACCGTGGCTTCACCTTCGATGATGTAGTGAACTTCGGTGCCTTTGGCGGCACCGGTCAGGTGGGCCATGGCGACGCCGGGTGTGTTGCGGTGGACGACATTGATCTGGTAGCCATCGTCCTTGCCGACAGGGGTTGAAGTCTGTTCAGTGGGCGCGGCTTTGGATTTTTCGCGAATGCTGGACATGAGGTCCGCACCGCTTTTGTAAGTAGCGGGGGGCGCTGTCTGGGCCGACGCCACGATTGCTATTGCGAAGAGTACGAGGAAAAATTTCATAAGCTGTTCCGCCTTTACCGGACCAATCATATATGTTTGTGGGGTGGTTGGGGAATCAGTGTGCGGATTTTGGCTTGACTGCGTTGGGCAGGGCGAGGCGGTTCGCGTGCGTGACACAGCTGATTTGCAGGTTGAAACCGTTGGGTGTTCTGGTGTGGTAGCTCTTGTACGGGGCGACGTGAATTTCGTCGGCGGTTGAGGTGTCGATCCTGGCCTGGAGGCCGCGGTTTTCGAGTTCGCGCTTCACTCCGTCTGTATCCCACGGGGAAATGCCAAACGAGATGTGATCGATATGGGCGGTGCGCTTTTGCGGGTTGCGTCCGCGTATGAGGATGTCTCCGACATCACCTATCGTCAATTCGTGCTGGCTGCCCTCATCGTAGGTTTCTTTCCACCCGAGGAGATTTGAGTAGAAGGAGGCGCTTTCTTTATAGTTGCTGGCGCCGAAAGAGAAATGATCAAGCCAGACTGTGTGCCATGCGGTGGGCCGGAAGGGTTCGGGAACGGAGGACCTGGCTGCGGGCGGAGTCTTGCGCGCTTTGGCCAGGCCGTTGCCGTTGCAGAGCTGAAGATTCCAGCCGTCCGGGTCTTTAACGTGGAAGCTTTCGAAGCCCTGGTCGTCATTTTCGGGAACTGGATGCAAGCCTCGGTTGCGGAGTTCCGTTTCTATGGTTTTTGCGTTCCAGGGTTCGATGACAAAGGCGAAACTGGTTACCGTGGCAGATTTTTCGGCTGGGGCGTGCTGGAAGATGGCGGAACCCCAGGGGCCGATGTCGAGCACTGCTTGTTTGCCGTCATCACTGCGGAGTTTCCAGCCCATGAGGGCGATGTAGAACGCCGCTTCTTTTTGGTAATACGGCATCCGGAAGGTGATGTGTTCGAGGGCGGTGGTTTTCCAGCCGGTTGGCGCGAAGAGGGGTTTGATGGGGGCGGTTGCCACGGCTTCGGACAGGGGACATGCTGCGGTTTTGTAGCCATCGCGGCACTTGCCCTGCGCGAAGAGGCGGGCGGTGAACGGTGTGGCGAGGCCCATGGCCCGAAGCAGATCACGCCGTGTGGGCATTGGGGACTGCGCCGAGTGGATTCCAGACGGAAGTGAGGTCGAGAGAAAAACCGGCTACCGGGCCTTCGCCTGTGATGGAATCGATTCCCGTGTTGACCTGCATGGTGCCATCCGGTTTGTAGACTGTGACGGACTGGTTTTCAGGATTGATGAGCCATGCCAATTGAAGGCCGTTGGCCATCCATTCCTGCATCTTTTCACGAACCAGCCGCAGTCGGTCTGTGGTGGGTTGCAGTTCGATCACGAAATCAGGACTGAGACGCCAATATTTTTCGCGACTGGCCGGCGATAACCGTGCGACACGGGCTTTCAGTGTCCAGGCCGCATCGGGAGAACGGCGCGCGCCGTTGGGCAGGACGAAGCCTGTGGAAGAATCGGTGCCGATGCCGAGGCCATCTCGTCTTGCCCAGTTGCCGAGTTGAAAGGCGATTTCGAAATTGCGGGCTCCGGTCAAAGAATACGTCGGCGGCATAACGACGATGTCTCCCTCGCCGGTGACTTCGAAAAAAAGGTCAGGATGTTCGGCACACAGTTCGGCGAACTCCTCGTCGGTCATGGGACCGGCTGAGAGGGTGGCGGGAAGAAGCGCGTCATCAATCATGAACGCCATGAATTTAGTGTAACCGGAAACGTTTCAACCCGCTTCGAGGGTGCTGTTTTTGCGTCCGAAGACGAAATAGATCACCAGACCGATGGCGAGCCAGACGAAAAAACGGAGCCAGGTTTCGAGGGGCAGCGCCAGCATCAGGATCAGGCAGAAGACGATCGACAGGATGGGCAGCAGCGGGCACCAGGGGACGCGGAAGCCGCGTTTGCGTTCCGGTTGGGTGCGTCGTAAGACCAGCACTCCAGCTGACACGATAATGAAGGCGAAGAGGGTGCCGATGTTGGAGAGATCGGCGAAAGTCCCGATGTCCCAGATGCCAGCGGGGATCCCGACAAAGAGACCGGCGATCCAGGTGCTGACGTGCGGCGTGCGGAATTTTTTATGGACCTTGCCGAAGGCCTTAGGGAGCAGGCCGTCACGCGACATAGCGAACCAGATGCGGGCCTGACCGTACTGGAAAACCATAAGGGACGAGATCATGCCGACGAGCGCCCCTGCGTTCACCCAGCCACGGATGCCGTTCATGCCGAGAGATTTGAGGGCGTCCGCCACTGGGGCAGAACTGTTGAGCGTTTTCCAGTTCACTATACCTGTGAGCACCAGCGCCACGGAGATGTATAGAGCGGCGCAGACGATGAGCGTGGCGATGATCCCGACAGGCAGATCGCGCTGGGGATTTTCGCATTCCTCGGCCGCTGTGGAAACGGAATCGAAGCCAATGTAAGTGAAGAAGACGATAGCCGCGCCGGTGAGCATGCCGGAAGTGCCGTTGGGCAGGAACGGATGCCAGTTGGCAGTGTTCACGGCATGGGCCGCGCCGATGACGAAGATCATGATGGCGGCCAGTTTGATTACCACCATCACATTGTTAGTACTGGCGCTTTCCTTAATTCCCCGCACTAGGACCCATGTCAGCAGCAACAGGATTACGAGCGCGGTGAGGTTGAAGACGCTGCCTGAATAGGCCCCGTTAACGAACGTGGGGCCGGAAATGGCTTTGGGGAGATGGACGTGAAATACGCCATCCAAAAGGTCATTGAAATAGGCGGAGAAACCCGCCGCGACTGCCATGTTGGACACGGCGTATTCGAGAATGAGGTCCCAGCCGATGATCCAGGCGAAGATCTCGCCCAGCGTCGCGTAGGCATAGGTATACGCGCTTCCGGCGATGGGAATCATGGAGGCAAGTTCCGCGTAGCAAAGCGCGGCGAAACTGCAAACGAAAGCCGTTACGAGGAAGGAAAGAGATATGCCCGGGCCCGCGCCCAGCCGTCCTATGGTAGAGACGGCGTTGCCGCCATTCATCAGCAAATCCAGAATGGGTGCGTTCAGGATTGATTTGAACTGGAGCGTCTGGCCGGCGGCTGCGGTTCCGGTGAGGATAAAAATGCCGGAGCCGATAACCGCTCCGACACCGAAGGCCGTAAGACTCCAGGGGCCCAGCGTTTTGTGGAGCCGACGTTCCGGCTCTTCCGAGGCAGCGATCAGTGCGTCGATACTGCGGGTACGGAGGAGCCGGCTCATAACGGTCGACTAGTGCTGGTCTGGCGGGGCGACTAGCGTTTACGTGTGCCCTGTGATGCTTTGCGGATCTTCTTTTTGCCTTCGCCGCGGGAAACGCCCGGTGCGCGCTTTGGCTTGGGTGCAGCCTTCTTGCGCGCGGCGCGCTTGATTGTCTTTCGCTCTTCTGTACTCTCTACGCTCTTGGTATTCATCCTGATCCTGAGTTGTTCTTATGTCAGGCCTTTTTCAGGCCCGCGTACTTCTCAACTAATTTCTTCATCCCGTGGTGCTGGAAGATGACGACCACTTTGGCATCATCACCATCACCCTCACGCCGGACAATTGTTCCGGTACCGTATTTGGGATGCTCTACTACTGTACCTGTTCGCGATGCCTGTTTCGCGGGAGCGGGTGCTTTTGGTAAAAAAGTTCGCGGTTGCGGAGGCGGCAGCAAGGCAGACAACGGGAGCCGGACCGGGTTGGCAACCGGGGGCCGGGGAGCCAGGGGTTCGCTGAAAAGGCCGCGCTGGCCCTGCACCGGGGGGCGTGGCGGGGCTTGTGGCGGGACTTGTGGCGGGACTGGCTGCTGAGCTTGCCGCGGCGGACGAACCGGAGGTGCGGGTGGACGGAAGACCGGAGTCTGCGGTTGCTGGACTGGCTGCCGGACGGGTACGTTCACGCCGCGTTCCTTGAAAAACTGGGCGACGTTCTCAACGGAATTGTAGGTTTTGCCGGTGTAGAGATTCTTGCGGGCATCCTGGCGGACCTGCCAGCGTTCGGCGGTGAGGTCCACTTGAGCGGAATCGTCTTCCTCGACGCCCATGTTCATGACAAGGTTCTGGGGGATTTCTTTGAGGAAGCGGGAGGCCATGGTGCGCTCCTGCTCTCCGCCTCCAAAGCGGCGGCGGTAACGGGCCCAGCTGATGACCAGACGCTTTTCGGCGCGCGTCATGCCAACGTAGCAGAGGCGGCGTTCCTCTTCCATGGCAGCTTCGCTCTGGATGGAGCGGCTGTGCGGGAACAGACCATCTTCCATGCCTGCCAGAAACACCACAGGGAATTCGAGACCCTTGGCGTTGTGGATGGTCATGAGGGTGATTTGCGCGGATTCGTCGAGCGCGTCGGCCTGGGCTACGAGGGCGGCGTGATCGAGAAAGTCGGTGGCGGTTTCGCCGCGGTCCACCGCTTCGGCGGCGGCGTTTTTGAGTTCGTTTAGATTTTCGAGGCGGGCTTCGGCTTCGGGCGCGGGATCCTGTTCCAGCATGCGGCGGTAGCCGGTGCGCTCTTCGATGAATGTGAGGGCATCGTGAAGGGGCCTCGACTCAACGGCGTCACGAAGCTCTTCGATCAGGTTGCGGAAAGCGAAAACGGCGGAGTGGGCGCGGGTGCCGAATTCGTTCTGGTCGAGCATCTGGCCGATGGCATCCCAAAGGCTCATGTCATGGTCGACGGCGAATTTTTCGGCTTGTTCAAGGGTGGTGCGGCCTATGCCGCGCGCCGGCACGTTGATGATGCGCTGCAGGCTGACGGCATCTGACTGGGATTTGGCCAGCTTGAGGTAGGCGATGACATCCTTGACCTCAGCCCGCTGGTAGTAGCTGGTGCCGCCGACAACATTGTATTTGCGGTTGTAGCGGCGGAAGGCCTCTTCTATCTGACGCGACTGCGAGTTGGTGCGGTAGAGAACGGCGATGCGACGGTCAGGATACTGGCGCAGGATCTTTTCGGTGGTATCGGCGATGAAGAGCGATTCGTTTTCCGCGTCGTGGGCCGCGTAGACGGTGAGCATGTCGCCTTCATCGGCTTCGGTCCAAAGCCATTTTCCTTTGCGCTCTTTGTTATTGGCGACGACAGCGCTGGCGGCTTCGAGGATGTTTTTGGTGGAACGGTAATTCTGTTCGAGGCGGATGACTTTGGCGCGCGGGAAATCCTTTTCAAAATCGAGGATGTTGCGGATATCGGCACCGCGCCAGCTGTAGATGGACTGATCTTCATCGCCAACGACGCAGATATTGTCATGACGCTGGGAGAGCAGGCGCATCAACTCGTACTGGCTGTGGTTGGTGTCCTGATACTCGTCAATCATCATGTAGCTGAGGCGGCGATTCCAGGCGTCGCGCGTTTCCTGATCGTGATAGAGCAGGCGGACGCTTTCGAGCAGGAGGTCGTCAAAATCGAGGGAGTTGGCCTGATGGAGTGCCTTTTCGTATTCCTCGTAGACGGCGGCGACTTTGGTGACGCGGGGGTCGGCCGATTCGTTGTACATCTCCTGCGGAGTTTTCTTCGCGCTCTTGGCCGTGCTGATCTGCGACATGGTGGAGCGGTGGGGCATCGCCTTTTCATCGAGGCCCATCTTTTTGTAAGCGGCTTTGATGATGGAGAGCTGGTCTTCATCGTCGTAGATGGAAAAGGTGCGGGTGAAGCCGGGGCGGATGCGGGCCAGTGCGTCGCCATCGCGGCGCAGAAGGCGCACACAGAAAGAGTGAAAAGTGGAGATGGCAGGGGGCGTGGAGAGGTTGTAATCTTCGAGTAGATTCGAGACGCGGGCGCGCATTTCGGCGGCGGCTTTATTGGTGAAAGTCACGGCGAGGACGGCGGATGAGGGCACGTGCTGCGCGGTGATCAGGTGTGCGATGCGGTGTGTGATGACGCGCGTTTTCCCGCTGCCGGCACCAGCGAGGATGAGGACCGGGCCATTGGTAGTTGCTACGGCGTCACTTTGCTGGGGATTGAGGCCCGAGAGGAAATCCACTAATGTCATTTTCGCATCGTGGATGGGGTGGGATTCAGGGCGGCTGCGGGAAGTACGATGAATACGGGGCGAAAGGAGTAGTTTGATGAAAAGAAGATTTGCGATTGCGCTGATTCTGGCTATTTGTTCGGCGTTTGCGGGGGCGGCTGCGACGAAGGAAGAGATGCAGGCTACCGGTGAGGCGTGGCTTGCTTTGATTGATCACCAGCAGTATGGGGAGAGCTGGAATCAAGCAAGTAGTGCGTTTCGCGCGCAGGTGAGTGCGGAGAAATGGACTGCGGCGATGAAGGCTGCGCGGGAGCCTTTTGGCGAGGTAGTTTCGCGGAAATTACTGGGTGTGAACTTTGCGAAGGCGTTGCCTGGCGCTCCGGATGGGGAATATGCGGTGCTGCAGTTTCAAACTTCGTTTGCGAAGAAGGCCGGGTCTACTGAGACGGTGACGTTCGCGCTGGAAGATGGCAAATGGAAGTCGGCCGGGTTTTTCATTCGTTAGATGGGGTTTGTGAGAGTTGCCGCGGCTGCTGAGGTTCCGGAGGGCGCTGTGATTGAGGTGCTGGACGGGGGCGTGCCTTATGCGGTTTGTAATGTTGGCGGAGAGGTGCGGGCTTTGTTGGGTGTCTGTCCCCATCATGGCGGCCCGCTGGGACAGGGCACGCTTGAAGGCGGCGTGTTAGCTTGCCCGTGGCACTGCTGGCCGTTCGATTCGGCTACGGGTATTTGTGGCTTCAATCCTGATTTGAGCGTGGCGGTTTACCCGGTTCGGGTTACGGACGGAAGCGTTTTCGTAGACTTACCGTAAAGCTGATGCCTGAACTTCCTGAAGTTGAAACGGTGGTGCGTACACTGCGACCGCTGATTGTGGGGCGGCGCATTCTGAATGCGGAATTTACTCAGCTGCGGATTTTGCGCGGCGGGGCGCAGGAGACCAGTGCGGCGCTGGCGGGCCGCCGGATTCAGGGGATCGAGCGCTATGGGAAGTTCATTGCCATTGTGCTCGACAAGGGCTATCTGATGGTCCATCTGGGGATGACAGGGAAGCTGCTGGTGAATTCTGCGGCGTCGAAATGGACCCATGCGGTTTTCACGCTGGATGATGGCGTGGTGCATTATGATGATCCGCGTCAGTTTGGCCGCGTGGAGTATGGGGACGAATTGCCGGCTCGTGTGCTGGCGCTGGGACCGGAACCGCTGGAGGTTTCGCTGGATGATTTTGCGGCTGCATTGAAACTGCGGCGGTCGCCGATTAAGGCGGTGCTGCTGAATCAGGCGGTGGTGCGCGGTGTGGGGAATATCTATGCGGATGAGGCTTTGTTTCGGGCGGGAGTGCTGCCCAAGAGTCCGTCGGATTCGTTGACGCGGGCTCGGGTGAAGCGGGTTTATGAGGCTATGCAGGCGGTGTTGCGGGAGGCGATTGAGAGTCGCGGGTCGTCTGTTGCAAATTATGTGGATGCTGAGGGGCGCAAGGGCGGGTTTCAATTGCTGCACCGGGTTTATCAGCGGACGGGGGAGCCGTGTTTGAAGTGCGGGACGCCGATTACACGGATTTTGGTGGCGCAGCGGGGTACGCATTTTTGTGGGAAATGCCAGAAGTGAAGAGGCCGTTCAGAAAGCTGCTGGCGGCTACTGTGCGGAGTGCCTGACGGAGAATGTCTTCACACAGGGTAATTCCTGGGAAGATCTTCGTGCGAACGTTATTGAGGCGGCGGCGGCATTTTTATTCGACCAGCCCAAGCCCAGGCAGGTTCGCCTTCACCTGGTCCGGAAACGAAGTCTTGTAAGTGGCATGAAATTGCCTCGAGATATTTCGGGCAGTTACCTCGCTGGCAGCCCATAAAGCCGTACCACCGTGAGGCTGTCCTGGCGAGGTTGCGAGAAACGCGTTTAATTAATTCGCGGAGGAAGTTTTAGCTGGGACGAGGGGGAAGGCTTGAAAGGCTGACGGGGTTTGCGCCGGGCTGCACGTGCTTCTTCAGCGGTGGAGCGGGCGGACGCAAATGTAGAAAGGTGTTCGGGCGTGATGGCCCAGGAGATTGCGAGAGGGACTACGGTTTCTTCTGACCCGGCCAATGCGTCTGTCAGTACCTGCAGACACAAGGCCGGGCCTTCCTGAACCGGAATACGGAAACGCATGAAGAGCGACATGTCGGCCTTCAGCGTAAATTGAACAGTTTTTGGCAGATTAGTCAAACGCGCCTGTGTCAGCACACGCTGGAAATGGAAACAACGGAAAGCTGCTTCCTGCGTAAAGCCCATGTAGACCAGTTGCATTTGTTGCCGCACCTTTGGGCGGCGAACTGCCTAAGACTGTGGATTGTGAAGTTTATGCAGGTGTAACTTGTTCAGCCTGCAAACCTTTGGGGCCGCGGTTCACGACAAACGTGACTTTGCTACCCTCTTCGAGCGAACGGTAACCCGATGCTTCGATTGCAGAAAAATGCACGAAAACGTCTTCGCCATTCTCGCGCGAGATGAAGCCGTAGCCCTTACCCGCATTAAACCACTTCACTGTTCCTGTTTCTTTCATGTTACGTGTCTCTTTTCCTATTGAACTATTCAGTGCTATGAAATTCCAGGAGACATGATTGAGACAGTGCAGCGAGAGGCAAGAAGCTTGTCGTGAGGTTCCAACGATGTACCGGGTTTCAAAAGCTACTTGAGTATAACACTGATGCAAGGGTATCCACAAACGCTACGGAGTTCGGCCCAACCAATTGATTGGGTGCAAACCACTGATACCCCGACCCGGTTATTTCCGAACGTAAATCGAATCCCTGGTGATGGAACATGTCTGGCCGCTGTCGCGGTACTGTTCGGCCATCTGGCGGACTCTCCCTGGGACGAGTTCGTACCAGGTCCAGCGGGACTGAGGCCGCACGCCTTGCTGCGGAGAGTAGTACCATTTTCCCTGCGCGCCATTCGCCGGTCAGCGGCGGGTAATTGCCCATATTTCCTGCATTGTCGTAGTAGTCCTGGTGCCACTTCTTGTCGCGAGAGTCATAAAAGTTGAAACTGGTGCCGCTCTGGAATGCGTGTGACGAGGCCGAGTTCTCCTGCAGAATGCACCCTCCAACCATGCGATTGACGTCATTGTGCCCTACGGTCTGCCCCTGCGGGTTTTCTACGTTCCAGCTGCCAACCCAGAAATCAAACTGGTGATACTCCGGCGAATTGCAGGGCTTGATTTGTTCGACAACTTGTTTGAAGCGAGCTTCGTCCTGCAGTGACACGAATGCTTTGGCACCAGTCACGATTGCGAGGAATGCGGAGGCCGGGTGAGAATCCACCAGTTTAGTTAGGTCGCAGTGCGCTCCGGTTGCGTCAACCCCGAGATACGGGCGGATAGGGCGATACCAGTCTATCCCCGCGTGAATGTCCGCGAAAAGGGACGCTCATGACGACTCGAACTGAGTTGGAATAGATGCCTCAAGAGTTTGAAAAATGGAGCTACGGCACCCCATGTGTTGGCTCCCCGAAAAACCCGGTATGAAACCCCGTAGACGGGGTTTAAGACCCCATTTTCCGGGGAGCCAGTTTCGATTTAGGCCGATTTCCGGACCGTAAGCGTGGCTGTCGCCTTCCCTCGGCTCATTCGCAACTGCAATCATGTCAAACGGTTGACGCCATGCTGGAACGATCTTTCCTTCCTTCCAAACCGAGTTCGACACAACGAAATTCAATAGACGGCGTTTTTCGGCGGCTTGTTGCTTTTCGAACAGCCTGTGCATGTTTCGCGTGAGTTCGAGCAACTGAATGCCAGCTTCCGTGTACTTGCCGTCGGCGGCCCCATACCTGTCGATTTCAGCCCGGATCTGCGTTAGCCGGTCCCGGTGCTCGGCGGATTTTCGCTCGAACAGGGAAACATCAATTCTGCCGTCTAGGCGATCCTCGTA
>JANYDS010000032.1 GCA_025363475.1 Terriglobia bacterium
GAAATGGTGATGCCTGGTGACAGTGTTCAGCTGGTTGTGGAACTGATTACGCCGGTCGCCATGGATAAAGGTTTGCGCTTCGCGATTCGCGAAGGCGGACGCACGGTGGGCTCGGGTACCGTGTCCGAGATTCTGAGTTAATAACATTATGGCTTTGAAAGACCGCATACGCATTCGGCTGAAAGCATACGATCACCGGGTGCTGGATCAGTCAACGACTGAAATCGTAGATACGGCCAAGCGGACGGGGGCCACAGTTGCCGGCCCCATCCCGCTGCCCACGTCAACCTCACGGACGACGGTTCTTCGGTCACCGCACGTTGACAAGAAGTCGAGGGAACAGTTCGAAATCCGGACGCACAAGCGTTTGCTCGATATTCTTGAGCCGACGCAACAGACGGTGGATGCGCTGATGAAGCTGGATCTGCCGGCTGGCGTAGACGTGGAAATTAAGGCGTTCGGCAAGGGTTAAGAGACACAATGGCGCTTTGAGCATGTCGCTCGAATGCAGCCGCTGGTCGTTTTAAGGAATAACAGATGAGTCCAGGAATACTTGGCAAGAAAATCGGCATGACGCAGCTGTTTCGGGCTGACGGGGTAGTTGTCCCCGTGACACTGCTCAAAGCAGGCCCGTGTTTCGTTGTGCAGCGCAAGACGCCGGCCACCGATGGATACGACGCGGTGCAGTTGGCTCTGAACGAATTCGTGAAGGCGAAGCGGATCAACAAACCTGAAACGGGTCACCTGAAAAAGGCGAACGTAGAGGGCGCGAAGTTCCTCCATGAATTCCGCCTGAAGGGCGGGGAAGGCGACTTGAAGGCCGGTGATAAGGTCCTTGTGAGCGATTTCCAGCCCAGTGAAAAGGTGGATGTGATTGGTACTTCCAAGGGTCGCGGTTTCGCGGGCGTTGTGAAACGTCATCATTTCCGCGGCGGCGAAGGTTCGCACGGTTCGATGCATCACCGGGCTCCCGGTTCCATCGGCGCATCCAGCTTTCCGTCACGCGTTGTGCCGGGTATGCGGATGGGCGGTCACATGGGCAACGAGCAGGTGACGGTTCGCAACCTCGAAATCATCGAAGTGGATACCGAAGACAACGTCCTCGTAGTTAAGGGCGCGGTTCCGGGCCCGAACGGTGGATATGTCATGATCCGGAGGTCGAAGCAATAGTCATGCCTAAAGTTGACGTACTCGATCTCAATAATCTTAAAGTCGGCGAATTGGAACTGGCTGAATCGGTGTTCGGCGCGGAAGTGAATGAAGACTTGCTGTATGAGTCGGTTCGTCACTATCTGGCAGGGACCCGGGCTGGTACCCACAAGGTCAAGACGCGCCATGAAGTGGCGGGTTCGGGCAAAAAGCTCTGGAAACAAAAGGGTACGGGCCGGGCGCGTATGGGTTCGGTGCGCTCGCCGATCTGGCGTCATGGTGGTACGGTCCACGGGCCGGTGCCGCGTGACTATAGCTACAAGCTGCCGCGCAAAATGCAGTTGGGCGCTTTGCGCTCGGCGCTTTCGGCCAAGCTGAAAGATGGCGATCTGAAGATTGTGTCGGCTTTTCAGCTGACTGATCATAAGACCAAAAGCTTTACGCAGACGCTGAAGAAGTTCGATGCAACCAGGAAAGTGCTGCTGGTGGAGACTGCGGAAAATCGCAATCTGGAACTGAGTGCGCGGAACATTGAGGGAGTGGTTGTTGTGCTCTCACATGAAGTGCATCCTTACCACCTGCTGGGTTCGACACGGATTCTGCTAACGCAGGCTGCGGCGACCAAGCTGAGCGAAACGCTGGCGAAATCGGCTCCCAGACATGCGGCGGAGGGCCTCTAAATGAACATTCATGACGTACTGGTCAGGCCGCTGGTGACCGAAAAAGGTATCACACGCAAGGAAGAAGAGCGTACGCTTTGCTTCCAGGTGGCGGCGGATGCCAACAAGATCCAGGTCAAGCAGGCCGTGGAGAAGTTGTTTTCGGTGAAAGTGGCGGAAGTTCGCACTGCGAACTTTGAAGGCAAATTACGGCGGCGCGGACGGTTTACCGGGTATCGCTCCGACTGGAAGAAGGCATACGTGAAACTCGTGGAAGGCCAGAAGGTCCCCGAGTTCACGGAGATGTAAGATGGCGATAAAAAAATTCTCACCCACAACCCCGAGTCGTCGTTTCATGACGATTGTGACTCGCGAGAACATCACGAAGCAGACGCCCGAAAAGTCACTGGTACAGCCTCGTCCGAAATCGGGCGGCCGTAACAATACTGGCCGGATCACTTCGCGGTTTATTGCGGGCGGTCACAAGCAGGCATACCGGATCATCGATTTCAAGCGTGACAAGTTCGGTATTCCGGCTGTTGTCGCGACGATTGAGTACGATCCGAACCGTTCGGCGCGCATTGCGCTGCTGAATTATGTCGATGGCGAGAAGCGGTATATTATCGCGCCGGAAGGTTTGGTTGTCGGAGCGACGGTTTCGTCGGGTCCGCTGGCCGATATCCTGACGGGTAATGCGCTGCAGCTCAAGAACATTCCGTCGGGCACGGTTGTCCACAATATCGAGTTGAAGCCTGGCAAGGGCGCGCAGATGGCGCGTTCGGCCGGGACACACGCTCAGCTGGTTTCCCGCGAGGGCGACGTGGCTCTGCTCAAGCTTCCTTCGGGCGAAGTGCGCAAGGTTTCGACTGAGTGCATGGCGACTGTGGGTACGGTAGGCAATTCGGAACATGAGAATGTTTCGCTCGGTAAGGCGGGACGCAAGCGATGGTTGGGCAAGAGCCCGCACAATCGCGGTGTTTCGATGAACCCTGTGGATCATCCGCATGGTGGTGGTGAAGGTAAAACCTCGGGCGGCCGGCATCCGGTAACTCCGTGGGGTCAGCCAACGCGCGGCTTCAAGACGCGCAACAACAAGCGCACGGATAAATTCATCCTGAATCGCAGAGGTAAGAAATAAATGGGTCGTTCGTTAAAGAAGGGACCGTTCACCGACACACACCTCGAAGAGAGGATCGACAAGCTGAACGCGGCGAGCGAAAAGAAAGTGATCCGGACTTGGTCACGCCGCTCGACGATTCTGCCCGAGTTTGTGGGTCATACGATCGCTGTGCATAACGGCAGGAAGTTTATCCCGGTCTACATCACCGAGAACATGGTGGGTCACAAAATGGGCGAATTCTCCCCGACCCGCACGTTCAAGACGCATGTGGCCAAGGCGTCGTCTGAGAAGTCGTCCAAATCGTAGGGTAATACCAGGAAACGATCATGCAAGCCGAAAAGATACAAATTAAGGCAGAAGCCAGATACCTGCGGGTGTCTCCGCAGAAAGCTCGTCTGGTAGTGGATCTGATCCGCGGACGCAAAGCGAATGACGCAATCATCACGCTGCGCTCCGTCAACAAGGGAATTGCGCCGGCGGTGGAGAAAGTCCTTCACTCGGCAATTGCCAACGCTCAGGATCAGGACGAAAACGTTGACGTGGATCAGTTGTATGTTTCCGAAGCGTATGTGAACGAGGGACCGCGGCAGAAGCGGGTACGTCCGGCTCCGATGGGTCGCGCCTACCGGTATCAGCGGCGCACATCGCACATTGTTTTGAAAGTGGCGGAGAAATAACCATTCATGGGACAGAAAGTACATCCATACGGCTTCCGGCTCGGTTTCAATAAGCCCTGGCGCTCGCGGTGGTTTTCCAAGCAGGGCTACGCGGGCCTGCTGCAGGAAGATCTGGAGCTGAAAGAGGGTCTGCGCAAGCAGCTGAAGTCGGCTGGTGTCAGCTCGATTGAAGTTGACCGTCCGGGCAATAAGCTTCGGGTTACAATCCGCACATCGCGTCCGGGTATCATTATCGGCCGCAAGGGTGCTGAGATTGAAAAGCTGAAGACGGCGCTGGCGAAGAAGACCAAGCGGGAAGTCTTTATTGACATTCAGGAAGTTCACAAGCCGGAGCTTGACGCTCAGCTGGTGTCGGAATCGATTGCATTGCAGCTTGAGAAGCGCGTAGCGTTCCGCCGTGCGATGCGCAAGGCTGTTGATTCGGCGCTGCGGTTTGGTTGCAAGGGAATCAAGGTCCGGGTTTCGGGCCGTTTGAATGGCGCGGAAATCGCGCGTTCGGAATGGTATCTGCAAGGACAGCTTCCGCTGCACACGCTGCGTGCTGATATCGATTATGGTTTTACGGAAGCGCACACCACTTATGGTGTAATCGGCGTGAAGGCGTGGTTGTATAAGGGCGAAATTTTGCCGGGTGGCAAGCGTAATCTGCCGCAGGATGGCGAACCGCGCCGCAACGAACGGCCTCGTGGCGACCGTGATGGTGGCGGGCGTGACGCTGGTCGTGATAATCGCGGTGACCGTCGTGGTCCTCCCCGGGGTGATCGTCCAGCTGGTGGTCCTGGTGGCGGCGCAGGTGGTGATCGTCCGGCAGCGCTAAGCGTTCCGGCCGAACATTCTGCCCATGCGACACAGGCGGCTCCGGTACAAATTCCGGCGGCTGATAACCGGGCGCCCCGTACGGGCGGTCCGATCATGCCTCCGCTGATGCCGCCCGCACAGCCGAACTGGAAAGAACCGAAGGCTGATGCCCAAAGTGATGCCAGTGCAGATGTCCAGACAGAACAGCCCGCGACTGGCGAAACGCCGGCCGCAGCCGAATAGATTAAGGGATTTTGGGGAGATCTGAATTATGTTGATGCCCAAGAAGGTTAAGTACCGCAAGGTACAGCGCGGGCGCATGAAGGGTAAAGCGTGGCGCGGCTCTACGATTGCATTTGGCGAATATGCGCTGAAGGCGATGGAATGCGGCTGGATCACGGCGCGGCAGATTGAAGCGGCGCGTATTGCGATGACGCGGTCGATCAAGCGTGGTGGTAAGGTCTGGATCCGGTTATTCCCGGACAAGCCGATTACAAAGAAGCCCGCTGAAACCCGTATGGGTAAGGGTAAAGGTAATCCGGAAGAGTGGGTGGCAGTCATCCGTCCGGGCAAGATTTTGTTCGAGATGGAAGGCGTGGATGTGGAAACGGCTCGGGCGGCCATGCGGCTGGCAGCGCACAAGATTCCACTGGCCACTAAATTTCTGGCTCGTGAAGTTCAGGAACAGGCTTAGCACGATGAAAAAAGATAATTTGCGGGGTCTCGATCCCGCTGAAATGCAGACGAAACTGGCGGAAATGGCCGAGCAGGGTTTTCGGTTCCGTTTTCAGATGTCGATGGGGCAGACCGAGGGGCTGCGGAAACTGCGCGAGATGCGCAAGGACCGGGCTCGTTTGTTGACTTATCTGCGGGAAAAAGAGCTGGGCAAAGTGGTGCCAGCTCAGGCAACAGGCAAGGCGGGGGTTAAATAATGGCTGCTGAACAGCAAGTAGTGGCGCCGGTTGTGGTGAGTCAGCACAAAACGGAAAAGGTTGGCGAAGTGGTGTCGACCAAGATGCAGAAGACTATTGTGGTGCAGGTGAGCCGCAGGGTTCCTCATCCGCTGTATCGCCGTATCGTGATGAAGCACAAGAAATTTTATGCTCATGATGAAGAGGGTGTGGCGAATGTGGGCGATGTGGTCCGCATTATCGAATGCCGTCCGATGAGCAAGCTGAAGCGGTGGCGTTTGGGCGATGTGATTCGCCGTTCGGCACTGGCCGGCGTTGCCAAGCCGTCAGCACTCGACGTCAAAGTTTAGTTTTTTAAACCGTTCAAGTATCAGTAGTTAAAGTATTTAGGGTTAAGGGAGCCAGAGACAAAACCATGATTGGGATGCGGACAATCCTCGAGGTAGCCGATAACAGCGGAGCGCGCAGACTTTCCTGCATTGCGCCACGAGGCGGTGACCTCGGGCTCCGGGCCGGACTCGGAGACGTAGTAACGGCGGCGGTGAAGGAATGTACACCGGACTCGTCGATCAAGAAGGGCAAAGTTGTGCGGTGTGTCATCGTGCGGATGCGCAAAGAAACGCGCCGTAAAGATGGCAGCTATATCCGTTTCGATTCGAATGCGGCTGTGCTGATTAACGAAATCGGTGAACCGGTTGGCACGCGTGTGTTCGGGCCGGTGGCGCGTGAACTGCGCGACAAGCGGTACATGAAGATCGTCTCACTTGCTCCGGAGGTGATTTAGTCATGTCGGTGGCATTGAAGAAAGATAACCGGGAACCGGTTCGCATTCAGCTGAAGAAGAATGATCAGGTGAAGGTGATTGCCGGGCGTGACAAGGGTAAGACGGGCCGCGTTCTCAATGTGGATAAAGAGAAGGGCCGTATCCTTATTGAACATGTCAACATGGTGAAGAAGCATACCAAGAAGAATCCGGCCAAGCAGATTGCGGGCGGGATTGCGGAAATGGAGGCTTCGATTGCGGTTTCAAACGCGATGATCGTATGTCCGAAGTGCGGTCCGGTGCGCATTGCGCATCATGTGACTGAAGTCGCGGGCAAGAGCCACCGCAGCCGGGTTTGCCGCAAATGCGGACAGGCTCTGGATAAAAAGGCTTAAGGCAATATATGGCAGCCAGACTAAGAGAACATTATCTGACCCAGGTGGTCCCGGCTCTGACAAAAGAGTTCGGTTACAAGAACGTGATGGCGGTGCCGAAGATCGAGAAGGTTTCGGTCAACATCGGTTTGGGCGAGGCTACGGGCAACGCGAAACTGATGGATGGCGCGGTCAATGAACTGGGCGCAATTGCCGGGCAGAAGCCGGTAGTGACCAAGGCGAAGAAATCAATCGCTGCGTTTAAACTGCGTGAAGGCATGGCGATTGGCACGATGGTTACGCTGCGGGGCGACCGGATGTATGAATTTCTGGACCGCCTGCTGAACGTGGCGCTGCCGCGAGTCCGCGATTTCCGCGGGGTGTCGCCAAAGAGTTTCGACGGCCGTGGCAATTACACGATGGGTTTGAAAGACCAGCTGATTTTCCCGGAAATCGACTACTCGAAGATTGAGAAGACGAAGGGTATGAATATCAGCATTACGACCACTGCGAAGACGGATGCCGAAGGTGTGGCGCTGCTGAAGCAGATGGGCATGCCGTTCCGCGCGCAGTAAGCCGAGTTGGAGAAAAGATTTTAAATGGCCACAACCGCCAAGATCGCAAAAGACAAGAAGAAGCCGAAGTTCAAATGCCGGCACAGAAACCGCTGCTGGCGCTGCGGACGTCCGCGGGCGTTTCTGCGGAAGTACGGAATCTGCCGCTTGTGTTTCCGGCAGCTGGCTTTGAATGGTGAAGTTCCCGGCGTCGTCAAGGCGAGCTGGTAAGACGACGACAAGAAAAGGAGGTACGGTAAAAAATGACCAGTGATCCTATCGCCGACATGCTAACCCGGGTTCGGAACGCCATTGCGGCGCGCCATCCGAAAGTGGACGTACCGGCATCGAAATTAAAGACGGAAATTGCCCGGATTCTTAAAGAAGAGGGCTATATTGCAAACTTCAAGGTCGCTGAAGAGGGCGTGAAGAAGGTCATCAAGATTTATCTGAAGTACGCGAGCGATAATTCACCTGTGGTGACGGGCATTCAGCGCATTTCGCGCCCTGGTTGCCGCACATATGTGGGGAAATCGCAGATTCCGCGGGTGCAGGGCGGCCTCGGTATCAGCATCCTGACCACACCGGCTGGTGTGATGACTGGCCGGACAGCGCACAAACAGGGCGTTGGCGGCGAACTTCTTTGCCGCGTTTGGTAGTCCTGTAGTCCAGCAAATCAATAGAGGGTTTTGAAAAGTTCATGTCCAGAGTAGGAAAAAAGCTGATTCCGGTCCCTTCCTCGGTGAAGATCCAGATTGGCGACCAATTGACGGTGCAGGGTCCGAAGGGAAATCTGGTAGTTCCGATTCCGACGGGGATACGCGTTCAGCAGAACGGAGCGGTTCTGGAGATTCTCCGGGACTCCGACGCACATGCCGCGCTGCACGGACTGACACGGGCACTGGCGGCAAATGCCGTCCAGGGCGTTTCAACCGGGTTTGTTCGCGAGCTGGACATTGTGGGTATCGGATACCGCGCGGATTTGAAAGGCCGGGTGGCAGTTTTCACCCTGGGCTATTCGCATCCGATAGAAGTGCTGCTGCCTGAGGGCGTTGATCTGAAGATCGACAAGCAGACGCATCTGGTTCTTTCGGGTTATGACCGGCAGTTGCTCGGTCAGGTGGCCGCGAATATTCGTTCGCTGCGCAAGCCGGATCCGTACAAGAACAAGGGCGTCCGTTACACAGGCGAAATATTGAAGAAGAAGGTCGGCAAGTCTGGTGCGACCGGAGGCAAGAAGTAAATGATTCGCAAGATTTCGAAAAACGAGATCCGGGAGCGGATTCACACTCGCATCCGGAAAAAGCTCAAAGGTACGACCGAGCGTCCGCGACTCGCGGTATTCCGCAGTGTTGCTCATATCTATGCGCAGGTGATCGACGATACAAAGGGCGTGACTCTGGTCGCGGCGAATTCGATCGAGAAGAGCCTGGGCGTAGAAGGCAAGAAAGCGACCGGCGGCAACGTCGAAGCTGCGAAAGAAATTGGCAAGCGCGTGGCCGAGCGTGCAAAAGAGCTTGGCATCAGCAAGGTTGTGTTCGACCGCGGTGGTTACATTTATCACGGGCGCGTAAAGGCGCTCGCGGATGCGGCGCGGGAAGCGGGACTGGAGTTTTAATGGCTATCGTCATCAAGCGGGTCGATCCGGCTGCGCTGAATCTGAAGGAAAATGTGGTCGCGATCAACCGCGTCACGAAGGTTGTCAAGGGCGGCAAAAACATGAGCTTTTCTGCTCTGGTTGTCGTAGGCGATCCGGCGGCTCGTGTGGTTGGGTTTGGCGTAGGCAAGGCGAAGGAAGTTCCTTCGGCTATCCGTAAGGGAATTGAAGCGGCGAAAAAGAATTTGCGCCGGGTTCACTTGCTGGATAACACGATTCCGCATCAGGTGCTGGGTAAGTTTGGCGCAGGTTTGGTCATGCTGAAGCCGGCGCAGGATGGTACGGGCGTGATTGCGGGCGGACCGGTACGCGCCGTGGTTCAGGCGTGCGGAATTCCGAACGTGCTCACGAAGTCGATTGGCAGCCATAATCCGCACAACGTGGTGAAGGCAACAATCAATGCGCTGGAGCAGCTGCGCGACCGGGCTGCGGTCATGGAAATGCGCGGACTGTCTCCGGACCGTGCGCACGAAAAGGTGCAGGGTTAATCAAGATGGAAGGCACGATCAAAATCAAGCTCGTCAAGAGCACGATCTGCACTCCCGAGAAGCACAAAGTGATTGTGCGCGCTCTGGGATTGAAGAAGATGAACCAGATTGTGGTGCGGCCGGATACGCCGTCGTTTCGCGGGTTTGTGAAGAAGATCCCGCATCTTCTGGCGCTCGTCGACTAACGTAAGAGGACATTCCAATGAATTTAAGTACATTGAGACCGCCCGCCGGGCAGAAGCACCGGAAAAAGCGTATCGGGCGCGGTATGGGTTCGGGTACGGGTAAAACCTCCGGACGCGGCATGAAGGGTGCACGGTCGATTTCCGGCTATAGCATCATGCGCGGCTTTGAAGGCGGCCAGATGCCGCTGCATCGTCGTCTGCCGAAGCGCGGCTTTACCAATATTTTCAAGAAACAGTTCGCCATCGTCAACCTCAAAGACCTGGAAAAGCTGCCGGGTGATGTGTTCAACGTCGACCGTCTGACGGAACTCGGTATCATCAACAAGCTGGGTGATGGTTTGAAGGTTCTGGCATCGGGCGAAATTACGCGGGCAATTCAGGTGGAAGCTCATATATTCTCGAAGACCGCAGTTGAGAAGATTGAGAAGGCTGGCGGCACAGTGATTCAGATCGCTGATCCGAAAGCAAACCGTCCGGCACGATTCGTAAAAAAGCGAGACTAACCTGTGGGAAAGCTGTTTGAAGCGATAGGCAATATCTTCCGCGTTCCCGACCTCCGCAGGAGAGTAGGGTTCACCTTTCTCATGCTGGCCGTGTACCGTCTGGGTAGTTTTATCCCGACGCCCGGTATTAACGTGGTGCGGTGGCAAGACTTTTTGACGCGGCAGTCGGGGTCGATTTTCGGCTTCTTTGATCTGTTTGCGGGCGGTAATATCCGTCGCCTGTCCGTCTTTGCGCTGGGGATCATGCCGTATATCACGGCGTCGATCATTCTTCAGCTGCTGACGGTGGTTGTCCCGACGCTTGAAAAGCTTCAGAAGGAAGGTGAACTCGGCCGCCGCAAGATCACTCAGTGGACCCGTTACCTGACGGTAGGTCTGGGTATCGCGCAGTCGTTTGGCATTTCAGTTGGTCTGCAGGGGATGTCTGACAATATTGTCATTAATCCTGGTGTAGGTTTTATTCTGCTGACGATTCTTTCGCTGACGACCGGTACGGCGTTCATCATGTGGCTCGGTGAACAGATTACTGAACGCGGCGTAGGTAATGGCATGTCGCTGATCATCTTCACCGGCATCGTGGTTGGCGTTCCTTCAGCAATCGGCAACCTTTATACAAACGTTTTTGTGACCCACGAATGGAGCCCGCTGACGCTGGCGGTGGTCCTTGTGATGATGGTAGGGGTGGTCGCGTTCATCTGTCTGGTGGAAATGGGCGAACGGCGCATTCCGGTGCAGTATGCCAAGCGTGTGATCGGAAGGCGGGTGATGGGCGGGCAGTCTACGCATATGCCGCTGAAAGTGAACGCCGGCGGTGTGATTCCCGTGATCTTCGCTTCTTCGATTCTGGCGTTTCCGCAGACAGTGGCGAGCTTCCCTCTGGTTAAGAACAACGCCTGGCTCAGTAACACTTTGGGCGCGATCCGCCACGGTGAGCCGCTCTATGTGCTGCTTTTCGTCACGCTGATCATTTTCTTCTGTTTCTTTTACGTTTCCATCATTTTCAATCCGAATGAAGCGGCCGACAACATGCGCAAGTATGGTGGGTTTATCCCGGGGATTCGTCCGGGTCGCTCGACCTCGGATTATATGAACACGATCCTCACGCGGATCACGTTTGTAGGTGCGATTTACCTGTCAATTCTGTGTCTGATTCCGGACATCATGATATCGGGAATTCACCTGCAGCATCTTCCTCTGATGGGGAATATGATCGACAAGGTTTTCCCCCGGTTCATTCTGGAGGGGCTCAATGTCCAGTTCTACTTTGGTGGTACATCGCTGCTGATCGTGGTTGGTGTGGCGATGGATACGGTCAATCAGATTGAGGCGCAGTTGATTATGCGCCACTACGAAGGGTTTACGCCGCGGGCAGGCCGGATTCGCGGACGTCGCCGGTCTTTCTAGTTGGCTTCAAGTTTGGCCGGGCTGAAGAAGCCGGTGGCACTGGTGCTGTTCGGGTCGCCGGGGTCAGGTAAGGGAACTCAGTCGAAGTATATAGTAGAGTGGCTGGGAATTCCGCAGATTTCAACCGGAGATATTCTTCGGGAGCATATCCGCAAGGGTGACGCGATTGGGGTTTCGATCGCGGAACTGCTCAGGGCGGGATCGCTGGTTTCGGACGAATTGGTGAATGAACTGGTTCGGGCGAGGATTAGTGAAGAGGACTGCAGGCGCGGTTTTATCCTGGATGGATATCCAAGGACGACAGCGCAGGCAGAGGAAACGATGCGGCTCCTGGGGTCGGTTGGAGTCGAAGAGGTGGTAATTCACCTCGTCGTTGACTACAATGTAATTATCTCCCGAATTACGGGGAGACGGGTGTGTCCGAAGTGCGGCACACTGTACAACGCGATTTCCCATCCCCCAAAAGTTGATGGTATCTGCGATGTGGATGGGGCGGAGCTTGTGATACGGGAAGACGACCGGGAAGATGTGGTCCGGGAGCGGCTGGCGCAGTATGATCGTCAGACGCAACCTTTGATCGAATTCTTTGGGAAGAGCGGACACCGGGTGTTTCGGGTGGATGCGAGTACGGCGAAGCCGGAAGCCGTCTTTCGGGAAGTGCAAGTGAAGCTGGTGGGTTCAGGTTTGGTGGAATCTGGTTTGGTGACGTCGGGTCTGGTCGGGTAAGTCAGCATGATTATTCGTAAGACCCGGGCGGAACTGGAAAAGATGCGGCGCAGCGGCCTGCTGGTGTACGAGATACTCCAGGCGCTGGGCAGAATGGTTGAAGAAGGAATTTCAACCTGGGATCTGGAAATTGCGGCGGTGAAGATGATGGCTGATGCGGGCGCGAAACCGGCGTTCAAAGGCTATTACGTACCGGCTGCGGGTGAGAAGTTCAAGTACGTTCTCTGTACGTCAGTAAACGAGGAGATCGTGCATGGAATGCCAAACCCGAAAAGAATCGTAAAGAGCGGGGATATCGTCTCGATCGATACAGGAGTTTCGCTGGATGGTTATTTTGGCGATTCGGCTCTGACGGTTGGGGTGGGTGAACTGAGCGCGCAGACGAAAAAGCTGCTGAAGGTGACCGAGGAATCGCTGGAACTGGCGATTGATAAGGTTCGCGACGGGAACCGGTTGTTCGATATCAGCGAGACAGTTGAGAAACACGTTGTAGGTAACGGGTTTTCGATTGTCAGGGAATATGTGGGACACGGGATTGGGACGCAGTTGCACGAAGACCCTCAGATTCCCAATTATGTGGACCGGCGGAACGAGAATCCCCGGCTGCGTGAGGGCATGGTCCTTGCGATTGAGCCGATGGTGAATGCCGGGAAGCCCGAAGCAAAGGTTTTGAAGGATAAGTGGACGGCGGTCGCGAAAGACGGATCGTATTCGGCCCATTTTGAGCATTGCGTGGCGGTAACGGCAGACGGCCCCTGGGTTTTGACAAGGCCGTAAGAGCAATCCCGGATTTGGGAGCGGATAAGCGGATAAGCGGGGAGCGGATAAGAATGACACTACCGTGACTGTCGAAGCCGTTGTAGTCGAAGAATTACCCAGCCTGGTGTACCGGGTAGAGTTAAGCAACAAGTCGTTTGTACTGGCCCACGGGGCTGGGGCGGCGGTAAAAAACTGGGTCCGGCTGCTGCCGGGCGACCGTGTAGAGATCGAGTTCGGTGAACACGATTTGACACGGGGACGGATAGTAAAAAAGATCGGATAGCAGACTTATGAAAGTTCGGGCTTCAGTCAAAAAGATTTGCGTCAAGTGCAAGTTGATCCACCGCGAGGGCGTGGTACGGGTCATTTGCTCCAACCCCAAGCACAAGCAGCGCCAGGGTTAGGGCAGGGGATAAGGATAAGAAAATGGCACGTATCGCTGGTGTTGATCTTCCGCCCAAAAAGCGGGCGGAAATTGGACTTACTTACATTTACGGTGTGGGCCGGACTCGTTCCAAGAGCCTGCTGTTCCGTGCGGGTATTGACGCGAACAAGAAGATTGGCGACTTGACGGAAGAAGAAGTCAACAACGTCCGTAATATTCTTGAAGAAGAAGGCGCTGTCGAGGGTGATCTCCGCAAGGAAGTTTCTCTCAACATCCGCCGGCACATTGAAATGGGCTCCTATCGCGGGCTGCGGCATCGCCGCGGACTGCCGACACGGGGTCAGCGTACGCATACCAATGCTCGTACTCGTAAAGGTCCGCGCAGAGGTACTGTGGCGGGCAAGAAGAAAGCGACTAAGACCTAATGGCTAAAGCACCGGCGAAGGGCGCGAAGAAAAAGTCCTTTAAGAAAAAAGAAAAACGCGTTGTCCATGTGGGTATTGTTCATATCCAGGCGACGTTTAATAACACGATCGTGACGATTGCGGACCCTGAAGGTAATACGGTTTCGTGGTCCAGCGCCGGATCCCTCGGGTTCCGCGGTTCGCGTAAAGGTACACCGTTTGCAGCCCAGCAGGCTGCTCTGACGGCGGCCAATAAAGCGAACGAAGTGGGTCTGCGTACGGTTGAAGTGCGGGTGAGCGGGCCGGGTTCGGGCCGTGAATCAGCAGTTCGTGCGCTGGCAACGGCAGGGCTTGATGTGCGTACGATTCGCGATACCACGGCGATTCCGCATAACGGTTGCCGTCCGCCCAAAAAGCGCCGCGTTTGATCTGACTGTAGTTCAAGCGGGACGAAGATCCTTGAGGGTCGTAAACCGCACGTGCTACCAGGCACGTAATAGAGGAGAAGCAATTTGGCACGTTATAGAGGCCCGGTTTGTCGGCTTTGCCGCCGCGAGGGCATGAAGTTGTTTTTGAAAGGCGAACGCTGCCACACCGAAAAGTGTGCGATTGAGCGCCGCAACTACGTTCCAGGCCAGCACGGCAAGGATCGTAAGATCAAAAAGATTGTGGGCTACGGCCTGCAATTGCGTGAAAAGCAGAAAGTGCGCCGCATCTATGGCGTTCTCGAAGCTCAGTTCCGCAATACCTTTGCCAAGGCTGTAAAGATGAAGGGCATCACGGGCGAAAACCTGCTTGCCACTCTCGAACGCCGGCTGGACAGTGTAATCTACCGCATGGGTCTTGGTGCCAGCCGTTCACAGGCTCGCCAGATCGTGCGCCACGGACATATTCAGGTCAATGGCCGCAAGGTCAACATCCCTTCCTTTATCGTGAAGCCGGGCGAAGAAATCTCGGTTCGCGAATCCAGCAAAAATCATCCCACAATTCTTTCCTCCCGCGATGCCACGGCACATGCCCCGGCACCGAGCTGGATGGATGTGGATCGCGAAGCGCTCAAGGGTCGTATCATCAGCACCCCGCGCCGTGATGAACTCGTACAGATTCCGATCAACGAACAGCTGATCGTAGAACTTTACAGCAAGTAACTGAACTTTACAGCAAATAATCGTTGTTAAGAACCCCGGCTTGTGCGGATTGAGAAAAAGCCTTGCCGGCATTGAGGTGAATAAAACGTATGTTTAAGGGATTTCAAAAACCCAAACGCCTGGTGGCAAATACTGAGACTCTGACGGAGCGCTTCGGGCAGTTTACCGCCCAGCCGTTCCAGCGCGGTTTCGGTACCACCATCGGCAATTCGCTCCGCCGCGTGCTGCTTTCCAGCATTGAAGGCGCGGCAATCACTGCAGTCCGCATTGAAGGCGTGGATCACGAATTCAGCCCGATCCCCGGTGTTGTGGAAGATGCAACTGACATCATCCTGAACCTGAAACAGGTTCCGTTCAAAGTCATGGGCGAGGGTCTGAAAACTGTCCGTCTGGTTGCGAATGAAGCCGGTGAGATTTTCTCCGGCGCCATTCAGACCGATGCGGATGTGGAAGTCCTCGACCGCGGTCTGCACATCGCGACCGTGAGCGAAGGCGGCAAGCTCGACATCGAAATGCGCCTTAAAACAGGTCGCGGCTACGTGAGCGCCGACAAGAACTTTGACGAAGATCTGGCGATTGGTTTTATTCCGATCGATTCGGTTCATTCACCGGTTCGCAAGTGCAACTTCACGGTTGAAGCGGCGCGTCTCGGTCAGATGACCGACTACGACAAGCTGACGCTCGAAGTCTGGACCAACGGTGCCATTTCTCCGCAGGATTCCATTGGCCACGCAGCGAAGCTGTTGAAAGATCACATGACGATCTTCATCAACTTCGAGGAAGTGACTGAAGTTTCCGATGAACCGGCGGAACAGAGTCTGGACCGCGTTAGCGATCAGCTCAACCGCAGCGTGGAAGAACTGGAACTCTCGGTTCGCTCTTACAACTGCCTCAAGAACGCTGGCATTCAGACGATCGGCGAACTGGTACAGAAATCGGAATCAGAGATGTTGCGCACGAAGAATTTCGGTCGCAAGTCACTGAACGAAATCAAAGAAATTCTGACGACTATGGGTCTGGCGCTTGGAATGAAAGCGGATTCGCATGGACGTCTGGTAGCTCCGCCTCCTCCGGCACCGGGTTCGGTGATGGACGATGAGCTGGGCGACGACGATCTTTAAGAACAGGTATACGAACAAATGAGACATCGGTTTGGCAACGCAAAACTGAAGCGGGACGTTGGAGCGCGCAACAGCCTGTTCAAGAATTTGACTACCAGCATCATTCTGGAAGAACGGGTCACGACGACTGTTCCGAAGGCGAAGGCGATTCAGCCGATGGTTGAACATATGATCACGCTGGCGAAGCGCGATACACTGCATGCGCGACGGCAGGCGGCTGCATTTTTGATGACGCCGAAGTCGGTGCAGAAATTGTTCGATACCCTGGGCGCGCGGTTTGGCCAGCGCACCGGCGGTTACACCCGTATTACGCGACTTGGACCCCGCAAGGGCGATGGCGCGGAACTGGCTGTGATTGAACTGGTAGGGTCGGAACTGGTGAAGCGTGCCGAAGAGCGGGCCAAGCGTAAAGAAGCTCGGCTCAAGGCTCAGCAGGAAGGCGCGGAGCCGGAAGAAAGTACTGAAGAATAGTTTTTACGTTCGAGTATTGATTTGAATGAAGGCCCCAGCCCGGAGAGATCCGGGCTGGGGCCTTTTTTGCTGGTTAGCGGTTGTTGGTTCTTTCAATTCCCGGCGGCAGCACTCTTGGTTCGCCAGCAGATCGATAATTGGCTCCCCATCGTCGATGGGGCAATCATTTCGATACAACATGCTGGCGGAGCCACGCGTCGAGTTCACCAAAACGCATGCGCCCGGTCTCGTAGAGATCCAGCAGGAAGGTGAATGCGGCGACGTCGTTGAATTCAAGACGGAATCCATTCACGCTCAGGAATGCAGCCGTGACGGTAACCGCGACCCGCTTGTTGCCGTCGATAAACGGGTGATTCTGCGACAGGCTCTCCCACAGGGCCGCACCCTCTTCGATGAGATCCCGGTAGTATCCGGTTTGAGGGCGTGCCAACGCTGATTCCAGTGCGCCCATGTCTCGAATGCCGTGTCAGCCGCCAAATCGTTCAATCAGCGACCGGTGAACGGAAAGTACTTCACGCAGCGTCGGATAGGTTGTCACTGCGCAAGGCGGCGCAAAAGCTCAGGATGCTGTGCTGTGAACTCTTCCACAGCCTCAAGAAAGGGCGTTCGGGCGGGGATGGTCCTCTGCTCCAAATAGTCGATAAACCGGACAACCGACGTCTGTTCTTCCGCCGAAAGGGGACGTTACTCTGTCAATCAATTCTTCGGTGGTCATGATAACACTGAGTATAACCCTCCGTGAAGGCCAGGATCACTCGCGTTTGGGTCAAAGGCTTCGGCAGAGATTTCGTAAAACGCGTCCTTCAATGGCCCGTTTCACACAGCCAGTTTGCCTTGCGTCGTGCCATGTCCGCCTTCGATGCTTCCGGTGAAAAAAACTCGCCCGGCTCGAACTGCGCGAATGCGCGATCAACCTTTTCACTGACAGCCACGCGGTTCGCATCCAGCCAGTCCTCCTCTGACCGGAGGACCTTCAGCGCATGGTCAATTACCGCGTCGGGATTCTCATATTTGCCCGCCTGAATCGCAGCGGCAATGAGATCATCATGCTCCGGACGGATCGTGACTGTCATCATGCCATTATCGCAACTTTCTTTCCCCTACTCCGAAGCAGCCTCAGCCTCATAAGCCGCAGCCGGACCCGCCAGTTTCGCCTCACGGATCATATGCGCCGCCCGTCCCAGCAAATACTTCGGAACCTGAACCTGAAACTCAAGGCTCGGCAACACTTGCGGACCCATAATCACCGCCGGGATATGGCACGAATCAAGCACCCCTTTAATGGCCATCGCCTCCATCTCGCCATCATGGTCTATTGACCGGAAGACCGGCACGTAGGAATCATCAAGCGGCACTTGGTCCCGCGTCGGCTCTTTTTCTGGAAATTCGTCGTTTGGCATCTTACGTGTACCACCAGCAATCGATAGCCCATTAGAATAAAAGGTGAGGAAACACGATATGAACGACGACAACAATCTCGGATGGTTTCTGGCAGGCGCAGCCGTCGGTGCGGCCCTGGGGATTCTGTTCACCCCGAAATCAGGCAGCGATACCCGCAAGTATCTGAAAGACACCACGCTCGACAGCCGTGAGGCCATGGAATCCGGCGGCCGCGAACTCATGGACAAAGGCAAAGACCTTTACGACCGCGGCCGCAAGATCGCCGAAGACGCCTCCGATCTGTTTGAACGCGGGCGCAAGCTCGTCCAAGGCTAACAGGCCCGGCCAATGCAGGGTAACGACGCGTGATCCTCGGCGATGTCCGCATTACGCCGGTCCGCGCCGGCAGCTACTGGTGGGACGGCGGTGCGCTCTTCGGCGTAGTGCCAAAGTCCCTCTGGTCGCGGCATGCCGCGCCGGATGACCAGAACCGCATCGAAGCGGGCTTCAATTGCTTCGTAGTCGAAACAGGTGATCAGAAAATTCTGATCGATACCGGTGGCGGCGTTCGTCACACGGAGAAAGACAAAGAACGGATGCGTTTGCCCGAGCCGCCCGTGCTCGAAGACGTACTCGCCCACCATGGTTTTGAGGCATCATCCATAGACTTGGTCATCAACACGCACCTCCACTGGGACCACTGCTGCGGCAATACCGTTGATGCAGGCTCCGGCGCTCGCGCCGCCTTGCCCAATGCGCGCTATGTGACGCAGCGAGGCGAACTGCTGCACGCACGGGAGCAGCATACCCGCGACGCAGTAAGTTACCGTGCCGTGAACTATGAACCGCTGCTCGAAAGCGGCCAGATGCGTCTGCTCGATGGCGATGGCGAAGTCGCTCCAGGTGTGGAAGTTCGCGTCGCGCCGGGCCATAACCGCGACATGATGATCGTAACTGTGCGTTCGCGCGGTGAAACCTGGTGTCAGTTGAGTGATCTGGTGCCCTATGCGGCACAGGTCACGCCCACCTGGGTGACCGCCTTCGATCTATACCCGCTCGAAACCATCGCGAGCAAAGAAAACATCCTGACTCGCGCAGCCGCTGAGGGCTGGTGGTGCAGTTTCGCCCACGATCCGAAAGTGGACTTCGCGCAGGTGGAATTAAAAGAGGGCAAATGGCGCACACGCTAACACCGTTCCGGAACGAAGCATATACAGACTTCACGCAGCCTGACAATCGACGCCTCATGCTGGCCGCACAGGAAAAAGTGCGTGCGCTGTTGGGCCGCGAGTATGACTTGCTGATCTGCGGCGAGCGTGTGCGCTGCGCCGAAAAGCTGACATCAACCAATCCTTCGCGCTCGAATGAAGTGGTGGGCGTCCATCAAAAGGCCACCCCCGAACTGGCTGCGCGGGCAGTAGAACGGGCGCATCAGCATTTTCCCGGCTGGAGTCGCACCCCGGCAGCCGACCGCGTGGCCATGCTGCTGCGCGTGGCTTCGCTGCTCCGGGAACGCAAGTTCGAGTTCAACGCCTGGCTAACCTTCGAAGCGGGTAAAACGTGGCCGGAAGCCGAAGCGGAGACAGCCGAAGCCATCGATTTCTGCGAATACTACGCGAGGGAAATGGCACGCCTGGCCGGGCCGCAAACTGTCGTCCAGCTGCCTGGCGAGCGCGATGAAATGCGTTATCTCGCGCTCGGCGTCGGCATCGTAATCCCCCCGTGGAATTTCCCCCTCGCCATCCTGTGCGGCATGGCCTGCGCGGCGCTCGTAGCTGGCAATACCGTAGTGATTAAACCCAGCAGCGAGACTCCAACCGTCGGTGCCGTATTTGTCGAACTGCTGCTTGAAGCTGGGTTTCCACCAGAGTCGCTCTGTTTTCTGACTGGCAGCGGTGCGGCCATCGGCGATATTCTCGTAGGCCACCCCAAGTCACGGTTTATCTCATTTACAGGGTCACGCGATGTAGGTTTGCACATCAACGAACTAGCGGCGAAACCGCAGCCCGGCCAGATTTGGATCAAACGTGTAGTCGCCGAAATGGGCGGTAAAGACGCCATCATCGTCGATTCGGAATGCGATCTGGCAGCAGCCGTCGAGGGCGTTGCCCTATCCGCCTTCGGATATTCCGGCCAGAAGTGTTCGGCATGTTCAAGAGCCATCGTCCACGCCGATGTTTACGATGCCTTCGTCGAAAAACTCACCGTCAGGGTCTCGCGCATGAACGTCGGCGCGGCTGACGATACTGGTTTCTACATGGGCCCCGTAATCAGCGCGGGCGCAAAGCAGTCCATCGAACGCTATGTCGAAATCGGCAGCAGAGAGGGACGTGTTGTCGCGGGTGGCGGCACAGTGCCCGCGGATGGCCACTTCCTGCCACCCACCGTCATTGCCGACGTGGACGCGAAGGCCCGCATTTTCCAGGAAGAGATTTTTGGCCCGGTTCTCTCAATCACGAAGGCCCGTGATTTTAGTCACGCCCTCGAAATGGCAAACGATTCGGTCTATGGCCTCACCGGCGCTGTGTTTTCCAGCATCCCGGAACACATTGATCGTGCGCGAGAAGAGTTCTTCACCGGCAATCTCTACATCAACCGCAAATGCACGGGGGCGATGGTCGGCGCACATCCGTTTGGCGGCTTCAATATGTCGGGGACCGATTCAAAAGCTGGCGGACCAGACTACCTGCTGCTGTTCCTGCAGGCGAAGTCGATTGCTGAGCGGCTGCGGTAAAGATCCAAGGAGATACGGGCATGATAGGATCAAAGAACCCCGACTAGAAGGGGACTAAGAAATAGCAACAATAAGGTCAAACCTGATCGACGCGGCGCGGACCTCAATGTCCGCTCTGTTAAACCGGGATCTTCGGATCCCGGTTTTTTTATGCCGAATCAGCTTTTGCCGGATTATAACTATTGGTGGGAAATTACAGAAATTTGGTGGACGAAATGGGGTTCGAACCCACGACCCCCGCATTGCGAACGCGGTGCTCTCCCAACTGAGCTATTCGCCCACTCTCGTGAACCTCTTCAATATAACAGACGCCTTCCGTTGTCAGCCTTGCTGCCCTCAGGCACTGGCTTCTAATGCCCGAGGCGGTTCTCCTCCCCGGCGTTTGGCCCAATAGAGCTTCATCCGTTCGGAGACTTCTTTCCGTCCGCTTTCGTCCATGAATTTGCGCCCGCGCCGCTTGCCAGTGACAGGCGCAGGAAGTTCCACCCCCAGGGCAAGCACTTCCAGCGATTCGATGATGCGGCCAAGTCGTTCGCGTTCTTCTCCAAGTTCGTCAATGATCCGGTAAATGTCCATAGATATCCGCCGAGTCTCCAGGCAGGGCCACTAAATAAGGCCCTGCCTGAAGTAGCGTATTACCGGGACAAAAACGGCCATTGAAATATCACGTGGTAGCCATAATGTTTCGCGGCCAGCACTGTGATCAATCCAATAACCACCAGAACAATAAGAAGCCACTTGAAGAATGTGAGCCACGGGAAGCGTCTGTTCTCGCGACGGAGCACAAGAAGGTAGCTGGCAAAAATGCCCACGTAGAACAGAATGATCATCGGCGTGGCGAACAGGGCGAGGTTAAAAACGTCGCCGGTGGGTGTCACGATGGCAGCAATAATGACGATTACAAGAATCGCATAACGGCTGTGTTTGACCAGAAATGCCGGTTTGACCACGTGAATCAGGGTCAGCAGGAAGACCAGGATCGGGATTTCAAAGACCGCCCCGACGCCCAGCATCACGTCCACGAAAAGGTCAAAATACTCCGTGACGTTTACCGAAGGGTCAATGCCTTTGCCAATTCCGATGCCGAGAAGGAATTCCAACCCGAAGCGGAAGGCAATAAAATAGGCAAAAAAACCGCCCAGAATGAACAATCCCGCGCTTGAAACAACAAACGGAACCGCCATACGGCGTTCTTTTTTGTATAAACCGGGCGCGATGAAAGCCCACACCTGGTACAGCACCCACGGCGAAGCCAGAAAAACCGCAAAGATAATGGGGACTTTCATCCACATGATCTGAAAGGCGTCCGTCGGTGAGATTAGCTTCAGAGTGGGTGGATTTACCTTTAGCGCACGCAGAGCCGCGCCGGCGGGCTCAAAAACGATATCCCAGAGCTGATCACTGAAAAACAGGCAAAGAAAGAACGCAACGCCAATACCGCCAATGGCAAGCAAAAGGCGTTTACGCAACTCTTCCAGGTGTTCGAGGAAACTCATCCTGGCCATGCCGTCCTCATCCTCATCTTCAGGTGGAGGGGGGGGGGGAGGCGGTAGTGTGGGCGGAGGTGGTGGTGGTGGCGGCGGTGCTGCCGGTGGCGATATCCGTGGCGGATACTCGTCCGCAGGGTCCGGCGACGTCACCGAGAAATCTGGTTCGTCGGTTCTGCCGGCAGACCACGCATCACTGTAAGACGGTGCGCTGTAAGACGGCACCGGTGTTTCTGGCTTTGATACCGGCGCAGGGTCACCGGAATGAGCCGGTGGCCCCTGCGTTTCGTCGGGAAATTCCATCGTTATGAGTTAGCCGGTAACCGTTTTTTCAGCCGGATGCTGTTCAGCCATTACAACAGCCGGAGCGGCTACGACAGGTGCCGGTGAGGGCTCCAGATGACCGCTCGCAATGGAGCCGGCCGCCGCTTCGACGTGCAGTGCTGATGTGGTTCCGGCGCCCAAAATTGCGGATGCGCCTTCTGCCGTGGGGGAAGGTAAGGTTGGGGTGGAATTATAAGACCCGTCGTAGCCCGATTCATAATACGTCGGATCGTACGTCGACTGGTCGTAATTGTAGCTGCTCGATTGAAAGCTGGTCGCTGTCAATTCCTTAATGCCCGTTTCCCGTTCCAGGTTTTGCATTTCGCGGTCGAACGTGGATTTCAGTTCGGTTTGCGCGCGACGAAACTCAGTCATCGCTTTTCCGATGGTCTTGCCGAGTTCGGGCAGTTTCTTAGGCCCGAACAGCAGGAGCGCCAGAATAAAGATGAAGACGAGTTCCTGTGTACCCAGGGGACCCATGTGTAGGAAATGCCTCCATCCTTAGTGTATGTCACTAACGTCTACAGCCGCAGAGTGCGGCGTTAGGCTGCGCGGCTGCACGCAGCGCCTCCGCCATACAGGCCAGGGTATTTGTTTTTGTAAAAAAATCACAGCGCTGATGGCCGCGTCGGATAAGAATTCGCCTCAAGGCCTCGTCCGACAGAATCCGTCGCAAGCCCGCCGCTATATCATCCACGCTTTCCGGATCCACCAGCACCGCCGCATCGCCCGCCACTTCCGCCATGCTGCTCCGGTTCGACGTAAGCACCGGACAGTTGAGCGACATCGCTTCCAGTACGGGCAGGCCGAAAGTTTCTTCCAGCGACGGGAAGGCTGAAGCCCGGGCATTCCGATAGAGCGCGGGAATTGCGGTCTGCGGCACCCGGCCCAAAAACAGGACATCACCCTGCAGGCCGTAATTCACCACCGCGTTCTTCAACGCCTTTAAGGCAGTGTCCGAACCGCCCCCTGCCAAAACCAGGGTGTAACCGGGGAAGTCGGGGCGAATCTGCGCGAAGGCTTCGATCAGCCTGACATGGTTCTTAAAGGGATAAAGCCCCGAAACATAGAGAATGTAGGGCCGCTGAACACCCGTGTCCGTTTCCGCCGGACACGTCACATCCACCAGCCGGTTATAGACCACGCGCACCCGCGCATCCGGCAGATTTACATAGCGCAGCAGGGTTCGTTTAGCGTCTTCACACTGCACGCCCAATTGATCGGCTTTGCGCGCCGACAATCTCACAATCGCCCGTAACCAGATACGGCGGATCAGCCCGAACGCTTCCGGGTTGGTAAAAAACTGATGAGATTGAATCAGCAGCAGGCTCCGGCAGCGCAAACGCAGTGGCAGGTAATTGCAGGTGCCCAGCCACAGATCGATATTTTCCCGCGACACAATACCGGGCAGGTGTACCTGCTCGAACCAAACCCGGCCGGGGCGGGATTTGACAGCGCCCGGACACAGGATGATCTCGACATTGGAATGTCGGATCTCAAACGGTTCGTTCCAGACCGGAGTAAAAAATTTGAATTGCCAGGCCGGGAAAATCTCCGGCAGCCCCAGCAATAAATCCTGAACGTAAGGCCTCATGCCACCCACCGAGAGAGATGAAGAGGTAGACATGCCCGGCGTGATGTTGTCTATTCCCACGATCATGAGAAGAAAGTCGCTGGGGGACACTTTTTTCTCAGTCAACAAAATTCATGATTGTCGTCCGTGCGCCACTGCGAATTACCCTGGGAGGAGGGGGGACCGATCTCCCTTCCTATTACGAAGAAAACGGTGGCTTTCTCATTTCCGCCGCCATTGACCAGTACGTTTACATCACCATCCACGATACTTTTGAGCCTGTTTTTATCATTAAATATTCCCGTATGGAGCGGGTTCCGTTCGTGAGCCTGATCGAACACCCGATTGTGCGGGAAGCGTTGCTGATGACAGGCTTTGAAAACGGGCCAGGGCTTGAGATCACATCAATGGCGGATATTCCGTCTGGCACCGGTTTGGGTTCCTCAGGGAGCTTTACTACCGCCTTGCTGAGGGCTCTGCATACTCACCGGCGCAATCTCATACCCCCGGCCGAACTGGCGGAGCAGGCGTGCAGCATCGAAATCGACCGGCTGGGAGAGCCGGTGGGTAAACAGGACCCCTATATCGCCGCACTGGGCGGCATTAACTGCTTCCGGTTTCTGCCCGCTGGCAAGGTTGAGGCTTGGCCCCTCGGGTTATCCGAGGAAACCCGGTACAACCTCGAAGACAATTTGCTGCTTTTTTTTACCGGATATTCGCGTTCTGCATCGTCCATTCTCAAGGATCAGAAAAAACGCACCCAAATGACGGACCCGGCCATGCTGGAAAATCTGAACGCTGTCAAGGAGTTGGCGTTTGAAAGCCAGGCCGCGCTCGAAAGCGGAGATCTGCCGGAATTTGCCCGCCTGATGGACGTCCACTGGCGCAACAAGAGGAAACGGTCTCCGGGAATGTCGAACGGCTGCATCGACGCCATGTATAACGCAGCGATGGAAAACGGGGCGCTGGGAGGAAAACTGATCGGCGCGGGCGGCGGCGGCTTTCTGATGTTTTACGCGGAAGACAAAACCCGGCTGCGCCGCGCCATGAGAGAACGGGGCCTGCGGGAAGTCCGGTTCCGATTTGATTTTGAAGGAACGAAGGTGCTGGCCCAGTAGCAAAACATATCCAAATTCTCGCCCTTCGCGCGGAGGAACCGGGAGGGGTTTCTCTGTGGTCGCTGCACCTCCACCGAGAAAGTTTGTCGCCGCAAAATGGCTCGAATAATGAGTGTCTCGCAGAGACGCGGAGACCGCAGAGAAAAACAAAGACAGGACGACGCCAAACGCCCGAGCCAAAGCAAACGGTCGTGTTTTAGTCAAACGCTAACTAATCCTCCGCAGGCACGTAGTTGTTGGCAAGCAAAACCTCAACCGCCCGCTCCCGCACATCCGGGCGCACATAAAAAAACGCCCCAATCCGCTTCGTCTTAAATATGATGCCGCCCAGATACTCCTCCGGCTGAACGGCATATTCAAGCGCCGCATCCGTCAGAATCTTTTCGAGCCGGGTGGCGTCCCGTAGTCGCTTGGCGATGAAGATGAGGTCAAGTTCTTCATCCCCGAAATAGTCGGCATCTTTTTTCATGAGAAAACTGGTGTCTCTAAAAGACTAGCTTAGGGCAAATGCCCTCACTCGCAACCACTCACCCGCCCGTTCCCCACCGTGATGCTGAAGAAGAACTCTGCTGGCTGGCCCTGCGCCTGGTTCCCGGTCTGGGAACCCGCCGGATTGGCCTGCTCCTCGAACGGCTGCAATCCCCTAAAGCCATTTTCCGCGCCTCGCCAGCCGAACTGGAAGCAGCCGGACTGTCAGGCGGCCTGGCCCGTTCCGTCGCCAGCGGCTGCAGTTTCGAGGACGCAGCCACCCAGCAACAAAAGGTGAGGGAAGCCGGAGTTCAAGTCATCACCCTCGGCGACGACGCCTATCCGGAAATGCTGCGCCAGATTTTCGACCCCCCGCCCGTCCTGTTCGCTCGTGGCAACGCGGATTTGTTGAAATCAGTTTGCCTCGGTGTAGTAGGCACCCGCTACCCCACCCCCTATGGAGTAGCCGCGACGGAACGTCTGGCAGGCGATTTGGCGCGCGCCGGGCTCACCATCACCTCAGGCATGGCGCGCGGCATCGATACCATCGCACACAAAGCCGCCCTCGCAGTCGAAGGTAAAACCATAGCAGTGCTCGGGTGCGGTGTCGATGTTGTTTACCCCTCCGAGAACCGCAAACTCGCCGCCGACATCGTGGCGAAGGGCCTAATGATTTCCGAGTTCCCCATGGAATCCGTTGCCTTCCCCCAAAACTTTCCCATCCGCAACCGCGTCGTCAGCGGCTTGAGCTACGGAGTGCTGGTCGTGGAAGGAGCGCAGTACAGCGGTTCCGGCATCACCGCCCGCCTCGCCATGGATCAGGGCAGGGAAGTTTTCTCCGTTCCCGGCAACATCACCTCAAAAATGAGCTGGGGTCCCAACCTCCTGATCAAACAAGGGGCAAAACTGATACAGGACTGGAATGACGTAGTGGTAGATCTGCCGCAGGCGGCCCAGCGCCGCCTCATTGACGATGGCCGCGAGCGCATCATGGCTGAAGGGCTGGGACGGGGCGATTCTGGTGGGGCTGAATCCGGCAGTGTTGAATCTTCCGGCAACAAGGCCGCATCTGACTTAGCCGGACCCCACAATCAGGTGGCGCGTCGGGTGTTGAACCAGTTAAAGCCCGATCAGACCAGTCACCTCGATACCCTCGTAGAAACCGTCGAAGAAGCCTCACCGTCAGAGATTATCGCCGCCCTGTTTGAGCTTGAGATTCTGGGCCTGGTAAAACAGCTGCCGGGCAGAAATTTTGTTCGGGTGTGGTAGTGTGCTGGGTTAGACGCATGCTTGCTCCGCGCCGGAACGGCTCCGGCTGGCGTGGACTGTAGTTTATTCTTGGAGCACAAGTTGAATATGGCAAAAGCTTTAGTGATCGTTGAGTCCCCTGCAAAGGCGAAGACCATTAATAAGTACCTCGGCAAAGAGTATGTCGTGATGGCCTCGCTGGGGCACGTCAAAGACCTGCCGAAGCGCGATCTTGCGGTGGATGTTGAGAACGGCTTCCGGCCGCATTACGAAGTGATTGAAGGCAAGAAGAAGCTCATGCAGGAGCTTCGCGACGCGGCAAAGAAGTGCGATTCCATCTACCTCGCAGCCGATCCGGATCGCGAGGGCGAAGCCATCTGCTGGCATCTCCAGGAAGAACTCAAAGGCAAGAAAGGTCCCGATGAGGGCGGCCCGAAGTTTTTCCGCGTGATGTTTAACGAAATCACCAAAAAGTCCATCGAGAAAGCTTTTGAAAAGCCGATGGCCGTGAACATCAACCTGGTCGATGCGCAACAGGCACGTCGTGTTCTTGATCGCCTCGTCGGCTACAAAATCTCTCCCCTCCTTTGGGACAAAGTCCGCCGGGGTCTCTCTGCGGGCCGCGTTCAGACAGTCGCAGTCCGTGTGATTGTGGAACGCGAACGGGAAATCCGTGCGTTCGTCAGCGACGAATACTGGACCCTCGACGCCAATCTGGCGGCAAAGAAGACACCTTATTTTGATGCGCGATTCTTCCGCCGCGGCGAAGAAGGTCCGGAAATTAAGGATCAGGCAGCTTCCGATGTTCTGGTCGCGGACCTCGAAGGCGCGAAGTTCATCGTTAAGACCGTTGGCACGAAGGAAAAGAAACGCAACCCGGTCGCCCCGTTCATCACTTCAACCCTGCAGCAGGAATCTTCCCGCAAGCTCCGCTTCAGCGTAAAGCGCACCATGGCGCTGGCCCAGCAGCTCTACGAAGGTGTGGAAATTGGCAGTGAAGGCTCCGTCGGTCTGATTACCTACATGCGTACCGATTCCACGCGTGTTTCAGACGACGCCATCACCGAAGTGCGCGAATATATCGCTGGCCGTTACGGCCCGCAATATGTCCCGGCCACTCCCAACATATATAAATCCAAGAAAGACGCCCAGGACGCCCACGAAGCGGTGCGCCCCACCGCCGCCATGCGGACTCCGGAAGAGATGTCGGCGTTTCTGGCCGAAGACCAGCTGAAACTCTACCGTCTGATCTGGATGCGGTTCCTGGCGTCGCAGATGAACCCGGCGAATTTCGACCAGACCACCATCGACGTCAACGCCGATGGTGTCGGCGGCACCGCTTATACTTTCCGCGCCACCGGTTCCGTCATGAAATTCGACGGCTTTTTGGCTGTATATGAGGAAGGTAAAGACCAGAAAGACGAAGAAGACGACGAACTAACGCACAAATTGCCCGCCGTTGTGGCAGGCGAAGAGCTGAAATTGCGCTCGCTGAAACCCGTGCAGCACTTCACCGAACCGCCGCCCCGCTATAACGAAGCCACGCTGGTGAAGAAGCTGGAAGCCGATGGCGTGGGCCGTCCTTCCACCTACGCCTCCATCCTTTCCACCATCCAGGAGCGGGAGTATGTGAGCAAAGAGGGCGGAAAGTTCAAACCCACCGAACTCGGTATGGTGGTTACAGACCTTCTGCTGGAAAGCTTTAACGACATCTTTGACGTTAAATACACCGCACGAATGGAGCAGGATCTCGATTCCATTGAAGAGGGCAAACTCGACTGGCGTGAAGCCATGGGTGAGTTCTATGAACGGTTCATGAAAGACCTCGAAAACGCAGAGGAACACATGACCAACATCAAGCGGATGGAGAAACCAACCGACTTGACGTGCGATAAATGCGGAAAACCACTCGTAATCAAGTGGGGAAAGCACGGTAGTTTTCTTGCCTGTACTGGTTATCCGGAGTGCACTTATACCCGGGAACTCACAGTTGATCTCCCGGATCTTGATAATGCCGATCTCGGCGAACAGGGGGCTGAGGAGTATTGCGAGAACTGCGGCCGCCCCATGGTGCTCAAAAAAGGCCGCTTTGGAACCTTCTTTGCCTGCAGCGGATACCCGGAGTGCAAGACTACCAAACAGATTGGCGCAGCCCAGAAAAAGGCCGTCATCCAGCTGGATGAAAAGTGTCCCCAGTGTGACAATAATCTGGTGCAGAAGTACGGGCGGTTCGGTGAATTTACCGCCTGCGGCAACTACCCCACCTGCAAGTACATCAAGCAGAAAACAATAGGGGTTAAGTGTCCCGAGTGCACGGAAGGTGAGGTCGTTGAGCGTCGCTCCAAGCGCGGCAAAACCTTCTTCGGCTGCAACCGCTATCCCGACTGCGAATTCGTCGCCTGGTCACGGCCCGTACCGGAAAAATGTCCCGATTGCGGTGGCGCTTATCTTATTGAAAAGTTCCTGAAATCAGGCAACTTCCTGCAATGCCCTGCCACAGGCTGCAAGTACAAACGCGAGGTGGCCCTGGCCGAGCTGGCCGCAGTCTAATCCCTGCTTACTATAAGCAGGCAGGGATTCGCCGACTGCCGGGTTCTATCTCAGCTTGATCCTGAGCGGGCATCCGTAGAATTCCGAAAGAAATATCTATGAGAATTATTGCGTTGTTGATTACCATTAGTTTTGCCATTTAGTTTTCGGCTTTAACGGATTTTTTAAGCCGATTTGTTTGGAAAAACTGGACGGGTTACAATGCGAGATCAAACGGTAGAGATTCAGGAATCAGCGGGTCGAATTCTTTCGTCGGCGATCTTCCGGCCGGGTGGCAAGAAACTCCTTGCGAAGGGTCACATTCTCAGGGCTGAGGATATTCGTATTCTTCAGTCCGCAGGTATGGACCAGATCACCGTCGCGCAAATTGAAGAAGGCGAAGTTGCCGAAGATGAAGCAGTCTGCGCCGTAGCCGGAGAAATGGCCTGTGGAAGCTATGAGATCCAGCTTGCCGCAGGCGGCCGCGCCAACCTGATCGCAACTGAAAACTGCTGTGTTCTGGTAGACGAGGATCTCCTCCGGCAGGTGAATTGCACCTGCGGAGTGGTAATCGCCACCACATTGAACTTCAGTTTTGCGCAGAAAGGTCAGCGGATCGCAACCGTAAAGAGCGCACCTTTCGCCGTTTCCAAGTCCGATTTCGAGGGCCTGATTAACATGCTGCGGGAGCGCGGCCCTATCATGCAGGCCCGTCCGGCGCGTTCGGCCAGCATTTCCGTCCTGTATTGTGACCCGATTAACGGTGACCGGGCCAGAACTCTCTTTGAACCCGTCCTGCGGCAGAAGCTGGAACGGTTTGGAATTCACAGCCACGCCAGCATCACCGTGCTTGAAAACAAAGAACATGTGGCGCGCGGCTTGCAGCATCTGCTGCGAACCAAACCCTCAGTTGTGCTGGTGGCCTCGACTACGGCTCCGGCTGGCCCCTCCGACGTCGTGGGCCAGGCCATGAGCGATATTGGCTGCCAGATTGAACGCTTTTTGGCACCGGTTGAACCGGGTAATCTGCTTTTAATGAGTTACAAAAACGACATTCCCATCCTGGCTGTACCGGGTTGTTTCCGTTCCCTGAAGCCAAATGTGATTGATTTAATGCTGCCGCCTCTGCTGGCACAATACCGGGTGTCCACATGGGAAGTGGCTTGCCTCGGGCATGGCGGCCTTCTCTGCTGAACTAACGGGTGACGACGCCGCGCCGGTTCAACTCCGCTTCAATCTGAGTGGCGGATTCGAACTGCACGGCGTCTACCCCTTGATTCCGTGCCCCTTCCACGTATTCCGCCACGTCATCGGTAAAGAAACATTCCTCCGCCTCGCACCCGGCCAGTTCCACCGCCCTCTGATAAATCAGCGGCGACGGTTTCATCACCCCCACCTCATACGACAGCACAGTTTCCCTGAAATGCCGCAGTAAAGGGTAGGTCCGGCGGATCATTTCGAAGTGAATGGCGTTGGTGTTGGAAAGCAATATCAAACCATAATGCCGCGAAATGTTCTGAAGCATCTCCTCGCTGATCAGCGTGTCCGGAAAGAAGATCGAACACCAGATCTCACAGAACTGCTCATACGGAATCGAAACTCCCAGCCGGGCGCAATACTCACGGGCGAATTCAGTGGGAGCGATTTGCCCGGTTTCAAAAACATTCACCAGCTCCGTGGGCCGCGCCGCGTGAAGTTCAGCGGCAGGTTTTCCACTGATCACCTCCAGCGCCGTGTAAATACGCGAGAAGTCAAAAGGCACGATGACGCGCCCGAGGTCAAAAATCACGGTCTTGATCAAAAACTATCTTGATACAGATAATAGGCTCAGTGGAAGAAGCGTTAGACGTTTTCGTGATCGGCGGCGGCCCGACAGGGCTGGCGACTGCCATTGCGGCACGCCTCAAAGGCCTCCGCGTAGTGGTTGCCGATGGCCGCATTCCCCCGCTGGATAAAGCCTGCGGTGAAGGCATGCTTCCCGATGGTCTCCCTGCGGCGCACCAACTCGGACTGGAACTGGAAGGCTATCCCATCCGCGGCATTCGCTTCCACGCGGAAAACGCCAGAGTAGCAGCAGAGTTTCCGCAAGGTCCGGGCCTCGGCGTGCGCCGAATCAAACTTCATGAAGCGATGGTGGCGCGCGCAGAGAGCCTCGGCGTGGAAATGCGCTGGGGCGCACCCGTGTGTTCCCTCGAAAACATCGACGCCCGCTGGATCGTGGGTGCAGACGGAACGACTTCGCGCGTGAGAACACTCGCCGGCTTGAACGCCACCCGTGGCACCCTCAATCGTTTCGGCTTCCGCCAGCATTTTCACGTCGCTCCGTGGACGAACTACGTGGAAATCCACTGGGGCCGGAGTTGCCAGATCTATGTCACGCCGGTGGCGGAAAACGAAGTCGGAATCGCTCTGATCTCCCGTGACCCAAAGCTCCGCGTCGCTCAGGCGCTGGCCCAATTCCCAGAATTGCAGGCACGCCTCGCCGGGGCCGAACCAGCTTCACGCGAGCGCGGCGCAATTACCGGCAACCGGCGGCTGCGGCGTGTCGCCCACGGCAACATAGCGCTGGTGGGTGATGCTTCCGGCATGGTGGATGCCATCACCGGTGAGGGGCTGGGCCTCGGCTTCCATCAGGCCCTCGCCCTGGCGGACGCGCTGGAACAAGGCGATCTCTCGCACTACCAGCGTGTGCACACCACACTCTCCAGACGTCCCCGTCTCATGGCGCAATTGCTGCTAACGCTCGACCGCTGGCCCTCGCTCAGAAAAATCGCCATACCGGCAATGGCTTCCCATCCTCAGGTTTTTAAAGGGCTGCTGGCAGTCCACGTCGGCGCAACTACCAGTTAACGGCAACGCCAGGAGTCAACTCCCAAACCTTTGTATTCGGCACCAGCGACTGCAACTCCGCCGGACGCCCGGTGAGCGGCGGAAACGTCCCGAAATGCATCGGGATCACCGTCTTCGATTCCAGCAAACGACACGCCACCGCAGCCTCGCGCGGCCCCATCGTAAACAAATCTCCAATCGGGATGATCGCCAGTTCCGGCTGATAAAGCTCAGCAATCAAAGCCATGTCTGAGAACACATTCGTATCACCTGAAAAATAAAGGGAACGCCCGTCAGCAAATCTGACCACATACCCCGCCGCCTCGCCGCCATAAATAATCGAACCATCGTCGTCCGTAATGCCGCAGCTGTGAACCGCATGGGTCATGGTCACCGTCACCGCCCCCACCTGCTGCGACCCGCCCTTATTCATCGGCTTACAGGTATCCACGCCCTTGCGGTTCAGCCAGTTACAAGTCTCATAAATCGCCACCACATTCGACTGGAACTTCTTCGCCAGCGGCACCACATCGTGGATATGGTCGAAATGGCCGTGCGAAACCAGAATCGTGTCGCAGCGCGTGATGGTGAAGTCTTTTGGATAGGAAGGGTTACCGTCCGTCCACGGGTCAAGAAGCAGGGTTTCGCCGCCGGGCAGAACCAGATGAAAAGAGCCATGGCCAAGCCACGTAATCGCAACTGCGGAAGAACTCATGGCCGCGATTATGACACGCGCGCCAGCCGGATTTTGCGGCATACAGTATTTCCGCGTTATAACTGGATGTGATCTCGAAATTCCGGCTCTGTTTCCCGTTGTTTCTGTTTCTATTGTGTGCGGGAAACCTGGTTTCCGCCCAGGACCGGATTGCCGGCACCATTGACCGCACCCGCAGTGTGCGCTTGCGAGGCCGTAGTGCCCCCAGTGTTCTTCCGCGAACCGATCCGGGTGCAGATCTGGGCCCCGTAGACCCCACGCTTGCCCTTGACGACCTGACCCTGCTTCTGAACCCCGGCCCTGGCCTCGAAGGTTTCCTCGCCAGCCAGCAGACACCCGGCTCCCCGCAATATCACCAGTGGCTGACACCCGAACAATTTGCAGACCACTTCGGTGCCAGCACCGGCGATATCGCAAAACTAACCACCTGGCTGCGAGCCGAAGGTTTCCGCGTGAAAGACGTAGCCCGCGGACGCCACTGGATTTCTTTCAGCGGAAATGCAAAACAGGCCGCTGCGGCCTTTCACACCCAACTCCACCACTACCGCGTGAATGGCGCAGTGCACTTCGCCAGTTCAACCGAGCCTCAGGTACCTGCGGCACTGGCCGGAATCGCCGCGGGATTCCTGGGCCTGGACGACTTCCTGCCAACGCCGTTCTATACGGAAAAACTTACCGCCGATCCGCTTTTCAACTCCGGAAGTTCCCACTACCTGGCTCCAGGCGACATCGCCACCATTTACAACCTGACACCGCTCTATGCCGCAGGCATTGACGGCACCGGCCAGCGCATCGCCGTGATCGGGCGCACGGATATCGTTTTGTCCGATATCCGTGCTTTCCGTGCCCGCTTTAACCTGCCCCCTTCCGACCCCGAAGTGGTCTTGTTTGGCCCCGATCCGGGTATCAGCAGTGGTGACCTGCCCGAAGCCCATCTCGACATTGAATGGACGGGTGCCGTAGCGCCGAAAGCCACCATCGTCTACGTCAACTCGCGTAGCGTAATTACCTCCGCGCAATACGCAATTGATCAGAACCTGGCACCCGTCATGACCATGAGTTACGGCAGCTGCGAATTGCTCTCAAATCCGGCGCTGCGATCCGTTGCCCAGCAGGGCAGCGCACAGGGCATCACATGGATGATTTCTTCCGGCGATTCCGGCGCGGCAGCGTGCGACAGCCGTGCCCCAACCGCACAGGCGTCCAAAGGCAAAACTGTTTCGTTTCCCGCCAGCATCCCGGAAGTGACCGCAGTGGGCGGCACACAGTTTGATGAAGGGAACGGGAACTATTGGGGCTCATCCAACGGCACCGGCGGAGGCTCCGCGCTGTCATACATTCCTGAAGCAGTCTGGAACGGATCCGCCGAGCATTTACTGGTGAATGGCGGCGGCGGTGGCCCCAGCGCCTTGTTTTCAAAACCTCTCTGGCAAACGGGGCCGGGTGTGCCAGCTGATGGTGTTCGCGACCTGCCCGATGTATCCTTCTCCTCGGCCTCAAGTCATGACGGCTACGAGGTTTATACTTCAGGCGCGATCCACATCTATGGTGGAACCTCAGTGGCATCGCCGGTCTTTGCCGGCATCGTGTCACTGCTGAATCAGGCACAGGTGAAAACCGGGCTGGGCAACATCAACCCTGCCCTTTACCGGCTCGCGCAATCCTCATCCGGCATTTTCCACGACATCATTAAAGGCGATAACGCCGTACCCTGTTCGCAGGGCAGCCCGGACTGCGTCAACGGTCTGGTGGGTTTCAACGCAGTGCCCGGCTATGATCTGGCCACAGGCCTCGGCTCGCTCGATGCGTTCAAGCTGGTGAACGGCTGGACATCCGGCGGCAGTACCACCACAACCCTGCTGAGCTCCATACTCCGTGATTCAGTGACTGGCGCGAGCGCGGATGAAGTGCTCCTGAACGTCGCGGTGGCTTCAGCTACCGGAACACCAACCGGCACCGTTACCTTCGTCAGCAGCGATCTGGTGTTGGGGACATCAACCCTTTCCGGTGCGGGCACCGCGATTCTCAGCATCAACGGGGCCAGCGCGTACTCCGGTGACGGAACGATTCGCTCCCTCTACAGCGGCGACGGCAATTTCACAGGGTCGGCCGGCTCCACCGCGGTGTCCCCGAACCCGCCCGTTGCCGGTTCTCTGGTGATTGCTTCGGTCAATCCGAATCCTGTGGCACAAACGCTATCCGGCTGGCCTTACACGGTTCAGTTGCGGGAAAAGGCCGGCGTGGCGACGAAGCTGACATCATTCACGGTCAATGGGGCTGCGCAAAATCTCAGCTTCTGGACCAGCACCAGTTTGACGGCGAACGGCACCATCTCAGCCACGCTGTTGGGCAATCTGACCGTCGTCCCGGCCAACCGTATATTCGTGTTTTCCGGCGTTGACGATTCCGGCGCAACCTGGACACAACAAATCACCGTTCCTTTTATCGGAACTCCGTCGCTTCCCACCGGCCCCGGGCTCTCACTTTCGGTCTACCCGTCGTCAGTGCAGAAAGACCCCAATGCCGATGCTTCATGCCAGTGGCAGCAGGATCTGGTCGTGCATGAGACAGGCGGGTTCGCGGCTCAGCTATCGAGCCTGGCCTCCGGCACCACTACCTTGTCAACCAAAATTTCTTCCCTGTTCGGCACCAACCGGCTGGCTCCGTTCGGCACGCTGCACGCCACGCTTTGCTGGGCGGGCACTACCGCGACCGGCTCCCGTTCTTACTCGGTGGTTGCGACTTCGGAAGCAGGCGGCACAGTGAGCGGGACTGCCACAGCCACCCTGCTGGCAGCACCCGCCTCCGCGGCAGCCTTTGGTGCCTCACCGGCGGCAGTCACGTTTAATGGTAATGGCGGCGCTACCGCGGTCGAACTACAATTCATCAACGGCTCACCCAAATGGACGGCAACCGTGGTCTCGGTCGGTCGTAATGCAACCTGGCTGAGCGTCAGTCCGCTCACAGGCACAGGCTCGGCACAATTGACTCTGAGTGCCGCGCCAGAAACACTTTCGAACGGTGCTTACAGCGCGCTAATTCAAGTGCAGGCAGTGGATTCCGCGCCGCAACTGATCACCATTCCCGTGACGCTCACGGTGGGCAACAACCCGCAAATCAGCGTCGGCGGGTTAACCAACGGCGCTTCTTACAAATCCGTGTTCGCTCCGGGCATGATCATGAGTGTGTTCGGCACCGGCCTTGCGCCGCTATATGACGTGAATACCCGCTTGCCTCTACCGCTAAAGATGGATGGCGTTACTGCGGCGGTGAACGGAATCAGTGCCCCTCTGTATTTCAACTCCACCGGCCAGATGAACGTACAGATTCCCTATGAAGCAGGTGCCGGTCCAGCCGTACTCGCTGTTAATAACAACGGCGTCGTGTCCTCGTTCAATTTTCAGATCAACCCGACAGCACCGGGAATATTTGCAGCGACGGATCTAACGCTGGTGCCCTATGGCACGGGCAAACAGGGCGACATTCTGCTGGCGTTCATCACGGGTGAAGGGGACGTGAGTCCGGGGCAGGTGACAGGGTCCGCGCCTTCGGCATCAACCCCTATCCCTCAATTGCCCGTACCACGTTTGCCGCTGACTCTGACGGTCGGCGGAGTGCCGGCGGAAATCCTGTTCGGAGGCATTCCCCCGTTCCTGGTCGGCGTGACCCAGGTCAATTTCAAAGTTCCGCTGACCGTCGAGCCGGGTCCGCAGCCAGTAGTTGTGACGGTGGGCGGTGTGGCCAGTCCGCCCGTTACTTTGCTGGTAACTGCTGCACCTTAGTCTGGTTCTCCGCGCCCCTTGATGGTGGACGGTATCTACCTCGATCCCTTGCAGGCAGGGCGCTAACAGCGTACATTTGAATCGCGTCCGTGATTCCGATGACGGTGCTGGAAACACCCGGCTTTTTGCGGGATGCGGTCGCCGTGATGACGGACGAGGAGCGCATCGAAGCGATTTAGTTTCTCACTGCAAATCCCGAAGCAGGCGATGTGATGCCAGACACGGGCGGTGGGAGGAAATTTCGCTGGCGAGCGCAAGGCCGAGGGAAGCGAGGAGGCGTACAGGTCATCTAAATACTTCCACAATGAATCGCTGCCTCTGTTCCTTCTCAGCGTGTTCGCAAAAAACGAAAAGGCCAATTTGACAAAGGCCGGACGGAACGAGATGAAGAACCTGTTACCCCGTGTGGTGGCGGGCTACCGAAAAAGGATGGGGCCATGAAAAAGAGTCCCGTTACGAAGCAACGGTCACCGGGGGCGGGCAGTCGGATCATCACCAGTCTGAGGGAGGCTGTTGATTGGGTCGAAGGTAAGGACGTCGCAGTCCGCGTCACCACGTTGAACGTACCCGTGATTGACGTCCGCGCAACCCGTATGAGTCTGGGCCTGAGCCAGGCTGCGTTCGCGGCGAAATTCGGATTCCATCAGGCCACGCTTAAGCTAATATCGGTAGCTTCATTCCTGCGCGGGCGGTCCCGCGCAGGGACTCGAACCCCGGACCTCCTGCGTGCGAAGCAGACGCTTTGGCTGTCAAGTATAAATATCGCTAGCTGCGTCGGGCTGGCGGGGGTTTGTTCCAGCTCGCGCTGTACTGCAGCGCCATCTCTATCGCGCGCCCCGGGCCGGTGCCAGGCGCCGTGGGACTGCATTCACCCAATGCGGATCGTAGGTTGTGTCCATAATCTCGCCGCCTTTGACCACCATCCGGACGTTCTTCGTTGTCCCGATGTCCGTTAGTGGGTTTCCTTCAATCACGGTTAGATCAGCGAACTTTCCTGGTTCGACGCTGCCGAGATCCTTATCCTGGCCGAGTACCTCCGCGGCCCAAAGTGTAGCCCCCTGAATAGCCTTCATTGGCGGGATGCCGAGGTCGGTGAGCATCTGCATTTCGTAGTGCAGGCTAAGTCCGGGAACGATCTGTGCACAGCAGCCGGTATCCGTGGCAGCCAGCACCTTGCCGCCGGCTTCGGAATACTTTCGCAGAAACTCGGCCACGTGAGCATAGCCCGGCCGCTCGGGACCGGGGGGCGCGACCCAGGCGGCCTTCGCGTCTGCGGGGACGAAGGCCAGGCCCGGGTCCTTCGCGATTACGGCTGCCTGTGCGGTCCAGTCGTGCCAGCGATCGGTACCGCGCGCCCACATCAGGTAAAGCGTGGGATTGACGTAGACACCCTGTGAAACGAGGTACTGGATGAGCGGTGGGAACAGCTTCGGATCGACCATGGCTTCGGGGGTGGTTCCCTTCGGATGAGGGTCCTGCCCGGTCTGTTCGAGAATCGCCCGCGCCATGGTGTCGATGTGCTCCATATGTTTGAAGCCCATTTCGACTGCCTTCTGAATATTCTGCGTGTGGCCGAGGACCCGGAGATGAACGGCGGCGGCTTCTTCGATGACGGCCCGCAACTGGTCGTCGGTGATGGTGAGATCGACCTTGATGTGATCCACTCCGGCTTCCGCCAGCTGGCGCACGTAGGCGCGAGCTTCTTCGGGCGTGCGGACGTAGCTGCCGTCAGTGGTGGGAGGCCCGAGCGGGCCGGTGACCCGCGCACCTGAGACGAAGAGGCGCGGTCCTTTCATTTTCCCGGACTTGAGGGCTTCGCGTTCGGCGATGCTCCAGGCAGTGTCGTTGTGAATGTCAGCAATCGTGGTGACGCCCCAGGGCAAAAACATCGGGACCTGATAGTCGCGGAGGTGCACATGACCGTCGATGAGACCTGGGAGGATCGTGCGGCCGTTGAGGGAGATTACTTTGGTACCGGCGGGGTAAGAAATCCGCCCTTTTACGCCGACGGCTTTGACTCGGCCGCCTTCGGTGACAATGACGGCGTTGGCGAGGGGAGGTTTGCCGGTGCCGTCAATGAGCGTGCCACCTTCGAAAACAAGGACGTTACTCTGAGCATAGACGCATGAGAACGCAAGAAACGCCGAGACGAAAATGACGGGGAGCCGCATACCCACCAAGGATATCTCCAAAATTGCGTGGATGCTATTACGTGACGCCGAGCGGGCGTCAGGAATACGTAGATCACTCGATGTGCAAATAATCGATATCTCCTTGGCTTGGCCGCTCAGGGAAAGTCGCTTTCCTGCGGTTCCGAGCTTTGGCGACCGAAGGCGTAGATCCTCCGATCCGGCGTAGCGTTTACGAGCCGCTGACGATTAACGGTACGTGTCCGGCCCAGTTGCCTCGGCTGGCGTTGTTCGCGCCGGCGGGCGCTGAACGAATCGTTTGACTTTCTTTCGGATCACGCGGTTCCACCACATCGCTGCACCGGTCACGAACATGGCTGCGGGCGCGAGTCCAAAAGTGGCCCAGACAAACTTCGTTGTCGAGTCGCAGAGTCCAGGACCGCCGCAGGGAATTCCGATGCCGTTAACGCGGCCGAAATGCAGGTACGCAAGCCAGTAGATGACCTGATCGACGGTGCGGGTACCGGCGTTGGCCGCAGTGGACGGCTCGATTCGGTCGGCGAGGTCCTGAAGCGGCTGCGGGTTGCCGAGATAAGCCCCGCTTATGCCAAACAACAGGAGGAACCCAAGACTCCAGAAGCCAATCACATTGTGCAGGTCCAGCGTGAAGCGTCGCCACCCTACGCTCCTTTGAACGGTCAGGCTCCGCCGCCAGCTCCTGATCCCCGGCCACCAAATGACGATTCCCGTCGATGCGAGCAGAATCAGTAAGAGTGCCCCGCCCCCATTGACCGCGCGACCCGTTGACCCGGCGAGCAGATCGTCGTGGAGTTCCGTGAGTCTCGATACCAGCCGGATGCCCAGCGGCACCGAATCGCCAAGGTCCGCTCCCGTGTACGGATTGAAGAGGCGATTCTTAACCCGCGGACCTTCCTTGAGGAAGATGGTGACGGGTTGAACGGGATTCCGCTCCGGACGGATGCTGAAGACCGTGTATCCGGGATACGCGTGTGTTGCTGCGGCCTGCAATTGCTGATCGGTTAGCCTTGCGCCCGACTCACTCACCGTGATCGGGTCACGGGTGGCTGCCCTATAGAGCTCATTACTGTAGACGAGAATGCTGCCCGTCACACTGGCGAGGAGAATGTACAGGCCGATGCCGATGCCGCTCCAGAGGTGAATTTGGAAGATCACTCTGCGCAGCCGGGTGGTCTGCGGTTGCCAGATCCACCGCTGCGAGTACGTCATGAGCCTCCTTACAGGCCGGGCCGGCGGAGTCTGCCCGTGCGAGTGGCGAATGACCGATTCTATCCAAAATTGGAGCCGGTCCGTTTCCACCGGGACGTTAAGGCCTAATATCGGTAGCGACTCGCTCCGCATCGCTGGCGATAAGGGCCGTTATCAACAGGAATCTGCACTGGCTCGGTCAAGACCTCTTTCCGGGTTGCGCGTTATCCGCCCACGGCATCTCAATTGCACCCGCGGAGACCTCGGTAAACGCACGAAGAGGCCAGCTTTGGGCCGCGTGTTGGTGTAGGATGTCGTCAGATCGTCCAACTGGAGCAATCGCATGAATATTCGTCACCTCGTGCCGTCCGTGAGCCGCTGGCTCCTGTCCATGGGATCCCTCATGTTGGCGGTCGGCCACGCGTCAAGCGCAGACCTCTCGAAGTTCAGGCGAATCGAGCCGCAGTTCATCGCGGCGCTGGGAGACCCCGCGGCCACCTCCGGCAACGGCGCGCAATCATGGGGCTTCTGGAACCAGGACCCGGCCCGCGCGCTTGTAAGCTGGACCACTACCCTCAATTGAAGGCGACCGGCGTGGCACCAGCGCAGTGGAAATTCGACGCGTCGGATTGGTGGCTGGAAGAACACGGCTTGATCATGGAGAAGCCGACCTTTCCGCTGCCTGCTGGGAAATACCTCGTCACGGGTGACCGCGACGTTGCGACCGTGCTGACAGTTCATCCCAAGGACAAGGACGGCAATCAGCGGTGGGAACTCGCCGACGGCGCGACCCTCTGCGATGTCACCCATCTCGGGTGCCGTTCCGCACGCTACACGCCGGCGAAGGCTGCCAATGCGTGCTCGCCCGCGAACGCTCCCACCAAGGGTTTTCCTGTGAATCCGGGGGCGGCCATGCCTGCCGTGAACGGCTGCCACAAGCAGGACTACACGGTTCTGATCGTCGTGGGGCTGCCTGTCACTCACTGATATGCCGAAATATCGGTAGCTATTCGCCAGTCTCCAATGCTTCGCGTTCGACCCAGGTCTGTGCTTCTGGATCCCACGCGATCGTGTTTGCCACTGTCATGTCGGCATCAATTAATAGCTCGCCAACGGCGAAAAATAAAGAAGACATTAATAAGGGACGGAATGCCGGTCGCTCGGGCGCAATCGGGCAGAACAAACCGCAATCGGTAATTCTTGGCCCTATTCCCAAGTTCGGGAGATTCGGCTTAGATGATCCCGCATCAGCAGCTTTTCCCCTTCTGCGGCCTGAGTGCGATGTTGCGATCAAGAAGTAGACAGGGGTACAGATGCCGCTGTTCAAGACCCGCAGCGCCGCCGTGTTCGGCATCGACGCGCAGCCGGTGGATGTGGAAGTCGATCATTTCCGCGGCGGCGTGGCGCGGGATTTCATGCGGGTCGGGATGTGGGACGCCTCGGACTCAGTTCAGGCGGTCTTCATGCGGGTATATTCCGGGACGTGCGCTGGTAGGAGTCATTCGAGGGAAGGTCAGGTCCCGCAAACAGAAGAACGCCCCGGCTCGCATGGACGCTGATCGCGGCCAACCCGGATCGTATTCTCCGGGGCGCATTCACGTATATTGATTGAAGCCCGCGGTGACCTGCGCTTAACTGCAACCTGGAGACGGGTTAGGCCACCGACGATACCAACGAAGAGGATTCCGATGACTAAAAGACTCGCAGTATCGCTTCTGCTGTGCGGCAGTGCGTGCGTCGCGGCCAGCGCTGTTGTCGTGCAGGAAAAAATCGGCGACGTTCGCGCGCTGTACGATGGCAAGCTTCTGCCGGATTTGCAGGTCAGCACATTCCGGCATGTCGACCGACTCTTCCCGACGCACAAGATCGCGCGCGGCAAGTCCGTGTATCCGCTTCCGGCCAGCCCTGCGCCGCTCAAGGACCTCGAGTTCACCAGTGGCAACCGGAAGTACGATCTGGCGGAGTTTCTTTCGCTCGGCCGGGTCGCGGGGCTGCTCATTATCAAAGACGGAAAGATCGTCCTTGAGGACTATGAACTCGGCAACACGGATAAGTCGCGCTGGGTCTCGTGGTCGATGGCGAAGTCCATTTGTTCGACGCTGGTGGGTGCAGCGCTAAAGGAAGGGCTCATCGGGAGCCTGGATGATCCGCTGGCCAGGTATCTGCCGGAGTTGGCAGGCGGAGCGTATGGCAAGGCAACGGTGCGCAATGTTCTCCAGATGTCATCCGGCGTGAAATGGGATGAGACGTATACTGACCCCAACTCCGACCGCCGGAAGATGCTGAACCTGCAAATTCAGCAGAAGCCGGGCGAGATCATCAGGTTCCTCGGGACGCTCCCCAGGGCGGGCGACCCAGGTACTATCTGGAACTACAGCACGGGCGAGACTCATATGATCGGCGCGGTGTTGCGCGCCGCGGTCAAGAGGCCGCTGGCTGCTTATTTGTCGGAGAAGATCTGGTCGAAATTCGGCATGGAAGACGATGGCACGTGGTGGCTGGAGTCACCGGACGGTCTGGAAGTCGGCGGAAGCGGGCTCAGCGCGACGCTGCGCGATTACGGGCGCTTCGGCGAATTTGTCCGCCTCGGCGCAATGACCGGAAACGAGTCTGTTGTGCCTGACGGCTGGTTCGATGAAGCCGGCAAATCGCACGTCATCGGCGGCAAGCCGGTCGATTACGGTTATATGTGGTGGACCTACGGGGCGAACGCTGCGCCGGAGCATGAGGGCGCGTTCCGCGCGACCGGGATTTTCGGGCAGGGGCTGTACATCAACCGGCGGGAGAGGGTGGTGATCGCAATGTGGAGTGCGCGTCCGAAGCCTTCGGGCAGAGCGGTCATCAACGAGAACGATTTCTTCGCGGGCGTCGTGGACGCGCTGCGGAAGTAGCCAAAAGAGGGAACCCATAAGTCGCGCGCCACTAACGGCGCAGAGTCGCTGCAAGCGATTCATTGGAAGGATGTTGTGCCGATAGGGAACGCACCGTCCGGTGTTCGGAACTTACTCGCAAACCTTTACATTTCAGGCCGAAGTACTGATCGCTGTGACAGGCTTCTTGAAAATCAGTTTGGCGGGCGTTAACACGTAATATCGGTAGCTGTCTTTGTCGATCAGAGGTGATTCACTTGTCGGTGGAACGGGGTTAGCAACCAGGCGGAGGTGCGTTCTCGGTCGTAAACGAAGTGTGATTGGCATATAATCGTCAGCGAGGCCCATCTGTTTATGACACTTGGTAATTTGGTCCGCTGGGGCGCCGTTGCCGCCCTTACCCTGCCGGTATTGCTCGCACAGAAACCCGCCGCCCCGGAGGCTCCGAAACCTGGCGTGATTCCGCGCGCCGCCGACGGGCATCCCGATCTTAGCGGCGTATGGTCCAGCGCGTCCCGCACTCCCTTGGAGAGACCTGCAGCATTTGCCGGTAAGGCTACGCTGACCGACGAAGAGGCAAAGGCCTGGGAAGGCGGGGAAAACGCGCGATGGGCGGAAGGTTACAACGGGCCTCGCCCGATAGAAAGCATCCAGGGCGGAGCTTACAATGTGCTCTTTTACGACAACGGCAAGGAACTCGCACGGATCGGCGGAACAAAGCGAACTTCCCTGGTTGTCGACCCGCCGGATGGCCACGTTCCGGCGATACTGCCGGAGGCAGGCGGCCGGGTCCAGCGTCCGCGTGAGGTCGCGGGCGACTACAGGAGTCTCTCAAACGATACGCGCTGCCTCGTCGGAAACACGCCCGCGGTTCCGCTCGTGCCGGCGGCCTACAACAACAACTACGAGATTGTGCAATCGGCGGACTCCATCCTGATCGAACTCGAGATGGTCCACGAGGCGCGGGTGGTTCATTTGAACTCAAAGCACCAGCCGGCCGGTCTCCGCTTCTGGGGAGGGGACTCAATCGGTCATTGGGAAGGCGATACACTGGTCGTGGAGACCACCAACCTGACGGACAAGACTCACTACCGCGGCTCTTCCGGGGCAATGAAAGTCACGGAACGCTTCACACGGGTGAGCGACAGATCAATCGAGTACCGCGCGACGATGGACGACCCGACTACTTGGGCGAAGTCATGGACCATCGAAGAGCAGTTGGTCCTTCAGGCGGACCCGCTGCTGGAATACGCCTGCCACGAAGGCAACTATGCCATGAAGGGGATTCTGGACTCGAAGGAACGCTGAGTCACCTTCCGGCCTCGCCTGCGTTGTGCGCGTCAAGTGAGCAAAGGGCGAATAGGGCGACGGGTTTTAGAAATCGCCGTCCACTTGATCGGTAGCCTCTCCCTGCTCAGCTGGCGTTTTTAAGACCGGAGAGCATCATATCGAGGCTTCGGACAACAGTCTGCTGGTGATGCTCCGGCAGGGTTTCGATGAGTTCGAGCCGCAGCACCGTGAACCCTTGTTCCGGAACGACTCTAACTCAAGAACAAGAGTTTGCAGCTTCGGACGACGCGTATTACCATTGTGGTCATGCGAACGATCTCGCTCAAATTGCCTGACGAAATTCTGGAGGAACTAGTCAGGCAGGCTAAGGCCAGACGGGTAACAAAGTCGTGGCTCGTACGGGAGAGCTTGGTAAAGGCCCTGGTCGGACATCCGCCATCCGGGGCAGTATCCTGTTATCACGTTGCCCGCGACCTTGCCGGAACGGTCAAGGGACTACCAGAAGATCTTGCGCACGATCCGAGGTATATGGAAGGATTTGGCCATTGAAGAAGGGCATGGCCCTGATCGATACAGGTCCCCTGGTTAGTTTTCTGGCCGCCGGAGTAAAGTATCATTCGTGGACCTGCGAACAGTGGAAGTTATTGCGCCCTCCGCTGCTGACGTGCGAGCCAGTCCTTACGGCGGCAGCGTTTCTTTTGAAACGGGATGGCCACGATGCGGACCCGCTGTTCGCCCTGCTGGACCGGGGCGTGATCCGAATTGCGCTCAACATACAGGAGGAACAGACAGATCTGCGGGCGCTCATGAATCGCTATCGCAACAGGCCGATGTCTCTGGCGGATGCCTGTTTGGTCCGGCTCTCCGAACTCCATGCGGACGCCGAAGTTTTCACACTGGACTCCGATTTTCGCATCTACCGTCGCCACGGGAACAAAGTGATCCCTGTCTTGATGCCTGATTGAACAATCGACTGCAAGCCTGGCAGCTTCGAAACGTTCCTCTTGCCGGCTCCCTGTCGTGGACGCGTTTAGAACCTTTGCGGCCTTCCCGCCTCCGGCTATGCGAATGGCCTTCCTGCAGATTCAAGCACTTTCGGCCGCGTGATTCGAATGCTGGACGGGCGCGGAGGAGTCCGGTGTTAAACTGCCCAGAGAGGGTTCCTAAAGTGCTTCAGACGGTAGAGGCCATGATCGACGAGGCGGGAAATGTTCGCCTCTTGGAACCGTTGCATCTTTCCTCGGTGCACAGGGCTTTGGTCACAATTCTCGATGATTCGCACCCCACTGCGGGTGCGGAACCCGCGTTCCTCAGCGAACCCGCGCTTCCCGCCGACTGGAATCGCCCCGAGGAGGACGCAGCGTGGTCCCACTTGCAGCGGGTGTCGTAGTCCTCGTCCGTTTTCCTTTTTCCGACTTATCCCAAACCAAACTGCGTCCGGCTGTTGTGCTGGCCAGTGCCGGTCGCGGAGAACTGGATTTTGTGCCAGGTGACCAGCAAACCCTATGCCGATAGCGCAGCCATTGTCTTGGACCCGGGTGATTTTCAACGAGGTTCGTTACGGGTCACTAGCGATGCCCGGCCAGGCAAACTCTTCACCGCGAGCGACGATTTGGTGCACAGCGTAACAGGTGTATTGCAACCGGACTCGCTCCGCAAAGTGATCATTGCGGTGCTGACGATCCTCGGTGGTTCGCACTGACTTGGAGTTAACATCCCGCACTTTCTCTGTCTGAACTACTTGGATTTCAATGCCACAGTTCGAATCCACGTTGGGGCCGAAGAAAAAGGCACCAAAACAGGCGAGCATCGCTCAAGTTCTCCTAATAAAATCATCGAGATAGCGCCGAGTTCGACAATTGATAAACGGCTTCCCATCGTGGACACGTTTCGAACTTTTGTCGACTGCCCACAGCCGGAGGTTCGAGTGATCTTTCAACAGATTCGACAACATTCGGTTGCGTGTTCTCTATGGAGGGCACATCTTCGCCGCAGGTCACTTCCGGATGAGCGGTCATCTGGCCACGATTGGTTCCGGGTTCGCTACGGCCAGGCAGGACGTCGCTGTCGATCAGGAAACTTATGCAGCCCCGGAAAACTTGGCACCGGCAACGCTGTCGGGGATTCCTGTCACCTGGCTCTTACCGTGGTAATCTTCAACTACCAATATGCCCCAAACGGCAAAACATGCCGATGCCGATTTCGTCCGCGACACGAGCCCGGAAGCCTTGAAGGTGTTCTATGGCATCCAGCGGCGACGCACCGGAGAGCAGAAACTGGCCGATGCCTTCGACCTCAGTGAGGGAGTCTTCGAGATGGCAAAGCAGGGAGTGCGAATGCGGTATCCGGATGCTCAGGAACGGGAAGTATTCCTCAGGGCGGTAGCTACGCGTTTGCCTCCCGAATTGATGATCCGGGCTTACGGCTGGGATCCTCTGGCGCATGGCTAGCCTGCGCGATGCCGCTTTGCAATTGTTCACGACGCTTGACCGGCTTGGCATCCGGTACGCGGTTGGCGGCAGTTTCGCCGGTTCGTTTCATGGCATAGCCCGGGCCACTCAGGATCTTGACGTGGTGGTCGAACTCCAGGAAATTGTGGCAAAGGAGTTGTACCTTGCAGTGTCGTCAGATTTTTATGCCGATGAAGAAATGATCCTTGATGCGATTCGCCGCGGTCTGTCCTTCAATCTGATCCACCTCGAGTCCGGCTATAAATTCGACCTGTTTGTCGCCGGCCGCCATCCGCTGGGCGACGAACAACTGAGCCACCGGAAAGTCGTGAAGACGGCCATATTGGGTGGCGATCCGCTCGATGTCCCTCTTGTCTCTGCAGAGGACATTGTCCTGGTGAAACTGCTTTGGTATCGCGACGGCGGCGAAGTCTCTGAGCGCCAGTGGAATGATCTGGCCAATCTCGCGGAGGTCCAAAGAGACAGGGCCGATTACCAGTATCTGAAAACTCAGGCCTCCCGGCTTGGCGTCGCCGGCTTGCTCAGCCGTCTGTGGGGCGACTGAGAACCTGGCGAAGGTCGCCGCCGGTCGCGCCCCCATCAACCCCAAGCCCCTCCATTAGTTCGAATCCACGTTGGGGTCGAAGAATAAAGGCACAAAGCCCGCGAAAATCGTTTGAGCACTCTTAATGGAATCAACGCGATAGCAGCAATTTCGAGAATCGATAACTGCCTCCCCGAAAAACCCGGTATTAAACCCCGTAGACGGGGTTTGATACCTAATGCCGAGTTCCGGATAATCCCGAGTAAACAGGCTGGCCGTTTTTCGGAGCCAACGGCAGAGCGACTTCGACGCTTTGGCGACTCGGCATTATCCGCATCGACCTGAGACCTTTACCCTACCGGCCAACTGGGCCGGCAGGAGAAGGACTTGATCGAAAACTATTTCACGGCACCCCGTGTTCTGGACCGGATGCGCTCCGGTCCGATGGCGGACTACCTCGGCCCGATGGCCGCCGAACTTCAGTCGCAAGACTACACGCGCAAGAGCATCCGACGTCAGATCCGCAACGCCGATTCGTTCGGCTGGTGCCAGCAAAGAGGGTCTGAACCGAACCGCGACCCGGCTTCGCCTTGCCTCCGGAATTGTGTTCGACTTCGTCGGAATTGCCATCTGGCCGCTGGAAGTCCCCTGGGAGTCCCTTCAATCCCCGCAACCTCCCCTGATAGACTGCCAATATAAAACAACAACATCCGGCGCGATTCAAAACAAATGTTTTGAAATAACACGACAAGGGGAATTTTGGATGGTTTGCCTATGACTCAACCGATGGCAAACCGCAAGAGTATTGCCCGAGTTTGAACAACGCCTGAAATCCTCACCGGAAAACCCAGCAATGGCAACACAAGAACGCCAACTTGAAGAACAGTTCATAGCGAAGCTCAGCGGCCTCAAATACGAATACCGTGAGGACATTCGCGACCGCGCAGCGCTGGAGCAGAACTTCCGCGCCAGGTTCGAGGCCTTGAACCGCGTCACGCTCACACCCGGTGAATTTTCCCGTCTCCTCGAAGAAATCACTACCCCTGACGTCTTCACCGCCGCCCGCACGCTGCGCGAGCGCAACAGCTTCACCCGCGACGACGGCACACCGCT
>JANYDS010000049.1 GCA_025363475.1 Terriglobia bacterium
GTTTAAGGGGTGAAGACCTCCACTGGAGGTTGCCTCATGAACATTACCGCCGTGGAATCGACTACGCTGATCGCGATTGGGTATGACGAAAGTCTGAAGCTGCTGCGCCTGGAATTTCGTAGCCGGGCTGTGTACGAATACTTTGGCGTGCCCGCGGCAGTGCATGAAGCCCTGCTGCGTGCGCCGTCCATTGGTGCCTGCTTCAATCGGATGGTTCGCGGATGTTTCCCTTTCTGCCGGGCCGTGCGAATAGATTCGGAGCGGTGCCCGGAAGGGGGACTCTGATGGCGCGGACGTTGGCAGCATTGCCGGCCGGCAGCCGCATCACGGACTACATCAGCCTGGGTGTCGTGGCCAAAAGTTTCCCCGCCCGGAAGGTGCATGAGGTTTTGAAGGAGTCCGGCCGCGCCAGCATTCGCGAGCGGGATTTGCCGGCACATGTCGTGGTGTATTACGTCATCGCGCTGGCGCTGTACATGCAGTCCTCGTATCGCGAGGTGCTGCGCTGCCTGCTGGAAGGAGTGCAGTGGCTGGAACCGTCGGGGCAAATCAAGGTAGCGGGCCACTCCGGCATCTCACAGGCGCGGACCAGACTGGGCTGGGAACCGTTGCGGCAACTGCATGACGAGGTGGTAAAGCCGATTGCGGAGAAGACCACCAAAGGTGCCTGGTATGGCGGATTGCGTCTGGTGAGCCTCGACGGCAGCACGCTGGATGTCGCCGACGAGAAGGGGAACGACGAAGCCTTCGGCCGGCCGGGCTCCAGCCGGGGCGAGAGTGCCTACCCGCAGATCCGCTTCGTGTCGCTGGCGGAAATCGGCACCCATGTCCTGTTCGGGACGCAGATGGAGGGTTACACCACCAGCGAGATTGCGCTGGCAAAGAAGGTATTGCCCAGTCTCGAAAAAGGCATGTTGTGTCTGGCGGACCGCAATTTCTTTGGATTCCAGTTGTGGAAGCAGGCTGCGGATACGGGTGCCGATCTGCTGTGGCGCGTGAAGAAGAACATGCGGCTGGCATGTGAGAAAAAGCTGCCGGACGGCTCCTGCCTGAGCCGCATCTTTCCATCGGAGCGGGACTGGAGGAAAAAGACCAACGGAATAGTCGTTCGCGTGATCGACTACCAACTGGATGGAATAGCCGAAGCCGAACCGCTCTATCGCCTCGTGACCACCATTGCGGATCACGCCAAAGCCCCGGCCACCGAACTGGCAGCCCTTTATCACGAGCGATGGGAGATTGAAACCGCGTTCGACGAACTCAAAACCCACCTGCGCGGCGCCCGCATCGTGTTGCGCAGCAAGACGCCGGATCTGGTGCGGCAGGAGTTCTATGGCCTGTTGATGGCCCACTTCGCCGTGCGCGGGCTGATGCACGAAGCCGCGCTCCAGGCTGAGGAAGATCCGGACCGGCTCTCGTTTCTGCACGCCGTCCGGGTCATCCGTCGTAAATTATCCGCCTACGGCGCTATTCCCCCCTCAGCACCGGAAAACCTTTCATAACGCTGTGCTGAAGGAGATCCTCCAGGAGCGTGTCGTCTCAAGCCGCAACCGTCGGAATCCACGTGGAGTGAAACGCAAGATGAGCAGCTACCCGCTACGTCCACGGAACATCAAACCTCTCCCGCCGATCGCGATTCGTGATGCTATTCGGATTGTTAAGTGACCAGTATTGGCCTTAGGCCCCATAAACGGAATCGTCAACTGCGCCGGGAGCGTCCTTCTGAAACCGGCTCACCTGACCACAGAGGCAGAGTGGCAGCAGACTATCGAGACCAACTTGACGACGGCTTACGCGACCGTACGAGCCGGGGCGAAAGCCCTCTGGTCCTCTGGCGGATCGATTGTGTTGTGCTCGACGGCCGCCGCGCGCACAGGCTTTCCGAATCAGGAGGCCATTGCCGCCGCAAAAGCCGGAGTCATCGGATTGACGCTCTCAGGCGGAGCTACCTACGCACCACGCAACATCAGAGTGAATTGCGTTGCCCCGGGGGCTGGTGGATACGCCGCTGGCAGCGCGGATCACTTCAAACGAGGCTGCCCTGAAGGCCTCGACTGCAATGCATGCGCTGGGCAGAATCGGCCGGGCTGATGATGTGGCGTCGGGAATCTTATGGCTGCTCGACCCTGAGAACAACTGGGTCACAGGTCAGATCCTGGGCATCGATGGGGGCCTCGGTACGGTCCGGAGCCGCTAGGAAGCCGTGACGTTCAGGCTCTGAATCCGTTCCTGTACGAGCGAGGCGGAAAGGGCGCTCACTTGAGCGTCAACCTCAGCGGACAAAGCAGGCGCCCACTGCACCCGGTCCGGATGGCAAGGCGCAAGCCAGACGCGCCATTCGAGGGACCCAAAGATCCGCGCCGCGAGGATCGTGTGCTCAAGATAGATCGCCCGCCCGGATGGGCCGCCATAACAAATGTCGCCTGAGAGGGGCGCTCCCCGGTGTGCCAGCATCACCCGAATCTGGTGGAGACGGCCCGTGTGAAGCTGCACGAGCAAGTGGCTCTCTTCAGGGACACCCGGCACGGGAGTCGCCAGAGCCACGTCCAGAAACGAGGGCTTGCCGCCCGAACGAACAACGCGCGCGGAAGCCCCCTCCACCTTCAGGTACGATTTGTGAGGCCCCACAAGCTGCCCGGCCTCGGAACTCCGGAGCGCGACCTGTGCAACATACCACTTGTGCCAGCGACGCGCGGCAATCTCCGCCGAGTAGTGGGCTGCGGCCTCAGCCGAGCGGGCCACGAGCATCAGGCCACAGGAAGGCGCGTCAAGCCGGTGTACGAGTCGCAGGCCAGAAAATCCCTGTGCCGCGAGGCGACGCACCAACGAATCGGCTGACGGATCGCGCGGGAGCTCGCTGGCCAGGCCGGCAGGCTTCAGCGCGACGATCTCGTGCGGCGTGACGTCCAGTATATGGATGATCTCGTCGGCACGGGTGTTCGGTTTGCGATTCAGAGACAAAGGCCCACGATGGAGAGAACCTGGGTGAAGGGCCATAGAAGGCGGTGCGCTTGAATCACTGTACCACCAATAAAAAGCACTCGGACCGAAGCCAGGGTGCCTTCCGGTTTTAAACTGGAACTTGCGAAACTACGGTTTTTTCGCTTCGATCGTGATCATCTTCAGCATCTCCGACTTGGTATCCATATCCGTGGTACCGGCGGGAAAGCTGTTGGCCTGAAGGATAAAAGCAGTGATGTCGCGATTCACGTCGCGGCTCAGGCTGTTCGGCTTGTTGAGCGGCATCGAAGTGCGCACGCGGTCGTAGAAATCACCCACCGTAAGGCCATTCCAGTTGGAGAGGAAATCGCCGCCAGCCAAAGCCGGAGCCATTTCGCCGCCCGTGAGCTGGTCGCCGTGGCAGGAGCCACACTCTTTGGCATAGAGGCCCTTGCCCCGTTCCGCCTGTTCTTTCGTGTAAACCCCATCCCAGACATTCTTGCCGGCGGCCTGTGCGCCAAGACGGGAATCATACAGGCCCAGTGACGCGAGGCCAGCGAGTGCGATAACTGCGAATTTAACTTTCATAGCTCCTCTTAAAAATAACACTTCCACCAGAAATTTTACGGCAACCTGTAGGCGATGTACTCGCCTGAATAGATGCCGCCACTAACCGCGACGATGATATATTGCTTGCCGTCCACCATATAGGTCATCGGGGAGCCGGTCTGCGGAGCGGGCATCAACACCGTCCCCACTTCTTTCCCCGTGTGCTTGTCATACGCCCGAAGCATGGCACCACGCGGGTGTTCCGGCGTGGTGGTCACCATACTGTCCCCCGCTACTACCAGCGTTTTCGTGACCAAAGTCCCGATGTTGTAGCCCAGCTGGCCCGTCCGGGGCAAATTCACGCCCTTGAGCGCCGGGTTGTTGCGGATAAAATCCGGGGTATCGCCATGGGCAACCTGCCATGTGATCTCACCCTTATCCAGATTGATTGCAGAGATGGTGCTGTAGGGAGGCTTGATCAGCGGCAAACCCATCACGTTCAGAGCCGGAGCTGCAGGAGCCGCAGCGGGGGCTGGTGCAGGCGCGGCGGCAGCGGACGGCTTTTCGGCAGGCGCATCCGCACCCACGTTCTCGCCCGGACCGCGCGCGATCTCGACTTTCTGTCCCGCTGTTCCCATCACGTACTTCATATCCGAAATCTCACCGTTTGGCGTCGGCACTACCCCGATCGGCACCAGGCACGCTGTGCAGGCAAACGCATAAACCGTATGCGTCTCCGGATCGAATGAGGCACCGGGCCAGTTCGTTCCGCCTGCAGCCGTCCCTAATGTGAGAGTAGAGAAGGGGCCCGAAAGGTTACTTAAAACTGGAGGAGTGAATACCGGACCCAGTTTGTACTTCGCCGCGATGCTAAGCGCCTGGTCGTGCATGGCGGGCGTAAAGTCAATCAGATCAGTGGGCATGACGCCGTTGCGGGAGTAGGCTGGCGGCTTGCTGGGGAAGGGCTGCGTGGGCGCGTACCACTCGCCGGGGACGTTGCCTTTCTCCACTGCCTTTTCATCGATGGGCCAGACCGGCTTGCCGGTCACGCGGTCAAAGACATAGAGGAAACCCTGTTTCGTGGGCTGCGCGACAGCCTGAATCGCCTTGCCATCCACGTTGATATCCATCAAAAGCGGGGCGGACGAAATATCCATGTCCCAAAGCGGATGATGCACCAGCTGGAAGTGCCATTTGCGTTTGCCGGTTGAGAGATCGACGCAGACCAGGCTTTCGCCATAGAGGTTGTCGCCGGGGCGGTGGCCGCCGTAATAATCGCCGGTCGGAGATTCCACAGGCAGGTAGGCCAGGTTGAGCTTTTCGTCAATGGTCATCTGGGTCCACACGCCCGTGTTGCCGGTGTGTTCGGCGGACCCGTCTTTCCAGGTGTCGTAGCCGAATTCGCCCTTGAGCGGAATGGTGTGGAACGTCCACAAACGCTTGCCTGTGCGGACGTCATAGGCCCGGACATAGCCTTTGTTATTGTTCATCGTCTTCGGCGTCATGCCTTCGCGGAACGCCGCGCCGATGAGAACGATATTGCCCGCGACCACGGGCGCGGATTGCAGACCTACCTCGCCGGTGATGAGATCGGGCTTGATCTTCTGATCGAAGTCGAGCTTAAGATCGACCAGTCCCTGCTTGCCGAAGCCGGGAATGACAGAGCCGGTTTTGGCATCGAGTGCAACCAGGCGATAGCCGGGTGTCACGTAGAGAATGCGGGCTTCTTTACCGTCAGACCAGTAGGCGACACCGCGACCCGAAAGCTGACGCGGCGCAGCACCGCCGCGGGCACCTTCGCGTTCACCGTGCAGCCAGCGCAATTCGCCGGTGACGGCGTCAAGCGCGATCGCGGCGCGGCGCGAACCGGCTGTGGCATAGATGGTGCCGCCCACCATAAGGGGCGTGCCTTCCAGTTTGTATTCGGGGCGGTTGCCGATGTTATCGGTCTTGAAGCGCCAGGCTACTTCGAGCTTGCTGAAGTTGGAGGCGTCAATCTGGGCGAGGGGCCGGTAGCGGCTGCCGGCGAGGTCGGCGGCGTAGCTGGGCCACTCCATTTGGGCGGGTGTCTGGGCGGATGCGAAGCCTGCGACAAGCGTAAGGACAGCGCAACCAAGATGAATGCGTTTCGATAGTAGGCTCAACGCATTATTTTATGCTACGCGTTTATTCGAGTGGGCTTAACCCAGGGCGTAGCTGGCGTGGGCGTAGATCCGGCTGCGGAGCCAGGGCGCGGGTTTGCCCCTCCGCATGTGGAGCACTTCACGGAGAGCAGCAAAACCGCAGGCCTGCGCGATGTTGAGCGCGCTGGTGTGCTCGGCGGGGATCATGACGCGCCGGTCGCGTGGTTTTCCAGCCGCGAGTGCGGTGTTCAGGAGCGTCGCGGCGGTGCGGTCATCCCGTGCGATCCACGGGCCGATTACCTTTTCCTGTGCGATCAGAAAGCCATCCGGCGCGGTGAATACCTGGCTGCCGGGTTCTGCGATGAGGACGTTGAGCGCGCGGCTGCGGTCAGCGCCGAAGGCTTCGAGGTCGAGGGCATACAGATCGCCGCTATCGAGTGATTCGCCCGGACCGGAGGGAACCGGCACGCCCCTTAGATCGAAAGAACTCCCCGCTGTTTCAAAGCCGAAGCTGCGGTAGAGCGGCTCGCCTGCGGGTGTGGCATCGAGCAGCAGCGTCTGGCAGCCGTGTTGCCCGGCATCTGAAATCGCGGCTGCCAGCAAGGCCTTGCCGAATCCTTCGCCTTGCAGGTCTGGTTCGACACCCATAAACCCTATGTAGGCGATCTCACCAAAGCGGGCAGTTGAGACCATTCCTGCGGGCAGGCCCTCATGATCGGTAACGAAACAGCCATCGGGCTGGATGGCATGCTGGCGGGAGATACCGCGGCCGAAGCTCTCAATGGTATTGAAGGCCCGTTGCAGCAGCCCATCCAGATGCGGAATATCGGTGGTTGTCAGGGGCCGGATCATGAAGTTTGGGTTTTATGTTACATTGGCTGCGAACTCTTATAAATACTATGCGTGCTCTCAGATTCGCCCTTGTTCCGCTGGCCCTGGCTGGCGTCCTTTCTGCTGCCGAAGCGCCGATTGACGGAGCCGCTCTGTACAATTCGCGCTGCGGAACGTGCCACGACAACAGCACCAGCGACCGCATGCCCAAGCGTGCAGAGATTGCAGCCCGAACGCCGGAAGCGGTCTTCAATACGATGTTCTCAGGCGCGATGCTGATACAGGCCTCGGGCTTGTCTCAGGATGAAGGGCGGGCAATTGCGCGCTACCTGACGGGGAAGGATTTCACGGCTGGCTCCGCCCCGCTTTCCGGCATGTGTACCACGCCGGCTAAAGCGTTTTCAATCGCTGCCACCGACTGGAACGGCTGGGGATTTGATACCGACAATTCGCACTACCAGCCCAAGCCCGGACTCAGTGCTGCGGATGTACCCAAGCTGAAACTCAAGTGGGCCTTCGGCTTCCCCGGCGACCGTGTTGCCTACGCACAGCCTGCCGTTGCGGGCGGACGGTTGTTCGTCGGGAGCGCTGGCGGGTCTGTCTATTCGCTGGACGCGAGCACGGGCTGCACCTATTGGGCTTACAAAGCCGGTTCCAGCGTACGCACGGGCATCGTGCTGGCCAAGGCGAAGAGTGGCAAGTATATTGCCTACTTCGGTGACCTGAGCGCCAATATCCATGCGGTGGATGTGGAGACGGGCAAGCAGATCTGGAAGTTGAAAATGGAAGACCATCCGGCGGCACGCATCACCGGAACACCTGTCTATTACGGTGGCCGTCTGTATGTGCCGGTGGCTTCGCTCGAAGAAGGCTCGGCGGCGCGGGCGCAGTATGAATGCTGCACGTTCCGGGGCAGTATGATGGCACTCGATGCCGAGACCGGCAAGACGATCTGGAAGACTTACGCCATCGCAGACACGCCCAAGCCGTACCGCAAAAGCAAGGTCGATGTGCAGCAGTGGGGCCCGGCGGGTGCCGCCATCTGGTCTGCGCCTACGCTCGATCTGAAGCGCAAACTGATCTATGCTTCAACGGGCGATTCGTACACCGATATTGACGTTGATACTGACGACGCAATTCTGGCTTTCAATATGGACACCGGCAAGATCATGTGGAAGGCGCAGGTCCTGGAGCATGACAACTTCATCGTTGGCTGCCCGGGTGCGCCGAACTGCCCGACGACCAATGGCCCGGATTACGACTTCGGGACTTCGCCGATTCTGCGTTCGCTCGGTGATGGCAAACAGGTGATTGTCGCAGGACAAAAATCCGGCATCGTATGGGGGCTGGACCCGGATCAACAGGGCAAGGTTTTGTGGAAAATCAAGGTGGGTGCGGGCAGCGCGCTGGGCGGCGTGGAATGGGGTCATGCGGCGGATGAGCAGAATACCTACGCTGCGATTGCGGACAAGAACGTCCGGACCGGGGCGACGCCTGGGCTGTACGCGATCAACCTGAAGACGGGTGAGAAAGTTTGGGGTACGCCCGCGCCGGAAGTGAAGTGCGCGGTACCGGCGGGTTGCATACCCGCGCAGTCGGCTGCCGTTTCGGTGATGCCTGGTGTGGTGTTTTCTGGTGCGATCAATGCGCACTTCCGTGCCTATTCAACGAAGACGGGCGAGATCATCTGGGATGTGGATACGGCTAAGCCGTATGACACGGTAAACCGCGTGGAAGCGAAGGGCGGATCGGTGGACGGGCCGGGGCCGGTGATCGTTAACGGGATGGTTTATACCAACTCCGGATATGGGTCGTTCGGCGGTTCGGCAGGGAATGTGTTGCTTGCGTTTTCGGTGGACGGGAAGTAGACGGACATGGTCACGCGTGATTCGGAGTCACGCCTTGCCGAAGAAGATGCCGCATTCCTGGCCGCTGTCCGCGTTGGCATTGCGCAGGCGGATAGAGGCGAGCTGATTGATCCTCGGAATATTGTCGAACGCATCGAAAAGCATCTGCTTCGCTGATGAATATTCGGTGGACGCCGGAGGCGGTTGATGACGTTGAAGGTATCAGCCTCCGGATCGCGGTCGGGAGTTCCGATGCCGCACTCTTAACAGTCGCTCTATAACCTTCGAGAGAATCGAACAGCTGGCCCGGTTCCCGCGCAGCGGCAGACGCGGGCGGGAACCGGGTACAAGAGAATTCGTTCTTGTGCCGCTGCCTTATATCGCCGCGTACCGTGTCGGCGAATCCTCTATCGAAATACTTCGGATCTGGCACTGAGCCCAGAACAGGAGTTGATCGAAAGAAATTCAAAGAATACGACAACTCCGAACAGCTGTGGCAGAAGATTGACCAGTCGTATCGAAACGACAATCACAAGCGAGATGAATAGCCTGTAGGAGCGTTGCTTCTAGGTCAAGTTCCGAGCGGTGGAAATGGAAAACGGCAACTCCGTGATTCCAGGGCCTCTCACGAAATAGCTGTTACAAGGGCGGAGCAGTGGGTATCGAGATGAGTCTCGACACGGCACGCAAGAGTGTGCCACAAGCTTCGGTCACCGAGTCTGCCATGGTTATTTCGTGACAGCCATTACCTGGCAACAGACAGGGCCGCCAGCGCGACCAGAGTCGCACGGAGAGTAGACATGGTTTTCATAATACTTAGTTTTGCGACTTGAGGAGGACGAAGACCAGAACGCCGGTGACGGAGACGTAGAGCCAAAGCGGAAACGTCCAGCGGGCGACGCCGCGGTGGGCGCGGAACTGGCCGGTGAGCGAATACCACAGTGTGGCGAAGATGAGCGGCAACGAAACGATGGACAGGCCGATGTGGCTGATGAGGATGGAGAAGTAGACGGGACGTATCCAGCCCTGGCCGGGGAATTTGGTATCGCCGTGGAAGTAGTGATACGTGATGTAGCCGACAAGGAAACAGGCCGAGGACGCTGTCGCGCCCAGCATCAGGCGCTTATGCACCGCACGGTTGCCCCGACGGATGTTGATGTAGCCGAGCGACAGGCAGATGGCGCTGACGGAATTAAAGATGGCGTTCGAGAGCGGGAGGTTGCTGGCCCAGCCTGGCGTGACAAGCTTCTCTTTAAAGTAGATCAGCCAAATCAGGAAAGCAGCCACTGCTGCGCTGAGAGCGAGGATGGCTGGTATGGGTTTGCGGTTCGCCGCGGTGGGACTCACGATTCCTGCTCGAGTCTGGCGGCGTCTTTGGCGATGCGTTCGACAGGATTACCATCGGCGATGCCGTAGTAGCCACGTACTCGGCCCTGTTTGTCGATGAGAACGAAGCGGGTGCTGTGGTCCATATCCGCGCCGAGCGAGCCGAGTTTGAAGGCGTCGTGATCGAGCATGTTGAGGGTGGCTTTGTCGCCGGTGAGGAAGGTCCAGCGGCTGGCATCGGCGTGGAATTTCTTGCCGTATTCCTGGAGTGCGGAGGGGGTGTCGCGGTCGGGATCAACGGTGAAGGATACGAGTCTGACGCCGAGGTTGGTTTTGTCCTGAAGCGAATGCATGTGCGAACTCATGCGCGGGCAGGGACCTTCGCAATTGGTGAAGATAAAGTCGGCGACCCAGACGTGGCCGTCGAGTTCTTTGCGAGTGAACTTTGTGCCTTCCTGGCTGGTGAGCTGGAACTGGGGAATCTGGCCTAAAACTGCGAGGGGTTTCTCGCGTGAACAGGCCGCGAGCGAAAGCCCGCAGAGAAGACAAAATGTAAGGATTCGCTTCATTAGTTTTAGAGTGACGGTCGGTCGAGGATCATGAGTCCGTAGATGGCTGGCAGGTAGATAACTGAGGCCAGGAGGACGGTTCTGGCGCGTCCGTTCGTAAGATCAAAAGCGACCCGTACGCCGGTGTAGAGGAACCAGCCGCCGAGGGCCAGAGCGCCGAAAAGATAGATGCGGCCCGACATGCCGAAGAGCACCGGAAACAGGCTGACGGGAATAAGCGTCGACGCGTAGAGGATGATCTGGCGCGCGGTGGACATGCCGTCTGGTTCCACGACGGGGAGCATGCGGATACCGGCGCGGGCATAGTCTTCGCGGTACATCCAGGCGATGGCGAGGAAGTGGGGGAATTGCCAGACAAAGAGGATGGCGAAGAGGGCCCAGGCTTCGCGGGTCAAGCCGTTATATGATGCGGCGAAACCCATGAGCGGCGGCATGGCACCTGGCAGCGCTCCGAAAACTGTGGAGAGGTGGGATTTCCGTTTGAGCGGCGTGTAAACGAACAAATAGCTGACGAGGGTGAAGGCCCCGAGCGCACCGGTGAGCGGGTTCACACGGATGGCGAGTTCGAGGAAACCAAGTGCCGCAAGGGTGATGCCGAACCAGAGGGCACGGGGCGCGGTCATTTTCCCAGTGGGCAGAGGACGCCCGGCGGTGCGGCGCATGAGGGCGTCGCCCGCGCGTTCATACCACTGATTGAGCGCGGCGGTGCCGGAGGCGATCAGGGCGGTGCCGAGCATGGTGTCGATGAGTAATATCCAATCGGCGGCACCTCTCCAGACATGATTCATGCCGAAGAAATAACCGACGGCGGTGCTCATGAGGATGAGCCAGGTGATGCGGGGTTTCGTTAATGCAATATAGTCCTGCATCAGGACACTACCGGGATTTGGGCCCGGGAAAAAACCTGTACTGAGGCGGAAACATTGCGGCGGACGAGGACGGCGAGCACGACACTGGTGGCCATAGTGAGGGCTCCGACGGCGACATGGAAGACGGTGAAGGTGACCATGAGGGGCATGGGCTGCACTGCGTCAGCATAGGCGATGCGGGTCATGTAGGCGGCGATGCCGAGGAAGACCTGGCAAAAGGTGACGCTCAACATGGTGAGAGCGCCGAGGCGCAGTTCACGGTTTTCCGCGTAATGGAGCAGGATGCGCAAGGAAACCCAAAGTATCACGCCGGTGACAACCGGGGACCACGAAATGTGATAAATGGAGCCGATGGCTTTATGCCTTGCCGCCGCGCCCAGAGCGAGCTGGCTCAGCACCAGAATGGGGGCTGCGAGGGCGAAGCTGCGGATAGGAGCTTTGGAATTTTCTTCGGTTTCGACAGCACCCCGGACCCACCAGGCGGAGGTGAAAATGGCCATGGCGACGGTGGTGGAAAAGAAGAGCTGGGCGAGCGAGGCGTGGGAGGTTGAGATCCACCAGGGCAGCAGGTAGATGACGGTGAGGCCACCGAGCAGGCCCTGGACGATGACGGCGACAAGGGCGAGGATGCTGAGGGTCCGCAGCCATTTGCGCTTTTCGGTGCGCAGGATCCAAATCATGGAAATGATGGTGAGGATGCCGACTGAAGTGGCGATCATGCGGTGGCCATGTTCGTAGAGAATGCCGCCTTCCATGGGGGGCATGAGTTTGCCGTAGGAGAGGGGCCAGTCCGGGACGGAAAGACCGGCGTCGCGGCTGGTGACGAGGCCGCCGGCTACGACCAGGAGCAGGGTGCACGCGGCGAGCAGGATCGACCAGCGGTGCAGGCCGGGTTGGTAGGCTTTCTTAGTTACCATAGCTGAAATAGACGCTGGCCATGCCACTGGGGGCGAGGGTCAGTTTGCCTTCCTTTTTACCGTATTTTTCGTGGATTGCTTCGAGTGTGTAAGAGCCGGGCGGCACACCCTTGATGGTGAACGTGCCGTCGTCGCCGGTGACTGCGAAATAGGGGTGTGGGGAAACGCCCACCCAGCTGCGCATCCAGGGGTGGACGCTGCAGGTCATGGGGAACAGGGGTTCTTCGACATCGAACGTTTTGAATTTGTGTTCGGCGCGGGGCGGCTGGGATTCATTCCAGGCGGGGTTGATAACGCTTTCGGCGTGAACGTTGTGGTTGACGGGGTCGTTATTGAGAATTTCGAGTTGCTGACCCTGCATGATGCCGAGGACGTGCGGGCCGTAGACGCAGCCCGTTTGTTCGAGTTTGGCGGCTTCGACGGGCGGGTTCCAGCGGGCATGGGGCAGGCCGTCTTTGATGCGGATGAAGACGTAGCGCAGGGTGTGGTTGGGATTGACGACGATCGTTTCCGCCTTGAAAGGGGTGGGGTGCTGTTTCTCGCAGTTGGGGTTGGAGGCCATGTCGATGGCTGGCATTACGGGGGCATCGCCGAGGAAAGCGACGCGGCCCGTGATGGTGCCCGTGGTGGCGGGATCGATTTGGGCCAGGGGGAGAGTGAGGTCGGGTTTTGGTCCTGGTTTGTCACCGCAGGCGGTCAGCAGCCAGGCGGACATCAGGCAGGTTGCGATGAGACGGGGAGTTAGTAGCGGCGTGGTGCTGGGGTGTTTCAAACTTTATTTTCCCACAGTGGTTCGATTTGGCCTCAGCGGGTGGCGATGACAGAATCAATGGTTTTGCGAACGGTTACGCCGGACTCGCGGAGCAGACGAAAATTTCTGGCGGACTGGATGGCAATTTCGGTGCCGCAAAGGTCGATAACGGTGAAGGCGGACAGTGCATTTCTGGCAAGGTTGAAGATCTTTTCGGAAGCGAAGCCTTGTAGAACCTACGCGAGTATCAAGTCGCCGACTGCAATGGTCTCGGCACCTGATAACTGGTCTGGTTTTTCCGTTTGAGGCGAGATTATTCCTTTGAAATAGTCGATCCAAACGCTGGAATCGACCAGAATCATTTGTCGAGTCTCATGGCGTCAAGATCGCCCTGCCAATGCAGCTTGCGCCGCAGTTTCTTGACCTCTGCCTGTGTACTCAGGCGCACGAGGGTCGCGAAGCCCATTTCGACGGCTTCGCGCTTGGTCTTGAGGCCGGTTGCCAATCACGATGTTAGTCCGCATGTTGTGTCTCGATTCTATTTTCTATACACAATTGTACTGCCGGAAAGTATAGAGGGATTTGGCAGGCGCGACGGTATTTTCGGAACGTTGGAGGCTGTTGCGGGGCTTTGGTGAAACGGAATCACCTTGGCGCTATCTCGCTTTTTTGACCGCAGCGCAGTTTGCGCCTCGTGGGTAACTATCAACCTCTCTGGCGAGTACCCGGATACTGGGTTCGAGGGCTCGCGAACGCTTGCAGTAGTAAGGCGCAGGCTCCCGCTAAGTCTGTTACTGTGGGAAATGAACCCGCATGCCTGAGATCAGCGGTTTCTTCGGTATTGTTGTGCAGATGTACTACGCCGACCATGATCCGCCACATTTCCACATCCGGTATGCCGGTCAACGAGCACTCATTGCGATTGAAACGCTTGCGGTTTTGCGTGGGAGTCTTTCGCCGCGCGCTCTGGCGCTCGTCACCGAATGGGCCGCGTTGCACCGGGCGGAATTGATGGACGATTGGACGCTCGCCCGGCAGGAAGCGCAACTCAACCCGATTGCGCCGCTGGAGTAATTCTCTATGTTGAAAGATATCGTTTTTGCAACTCCACTTGACGGTCACCGGCTGCAAATACGCTATGAAGATGGTGTCGAAGGCATAGTCGATCTGGGAGCAATCGTCAGCTTTCGTGGCGTATTCGCCCCGCTTATAGATCCCGCCTACTTTTCTCAGGTGCGGGTCGATCCCGAACTCGGCACCGTCTCGTGGCCAAATGGCGCTGATCTCGATCCTGATGTCCTTTACGGACGCCTGGTTCCGAACAGCGATGAACTCGTCTCTCGCATTGAAGTTTAGGGCCGATTTTGGCTCCCCATCGTGGTATCAACCAGCGTTTTTATCAGTACTTGCGCTCGTTGGCTATCGCAGCATCCGGTAAGCTCTGGACTACTCCATCCGAGTGTTATACATTTTGTATAGCAAATGCGGTTCGAATGGGACGGGGAGAAGAACCGGATCAACCAGCAGAAACATGGGCTCGCATTCAAGAGCGCGGCTCTTGTTTTCAACGATCCCGATACAGTCTTCTGCAGGGACCGCATCGTGGCTGGCGATTAAAGATGGCACGCCATAGGCATGGCAACCGGCGCGGTGTTGCTGGTTGTCCACGTTTATCGCATGGAGAGTGAACATGACCATGAAGAAATCATCCGCATCATCCCGGCCCGCGAAGCTAATAAGCGTGAGCGCCGAATCTATATTCAGCAAGCCGGTGAGTAAGGCGCAGAAGGCCGTCTTAACCCGGATCGCAAAGCGGCAGGTTGCCGGCGATGATTCGGGCATTGATTATTCGGACATCCCTGCTCTGACGAACGAGCAACTGGCGCAATTTCGCCGGGCTCCGAAAGTGCTGGTGGCCGCTCGTATCGATCAGGAAGTCTACGACTGGCTCATGCAGTATGGCAAGGGTTACTCGACCCGGATCAACGGCATCCTGCGCACCGTTATGGAGCAGGCTCGGTAGCTCCACGCGGCTTGCGACCCTTTTCGGCCCGGCCTCGAACGCCATGAGCCGATATTCCCGCGCACAAGCCGCAACGGCGTGAAAGCTTCCCCATAGAGTCCGTAGAGGCGATTTACGCGCTGGTTCGCACGAGCCCTGCCGTTGCGGGCGCACCGCTGAGGAGTCCTGAGGTACTGGGGTCTCCGTCGATTTCCGGCCAGTGGATACCATAGCCCGCGCCGCTGACTCGCCAGTTCCGCCGCTGATCGGGCGAAGCATCGAAAAGTCGCGGGTACCACACAAGGGGCACAACATTCCGGACTTGAATCGGCGCTCGGGTCGCATCCCTGCGTTGCCCTATCCTCCTAAACAAGCGTTGCCAGTGTACGGCATACTGATGTAGAAGCAAAAGCAAAAATGATCCATTCCGGTAAAAACGGCGCTAAATCCCGGGGGTTTGGGGGCATAGCCCCCAGCACGATCATGTGCGTTTCCTGATTGACGTGTGCGGGAAGAAATCTGCGGGTGTCTTGTAGCCCAGCGCCTGGTGTGGCC